>NZ_JBIATQ010000018.1:0-129865 GCF_042891955.1 Streptomyces sp. NPDC001843 | reverse complement strand
GGTACTGCAGGGGGGACCCTGTGGGAGAGTAGGACACCGCCGAACAATTCTTGGGAAAACCCCCGCACCACACGGTGCGGGGGTTTTCTGCGTTTAGGGTCTAGCTATGCGCTATGACCTGATCATCTTCGACAACGACGGCGTCCTCGTCGACAGTGAGCCCATCTCCAACCGGCTCCTGGCCGCCTACCTCACCGAGCTCGGGCATCCGACCACGTACGAGGACTCCATCCGTGACTACATGGGTTCGGCGATGCACCGGATCCACGAACTGGTCATGGAGCGCACGGGACAGCGGCTGCCGGACGACTTCGACGACGTCTTCCACGGGCGGGTGTTCGCCGCGTTCGAGCGGGAGTTGAAGCCGGTGGCCGGCGCGAGCGACGTACTGGAGAAGCTGGCCGCGGACGGTGTGCCGTACTGCGTGGCGTCCTCCGGGAGCCATGAGCGGATCAGGGTGGGGCACCGGACCACGGGGCTCGACCGGTGGTTCGACGAGTCGCGGATCTTCAGCTCGCAGGACGTGGGACGGGGCAAGCCGGCACCGGACCTGTTCCTCTATGCGGCCGAGCGGATGGGGGTCGCGCCGGAGCGGTGCGCGGTCGTGGAGGACAGCCCGCTGGGGGTTCAGGCGGCCAGGGCGGCCGGGATGGAGGTGTACGGGTTCACCGCGATGACCCCTGCGGCGAAGCTCGCCGACGCCGGTCAACTGTTCTCCGACATGGATGAGTTGGTCTCCCTGCTGGCCTGACAGATGTCATGCCGAGCCCTGGACGATCGTTTCTACTGCCGTACGGGCCCCCTCGGCGAAGCTGAGGGCATGACGACGAATACGAGCAAGCAGAACCCGTTCCTCCCGCTGGTCGTGGACGTGGCGGTGCCTCTCGGGTCGTACTACCTCTGCAAGGACGGGTTCGGGACGAGCACGTTCGCGGCGCTCGCCTGGAGCAGCGCGGTGCCGGCCCTGCGGACCGGGTGGAGCACGCTCAAGGAGCGGAAGACCAACGGCCTCGCCGGGCTCATGCTGGTGGTGAACGTCGTCTCGCTGCTGCTCAGCTTCGTCTCCGGCGACCCGCGGCTGATGCTCGCCAAGGACAGCGCGGTCAGCAGCACGGTCGCGATCGGGATCCTGGTCTCCGTGGTGCTCGGCAAGCCCATGATGACCGCGGGCCTGAAGCCGTTCCTCGTGAAGGGCGACGCCGCCAAGGAGGCCGCCTGGCAGCGGCTGGCGTCGGGCGCCGCGGTCGGCTCGGCGGTCTTCCTGCGCAGGGAGCGGGCCTTCTCGATCGTCTGGGGCGTGGTGCTGTTCGCCGAGTGCGTCGTGCGGATCGTCGGCGCCTACACGCTCCCTGTGGACACCATGGTGTGGCTGGGCGGGGTCATCCTGGCCGTCGCGGTCCTCGTAGGCATCCTCGTGGGCGGTGCGCTCGGCGCCGGGCCGATGGAGGCCATGGTGCGGGCCGAGGCGGCGAACGCGACGGTGAAGCGCGAGGTCGCTCTGGTCAGCTGAGCGCTTCCGGCGCAGAGTTGAGTGGAATTCATCTTTGTCTTGATCTACCCACCGGTACGCCGGGGCCCTACGCTCGCCGCCATGACAGATGTGCTGCGGCGCGGCAGGGCCTCGCTGGCGTTCGGCTTCTTCGCGCAGGGCGCCACGTTCGCGCTGCTGGTGACGCGTATCCCGGCGATCCAGGACCGGTACGGCGTCTCCGACGGACTGCTGCCCGCCTTCCTGGCCGCCGTGCCGATCCTCGCCGGGGTCGGCAGCGTGACCACGGAGCAGCTCGTGCGGCGCGTCCGCCCCAGCCGGCTGCTGCGGTGGTCCCAGCCCGTGGTGCTGCTGGCGCTGCTGGGCGTCGGGGCGGGCGGGGAGATGGCCGAACTGGCGGCGGCCCTCGCGTGCTTCGGGCTGGCGGTCGGTGCGCTGGACGCCTCGATGAACATGCTCGGGGTGAGCCTGCAGCGGACGTACGGGCGCAGCATCATGCTCAGCTTCCATGCGGCGTACAGCCTGGGCGGGATCGTCGGGGCCTCGCTGGCCTGGGTGGGGGCGCACTGGCACCTGGCGCTGTGGGTGTCGTACCTGCCGGTCGTGGCGGTGCTGCTGCCGGCGGCCCTGCTCGGCAGCCGGTGGTACGTCGACGGGGACCAGGGGCCGGCGGACGGCCGGGAGGAGCAGCGGGACGGCGGGGGTGTCGTCTTCAAGCTGCTGCTGCCGCTGTGCCTGGTGATGTCGTTCGCGTACATCGGGGACTCGACGGTCTCCAACTGGAGCGCGAAGTACCTGCAGGACACGCTGGGGAGTTCGGAGCAGCTGGCGACCGTCCCGTACAACGTGTACATGGTGACCACGCTGCTGGGACGGACCATCGGGGACTTCGGGGTGCGGCGGTTCGGGGCCGTGGTCGTCGTACGGCTGGGGGCACTGGTGGCCGCGCTGGGGTTCGCGGTGGTCGCCGTCGCGCCGGGGGCGTGGGTGGGGATGCTCGGGTTCACCCTGTTGGGGCTGGGACTGTGCGTGCTGGTGCCGCAGACCTTCGCGGCCGCGGGGCGGCTCTTCCCGGGGGTATCGGACGCGGCCATCGCGCGGCTGAACATCTTCAACTACGTGGGTTTTCTCGTCGGTTCGCCGCTGGTGGGGGCGCTGGGGGACGCCTGGAGCTATCGCGGGGCGATGCTTGTACCGATGGTGTTGGTGCTGGTGACGTTGGTGTACGCCAGGTCGTTCGAGGCTCAACCGGACCGATACGGTGGCGGGCATGAGCGGCCGCGCACAGCTGATGTGGGACGAGGCAGTAACGGGCTATGACTTCGGCCCGGACCATCCGATGGACCCGGTCCGGCTGGAGCTGACCCGGCGACTGGTGGGGGCCTTCGGGCTCGACCGGGAGATGGGTGTCGTCGCGGCGAAACCCGCCGGGGAGTCGACGCTGCGGCTGGTCCACCGGGAGGACTACATCGCGGCGGTGAAGGCCGCGTCGTTGGATCCGCGCGCGGCGGACGGGGCGTACGGGCTGGGGACGGTGGACGATCCCGCGTTCGCCGGGATGCACGAGGTGTCCGCGCTGATCGCCGGGCAGTCGGTGGGGGCGGCGGAGGCCGTGTGGCGGGGGGACGCCGATCACGCGGTGAACTTCGCGGGCGGGCTGCACCACGCGATGCCCGGGGGCGCCTCGGGGTTCTGCATCTACAACGACGCGGCGCTGGCGATCGCGCGGCTGCTGGAGCTGGGGGCGGAGCGGGTCGCGTACGTGGACGTCGACGTGCATCACGGGGACGGGGTGCAGGCGGCGTTCTGGGAGGATCCGCGGGTTCTGACGATCTCGCTGCACGAACATCCGCGTACGTTGTTCCCGCAGACCGGGTGGCCGGAGGAGACCGGGGCGGCGGGGGCGGCCGAGGGGTCGGCGGTGAATGTCGCACTGCCGGCGGGGACCGGGGACGCGGGGTGGCTGCGGGCGTTCCACGCGGTGGTGCCGGAGCTGATCGCCGACTTCCGGCCGCAGGTGCTGGTGACGCAGCACGGTGCGGACACGCACTTCGAGGATCCGCTCGCGCATCTCGCGGTGTCGCTGGACGCGCAGCGGGCGGTGCAGGTGGCGTGTCATTCGCTGGCGCACGAGTACGCCGGGGGGAAGTGGGTGGCGCTCGGTGGGGGAGGGTACGCCGTGGTGGAGGTGGTGCCGCGGTCGTGGACGCATCTGGTGGGGATCGCGGCGGGGCGGGAGGTCGCGCCCGAGGCGGTGATTCCGGACGGGTGGCGGCAGGAGGTCTTCGCGCGTACGCGGCAGTTGGCGCCGGCGCGGATGACTGATGGGCGGTGGCCGGTGGAGTGGGCCTCGTGGGAGGACGGGTACGACCCGGCGGATCGGTTGGACCAGGCGGTACTGGCGACCCGGCGGGCCGCGTTTCCCTTGCGGGGGCTGTTGCCGTAGGGCGCTGCCGGGGTGGGGCCTGGTTTTTTCGCCCCCGCCGCCCCTACCCTTCCCGTCCCCAGGGGCTGCGCCCCTTCGACCCCGATGGGGGCTGCCGCCCCGGACCCCCGCGGGGCTCCGCCCCTGCACCCCGCTGGGGCTGCGCCCCAGACCCCGCTTCGGCCTGAACGGCCTCGTCCTCAAGCGCCGGGTGGGCTGAGTGATGCCGACCGGCGTGGAGGCGTGCCGGATGGGCTGAGTGATGCCGACCGGCGTGGAGGCGTGCCGGATGGGCCGAGTGATGCCGACCGGCGTGGAGGCGTGCCGGGTGGGCTGAGTGATGCCGACCGGGTGGAAGCGTGCCGGGTGGGCCGGGAGACGTCGGGCGGCGCGTTGCGCCAACCGTGCGGTCTTCGGCCGTTTTCCCCACCCCCGGGCCTCCCGTCCGCGAGCATCGCTCCCGTGTTGAGCACGGGAGCACTGCGCGCGCATCTGTTGGCTGCCCGGCTTGCCGGGACCGTGGCGACGCTCAGGGAGGAGAGCCTGCGCAGTTATCGGCTCTTCGCCGCCCGGGATCCCAGGGTGTTGATCGGGATCGACCCGGAGTGGTCGTGGGGGATGCGGGACCTGATCGCATTGATGGCGGACAAGTGCGGGGTTTCGGCCGATCCTGCGCACATTTCAGGGCATGATGTGATCGACCCGGAGCGGACGCTGGCCGCGCTGGACGCCTTCGCGGAGCGGGTCGCGACGGTCGCGCGGTGTAGGGCGCCGGTGCTGCTGGGGACCGGGCACCCCCATCGGCTCCTCGGCTTCTACGCCGCCTTGGCGGACGCCTTGTCGGCGGCGGGATGTGAGATCCTCACACCGGCGCAGGGTCGCTGTGTCGACATAACGACCCGGTTCGGCCTACGCACCTACAACCTCGATTACGTACGAGGCGTCGCGCTGCTACGAGACCCGACAGCGGAACGCCCCGGTTGTGAGCCCGGCGCACACACGCACTCACCGCTCCCGCTTCGGACCGCGCTCGCCGCGGCCGCCGAGGCGGGAGGCCCGCTGCCGGCGTTGGTGATCGGGGATCACGGCTGGGTCTGCGGTGCAGGTCAGCTGGGCTTCGAGGCCATCGGGCTGGCCGACACGGACGATCCGGCGCCGTTCGTCGGGGAGGCCGAGGGCTCGGTGTCGGTCGCCGTTCCACTTGATGACGCCGTGCGGTCTTCTTACTACCGTCCGCTTACCCGCTACGTACTCAATCGAGCGTGTCTGTCACAGTAGGCCGCCGATGGGTGCACCTCTTCCCCACTCGCATCACCCGCCCCTACATTGGGGAGTGAGCACGCAACGACGAAGAGTCACCGGAAGGGGAAGCCGGTGGCCGTCGAGTGCGGAAGGTTCAGGTGTGTCATGGCTGCAGCTGGCGAGAGGCCTCTGAACGAGGTTCAGTTCC
Source organism: Streptomyces sp. NPDC001843 (assembly GCF_042891955.1). Classification (NCBI taxonomy): domain Bacteria; kingdom Bacillati; phylum Actinomycetota; class Actinomycetes; order Kitasatosporales; family Streptomycetaceae; genus Streptomyces; species Streptomyces sp. NPDC001843. The sequence continues at coordinate 124,501 of NZ_JBIATQ010000018.1, read as the reverse complement.
TTACCGTGGCGGAAGTCGCCTCGGTGATGCGAGTGTCGAAGATGACCGTGTACCGGTTGGTGCACAGCGGTCATCTGCCCGCGATCCGGGTGGGGAGGTCCTTCCGAGTCCCGGAGCAAGCGGTACACGAGTACCTTCGCGAGAGCTATGTGGGGGTGGAAACCGCCTGACGGCGACCGCCGGAGACCCCTCCGGTACACCTCGATTTCAAGCTCGTCGCTCTTGCGGGGTAGGCTGTCCCCTCGTAGGTCGTATGGGCCCATGGCGCCCAACACCGAGTGATGAGAAGTGAGCGAGGGTAGTCGTGGGCTCTGTTATCAAGAAGCGGCGCAAGCGGATGGCCAAGAAGAAGCACCGCAAGCTGCTCAAGCGCACGCGCGTTCAGCGTCGCAACAAGAAGTAGCCGACGCCGAGAGCGCGGCTTTGTGGCCCCCCACCGGGAAACCGGTGGGGGGCCACAGTCATGTTCCCAAGGGGGAATTCCGCCACCCCGGCGCCGGGCGGTCATCACAGGCAACATCCACCCGCTAAGTTGGCCGCACACGGGGAACGCGGGCTGGACTAGGTCTGGGACGAGGGCTGGAAGGAAGGCGCTGATCTTGGGAAAGGTCGTGCTCGTGACCGGAGTGGCCCGTCAACTGGGGGGCCGTTTCGTACGACGCATCCAGCGTGACCCGGAAGTGGACCGGGTCGTCGCCGTGGACGCGGTGCAGCCCGAGCACCACCTGGGGGGCGCCGACTTCATCCAGGCCGACATCCGGCAGCCGACCATCGCGCGCGTGCTCGCCGAGACGGGCGCCGACACGGTCGTCCACATGGACGTGACCGGCATGGCGCTGGGCACCGGCAGCCGGACCACGGTCAAGGAGACCAACGTCATCGGCACCATGCAGTTGCTCGGCGCCTGCCAGAAGTCGCCGACGGTGAAGCGGCTGGTGGTGAAATCCAGTACGAACGTGTACGGCTCGGCGCCCCGCGACCCGGCCGTGTTCACCGAGACCACCCCCGCCAAGTCGCTGCCCAGCGGCGGTTTCGCCAAGGACGTCTGCGAGGTCGAGGGGTACGTTCGGGGCTTCGCGCGCCGGCGGCCGGACGTCGCCGTGTGCGTGCTGAGGTTCGCCAACATCCTCGGGCCGAACGCGGACACCCCGCTGGCCTCCTACTTCTCGCTGCCCGTTCTGCCGACCGTGTTCGGCTACGACCCCCGGCTGCAGTTCGTGCACGAGGACGACGTGATCGAGGTGCTCAGGATCGCCTCGCACGAGCCGCGCCGCGGCACGCTCAACAGCGGCACCTTCAACGTCGCCGGCGACGGCGTCCTGCTGCTCTCGCAGTGCTCCAGGCGGCTGGGCCGCCCCACGGTGCCGCTGCTGCTGCCCGCCGTCACGTGGGCCGGCTCTCTGGTGCGTACGCTGGGTATGACGGACTTCTCGCCCGAGCAGATCCGGCTGCTGACCCACGGGCGGGTGGTGGCGACCGACCAGATGCGAGAGACGCTCGGATTCCAGCCGAAGTACACGACCGCGGAGACGTTCGCGGACTTCGCCCGCAGCCACGGCCCCGGGCTGCTGCCGCCGGAGGCCCTCTCGGGGGCCGTCGACCGGATCGCCGCGCTGTCCCTGCGGGGCAGCGGCCACCTCCCGACGCAGAGCGCCAACTGAGGAGCGCAGCAACGATGGCGGACGCCAAGGTTATTCCGTTCGACGACGACCGGTCCCGCGGGGGCGCCGCGCAGCGGCCGCCGCGGCGCCGGAGCGCGGGGAGCCGGCTCGGGAACGGGGAAGGAGGCGTGGTCCGGGAGGTCCAGCCGCTGCCCAACCGGGCGGCCGAGCCCAAGGACGCCCCCGTGACCAGCGAGGAGACGCCGCTCGAGAAGCCGGCGGCCCCGGGCCCCGCCGGCGACCTGGAGCGGCGTGTCGCCGCCGGCCTGTCCTTCCTGCGCCGCCGGCTCACCGGGGACTACGAGGTCGACGACTTCGGCTACGACGCGGAGCTCACCGACCAGGTCCTGATGTCCCTGCTGCGCCCGGTGTACGAGAAGTACTTCCGGGTCGAGGTGAAGGGCGTCGAGAACATCCCGGCCGAGGGTGGCGCGCTGATCGTCGCCAACCACTCCGGGACGCTGCCGTTGGACGGCCTGATGATGCAGGTCGCCGTGCACGACCACCACCCGGCGAACCGGCACCTGCGGCTGCTCGCCGCCGACCTGGTCTTCGTGCTGCCGGTGGTCAACGAGCTCGCCCGCAAGCTGGGCCACACCCTGGCGTGCGCGGAGGACGCGGAGGGGCTGCTGGGACAGGGCGAACTGGTCGGGGTCATGCCGGAGGGCTTCAAGGGCATCGGGAAGCCCTTCAGCGAGCGTTACAAGCTCCAGCGGTTCGGCCGGGGCGGTTTCGTCTCCACGGCCCTGCGCAAGGGCGTTCCGATCGTCCCCTGCTCGATCGTCGGGGCGGAGGAGATCTACCCGATGCTGGGCAACGCCAAGACCCTGGCGCGGCTCCTCGGCTTCCCGTACTTCCCGCTGACCCCCACCTTCCCGTGGCTGGGTCCGCTGGGTGCGATTCCTCTCCCCACGAAGTGGACGATTCAGTTCGGCGAGCCGATCCCCACGGACGGCTATCCGCCGGAGGCCGCCGAGGACCCGATGCTGATGTTCAACCTGACCGACCAGGTCAGGGAACAGATCCAGCACACGCTGTACAAGTTGCTGGTGCAGCGGCGGTCGGTGTTCTTCTGAGGCTCGCTGTTTCCCCTGAGGGGGCTGGTACGGCGACGGGGGCGCCCCTCGTGGCGTGGGCGCCCCCGCTCTCGTGCCGCTAGTTGTTGCTGCTGCCGCTGCTGCTGCCGCTGTTGTTCTCGCCGTCGATGCCCAGGCCGGGCAGGAGGCCCGGGAGGAGGGGTGGGACGGTGACGTCCGGTGCGGGGATCGGGCCCTTGCTCGTGGACGGGGAGGCGCTGCCGCTGCTCTTCGGCGGGTCGAGCAGGCCGCCCGTACTGCCGTCGATCAGACCGTCGCCGGTGCTGCCGGAGGCGGAGCCGCTGGGGCTGCCGGGGCTCGACTGGTGGCCGGAGGCGGAACCGGCGCCGGGCGTGGTCGACCGGTGCGTGCCGGAGGAGCTGCTGGGCGTCCTGCCCGGGCCCTGCCGCTTGCCGTCGCCGGACTGGGCGGGCTGCTGGGGAAGCAGGGACTGCAGCGGGGCGACCTCTTCGTCTATGGCGTCGAACACCGACGAGACCTGCTGACTGACGTCCCCGAGCTGGACGGGCAGCTTGTCGCGGAGGGCGCCCCACGCCTCGCGGTGGGACCGTGAGAACGCGGAGAGGACCTGGATGGGGCCCAGCGAGTCCGGGTCGCGCTCGTACGCCGCGTGCAGCAGCCGGTGGCCTTCGGACACGTCGTGCCGCATGCCGGACAGCGTGCGGCGGATCTCACCGATGGACTCGTGGTCGAGGTGCCCGCCGCGGCCGCGTTCCATCAGCCGCCGCGCCTCGCCCAGCCGGGTCGAGGCCTGGTCGAGATAGCGCTGACCACGCTCGCTGTCCCCGTCGGACATGTAGTTGAGCTTGAAGTCCTCGATGCCGCGCTTGAGGCCGTACAGCGAGTCGCCGGGCAGGGCGTCGGAACTCGCGGCGGCGACCCCGCCGAACGCCCCCGCGGCCACACCGACGCTCAGCCCGCCCGCGGCGAGTCCCTTGGCCAGCCGTGAACGCGGTCGCAGCTTCCCCAGCGGGCTCGCCCGATGGCCGCCGCGCGCCCGGTGAGCTCGTTGCCCGGGCACCGAAGCGTCCGCCGCCCCGCCCGCGGTGCCCTCCCGCAGCATGGCCTCCATCGCGGCCACCAGCTGAGCCCGCTGGACGACCTTGACGTCGGGGTCGAGCTGCGGCTTGGGCAGCGCGCCGAGACCTCCGGCGAGGGCCAACAGCCGGCCCCGCTCGGTCTGTTCCGCGGTGGCCGGGTCCGGTCGCGCCGGTCCTTCGGTCTGCTCGGCCACCGTGTCCCGGTCGGACTGCTCCTCCAGGGCCTGGGCGAAGGCGTTCGCCCGCCGGTGCGCCGATACGTTCGCGATCACTGGCGGCACCTCCTCTCGTCATGACGGTCGACTCCCCAGGGGGTCCTGAGGGTTGCACGCCCTCGACCGATCCACACGTACGAGTGAGCATGGTCGACCAGGACGTGACCACAGGGAGCCTGTATCCCGAACAACGACTGGCGCGCCACTTGGGTTACGGACGACGGACGGCCGGATCGGAAAGTCAAACGGCTTTCACGCAACGTGAGTTGGGCGTCGCCCAACGTCGCCGCGTGGCGCTCGCGGTCAGCGCGCGTCGTCCGGCAGCAGCCGGGCGAGCGTGCGCACGGCCCGGTACTGGAGGGTCTTGATGGCGCCCTCGTTCTTGCCCATGACCCGGGCGGTCTCGGCGACGGAGAGGCCCTGGAGGAAGCGGAGGGTCACGCACTCCTGCTGCTGGGGGTTGAGCCGTCGTACGGCGTCCAGGAGGGCGGCGTTGGAGAGGGACTCCAGGACCGAGTCCTCGGGGGAGCGCTCGACCTCGTTGGCGTCGAGCATCTCGCCGGTGGTGACCTCGAGGCGGAAGCGGCTGGACTTGAAGTGGTCGGCGACCAGGTTGCGGGCGATGGTGACGAGCCAGGCGCCGAAGTCGCGGCCCTGCCAGGTGAAGGTGCCGATCCGGCGCAGGGCACGCAGAAAGGTCTCACTGGTGAGGTCCTCGGCGGTGGCCCGGCCGCCGACCCGGTAGTAGATGTACCGGTACACCGTGTCGCTGTACTGGTCGTAGAGCCGTCCGAAGGCGTCGGCCTCGCCGGCCTGGGCGCGCTCCACGAGGTCCATCATCCGGGCGCTGTCGCTGTCCGCGGCCGGGCGGCGCGTGCTGGCCGAGCCGGTCGCGCGCCCTCGTCTGCCCACCGCGGCGCCGCCCTCGGCCAGTGCGTAGCACGGGCCTACGGGCGCGGCGGCGGCGAAGGCGGGGACGGCGTACGCGGTGGGGGCGAAGTCGCGCAACGACGCTTTGACCGTCGCGACCGTCGCGCGCAGCGCAGCCAGGCCCGAGGCGTCAACCCCGACGTGTGGGTACACGGGACTCCCAGAGGCAGAGCTTCCATCACGTGCAGTACGGGACCTTTCACCCGTCGTAGCGACGGAGGGGTACCGGATTGCGTCCCAGGAGAATAACGCTTCGTACAGGCGCTGCTACGCCCAGTTGCTCAAATCATCGATTACGTCGCTTCCGTAACCGTTTGACGCCCCTTCGCATGTCGAAGCGTGATCGATTGCTGATCGGAAAGGTGTGGATTTCGGCGAACCGTGGGCGCGTCGGGGTGCGGATGGGGTATCCCCCACCCGACCCGTGTTCGACTGCGCGGGAGGGCGCGTCGGCTACCGGCGGCGCCGGTGCAGGGCGATCGCCGCCGCGGTGCCGCCCGCCACGGCGCCGACACCCGCCGCCGCGGGGATGCCGACCTTCGCCGCCTTGCGGCCGGTGCGGTAGTCCCGCAGGCGCCAGTCCTTGTCCCGGGCGTGCTTGCGCAGCTTGGCGTCCGGGTTGATGGCGTAGGGGTGGCCGACGAGGGAGAGCATCGGGATGTCGTTGTGGGAGTCGCTGTAGGCGGCGCAGCGGGACAGGTCCAGGCCCTCCGCCGCGGCCAGCGCGCGCACCGCCTCCGCCTTGGCGGGGCCGTGCAGGGGCTCGCCGACCAGCTTGCCGGTGTAGACGCCGTCGACCGACTCCGCCACCGTGCCCAGCGCACCCGTCAGGCCCAGCCGCCGCGCGATGACCTGCGCGATCTCCACCGGGGCCGCCGTGACCAGCCACACCTTCTGGCCCGCGTCCAGGTGGGCCTGGGCCAGCGCCCGGGTGCCCGGCCAGATGCGGTCGGCCATGTACTCGTCGTAGATCTCCTCGCCGATCGACTCCAGCTCGGCCACCCGGTGGCCCTTGACGATCGACAGTGCGGAATCGCGCGCGTCCTGCATGTGCTCGGGGTCCTCGACCCCGGCCAGCCGGAACCAGGCCTGCTGCCAGGCGAACTTCGCCAGGTCGCGGGTCTCGAAGAACTTCCGCTTGTACAGGCCCCGCCCGAAGTGGAACAGCGCGGCGCCCTGCATCACCGTGTTGTCCAGGTCGAAGAACGCGGCGGCCTTGTCGTCGCCGAGCACCGGGAACTCCGGTTCCCGGTCCGTGACGTCGGTGTCCTGGGCGTCCGGCACGTCCACGACGTCCAGAAGGTCCTGCGAGGACTTGCGCGCGGCCTCCGCCGAGGCCTCGCCTGCCAACACGCTCCGCGCCGTGGCGGAGCGCCTACGGGGAGTGAGCCATCCGAGAGCGGCCATGGCGTGAGCATAGCCAGTTTGTTCGGGGGTTCCGGCGCGGCGAGGTTGGGACGCTGTGAACTCTCCGCGACCGTGTCGTTAAACCGGCGGGAGAATGGCCCTCATGAGTCCCCTCTTTCGACGTAAGGGCGCGCCGGGCGACCGGCTCGTCACGCTGATCCGGAAGCCCGGCTGCCATCTGTGCGACGACGCGCAGGCCGTGATCGAGAAGGTCTGCGGCGATCTGGGCGTGCCCTGGGAGCAGAAGGACATCACCCAGGACCAGGCGCTTCACGACCAGTACTGGGAGCAGATCCCCGTCGTCCTGGTCGACGGCAGGCAGCACACCTTCTGGCGGGTGGACGAGGGTCGCCTCCGCAAGGAACTGACCGACTAGTCCAAGTCATGCGGAACCTGGCTTAGGATCGATGGCGGCTTGGTCTCGGGGGCGGGAATCACGAGGAGTGTGTCGGTTTTGCCCCCACGAGCGAGGTGCGTGAGCCCGGTCACGTTGGGCGGGCAAAACGGACACCATCTTTGTGCACGCGTTCACAAAGACATAGCCTGCATTCGACGGGGCGGTCTGGGGACGTGTGACCGCCTGCAGCCCCGCTCTACCCGCAGGAGCACCGTGGCAACTGGCCGAACTCACCGACCGGCGACCCGCAGCCGAGGGATTCCCGAGGCCACCGTCGCCAGGCTTCCGCTGTACCTCCGAGCCCTCACGGCACTCTCGGAGCGCTCGGTGCCCACGGTCTCCTCCGAGGAGCTGGCCGCCGCCGCGGGAGTGAACTCCGCGAAGCTGCGCAAGGACTTCTCCTACCTGGGTTCGTACGGAACGCGCGGTGTCGGCTACGACGTCGAGTACCTCGTCTACCAGATCTCCCGCGAGCTGGGCCTGACCCAGGACTGGCCGGTCGTCATCGTCGGTATCGGCAACCTCGGCGCCGCCCTCGCCAACTACGGCGGGTTCGCCTCGCGCGGCTTCCGGGTCGCCGCGCTGATCGACGCCGACCCCGCCATGGCCGGGAAGCCCGTCGCGGGCATCCCCGTGCAGCACAGCGACGAGCTCGAGAAGATCATCACGGACAACGGCGTCTCCATCGGCGTGATCGCCACCCCCGCGGGCGCCGCCCAGCAGGTCTGCGACCGTCTCGTCGCCGCCGGTGTCACCTCCATCCTGAACTTCGCGCCGACCGTCCTGGCCGTCCCCGACGGCGTCGACGTGCGCAAGGTCGACCTCTCCATCGAGCTGCAGATCCTCGCCTTCCACGAGCAGCGCAAGGCCGGCGAGGAGACCGCCGCCGGCGACGGCGCGCTGCCCGCCGCCACCCGCGCCAAGTCCGCCGACCAGGGACCCGACGGGGACGTGCCCGCCGTGATGCCGGCATGAGTCTCCTCGTCGTCGGACTGAGTCACCGCAGCGCCCCGGTCAGCGTCCTCGAACGCGCCGCGCTCTCCACGGACGCCCAGGTCAAGCTGCTGCACGACACGGTCGCCGCCGAACCGGCCACCGAGGCCGCGCTGCTCGCCACCTGCAACCGCATCGAGCTGTACGCCGACGTGGACAAGTTCCACGCCGGTGTCGCCGAGCTGTCCACGCTGCTCGCCCGGCACAGCGGCGTCGGCCTGGACGAGCTCACCCCCTACCTCTACGTGCACTACGAGGACCGGGCCGTCCACCACCTCTTCTCGGTGGCCTGCGGACTGGACTCGATGGTCGTCGGCGAGGGCCAGATCCTCGGCCAGATCAAGGACTCCCTGGCCCGCGCGCAGGACCTGCACACCGCCGGACGCCTGCTCAACGACCTGTTCCAGCAGGCCCTGCGGGTCGGCAAGCGCGCCCACTCCGAGACCGGCATCGACCGCGCCGGCCAGTCCCTGGTCACCTTCGGCCTGGAGCAGCTGGCCCTCGGCACACCGGTCGAGGCCTGGGCCCGCGGCAAGAAGGCCCTGGTCATCGGCGCCGGGTCGATGTCCTCCCTGGCCGCGGCCACGCTCGCGCGCGCCGGGGCCGCCGAGGTCGTCGTCGCCAACCGGACCCAGGACCGAGCCGAACGCCTCGCACAGATCCTCACCGAGGGCGACGACACGGGCGTACGGGCCCGCGCGGTACCGATGGGCGCCGTCGCGTCCGAGCTGACACGTGCCGACATCGCCGTCTCCTGCACCGGGGCGACGGGCCTGGTCCTGTCGGCCGAGGCGATCGCGAACGCGGTCGAGGGCCGCACCGGCGAGTTCACGGCGGCGGACGGCGAGGTCCGTACACCCGCCCCGGCCGACGTACGACCGGCCCAGCCGCCGGCCGCGGGCACCGACGACGGCTGCCCGCTCGACCTGTCCGCCGTACCGGGCGCCACCGGCTTCTCCGTGATGGGGGAGGCCGCCGTCGCCGGCATCGACGCGGCGACGCTCGAGCAGCACGGCGCCTGGGTGGACAACGCCACCGTCGACCGCCGGGGCGCCACCCGCCGCGGCCCCGAGGCCGACGCCGAGCTGATCACCGCGCTCGCCGCGACCGTCGCCGGCGGCGGCCGCATCCCCGAGCGCCGCAGGCCCGAGCCGGCCGCGGAGATACCCCGTCCCGCCCCCGCGCTCTTCCTCCTCGACCTGGCGATGCCCCGCGACATCGACGCGGCCGTGCACCGATTGGCCGGAGTGCGGCTCGTGGACATAGAGTCGCTGGCCGAGGCTTCCGCCGACGCACCGATGGCGGCCGACGTCGACCAGGTACGCCGTATCGTCTCCGACGAGGTCGCCGCCTTCGGTGCCGCTCAGCGAGCCGCGCACATCACGCCGACCGTGGTCGCCCTGCGCACCATGGCCGCCGACGTGGTCTCCAGCGAGATCGCCCGGCTCTACGGACGGCTGCCCGACCTGGACGACCGCCAGCGCGGCGAGATCCGCCAGGCCGTGCACCGCGTCGTCGACAAGCTGCTGCACGCGCCGACCGTCCGGGTCAAGCAACTCGCGGCCGAGCCCGGCGGCGCCGGGTACGCGGACGCGCTGCGCACCCTGTTCGACCTCGACCCCGAGACGGTGGCCGCCGTCTCCCGGGCCGACCACGACTCCGAGAAGAACGGCAAGAACCGAGGGCCAGCATGAGTACCAAGGCACTGAGACTCGGGACCAGGCGGAGCAGGCTCGCCATGGCCCAGTCCGGGCAAGTGGCGGATGCCGTGAGCCAGGTGACCGGGCGGCCCGTCGAGCTCGTCGAGATCACCACGTACGGCGACGTCTCCCGCGAACACCTCGCCCAGATCGGCGGCACCGGCGTCTTCGTCACCGCGCTGCGCGACGCCCTGCTCAAGGGCGAGGTCGACTTCGCGGTGCACTCGTTGAAGGACCTGCCGACCACGCAGCCCGGGGAACTGGCGCTGGCCGCCATACCGGTCCGCGAGGACCCGCGGGACGTGATCGTCGCCCGGGACGCGCTGAAGTTCACCGACCTCCCCCGCGGCGCCCGCATCGGCACCGGCTCGCCGCGCCGCATGGCGCAACTGAACGCGTACGCGCGCACCCACGGACTGGACATACGCACGGTCCCGATCCGCGGCAACGTGGACACGCGCATCGGATACGTCCGCGACGGCGAACTCGACGCCGTCGTCCTCGCCGCCGCCGGCCTGAGCCGGATAGGCCGGATCGACGAGGTGACCGACTTCCTGTCGGTCGACACCGTTCTGCCCGCCCCCGGCCAGGGGGCACTGGCGATCGAATGCGCCGCGGACGACGCGGACCTGATCGCCGCACTCGGCGTACTCGACGACCCCTTCACCCGGGCCGCCGTGACCGCCGAACGGTCCCTGCTCGCCGCCCTGGAAGCCGGCTGCAGCGCCCCTGTGGGCGCACTGGCCGACTTGCTGGCCGACGGGCAGATTGTCAAGGAAATGCGCCTGCGCGGCGTCGTCGGCACCCCCGACGGCACCCGCACGGTGCAGATGTCCACCACCGGTCCCGTGCCCGGGACACATGACCAGGCAACGGAGCTCGGTCGCGAACTCGCCACCGAGATGCTTGCCCAGGGCGCGGCCGGTCTGATGGGGGAGCGAGCACATTGAGCCCCACCACCCTTCCCGCCGCCGGTCCGGAACACGGGCACGTCACCTTCCTCGGTGCCGGACCCGGGGATCCGGGACTGCTGACTCTGCGCGCCGTGGAGGCGCTGGCGAACGCGGACGTCCTCGTCGCCGAACACGACGTGCTCGACGTGATCCGCGCGCACGCCAGGCAAGGCGTCTCCGTCGTGCATACGGACACGGATCCTTCCGGGGACACGTATCCGCCCACGGGCACACCTCAGCTGACGGTCGTTGACGGCACGTCAGCAACCGCAGCCGTCCCGCCCGCGCGGGATGCCGCTCATCTTGTCATGGAGGCCGCGCGGGGCGGCAGGCGGGTCGTCCGTGCGGTGTCCGGGGACCCCGGACTCGACACGTACGCGGCCGAGGAGATGCTCGCCTGCGCCTCCGCCGGGGTGCCCTTCGAGGTCGTCCCCGGCATCGCGACCGCCGTCGGCGTACCCGCGTACGCCGGTGTGCCGCTGCGCGACGCGCAGGGCGCGGACGTCCGGTTCGTGGACGCCCGTACGGCGTCCGACCGCTGCTGGACCGAGGTGGGCGCCTCCGACGGCACGGTCGTGGTCTCCACCACGCTGGACTCCGTGGCCGCCGCCGCGGGCGAACTGGTGGCGGCCGGCCGCAAGCCGGACACCCCGCTGACGGTCACCATCGCCGGTACGACCACCCGCCAGCGCACCTGGACGGCGACTCTCGGCACGATCGCGCAGACCTTCAAGCAGGCCAAGGTGCTGCCGTCACCCGAGGGCGGCCGGCCGGTGATAGCCGTGGTCGGCGAGCGCTCCGCCACCGCCCAGCGCGACCAGCTCTCCTGGTTCGAGTCCAAGCCCCTGTTCGGCTGGAAGGTCCTCGTGCCGCGCACCAAGGAGCAGGCGGTGTCGCTCTCCGACCAGCTGCGCTCCTACGGGGCCGTCCCCCACGAGGTGCCGACCATCGCGGTCGAACCGCCGCGCACGCCGCAGCAGATGGAGCGGGCGGTCAAGGGCCTGGTAACGGGCCGCTACGAGTGGATCGCGTTCACCTCGGTCAACGCGGTCAAGGCCGTCCGGGAGAAGTTCGAGGAGTACGGCCTCGACGCGCGCGCCTTCGCGGGCATCAAGGTGGCCGCGGTGGGCGAGCAGACCGCCAAGGCGCTGGTCGCCTTCGGCGTGAAGCCCGACCTGGTCCCGAGCGGTGAGCAGTCGGCGGCCGGCCTCCTGGAGGACTGGCCCCCCTACGACCCGGTCTTCGACCCGATCGACCGCGTGTTCCTCCCGCGGGCGGACATCGCCACGGAGACCCTGGTCGCCGGCCTCATCGAGCTCGGCTGGGAGGTCGACGACGTCACGGCCTACCGCACGGTCCGCGCCTCGCCGCCCCCGGCGGAGACCCGCGAGGCCATCAAGGGCGGCGGCTTCGACGCGGTGCTCTTCACCTCCTCCTCCACGGTCCGCAACCTGGTCGGCATCGCCGGCAAGCCGCACAACGTGACGGTGATCGCCTGCATCGGCCCGGCCACGGCCAAGACGGCCGAGGAACACGGCCTGCGCGTCGACGTCATGGCCCCCGAACCGTCCGTCCTGAAGCTGGCGGAGGCCCTGGCCGACTTCGGCATGAAGCGCCGCGCCGCCGCCCTCGAGGCGGGGGACCCGGTGACGCGTCCGAGCGAGCGTCGGCCGGGGGCGCGGAGGCGGCGGTCGACGACCTAGCCGTGTCCCGCGGTCTGCCATGAGCAGGAGCCCGAACGCCCCGCCGTCCCGAAGAGGGGACGGCGGGGTGTTCTCATGACGACGCGGACCGCTGTGAACCCTTTGCCGTGGCCGCCACGTGGGGTCTGCCCCACCTCGTGACCGGGGGCTTGCCGGAGTGCCCGAGGCCGGTCGTTCATGATCCGCTGTTCGTACGTGAAACGTGCGGGAGAAAGTGGACAGTTGAAGACTCGGATCGGATACCTCGCCTGGATCGCGGGTGTGGTGCAGTTCTTCGTGGCCCAGGTGGTCGTCGGGGCGGCCTGGACCAGGCCGTACAGCTGGGCGCGGAACAACATCAGCGACTTGGGCAACGCCCACTGTGCCATGCAGTCGGAACCCGAGCCCCGCTACATCTGCTCGCCCGAGCACGGCCTGATGAACGCCTCGTTCGTAGCCCTGGGAACGCTGCTCGTCGTCGGCGTCGTCTTGGCCGGGGCTCTGTGGCGCAGAGGCAAGACCGCGATCGTGGCCCGGTGCCTGCTGGGCTGTGCCGGCGTGGGATTCGTGCTGGCCGGGCTGGCACCCGCGGACGTCCACGAGAACCAGCATGCCCTGGGTGCGCTGTTCGTCATGGGCCTGGGCAACATCGGGCTCGTGGTGGCGGGAGCCGGCCTGGCGGACGATGTACCGGGTCCGCTGCGCTGGGCGACCAGCCTGCTGGGAGTGACGGCGATGACGGCCTTCGGGCTCTTCCTCTCCTTCCACTACCTCGGACTCGGGATGGGGGGCATGGAACGGGTGGCGGCGTTCCCGCTGTTGGTCTGGGCGCTGTCAGCCGGTGTGCGGGGCCTGGTCCACCGGGCGACCCGCGTGCAGGGCGCGCCGCCGGCTTCAGGCCCGGCGGACGCCGTGGGCGCCGGCCGGCCTTCCAGGTGATCCTGTAATCGCTGAGCCCGTTCCGCCACGCCCCGCTCGGGCCGACAGGGCGCCGGAAAGCCGGGTCCGGAGTGCTTGCCCATGGGGCCGATGGGTGCTCAGGCGGGAAACGACGACACGGGAGCCGTTGGCCCCCAGATCGCGGAGGGCCCGCCGCGCCGTCACAGGTCTGCGATGCTGGCCCGCATGGGTGAGGGAGAGCGGGAGGGGCGCGCCGGGGTGGGTCACTGGTTGCGGCGCCGTGCCGGCGCGGTGGTGCTGACGTGCGTCGGCATCGGGCTCGCGGTCGTGCACGTTCTGGCGCCCGGCCTGCGGATCGACGGGGTCACGGTGATGCTGCTGGTGGTGGCCGTGGTGCCGTGGCTCGGGGAGCTGTTCCGGAGCATCGAGGTGCCGGGCATCGGAAAGATCGAGTTCCGGGACATCGAGCGCAGGATCGAGGCCGTCCAGCGCACGGCGAACGCGGCACTCGTCGGTGACGGTCCTGACCGCGGGGCCGTGGACGACACCGCGGCCTGGGAAGTGGTCCGGGAACTGGCCGCCGAATACGTCAACGTACGCCTGGAGCAGCGCAGCGGCCCGGCGCGGAACCACCGGATGGACCAGATCTTCGCCCGCCTGGTGCGTGCGACGCAGCGTGTCCGCGACTTCGACGCCGGTGAGGTGCTGGGCTCCCAGGACGCCGGACTGCGCTTGGCGGCCTACGCGCGCCTGTACGGGCTGCCCGAGCCGGAGGCGCTGGGCGCGCTGGTCGACGCGGCGGTCGTCGAGCCGCTCCCCTTCAACCAGTACTGGGGGCTTCGGGCCGTAGCCCAGTGTGTGGACGACATGGCAGTGGAGGACGTTCCGCTCAGCGTGGTCCGCCGCTTGGACGAGTTCCGTTCCCGGGCGTCTCGCGCCAATGACCGCAAGGAGATCGTGGATCGCGTGCTCGCGGGGCTCGGCGGACACTGAGGGCGGACGGCCGGGCACGTGCGGAGAACGCCCCGTCCCAGGAGCTCGGCAGTTTCCGTGACCTCCGACATACATGACCACTCAAGCCATCCTCACGTCATGTCCATGCTTGACTGGCATGGGTGCGGGGTGCGGGGTGCGGGGTGAGGGGGAGTGCATGAGCTACGGGGGCCTGCCACTCGATGGGATCGTCGCGGGGCATCGCGCCAGAGCGCGTCTGCTGTCACGGCTCAGTCCGCGCCAGCGGCAGGTCGCCGAGCTGGTGGCGGGCGGGCTGAGCGATCCGGAGATCGCCGGCCGGTTGTTGATCAGTAGGCGGACGGCGCGGGCGCATGTGGCAGATGTGCTGCGGCATCTGGAGGCGACCAGCCGAGTGGAGATCGCGTGCGCGGTGGTGCTGGCTCAAGTCCTCGGCAGCATCGGGTAATTACTGATCAGTAACTGGCTGACAGGCCGATGTGCCGCTGCTTCTCGCCCGTTTGACTGTCGCGACGACTTGATCAACGGCGCTCTTGACAGCGCTTTCTCAAGGGGGAGAAACCATGCCTGGACGTCGCCGACTGGCCCTGGTGGGCGCGCTGACCGCCGGTCTGCTCACCACCGGCCTCGCGACAGGCCCCGCCTTCGCCGCCGACGACTCCGAGGGGCCCGACGACACCGACGCCTCGTCGACGGAGATGGCCACGTCGAACGCCATCTCCGGGGCGATCACGGACGCCGCTGACGACGCCGCGTCGGACACCGAGGGCAAGGACGCCGTGAGCGCCAAGGCCTGGCGGGTGGCGGCCGAGACGGTCGGGCTGCCGGACGACGACGCCACCGCGACGGATGCGAGCGGTGCGACCGCCGCCGTCACGTACAAGACGCTCACCATCACCACGCAGATGCAGAAGCGCTCGTACTGGTGCGGTCCGGCCGCCGGACGCGCCACGCTCACCGCCTTCGGTGTCACCAAGGACCAGGGCGCGATGGCCGCTTCCATGCACACGACCGTCGCCGGCACGTACGCCTCGAAGATCTACCCGGCCCTGAACACCTACGAGAGTCGCAACCACTACTACGACGACAAGACCACGAAGAGCGCGAAAGACCTCTTCGCCCGCACAAAGGTCGATGTCGGCAGCGCCTTCAAGGCCCCGCTGATCCCGCTGGTGCAGGGACACTCCCTGCCGATGTGGAACAACGTCGGCTACCACGGGCTGCACTTCATCAGCCTCTACGGCTACGGCAGTGACGGCGTCTCCATCAAGTACTTCGACCCGATCGACGCCACCGCCCTGTACGGTCGTCACGTGGTCAACCGCAAGTACGTGTACGCCGCGATGAACGCCAGGTACGACAACGACGGCAAGGCCGACAATGAGCTGGTGTGGTAATGCTCCGACGCTCTCGGCTGGTGGTGCCGCTGCTGTGCGCGGCGGCACTGCTGGTCTCCGGATGCGATGGCAACTCCGCCGCTGTCGAACGGAGTTCGGACTCGACGACCGCGCTGAGTTCCCTGCGGCTGAAGCCGGTCTCCCCGGTGCCGAACGTCTTGGCCGACCTCGCGCCCGACGGCACCTTCGGCATGCCCAGAGGCTGGAACATCGGAGGCACCGGCGTGGTCAGGTCCGGAAAGGAGCTGGCCTTCCTGGCCATCCCGCCCAGCGAGCAGGACTCCGACGGGCAGGCCTCGCAGACCTGGGTGGTGGACTCCGGCACCGGCAAGGTGCGGCGTTACCAGCAGCCACCGTCCGGCTGGGCGGCGGCCACGGTCACCTTGGGGTCGGGCTGGTTGCTCCGCGTGCAGAGCCGCCAACTTGACGGCACGGCTTGCGGGGAAGCCAAGTCAGAGGTCTCGGACTGCTACAGCTGGCGGCTTTACGGCCAGCCCCTCACGTCCCGCAAGCCCGTGCTGCTCGCCCAGTCGGCGCACGCCGGCTCCCAGAGCCTGGTGCCGCACCCGCTGGCCGACAACGGCTCCTTCGTGTGGGAGCAGGCCCTGACCGCGGGCAGGACGGGCGTCTTCCGCTGGACCCCGGGCAAGGGCAAGGCCGTACGCCTCCTGACCCGGAACAGCCTCGGCCAGCTGGATGTGGACGGCACCACGCTCTACCTCACCGAGGGCAAGGCCTCGCAGGACGGCGGGACGAGCACCCGTACCACCTACCGTCTGCGCTTCAGGCAGCAGTCGGCGGTGGCCGACAAGGTGGCTGCGTTCACCGGCAGTGGCGGCTTCGCCATCCGGGGAGGGCACATCGCCTACTACCCGCGTGCCGGCGACCGGAACGCCAGGATCAAGGTGCTCACGATCGGCGCCAGGACCGCCCCGATCGAGGTCGGCAAGACGCTCAACGGCTTCTACACGGTCGACTGGATCACCAAGGACCGCCTGGTGACCTGGTCGATCAGCGGCTATGCCCTGAACGACGTGCGCCGGCCCACCAAGGCGACCGTCTTCGCGGCCGACGCGGTCGGGCTCGGCGTTCCGAGGGGCTACGACAACACGCTCTACGTCGTCTACGACCCGTACCAGTTCGCGCAGTCCCGGGGGACCAAGCCGACGGTCCTGGCCTGGCGGCACTCCTCCTCGTGACCCCCGGCCCGGGGAGCCGTCCCCGGGCCGACTGGGCGTCGGCAAAGGCACGGGGTCGGCGGGCGTAGCGTAGAGGGCATGACGAAGTACGGATCCTTTCCCGGTACGCGTCCCCGGCGGCTGCGGACCTCGCCCGTCATGCGGCGGATGGTCGCCGAGACGCGGCTGCACCCCGCCGACTTCATCCTCCCGGCGTTCGTCCGGGAGGACGTGAGCGAGCCCGTGCCGATCGCCGCCATGCCCGGTGTCGTACAGCACACCCGGGACAGTCTGAAGAAGGCGGCGGCGGAGGCCGTGGCGGCCGGGATCTCGGGGATCATGCTGTTCGGCGTGCCCGAGGAGAGCAAGAAGGACGCTCTCGGGACGCCGGGGACCGATCCGGACGGGATTCTCCAGGTCGCGATCCGTGATGTGCGGGCCGAGGTCGGGGACGAGCTGCTCGTCATGTCCGACCTGTGTCTCGACGAGACCATCGACCACGGCCACTGCGGGGTGCTCGACGAGCAGGGGCGGGTCGACAACGACGCCACCCTGGAGCGGTACGCCGAGATGGCCCAGGTCCAGGCCGACGCCGGCGCCCACGTGGTCGGCCCCAGCGGCATGATGGACGGTCAGATCGGCGTCGTCCGCGACGCGCTCGACCAGATCGGCCGCGAGGACGTCGCGATCCTCGCCTACACCGCCAAGTACTCCTCCGCCTTCTACGGCCCCTTCCGCGAGGCCGTCGCCTCCTCCCTCAAGGGCGACCGCAAGACCTACCAGCAGGACCCCGCGAACTGGCGTGAGTCCCTGCGGGAACTGGAGCTGGACCTGGAGGAGGGCGCCGACATGGTGATGGTCAAGCCCGCCGGCCCCTACCTCGACATCCTCGCCCGCGTCGCGGACGCCGTGGACGTGCCCGTCGCCGCCTACCAGATCTCCGGCGAGTACTCGATGATCGAGGCCGCCGCCGAGAAGGGCTGGGTCGACCGGGACCGGGCGATCCTGGAGACACTGACCGGCATCAAGCGGGCCGGCGCGCGGAACATCCTCACCTACTGGGCTACCGAGGCCGCGCAGAAGCTGGGGCGGGGCGACTGGTAGGCGACTCGGCCGCCGGGGGAGCCGCGGGAACCATCAAGTCTCCCCGGTAGTTGGCAGGTTACTCAGTGGTTGTCCGCTGAACGACCGACCGACTGCCAGGGAGATGCCCCTATGTCCGGCGATGCCCTCAGCCACGACCCCGCCGAGCTGAGAAGGAGGATGGACACCACCAAGGCCCATCCGGCCCGGGTCTACGACGTCTTCCTCGGCGGCAAGGACAACTACCCCGTCGACCGTGACGCGGCCGCCGCCGCGCTCGCCGCCAACCCCCGCGGCTACCTCGACGTACGGCACAACCGCGACTTCATGCGCCGCGCCGTCACCACGCTGACCGAGCTGGACGGCATCCGCCAGTTCCTCGACATCGGCACCGGCCTGCCCACCGCGGAGAACGTCCACCAGATCGCCCAGCGGACCCACCCCGACGCACGGGTCGTCTACGTCGACAACGACCCCGTCGTCCTCACGCACGCACGAGCCCTGCTCACCAGCGGACCCGAGGGACGAACGGACTACATCGACGCCGACCTCAAGGACCCCGCGCACATACTCGAACAGGCCGCGAAGACGCTCGACTTCGACCAGCCGATCGCACTGTGCCTCGTGGCCGTCCTGCACTTCGTCGAGGACGAGGAGGCCCGGCCCATCGTGCGCGGGCTCGTCGAGGCGCTGCCCGCCGGCAGCCGGCTGGTCCTCAGCCACCTCACCGAGGACCTCAACCCCGAGAACATCCGCGCGGTGCAGCGGACGTACACCGAACGCGGCTTCACCTTCGTGCTGCGTTCCAAGGCCGAGGTCGAGCGGTTCTTCACGGACACCGGCCTGGAGCTCGCCGACCCGGGTGTCGTCCCGGCCCACCACTGGCGCCCCGACAACGCCGCCCCCGTCCCCGAGCAGCCGGAGCCGGGCCACCTGGCAACCCTCGACGCCATCGACAAGGTCCGGTACGCCGACATCAACGACGTCACGGACGCCGACATCAACGTGTACGCGGCCGTCGGCAACAAGCCCTGAACCGGGCCGCAGCGTGCTGTCGCGTCCGCATCACGGAAACCTGCCTGTAGACAGCACGTACATCCCTAGGCTGCGGGTACGAGACGTCGCCGCAGCAGCCGAAGGAGCCGTGCCATGACGGTCACCGAGCCCGCGCCCAACCCCGCCCCCGTGCCGCCGCTCGCGGCGCGGACCCGCTCGATCGGCGGCTCCCCCGTACGGGACATCCTCGCCGTCACCGCCCGC
Source organism: Streptomyces sp. NPDC001843 (assembly GCF_042891955.1). Lineage (NCBI taxonomy): Bacteria > Bacillati > Actinomycetota > Actinomycetes > Kitasatosporales > Streptomycetaceae > Streptomyces > Streptomyces sp. NPDC001843. The sequence continues at coordinate 105,636 of NZ_JBIATQ010000018.1, read as the reverse complement.
CCCGAGGTCGTCAACTTCGCGGGCGGGCTGCCGGCACCCGAGCTGTTCGACACGGACGGGATCGCTCACGCGTACCGCGCGGTGCTCGCCGAGGCGCCCGCACAGGCCCTCCAGTACTCCACGACGGAAGGCGAGCCCGCGCTGCGGACCGCGCTCGCCGCCCGCACGACCGCGCGCGGCCTGACCACGGACCCCGACGACATCCTCGTCACCACCGGCTCGCAGCAGGCCCTCTCCCTGCTCGCCACCGCCCTCCTCGAACCCGGCGACACCGTCCTTGTCGAAAACCCCTGCTACCTGGCGGCACTCCAAGCCTTCGGCTTCGCGGGCGCGAGGATCCTGCCCGTGCCGTCGGACGCCGACGGTGTCGATCCCGAGGCACTGGAGGAACTGGTGGCGCGCGAACACCCCAAGCTGCTCTACACCGTCCCCACCTTCCAGAACCCCACCGGCCGCACCATGCCGGCCGCACGCAGAGCGGCGGTCGCGGCCGTCGCCGCCCGGCACGGCCTGTGGATCATCGAGGACGACCCGTACGGGGAACTCCGCTTCGAGGGCGAACGCCTGCCGTGGATCGCCTCGTACCCCGGCGCCGAGGACCGTGCCGTCCTGCTCGGCAGCTTCTCCAAGGTCATGGCACCCGGCATGCGCCTCGGATGGCTGCGCGCGCCCGCCGAGCTGCGCCGGGCCTGCGTGATCGCCAAGCAGGCGGCCGACCTGCACACCCCGACGGTCAATCAGCTCGCCGCCGCCCGCTACCTGGCCGACAACGACCTGGACGCCCACATCGCCCGGGTCGCCGCCGCGTACCGCGACCGCCGCGACGCCATGCTCGCGGCCCTGCCGGCAACCCTGCCGCAGGGCTCGACGTGGAACCACCCCGAGGGAGGCATGTTCCTCTGGGCCAGGCTCCCGGACGCGTACGACACCACGGCCCTGCTCCCACGCGTGGTCGAGCACAACGTGGCCTACGTCCCCGGCGCCCCCTTCTACGCCGGCGACCCCGACCGCTCGACCCTCCGCCTGTGCTTCGTGACCCCGACCCCGGACGAGATCACGGAGGGGCTGGGGAGGCTGGCGGAGGGGCTGGGCATCTGAGGCCGGGGTTGGGTGGCGGCCCGTGGGGCCGCCAACGCCCTGTCTTTTCCCGGGCCCCACGCCTCAGAGGCGCTCGGGCGTCCTGATCCCCAGCAGGGCCATGCCCTGGTGCAGGGTGCGGGCCGTCAGGTCGACCAGGAAGAGGCGGTTCTCGACCTGCTCGGGCGTGTCCGCCTTCAGGACCGGGCACTGGTCGTAGAAGGTCGTGAGCAGCGACGCCAGCTGGTACAGGTACGCCGCCAGCTTGTGCGGCTCGTACGTCGCCGCCACCTCCAGCACCGTCTCCGCGAACTGGTCCAGGTGCAGGCCGAGGGCCCGCTCCGCGGGGGCCAGTTCGAGCTCCGGGTGGGCCGCCGGGCTCGCCTCGCCCGCCTTGCGGAGGATGGACTGGATGCGGGCGTAGGCGTACTGGAGGTAGACGGACGTGTCGCCGTTCAGCGAGACCATCTGGTCCAGGTCGAACTTGTAGTCCCGGACCGCGGAGGTGGACAGGTCCGCGTACTTCACCGCGCCGATGCCGACGTACCGGCCGTTCTCGGTGATCTCGTCCTCCGCCAGGCCCACCTTCTCGGCCTTCTCCCGGACGACCGCCGTGGCCCGGTCGACGGCCTCGTCGAGGAGGTCCTGCAGCTTGACCGTCTCGCCCTCACGCGTCTTGAACGGCTTGCCGTCCTTGCCGAGGACCGTGCCGAAGGCCAGCTGGTGCGCCTTGACGTCCTCGCCCAGCCAGCCCGCCCGGCGGGCGGTCTCGAAGACCATCCGGAAGTGCAGGGACTGCCGGGCGTCCACCACGTACAGGAGCGTGTTCGCCTTCAGGCCGAAGACGCGGTCGCGGATCGCGGAGAGGTCGGTGGCCGCGTAGCCGTACCCGCCGTCGGACTTCTGCACGATCAGCGGCACCGGGTTGCCGTCCGGGCCCTTGACGTCCTCGAAGAACACGCACAGGGCGCCCTCCGAGCGGACCGCCACCCCCGACTCCTCCAGGAGGCGGCAGGTCTCCGCCAGCATGTCGTTGTAACCCGACTCGCCGACGATGTCCGGGTCCCGGATCTCCATGTCCAGCTTCTCGAAGACGGAGAAGAAGTAGATCTTCGACTCGTCCACGAACTTCTGCCACATGGCGAGGGTGTGCGGCTCGCCGGCCTGGAGGTCCACCACCCGGCGCCGGGCACGGGTCTTGAACTCCTCGTCGGAGTCGAACAGCTTGCGCGCCGCCTTGTAGAGGCGGTCGAGGTTCGACATCGCCTCGTCACCGGTGACCTGGGCCTGCTTGTGGTCCAGCTCGTGCGGGTGCTCGTCCAGGTACTGGATGAGCATGCCGAACTGGGTGCCCCAGTCGCCGATGTGGTGGCGGCGGACCACGTTCTCGCCGGTGAACTCCAGGAGCTGGACCACCGCGTCGCCGATGACGGCGGACCGCAGATGGCCGACGTGCATCTCCTTCGCCACGTTCGGCTGGGCGTAGTCGATGACCGTCGTGCCCGGGTGCTCGGCGTACGGCACGCCGAGGCGGCCCGTGTCGTCGGCGTAGCGCGCGGCCAGGTTCTCCGTGATCGCCTTGTCGGCGATGGCGATGTTCAGGAAGCCGGGGCCGGAGACCTCGACCTCCTTGATCACGTCACCGGTGGCGATGCGGGAGACGACCTGCGTCGCCAGCTCCCGCGGGTTCGCCTTCGCCTTCTTGGCGAGCGCCAGGATCCCGTTGACCTGGAAGTCGGCCCGGTCGCTTCGTCGCAGCAGCGGGTCCGCGCCGGCGGCCTCCGGCAGGGTGGCCGAGAGGGCGGACGCGAGGTGCTGCTGGACGGAGTCGCTGAGGGACGTGACCGAGGCCATAGGAATGGGTGCCGTTCTCCTCGTGGGGATGGATATACCCGGCCAGTATCCCATGGTGGGTAAAGCGGTTTTCCTGGGCGTGAGTCGGTCTGGGAGAATGGTGCGGTCAGCCGTGCGACCGTACCGGCTGCCCATGGAGCAGAACTCCCAGGACAAAGAGGACGTGCCGATCGTGGCTCAGAGCACCGAGACCACCGACTGGGTCTCCCGTTTCGCGGATGACGTCATCGAGGAGTCGGAGCGTCGGGCCCCGGGCAAACCGGTCGTCGTCGCATCCGGGCTCTCGCCCTCCGGCCCGATCCACCTGGGCAACCTCCGCGAGGTCATGACGCCCCACCTCGTCGCCGACGAGATCCGGCGGCGCGGGTACCAGGTCCGGCACCTGATCTCCTGGGACGACTACGACCGCTACCGGAAGGTCCCCAAGGGCATCGCCGGGGTCGACGAGGAGGCGTGGCAGGAGCACATCGGCAAGCCGCTGACCTCCGTGCCCGCCCCCGAGGGCTCCGCGTACCCGAACTGGGCCGAGCACTTCAAGGCCGCCATGATCGAGTCGCTGGCCGAGCTGGGCGTCGAGTTCGACGGGATCAGCCAGACCGCGCAGTACACCTCGGGCGTGTACCGCGACCAGGTCCTGCACGCCATGAAGCACCGCGGTGACATCGACGCGATCCTCGCCCAGTACCGCACCAAGCCCAAGGCCGCCGCCAAGAAGCAGCAGCAGAAGCCCGTCGACGAGGCCGAGCTGGAGGCCGCCGAGGGCTCCGGCGCGGCCGCCGAGGACGACGGCAGCTCCACCGCCGGGTACTTCCCGTACAAGCCGTACTGCGGCAACTGCGAGAAGGACCTCACGACGGTCACCTCCTACGACGACGACACCACCGAGCTCGCCTACACCTGCACCGCCTGCGGCTTCTCCGAGACCGTCCGGCTGAGCGAGTTCAACCGCGGCAAGCTGGTCTGGAAGGTCGACTGGCCGATGCGGTGGGCGTACGAGGGCGTCGTGTTCGAGCCGTCCGGGGTCGACCACTCCTCCCCGGGCTCCTCCTTCCAGGTCGGCGGGCAGATCGTCGGGATCTTCGGCGGCAAGCAGCCGATCGGGCCGATGTACGCCTTCGTCGGCATCAGCGGCATGGCGAAGATGTCGTCGTCGCGCGGCGGCGTGCCCACCCCGGCCGACGCGCTGCAGATCATGGAGCCGCAGCTGCTGCGCTGGCTGTACGCCCGGCGCAGGCCCAACCAGTCCTTCAAGATCGCCTTCGACCAGGAGATCCAGCGGCTCTACGACGAGTGGGACAAGCTCGCCGGCAAGGTCACCGACGGCTCCGCCCTCCCGGCGGACGTCGCCGCGTACACCCGGGCCGTGGGCACCGCCGCCGGTGAACTGCCGAAGACGCCCCGTCCGCTGCCCTACCGCACCCTCGCCTCCGTCGCCGACATCACCGCCGGCCACCAGGACCAGGCCCTGCGCATCCTGTCCGAGCTCGACCCGGCCAACCCGCTGGGCTCGCTGGACGAGGCACGGCCCCGGTACGACAAGGCCGAGGCCTGGATCAACACCCACGTCCCGGCCGACCAGCGCACCATCGTCCGCGACGAAGCCGACGCCGAACTGCTGAAGTCCCTCGACGAGCCCTCCCAGCAGTCGATCCGCCTGCTGCTCGACGGACTCGCCGACAACTGGTCGCTCGACGGACTGACCCACCTCGTCTACGGCGTGCCCAAGGTCCAGGCCGGGTTCCCCGCCGACGCCACGCCCAAGGAGCTGCCGCCGGAGATCAAGACCGCCCAGCGGTCCTTCTTCGCCCTGCTCTACCACCTGCTCGTCGGCCGCGACACCGGCCCGCGTCTGCCCACGCTGCTGCTCGCGGTGGGACAGGAGCGGGTGCGGGCCCTGCTCGGGGAGTAGGCCGAAGCAGAAAGGCGCCCGGTGCTCTCCAGCACCGGGCGCCTTCGCATGCCATGCCAGGCCCTACGCGATGTGGTCCTCTTCCAGTTCCGCGTTGAAGCGGTTGGAGAAGCGATTCACCATGCGCTTGGCGTCCTGGTCCGGCAACGTGATCCCGTACGTCGCCTCGACCCCGTCCTGGAACTGGCGCGGCGTGGGCAGGCTGCCGTTTATCGACTGGCGGAACACCTGGTAGTACGCCTCCTCGTCCGGCTCCACTGGCGGAGTACCGCCACCCTCACCGAGCTGGCGGGTACGGCCCGGACCGGACGGAATGGGGAAGCTGCCGGTCTCCTCCGGGCCGGGCTGCTGCTGGAACTGCTCCGGCCCCTGCTCCTCGTACCACTCCTCGTACTGCTCCTCCGGCGCGTACTGGAGGTCGTAGGGAGGGCCGAAGGAGGGGTCGGGGACGGGCTCGTAGGCGGGGTCGTAACCACCCTGGTAGTCGACCTCCTTCGGAGCCTGGAACCACGGGCTCTGCTCGGGCCCCTGCGCGCCGTCCGGCTGAGCGGTGCCCTCCGGCTGAGCGGCGGTCTCCGGCTGAGCGGCGCCCCCTGGCTGAGCCGCGTTCTCCGGCTGAGCGGCGCTCTGCCGGGTCAGCTCGGGGCGCTGTCCGGCGGCGGGCGCCACAGGTGCCGCGGTCACGGCCGCGGTCGGCTGCGGCGCCGGAGGCAGCAGCACCGGCTCGATGCCCGCCGCCGCCAGCCCCGCCGGAGCCGTCTCCGCCAGCGGCACCCCGTACCGCGCCAGACGCAGCGGCATCAACGACTCCACCGGAGCCTTCCGCCGCCACGCCCGGCCGAAGCGGGAGTGCAGCCGCGCCCGGTAGACGAGACGTTCCTGCTCCAGCTTGATCACCTGGTCGTAGGAACGCAGCTCCCACAGCTTCATACGACGCCACAGCAGGAACGTCGGCACCGGCGAGAGCAGCCAGCGCGTGATGCGGACGCCCTCCATGTGCTTGTCGGCCGTGATGTCGGCGATCCGGCCGACCGCGTGCCGGGCCGCCTCGACCGCCACCACGAACAGCACCGGGATCACCGCGTGCATGCCCACGCCCAGCGGATCCGGCCAGGCCGCGGCACCGTTGAAGGCGATCGTCGCCGCCGTCAGCAGCCACGCCGTCTGACGCAGCAACGGGAAGGGGATACGGATCCAGGTCAGCAGCAGGTCCAGGGCCAGCAGGACACAGATACCCGCGTCGATGCCGATCGGGAACACATAGGAGAAGTTCCCGAAGCCCTTCTTGATGGCCAGCTCACGGACGGCCGCGTACGAACCGGCGAAGCCGATGCCGGCGATGATCACGGCGCCGGTCACGACCACGCCGATGAGAACGCGGTGCATCCGAGTCAGCTGCAGTGGCGCTGCCACGCGCTACTCCCCTCCCATTGCGTGTTCTTGCGCGCAACAGGGTGGCACACCTGTACGGCGAACGTGGTGCCGGTCAGTCCTTCTTGGCTGCCGACTTCGACGGAGAAGCGCTCGGGGACGCCTTCTCGGAAGCGGAGGGAGACGCCGACCCGGACGCCGACTTCGACGGCGCGGAGCTCGCCCCACCCGAACCCGCGTCCGAACTGCCGCCCGCACCCTGCCCGTTGGCCGCCGACACCGCGGCCACCGCCTCCTTGGTCGCCTTCTCCGCCGACTTCACCAGGTCGTCCGCGCTCGGAGACTTCTCGCCGGCCAGCCCCGCACCGTTGTAGTCCAGGGTGACGACGACGTTCTCCACGCGCGCGACCACCGTCTGCTGCTTGAAGCTGCCTTCCTTCTTCTTCAGGTCGTAGCGCACCACCGTCGCCTCGTCGCCCGTCCCGGCGACCGGCTCCGTCTTGCCGTTCTTCGCACCCGGCGCCGTCTGTGCCGCCTTGACCTGGTCCGCGTAGTACGCCTGCGCCTGCTTGTCGCCCGAACCCCGGTTGGCGTCCGAAGCGAAGCGGAGCATCGAGACGTTCAGCCAGCGGAACTGCGACCCCTTCACCCCGTTGTTGGCGAGGCTGCTCCAGGAGCAGCTCGACCGGGCCGAAGTGTCACTCGAAGTGCCCTCCTTGCCCGACTTCGACCCCTTCGGGACGAGTTCGCCCAGAGTCTTCTTCGACAGCACCTTGCACGGCTCCGGCAGCTTCGCGTACGCGGCCGCCTCCACCGTCGGAGAGGCACTCGGGGAGGCACTGCCCGCGTCCGCACCGGCCGCGGCCGTCTGCTGCGAACCCTGCGCGGCACCCGCGGAGTCGGAGTCCGAGCCGGAGCAGCCGGCGGCCACCAGCATCACGGGGACCGCCGCCGCGCAGACAAGGAGGCGGGGAAGAAGCTGGACTCGCTGGGCACGCTGGTCGTCTCGCTGGGCTGCTCGCTGCATGGTTCCTTCACTCATGACGCTCGTGGTTCCTGCGGTCGGATCGGGGTCCGATGGGCCACGGTACGCGGTGAGCGAGCTGTGCGGCCTCCGTTCGCGGGCTTTGCACACGCCCCCCGACGACCCCCGCGGCACCCCTAACCACCCAGCGCGTCATCCAGCCGATCCGCCAGATTACGGGCCCTGTCCTGCATTTCCTTGCTGTCCGGCACGGCACCGATCATCGTCGGCTGCTCCGTGTACTCGATGGTCACGATCACATTGGACGTGCGAAACACCACAGTCACCGTCCGCTGCTCCGCCGTCGAACCCGAGCTCGTCGTCTCGTCGTCGAGATACGCCTCGTCACCGAGGTCGTCGAGAGTGCGGGGCTGCAGATCGGCCGCGGCGGCACCCGAGGAACCGGAGGAACCGGAAGGGGAACCGGACGGCGGTGCGGTGGAGGAAGCCGTGGCGGAGGGCGCCACCGTGGCCGCCGACTCCCCGCCGGCGGCCGAGGCGGACGACGACACCGAAGGAGACCCGGAAGCCGACCCCGCCGAGGACTCCGACGCGGAAGCCTCGGGCGCGGAGACCTCGGGCGCCGGAAGGTCGGCCGCGGTCTGCATGCCCGCGAAGAGCTTCTCCGCCTGGCTGTCGTCACTGACGGCGTTGTCGTACGACACCACCCGCTCGAAATCGACCAGGAGATGATCGGTCGCATCCGTGGAATCGGCCTTCCAACGGCAGCCGACCTTACGGTCCGTGTCGTACGTGAGCGTCGCCTCGCCCTGATAGGCCTTGTCCCGCTGGTCCTCGTCGGTCATCTGCTTGATGCCCGGCAGAAGCGAGTCGAGCGTGCCGTGGCTGACCGCCCCGCAGGGCTCCGGAAGGGTGCGGTACTTACCGGGCTGCGCCACCGCCGTCGCCGTGCCGGCGTCACCGGGGTTCGCGTCGTCCGTCGAGCCCTTGTCGTCCGACCCGCTCGTGCAGCCGACCAGCAGGGCCGCGAGGAGGGCGGCGGTGCCGGTTACATACGCCTTCCGCTGCACGGTCAGGCTCCTCTCGACGGTCCGGGTGCTCCAGTGTCCCCGCTGGTAATTCGCTTGCCGCGGCGGGGCGCCCACTGCAGACAATGTGTATCGCACGCACTGCTGTGGACGCCGGTCCGTTGTCCCTTTTCGTCGACCTTGGCGCCGCTTTTGCGTTCTGAGCATTTCAATACTTTTGCTGCACCTTCGGGGGAATGAGGAAGACATGTCGTACGTGGAGATGCCCGGCGCGAAGGTCCCGATCCGTATGTGGACCGACCCCGCGACCGTCGAGGACGTGGCACTGCAGCAGCTCCGCAACGTCGCGACCCTGCCGTGGATCAAGGGCCTGGCGGTCATGCCGGACGTCCACTACGGCAAGGGCGCGACGGTCGGCTCCGTCATCGCCATGCAGGGCGCCGTGTGCCCGGCGGCGGTCGGGGTGGACATCGGCTGCGGCATGTCGGCGGTGAGGACGTCACTGACGGCGAACGATCTGCCGGGGGATCTCTCGCGGTTGCGGTCGAAGATCGAGCAGGCGATTCCGGTGGGGCGGGGGATGCATGACGATCCCGTGGACCCGGGGCGGTTCCATGGGCTGGCCACTTCCGGGTGGGAGGACTTCTGGGGGCGGTTCGATGGGATTGCCGAATCGGTCAAATTCCGTCATGAGCGGGCGGGAAAGCAGATGGGGACGCTCGGAAGTGGCAATCATTTTGTCGAAGTGTGCACGGATTCGACCGATTCTGTCTGGCTGATGCTCCACTCCGGCTCCCGCAACATCGGCAAGGAACTCGCTGAGCACCACATCGGCGTGGCCCAGAAGCTCCCGCACAACCAGGGGCTGGTCGACCGCGACCTCGCGGTCTTCGTCTCGGACACCCCGCAGATGGCGGCCTACCGTAACGACCTGTTCTGGGCGCAGGAGTACGCCAAGTACAACCGCACGCTCATGATGGCGCTCCTGAAGGACGTGATCCGCAAGGAGTTCAAGAAGGCGAAGCCCACCTTCGAGCCGGAGATCTCCTGCCATCACAACTACGTGAGCGAGGAGCGTTATGAAGGCATGGACCTGCTCGTCACCCGCAAGGGCGCGATCCGCGCGGGCTCGGGCGAGTACGGGATCATCCCCGGCTCCATGGGTACGGGTTCGTACATCGTGAAGGGCCTCGGCAACGAGAAGTCCTTCAACTCCGCCTCGCACGGCGCGGGTCGGCGCATGAGCCGCAACGCGGCCAAGCGCCGCTTCTCGACCAAGGACCTCGAGGAGCAGACGCGGGGCGTGGAGTGCCGCAAGGACTCCGGCGTCGTCGACGAGATCCCGGGCGCCTACAAGTCGATCGACCAGGTCATCGACCAGCAGCGGGACCTGGTCGAGGTCGTGGCGAAGCTGAAGCAGGTCGTGTGTGTGAAGGGCTGAGTCACCTCAGCCGCTTCTCCAGCAGTGTCACCGCGTACGGGCTGCCCGATCCGCCGTTCTTCGTGGGCTGTTCGCCGACCACAGTGTAGCCCGCCGCCTCGTAGTAGGCGCGCAGGCGGGGGTTGGAGGCGAGGCAGTCCAGGCGGGCGTACGGGCGGCCCTCGGCGGCGATGCGGGATTCCGCCTGCGCCAACATTCGGCGGCCCGCGCCCGGGGGAGCTGTGTGCGGGGTCGTCATCAGGCGGTGGACGTAGCCGGCGTCCGGGGGGCGGGGGCCCCAGGCCGCCGGGTCGTCCCACCAGAGTTCCCAGGCGCCCGCCAGATGGTCGCCGCTGTGCGCCAGCCACACCTCGCCGTCCGTCATACGGGCGCGGAAGTGGGCCTCGTCCTTCTCTCCCGGCTTCCACTGGTCGATCCCGCGGGCCAGTTGCCACAGGGCCGCCGCGTCGCGCAGGCGCACCAGGACGGAGGCCTCGGCGGGGATCGCCTTGCGGTACGTCAGTGCGGGCCAGCTCTTGGGGACCGGTTCGAGCAGGTGGGCGCGCAAGGTCTTCGAGAGGTGCGCGGCGTCCATGCCCAGCGCGTCCGTCACATATCCGTCGACCGAGCCGTATCGCGCGTTGAGGGCCGCCAGGAACAGGCGCATGACGGAGGCGGGAGCGTGGCCCCAGGCGGGCCAGGTGGGGGTGCGGCCCCCGTTTCGCGTGCGCCAGGCGGCCAGGAGGGCCGGTGTGGCCAGTTCCGTGAGGCTGAAGTCCTCGACGATCGTCGGCTCGGGGATGCCGAGGAGGGAGAGAACCAGGGCGGCGAGCTGGCCCGTGCGGTCCTTGCCGGAGGCGCAGTGGAAGGCGAGGGCGGTGCCGGACTCGGCCGCCTCCGCGATCAACTCCAGTGCCGCGCGGATTTCCTTGGTGCCGTCCTCCGCGACCTCCATGTAGCGCTCGGCGAGGTAGGGGCCGGGGTCGATGTCGGGGGTGAGGGCCGCTTGGTCGTAGGGGCGGTGCTCGATGCTGAGGTTGTGGTAGCTGAAGGAGGGGTGCGCCGGGATACGGCCCCGCCTCTCCACCTCCCAGTCGTGGCGCAGGTCGATCACCGTGCCGATGCCCAGGGAGAGGAAGCGGTCCCAGTCGGAGGTGTCCTCGGTCAGCTTGCCCAAGGAGTCGGCGCGGTAGAGGCGGCCGGGGCGGATGCGGTGGCGGCCGTCCGGGGTCGGATAGCCGCCCAGGTCACGGAAGTTGTGCAGGCGGTCGAACGGTATATGTCTGTCCACACCTCAGTGTGGACTCAGTGCGCGTGCCGTACCGCGTAGATCATCACGAACGCCACGAAGTGGATGCCGAAGAGGAAGTAGGCGAGGAAGTACCAGACCTTGCGCTCGTCCTTGGTTTCCTGTTCCAGTCGGCGTCTTTCCAGCGCCTTGTCCTGGTCGTCGGTCACAGCTCCCGGTGCACCTTCGTGTTGGATGCCTGGGCGCGGGGACGGAGTACCAGGAGGTCGACGTTGACGTGGCTGGGGCGGGTCACCGTCCAGGCGATGGTGTCGGCGACGTCCTCGGCGGTGAGGGGTTCGGCCACGCCCTCGTAGACCTTGGCCGCCTTTTCCTGGTCGCCGCCGAAGCGGGTGAGGGCGAACTCGTCGGTGCGGACCATGCCGGGGGCGATCTCGATGACGCGGACGGGCTGGCCGACGATCTCCAGGCGGAGGGTCTCTGCGAGGACGTGGGCGCCGTGTTTGGCGGCGACGTAGCCCGCGCCGCCCTCGTAGGTGCCGTGGCCGGCGGTGGAGGAGACGACCACGACCGTGCCGTCGCCGCTGGCGACGAGCTTCGGGAGGAGGGCCTGGGTGAGGTTGAGCGTGCCGATGACGTTCGTCTCGTACATGGTGCGCCAGTCCGCCGGGTCGCCGGTGGCGACGGGGTCGGCGCCGAGTGCGCCGCCGGCGTTGTTGACGAGGACGCCGATGGTCTGGAAGGCGGTGGCGAACTCGTCGACCGCCGCGCGGTCCGTCACGTCGAGCTGGTACGCCACGGCCGAGTGGCCGGCTGCCGTGAGTTCCTCCGCGAGCGCCTCGATGCGGTCCTTGCGGCGGGCGGTGAGGACGACGCGGTATCCGGCGGCGGCGAGCTTTCGGGCCGTGGCGGCGCCGATTCCGCTGCTCGCACCGGTGACGACGGCGATGCGGGAGGCGGCGGACGGGGCGGCGGGGGCCATGGGCTGCTCCTCGGGGGCGGGGCTGGGTTCCGGGCGTCTGCGGCCAGCGTAGGCGAGCGTCAGCGGCCGTCCCTCGGCACCCACATGATCACGGCCATACCGGCCAGGCAGATCAGCGCCCCGACGATGTCCCAGCGGTCGGGGCGGTAGCCGTCGGCGACCACGCCCCACAGCAGTGAACCGGCGACGAAGATCCCGCCGTACGCGGCGAGGATGCGGCCGAAGTGGGCGTCGGGCTGGAAGGTGGCGACGAATCCGTAGGCGCCGAGGGCGAGCACGCCGCCGGCCGCCCAGAGCCAGCCGCGGTGCTCGCGTACGCCCTGCCAGACGAGCCAGGCGCCGCCGATCTCGAAGAGGGCGGCGACGACGAACAGTGCGGCTGAGCGGAGGACGAGCATGGGGGCAGCTTCGCACGGCCGTGTCACCTGATGGACGGCGCCTGTCGGGCACTCCTCGTGGCATACATCCCATACGTACGTATATATGAGGAGTGAGCCATGGTGCGAGGTACGCGAGGTGTAGTACGAGGGCTTGCCGTGGGCGGGGTCGCCGGGCTGGCGGTGGTCATGGGTGGCGGGGCCGCCTGGGCGGGTGATGCCGGGGCCGACGTGGTCTATCACGGTTCCGCGGTGATGACCGGCGATCAGGTCGAGGTGCGGCTGACCCCGCGCAACAACGGTCCGTCCGCCGTCGTGGACGCGAGTGTGCGGCTGCGCTGGTCGGTGCCGCTCGCGGAGGAGCAGCGCCTTCCGGCGGGGTGTGTGCGCGAGGAGGAGCGGGCGGTGGTGTGCCGTACGGGTTCGCTGGCCGTGGACGGGGTGGGGGAGCGGATCGTGCTCTCGGTGCGGCTGAAGGAGCGGCCGCCGGAGCTGACGCTGGAGTTCGAGACGGCGTGGGGCGGCGGCGCCGGGGATACCGGGAAGGCGCACGACCGGCAGCGGGTGCTGGTGCTGGCCACGGGGGACACGTACGCGTTCTGAGCCGCGGTGGCGGGGTCGGCCCGGCCTTGCGCCGTACGATCCCTGCGCGGCGCAGGCGAAAGGTGGCCGGGCATGTCCGGGAGCGGGACGGGAAGCGGTGCGGGGAGCGGCCGGTCGCGGCTGCTGACGGAGCTGGCGGCCGTCTCCCGGCGGTACATGGCGTCGTACGCCCTGTTCAACCAGGCCGTCGCCGACCACTTCGGTCTGCACCCCACCGATCTGCAGTGCCTGAACCTGCTCACGCTGGAGGAGGCGCCGGTCACCACCGGCCGCATCGCGGAGCTGACGGGCCTGACGACCGGGTCGGCGACACGGCTGGTGGACCGGCTGGAGAAGGCGGGATACGTCGTCCGGCGGCGGGACGCGGTGGACCGGCGGCGGGTGCTGGTGGCGACCGTGCCGGAGAAGGTGGCGGAGTTCGGCCGTATGTGGGACAGCCTCGGCGGCACCTGGGAGGCGCTCTTCGACGATCTGGACGACGCCGAACTCGGGGTGATCGTCCGGCACATGAGGCGGACGGTGGAGCTGAGCGGCGAGCAGATCGCCCGGTTGCGGGAGGGGCGGGTCCGGCCCGACTAGCCCGCGGGGGTCTCCGTGTCGTAGCGCTCCCGTGCGGCTCGTACCTCGTCGAAGTGGGTCTCCGCCCAGTCCTTCACCGCGGTCAGCAGCAGGGCGAGGCTGCGGCCCAGCGGGGTGAGTTCGTAGTCGACGCGGACCGGGACGGCCGGGGTGACGGTGCGGGAGAGGATGCCGTCGCGTTCCAGGGTGCGCAGGGTCTGGGTGAGCATCTTGGGGCTGACGCCGGCGATCTTGCGGCCGAGGTCGCTGTAGCGCATGGGGCCGGTCGACAGGGCGGCGACGACCAGGCTGACCCACTTGTCGCTGAGTCGGCCCAGGAGGTGGTTGGTGGGGCAGTCGCGGATGAAGGCGTCGTACTCCGCGCGGGCCTGTTCGCGTCGCTGTGCCGCCGTCATGGTCGCCATGGCTCTCCTCCGCGTCGCCTACGCACCTTCAGGTAACTACTTACCAATGGATAGTAACTCTTCCTAGGGTTGTCGCAACGGGTTGGGAGACCCAAACAGGCAATTGATCAGGGAGAGTTGACATGCGTGCTGCTGTGGTGAGGACGTTCGGCGGGCCCGAGGCCGTGGAGGTCGTGGAGGCGGAGGTGCCGGAGCCGAGGGCGCGGGAGGTGCGGATCAAGGTCGCGGCGAGTGCGCTGAATCCCGTGGACGCGGGCGCGCGGTCCGGGGCCTTCGGTGGGGCGGGCAAGCAGGTCGGGCTGGGCTGGGACGTCGCCGGGACGGTGGACGCCGTGGGGGTGGCGACCGCGTGGAACGTCGGCGACGAGGTGGTGGCGCTCGACTACGGCATGACGAAGCCGGTGGGCGCGCACGCCGAGTACGTCGTCGTGCCCACGGACGCGGTGGCGCTGGCGCCCGCGACGGCGGACGCGGCGCACGCGGCCACCCTGCCGCTGAACGCCCTGACCGCCGCCCAGGGGCTCGACCTGCTGGAGTTGGCCCCCGGCCAGTCGCTGCTGGTGACGGGCGCGGCGGGCGCGGTCGGCGGGTACGCCGTGCAGCTCGCCGTCCACCAGGGCGTCTCGGTGACCGCGCTGGCCAGGGAGGGCGACGAGGAGCTCGTGCGTTCCCTGGGTGCCGCACACGCCACCTCCGGTGACATCGCGCCGGCGGGTTACGACGCGGTGTTCGACGCGGCGGTGCTGGGGGAGCCGGCCCTGGAGTGGGTGCGGGACGGGGGCGGGTACGTCGGTGTGATCCCGCAGGCCCAGCCCGCGCCGGTGCGCGGAGTGCGGACGTCGGCCGTCGAGGTGGCCGCCGACGGGGCCCGGCTGGCCGAGCTGGTGCGGTTGGCGGACGAGGGCGTGCTGACGCTGCGGGTGGCCGAGACGTACTCCCTGGAGGACGCGGTGAAGGCGCACGTCCGGCAGGCGGAGGGCGGTGTGCGGGGGCGGCTGGTGATCGTTCCGTGACGACGTGGGAGGGCCGTCCACTGCGTCAGGGGTGGGTGCGGCAGAGGTAGGTGCGTCAGAGATGAGAAGTGTGCACTCGTGGATCAGGGAGGCCTGGCGGAATAGGCGGACACTGGGGTCTGTTGCAGAGCTATAGTTGAACGGTCAACAACTTGGAGGTTGAGCGACCATGCAGTTCGGGATCTTCAGCGTCGGCGACGTCACCCCGGACCCCACCACAGGCCGTACGCCGACCGAGCGCGAGCGCATCAAGGCCATGGTCGCCATCGCGCTGAAGGCGGAGGAGGTCGGCCTGGACGTCTTCGCGACCGGCGAGCACCACAACCCGCCGTTCGTGCCCTCGTCCCCGACCACGATGCTCGGCTACATAGCCGCGCGGACCGAGAAGCTGGTCCTCTCCACCTCCACCACCCTGATCACCACCAACGACCCGGTGAAGATCGCCGAGGACTTCGCGATGCTCCAGCACCTGGCCGACGGCCGGGTGGACCTGATGATGGGCCGCGGCAACACCGGGCCGGTCTACCCCTGGTTCGGCCAGGACATCCGCCAGGGCATCAACCTCGCCATCGAGAACTACGCCCTGGTGCACCGCCTGTGGCGCGAGGACGTCGTCGACTGGGAGGGCAAGTTCCGCAGCCCGCTGCAGGGCTTCACCTCCACCCCGCGCCCGCTGGACGGGGTCCCGCCCTTCGTCTGGCACGGCTCCATCCGGTCCCCGGAGATCGCCGAGCAGGCCGCGTACTACGGCGACGGCTTCTTCCACAACAACATCTTCTGGCCGGCCGACCACACCAAGCGGATGGTCGAGCTGTACCGCACCCGGTACGCCCACTACGGCCACGGCACGCCCGAGCAGGCGATCGTCGGGCTCGGCGGGCAGGTGTTCATGCGGAAGAACTCGCAGGACGCGGTGAACGAGTTCCGCCCCTACTTCGACAACGCCCCGGTCTACGGCCACGGCCCGTCCCTGGAGGACTTCACGGACCAGACCCCGCTGACCGTCGGCTCCCCGCAGCAGGTGATCGAGAAGACCCTCTCCTTCCGCGAGTACGCCGGTGACTACCAGCGTCAGCTGTTCCTCATGGACCACGCCGGGTTGCCCCTGAAGACCGTGCTGGAGCAGCTCGACATGCTGGGCGAGGAGGTCGTGCCGGTGCTGCGCGAGGAGTTCGCCAAGGGCCGTCCGGCGGACGTGCCGGACGCGCCGACCCACCAGTCGCGGCTCGCCGCCGCGTCGAAGAACCCGGAAGAGGTGACCGTCGTATGAAGCTCGTCGTCGTCTCGGCGGGACTGAGCGTCCCGTCCTCCACCCGGCTGCTCGCCGACCGGCTGGCGAACGCGACCGCCGGGCGGACCTCGGCCGAGGTGCGGGTGATCGAGCTGCGGGACCTCGCGGTGGAGATCGCGCACAACCTCACCAACGGGTTCCCCGGGCGGGCCCTCGCGGACGCGCTCGACGCGGTGGCGGCGGCCGACGGCCTGATCGTCGTCAGCCCCGTCTTCACCGCCTCCTACAGCGGGCTGCTCAAGTCCTTCTTCGACGTCCTCGACAAGGAGGCGCTGGTGGGCAAGCCGGTGCTGATCGCGGCGACGGGCGGGACGGCGCGGCACTCGCTCGTGCTGGAGCACGCGATGCGGCCGCTGTTCGCCTACCTGCGTGCGGTGGTCGTGCCGACGGCTGTGTACGCGGCCTCGGAGGACTGGGGGGCGCAGGGGCTCGCGGAGCGGATCGAGCGGGCGGCGGGGGAGCTGGCCGCGCTGATGACGGGGCCGGCGGGGGCGGCTCCGGCCAAGGCCGACCGTGACCTTGAGGTCGTGCCGTTCGAGGAGCAGTTGGCGGCGCTGAGGAGCTGACCCGGGGCTCGTGCTGGGGCGGGGCGCTGCGCAGCCCGGCGCTGCGAGGTGCCTCCCCCACTCGTGCAGCCCCCAGCAGGGCCGGGGTTGCCTCCTCCACGGTATGAGCCAGGTAAAAAGGGTGATCGTAGGCCCACTCGTCCCGGCCGAACCGCCGGAGGCCTTGGCAGACTGGGGACGTGCCCCAGACTGTGCTTCTCGCCGAAGACGACCGCGCCATCCGTCATGCCCTCGAGCGTGCCCTGAGCCTGGAGGGCTACGAGGTCACGGCGGTCGCCGACGGCGTCGAGGCGCTGGCGCAGGCCCATCGGACCCCGCCGGACGTCCTCGTGCTGGACGTCATGATGCCGGGCATCGACGGTCTGCAGGTCTGCCGGGTGCTGCGCGCCGAGGGCGACCGCACCCCGATCCTGATGCTCACCGCCCTGGTGGAGACCGCCGACCGCATCGCGGGCCTGGACGCCGGCGCGGACGACTACGTGGTGAAGCCGTTCGACGTCGAGGAGGTCTTCGCCCGGCTGCGCGCCCTGCTCCGCCGCACCAGCCCGGTCGCCCCGGTCGGTGGCAGCGGCGGCAGCGGCGGCCCCGAGGTGAGCGAGGTGAGCCGGGGGGACGTCCAGGTCTCCGACCGCCAGGTGGAGGCCGCGGGGCTGCGCATGGACCTCCAGGCCCGCCGGGCCTGGCGCGGCAGGCGTGAGCTGGAGCTGACCCGCACCGAGTTCGAACTGCTGGAGCTGCTCGTGCGCAACGCGGGCATCGTGCTCGACCACTCCACCATCTACGACCGCATCTGGGGCTACGACTTCGGCCCCGGCTCGAAGAACCTCGCCGTCTACGTCGGCTACCTGCGCCGCAAGCTGGACGAGCCGGGTGCGCCGCAGCTGATCCACACCGTCCGTGGCGTGGGTTACGTGCTGCGGGAGGACTGAGTGGGCCGCCTCGGGCGGCTGATGGCCAGGCGTCGGCCGAAACTGGTGTCGCTGCGGACCACCTTCGCCGTGTCCTTCGCGGCCGTCACCGCCGCCGTCACGATCCTCGTCGGCATCCTGTCCTACGGTGCGGCCGCCCGTCTGGTCCGGGTCGACCAGCAGTCGGTGTTCACCGAGGTGGTGCAGGACGTACGGGACGAGGTCCGGCAGCACGACATGAAACCGGACGACTTCTCCTCCTCCCGCCCGGGCCACGACGTCGTACGGCCCGCCCGTACCGACGTGCAGGTGCTCGGCGCCGAGGGCGGGATCGTCGACCACGGCAGCCCCGTGCTGCCGGTCACCGCCCGGGACCGGGTCGTCGCCGGTGCGAGGGCGGCCGGGAGGCTGGCCGAGCACAAGGACGTCCGGGTCGGCGAGGACCTCTTCCGTATCGCGACCGTCTCGCTCGGCGACGGGCGGGGCGCGGTGCAGGTGGCGCAGGAGTTCAGCGACACCGAGGATCTGCTGCGGGCGCTGCAGCAGCGGACGCTGGCCCTGATGTCGGCGGTGGTGGTCGCCGCCGGGCTGTTCGGCTGGTGGCTGGCCCGCCGTATCACCCGCCGGCTGGTGAGCCTCACCTCGGCCGCCGAGGACGTCGCCCGTACCCGGCAGCTCGGCATCCAGGTGCCCGTCGCCGGGTACGACGAGGTGGGCCGGCTGGGCCGGGCCTTCGACCGCATGCTGGGCCGGCTCGCCCAGTCGGAGGAGGACCAGCGCCGGCTGGTCCAGGACGCCGGCCACGAACTGCGTACGCCGCTGACCTCGCTGCGTACGAACATCTCGCTGCTGCGCCGTATCGACGAGCTGCCGCCCGCCACCCGTGAGGAACTGGTCGCGGACCTCGGCCAGGAGGCCCGCGAGCTGACCGACCTGGTCAACGAGCTCGTCGACCTCGCCGCCGGGCAGTCGGACACCGAGCCCCCGCAGGCCGTGGACCTCGCGGACATCGCGGAGGACGTGGTGGGTCTGGCCCGGCGCCGCACCGGCCGTGACATCGTCCTCAGGGTGAGCGGGGACACGACGACGGACGGCCGGTCCGGCATGCTGCAGCGCGCCGTCTCGAACCTGGTCGAGAACGCGGCCAAGTTCGACCGTGACGGGAAGGCGCCCATCGAGGTCAACGTCACCGGCCCGGCCCGGCCGGGTGTGGTCCGGGTCGAGGTCCTCGACCGCGGACCCGGTATCGCCGACGGCGACCTCATCCGGATCTTCGACCGTTTCTACCGTGCCGCCGACGCCCGTTCCCTGCCCGGCTCCGGCCTCGGGCTGTCCATCGTGCGCGAGGTGGCCACGGCGCACGGGGGAGCGCCGTTCGCCTTCCGGCGGGAGGGCGGCGGCGCGGCGATCGGGTTCACCGTGGGCGGGGGCGGGCCGCCGAGCGGTGTGCGCGGGGGCGGCTGAGCGCCCCGGTCAGGGGCGGCAGGGGGACTTGCGGCGTCCCGGCAGGCCCGGCAGGGCGGGGGCGGTGAGGAAGCCCTCGGCCCGTGCGCTCGCCAAGCCGATACGGGGGATGTCGCTGCTCTTGGCGAACAGCAGGAAGCGGGGCTCCCAGACGGGCCGGTACTTGGCGTTGGCCCGGTACAGGGACTCGATCTGCCACCAGCGGGAGAAGAACGCGAGGACGGAGCGCCACAGCCGCAGGACCGGGCCGGCGCCCAGCCGGGAGCCGCGTTCGAACACCGACCGGAACATGGCGAAGTTCAGCGACACCCGGCGTACGCCCAGTTCCTCCGCGCGCGTCAGGAGCTCGACGACCATGTACTCCATCAGGCCGTTCTCGCAGTCCCGGTCGCGGCGCATCAGGTCCAGGGAGAGGCCGTGCGCGCCCCACGGCACGAAGCTCAGCAGGGCGCGCGGTTCGCCCTCGGCGTCCCGGCATTCGAGCATCACGCAGCGGCCGTCGGCGGGGTCGCCGAGGCGGCCGAGCGCCATGGAGAAGCCGCGTTCGGTGGCGCCGTCGCGCCAGTGGTCGGCGCGGTCGACGAGCAGGGCCATCTCGTCCTCGGGGATGTCCTCGTGGCGGCGGACGCGGACCGTGTAGCCGGCGCGGCGGACGCGGTTGTGGGCCTGGCGGACCACGCGCATGGCGCGGCCCTCGAGGGTGAAGTCGGCCAGGTCCACGATGGCTTCGTCGCCCAGTTCGAGGGCGTCCAGGCCGTGCCGGGCGTAGATCGTGCCGGCCTCCTCGCTCGCGCCCATCACCGCGGGCGTCCAGGCGTGCCGGCGGGCTTCGGCGAGCCAGGCGTCGATGGCGCCGGGCCAGGCCTCGGGGTCGCCGATGGGGTCGCCGGAGGCGAGGCTGACGCCGCCGACGACGCGGTAGGCGATGGCGGCCTTGCCGCTGGGGGAGAAGATGACGGCCTTGTCGCGGCGCAGGGCGAAGTAGCCGAGGGAGTCGCGCTCGCCGTGCCGGTCGAGGAGGTCGCGCAGGCGCCGCTCGTCGTCCTCGCCGAGCAGGGCCTGGCCGCGCGGGGCGCGGAAGCAGGCGTACAGGACGAGCAGGAAGGTCGCGGCGACCAGGATGTTGATGATCACGTCGACCCAGCGGGGTGCGTGCACGGCGTCGAAGCGGTCGGCGAGCGGGCCGACGCTGATGCCGCGCAGCAGGGTGTAGGCGATCTTGTCCTGGAGCGTGGCGCCGGGCACCTTGTTGGTCGCGTCCACGAGGAGGGTGCCGAGGGTGGCGCTGACCAGCGTGCCGCCGGCGCCGACGGCCAGGGCGAGCCGGGGGTTGGAGCGGTCGCCGATGGCGTCGAACTCCCGGCGGCCGATCAGCAGCGCGGCCACGAACAGGGCGGTGAGCAGGGCGGAGAGCCAGTTGAAGAGGTGCTCGCGGTAGGCGTCGCGGGTGAGGGCGATGACGTACAGGCCGAGGAGGGCGCCGGCGCACAGCAGGTTGAACAGCCAGGCGGCCCGCTTGCGGCGCCGCATGACCACGGCGAGGAAGAGGGCGAGGGCGGCGGAGACCAGGCCTGCGGTGGCCAGGTACGGCGTGAAGTACTCGCCGGCGTTGTGTTCGTGGACCTCCTGGCGGAAGGGGAGGGAGACGACCGCGGCGATGTTCAGCGCGGCGAGCAGCCGCAGGTACCAGACGGTGGCGGAGGCCGCGCGTGCCCGCAGCCGCGGGCCGGGCCGGACGGGGAAGCGGCGTGGGGTGTCCTCGGCGGTGCGTGGGGGGTGCGTGGTCGACTGCTGTGCGGGCAGTGGGGGCATGGTGACCGGTCACCTTGGGGAGGGGTGGGGACGGGGACGGGTGGGCGGTCGGCCGCGCGGTCGTCACGCGTCGCCGCCAACCTAAGACCCTACAGTTTGTAGGGTAATGCAGGCAGGGGGTGGCCGTACGGCATGGTCCCACGGGAGTGGGAGTGCGTGGGGGCGCGTACGGCGAGGAGCGCGCCGGTGTTCAGCCGGTCTGGTCCTCCGTGCGGCGCCGGTCCGCCGTCAGCATCCATGCCAGGTTGCCCACCGCCGCACCGGCCGCCACCACGGCGACGATCACCCCGGCCGTCGTCAGCCCGTCGCTGAACAGGTGCGGCCGCCGGTCCAGGCTGTGCAGGCCGAACCCGCACAGCTCGTACACCCCGGCGGCGGCGATCGTCAGGCTCGTAACCAGCACGGCGACCGTCGGCGCCAGCGCCCGCACGGCCGGCGGCACGCCCGGCTGCGGTGGGTACGCTTCCCGTGTGTCCTGCATGATCTCCCCCGTCGAACAGTTGCCTGGTCACTGGATACGTGTGACCGCTGCCTGCTGATCAATGCCCGCGGATCGTCCCTGCGGACCGTCTCTGCTGATACGTCTGCCCGAAGGCGCCTCGAAACCTACAGTACGTAGGGTCCGGTTCACCCTAGGCTGGCGACCGTGCGGATATACATCACTGCCGACATGGAGGGCGTCAGCGGGCTCGTCGACGCCGACGACGTGCAGCCCGGCGGGCGGGACTACGAGCGCGGCCGGGCCATGATGGCCGCGGACGTGAACGCCGCCGTCCGTGGTGCCGTGGCCGCCGGCGCGAGCGCCGTACTCGTCAACGACGCCCACGGCCCCATGCGCAACCTCCTCCCCGAGGCCCTGCACCCGGCCGCCCGCCTGGTCCGCGGCAAGCCCAAGCAGATGCTGATGCTGGAGGGGCTCACCGGTGAGTACGACGCCGTCGTCTGCGTCGGCTACCACTCCCGGGCCGGTGTCCACGGCGTACTGAGCCACAGCTTCATGGGGCACGAGATCGAGGACATGTGGCTGGACGGCCGCCCGGTCGGCGAGATCGGCCTGGCCCAGGCCACCGCGGCGGCGCTCGGCGTCCCCGTGGTCGCTCTCACCGGCGACGACACGGCCTGCAAGGAGGCGGCGGACTGGGACGGCGGCATCGTCACGGTCCCCGTGAAGTACGCCCGCGACCGCTTCGCCGCCGAACTGCGTCCCACCGCCGAGGCGCACAAGGAGATCGAGGAAGCGGTCACCCGGGCCCTCGCCGCCGTCCCCGAGCCCCGGACCGCCCCCCGGGAGGCCACCCTCGCCGTCCGCTGGCAGTCCTCCTCGGTCGCCGAAACCCTGCTGGGCATCCCCGGGGTGACCGCCACCGACAGCCGGACCGTGCGGGCGAGCGGCGACCTGCCCGCCCTCTACCGCCAGTTCGGCGTGTGGATGCGCGTCGCCGCCTCGCTGACCAACCAGCCGCCGTACTGCTGACCTTCCGAAAGGCCCCCGCCTGCTCACTCCGCGTCGGCGACGACGGACCCGACCCGCTCGGCCAGGCCCGGGTCGCGCCGGACCAGGAGGGCCGCGTAGCCGACGGCGCCCAGCAGGGTGGCGAGGGCCGTGAGGGGGAACCAGCTGTAGGGCGCGGGCTGGCCGGGTTTGGCGAGGTAGTAGAGCGGGATCAGGATGGCCAGGGTGCCGATCGCGGGCAGCACCAGGTGCCGGACCGTCCGGAACTCCTGCGGGCGGTACCTGCGGTAGTACAGCGGCAGGGCGATGTTGGACGCGAGGTAGACGAGCAGGATCAGGATGGCGCCCAGGCTGGAGGACTCGGCGAAGAAGGTGACGGGGTTCATCGGCCCGCCGTCGGCCCCGAGCAGATGGGCGAGCCCCCAGCCGCCGATGATCAGCAGCGAGATGGCGGTGAAGGTGACGATCGCGTTGTTCGGCGTACGGCGCTTGGGGTGCACGTAACCGAAGAAGGACGGCAGCAGCCCCTCGCGGCCGGCGTTGAACACCAGCCGCGCCTGGGAGTTGATGCCGGCGATCAGCACGCCGAGGGTCGAGGTCAGACCGCCCAGGTAGGCGACGAACGCCAGCCCGCCGAGGGTGTCCTGGGCGACGTCGACGAAGGGGATGCGGGCGGCGCCGAGCCGGGCGACGTCGTAGTCGAAGCCGGTCACCGTGGCGTAGGAGAACAGGACGTAGCTCACCGTCATGATCGCGACGGAGAGGAACACGGCCCGGCCGACGTTGCGCCGCGGGTTCTCCGTCTCCTCGGCCAGCGCCGCCGAGTTCTCCCAGCCGATGAACAGGTACACCGCCAGCGGGAAGCCCGCCGCCAGCCCGTTCAGGCCGTGGCTGATGTGCCCGGGCAGGAACGGGGCGGCGGAGAGGTGGCCGCGGTGCTCGACGATCGCGGCGACCGAGACCACGACCAGCACCAGCATCTCCACGCCGAAGAAGTAGCCGGCCCACTTGGTGGACACCACCACGCCGCGCAGCATCAGCCCCACGGACAGCGCGGTCAGCAGCAGTGTCCAGATGATCCACGGCAGGTCGACGCCGGTGTAGTGGTGCAGGGTGATCTGTACGAACCCGCCGGAGATCGCGATGACGGAGGCCATCGCGATGATGTAGCCGAGCCCGGCCAGCAGGGCCGTGGTCACCGCGCTGACCGGCCCGAACGTCCTGCCGACGAACGTGGTGAAGCTGCCCGCGGAGGGGTGCGCCCGGGAGAACTCGGCGAGCGTGTTGCCCAGCAGCGCGACCGCCAGCCCCGCGGTGACGATGGTCAGCGGCGACGCGATGCCCGCGGTGGTGGCGAGGAAGGCGAAACCGAAGTAGAAGCTCATGGCGGGGCCGACGTTGGCCATCGTGGCGGCGGCGATGTCCGCCATGCCGAGAACGCCGCCGCGCAGCCGCTGGGGCGTGCCGCCGGCGGGGCCCGATGTCGACGACGGGCCGACGGCTCCGAGGTCAGGCATGGCGAGGGCTCCTTCTGCGGTGGGGCGGTGCGGTCACTGCGGCGTCAGTCCGGGTGGGCGTGGCGGTGGGCCTTGACGGCGCGCACGGCCGGGCCGAGGGCGCCGCGGCCGAGTTCGGTGAGCAGGTCGGCGTGGCAGCGGTTGCGCTCCCGTACCACGTCGGGTGCCGGGGCGGGCCCCAGCAGGCACTGCCGGCCGAGCAGGTCGGCGGCGAACTCGCGGATCCCGGCGCCGCCGAGCGCTTCCGCGAGGTCGAGGTGGAAGCGGGTCTCCAGTTCGACCAGGCGTGCCGGGTCGGTCACCGTGTCCATCGCGTCGACCAGCGACCGCAGCCCGTCGAGGTGACCGTCCGGGACCTCGCCGGCCCCGTGGGCCACCAGACCGCACTCGAGCAGCAGGTGGAAGCCGTCCAGCGCGGCCGCCTCGTCGGCGTCGTGCATCAGGGCGACGACGGCGTCCCAGTCCGGTGCGACGAAGGTGCCGCCCGCGCGGCCGCGCCGCCGGTCGAGCAGGCCGTCCTGGCACATTCCCTCCAGCGCGCGGCGCACGGTGATCTCACTGATCCCCAGTTCCTCGGCGAGGACGCCGACGTCCGGCAGCCGGTCTCCGGGCGAGACGGCCTTCAGGCGCACCCGCAGGGCGATCCGGGACCGGACGAGTTCCGATCCCGTGGGTCCCCTGCCGGGCAGGAGTCGGGTGTCCGCGCCGCCGTAGGGTCCGAACTTGCCCGCTGCATTCACCACGGCGTCACCCTAACCGTCCTGCTGAGCGGGGATGCGTGAAAAATAGAGCACCCTGAACACTTAAACAAGGTGAACAGCTCTTGTTTTTTTAGATCGTGCTGAACTAATTTCCGGACGCATGTCCTCGTCCCCACTCCTCCCCTGGATGCCGAGATGACCACGCGTCCCCCGCTCCCCGACACCGACCCGCTCACCCCCGGCGAAAGCACCACCGCCGACAGCACCGGCACGGGCTCCGGCCTGCAGGCCGGACTGAAGAACCGCCACCTGTCGATGATCGCGATCGGTGGCGTCATCGGCGCCGGCCTGTTCGTCGGCTCCGGCTCCGGCATCGCCGCCGCCGGCCCCGGCATCCTCATCTCCTACGCCCTCGTCGGCGCCCTCGTCGTCCTCGTCATGCGGATGCTCGGCGAGATGGCGGCGGCCAACCCGACCTCCGGCTCGTTCTCCGCCTACGCCGACCGCGCGCTCGGCCGCTGGGCCGGATTCACCATCGGCTGGCTGTACTGGTTCTTCTGGGTCGTGGTGCTCGCGGTCGAGGCCACCGCCGGGGCGAAGATCCTCGCCGGCTGGGTACCGGCGGTCCCGCAGTGGGGCTGGGCACTGATCGTCATGCTCGTCCTCACCGCCAGCAACCTGGCCTCGGTCAGCTCCTACGGCGAGTTCGAGTTCTGGTTCGCCGGCATCAAGGTCGTCGCCATCGCCGCGTTCATCGTGCTCGGCGCCCTCGCGATCTTCGGCCTGCTGCCCGGCTCGGACCACCCGGCGTCCGGCTTCTCCAACCTGACCGCACACGGCGGCTTCCTGCCGCACGGGCCGGGGGCCATCCTCACCGGCGTCCTGATGGTGGTCTTCTCCTTCATGGGCAGCGAGATCGTCACACTGGCCGCCGGCGAGTCCGAGGACCCGCGCGGTGCGGTCACCAAGGCCACCAACAGCGTGATCTGGCGGATCGCCGTGTTCTACCTCGGCTCGATCCTCATCGTCGTGTCGCTGCTGCGCTGGGACGACCCGGCGATCCTCAAGGACGGCTCGTACGTCGCCGCCCTCAGCTCCATCGGCATACCGCACGCAGGCGAGATCATGAACGCCATCGTGCTGACCTCCGTGCTGTCCTGCCTCAACTCGGGCCTGTACACCGCCTCCCGCATGGCGTTCTCCCTCGGCGGGCGCAATGACGCCCCCGCCTCCTTCGGTCGCACCACGGGCCGCGGTGTCCCCCGTACCGCCATCCTGGCCTCGGTGGTCTTCGGCTTCGTCGCGGTCGCCTTCAACTACCTGTGGCCGGACACCGTCTTCCAGTTCCTGCTCAACTCCTCCGGCGCGATCGCCCTCTTCGTCTGGCTGGTCATCTGCTTCTCCCAGCTGCGCATGCGCAAGATCATCCAGCGGGAGGCACCGGAGAAGCTGATCGTGAAGATGTGGCTCTACCCCTACCTGACCTGGGCCACCATCGCCCTGATCGTCTTCGTCCTCGGCTACATGCTGACCGACACGGCCGACGGCGGCGGCCGCGACCAGGTGGTCCTGTCCACGCTGGTGGCCGTGGGCGTGGTCGCCGTCGCACTGGTCCGCGAACGGCTGGGCCGGGCACGCGCCGCGGTCACCTCGTCGTAGGCACGAGCGCCTGTCCCCGGCCCGTCCTTCACCGCTCCGAGGGACGGGCCGCAGGTGCGGACGACCACGGCTCTCCCGGGCCGCTGCTCCCTGCTCCCCGTCCCCTCAGGCCGGGTACGCGTGCGTCTGGGTCGCCTTCACCGTCGCCCAGACCGTGGCTCCGGGGCGAAGGCCGAGTTCGGCGGCGGCGACCGTGGTCAGGTCGGCCACCACGGGCAGTTCGCCGGTCAGCGCGGCGCGGATCTGGTCGCCGTGGGTCTCCAGGCCGGTGACCTCGCAGCGCCACAGGTTGCGCGCGCTGGAGCCGGTGGGGCGGTCGCGGTGGACGGTGACCGCGGTGGGCGGGAAGGCGACGAAGACCGGGCCGGTGAGGTCCTCCGCCGTCGTGATCCCGGCGCCGCCGTCGACACGGACCGTGTGCCCCTCGGCCTCGCCCCGGTACAGGTTGAGGCCGACCAGGTGGGCGATGTAGTCGGTACGCGGACGGCGGGCGATGTCGGACGGGGTGCCCTCCTGCACGACGCGGCCGTCCTCGACGACGACGAGGTGGTCGGCGAGGACCATGGCGTCCAGCGGGTCGTGCGTGACCAGGACGGCGACCGCCTCGAACTCCGCGAGGTGGTGGCGGAGCCGGGCGCGGACGTCGAGGCGGGTGCGGGCGTCGAGCGCGGCGAGCGGCTCGTCCAGGAGCAGCAGGCGCGGACGGGTGGCCAGGGCGCGGGCGAGGGCGACCCGCTGGGCCTGGCCGCCGGAGAGGCGGCGCGGTTTGGCAGAGGCGTGTTCGGCGAGGCCCATGCGCTCCAGCCACTCGGCGGCCTGGGCGCGGGCCTCCGCCTTCCCGGCGCCGTGGCAGCGCGGCCCGAAGGCCACGTTGTCCAGGGCGGACAGATGGGGGAAGAGCAGGTAGTCCTGGAAGACGACGCCGACCGGGCGGGACTCGGGGCGCGTACGGTCCAGTTCCGCGCCGTCCAGACGCAGATGGCCGCCGGTGAGCGGGACGAGACCGGCGAGGGCGCGCAGCGCGGTCGTCTTGCCCGCGCCGTTGGGGCCGAGGAGCGCGACGACGTCGCCCGGCGCCGCGGTCAGCGTCACGTCGAGGCGGAAGGAGCCGCGCTGGACCACCAGCCGGGCGTCGAGCCCTTCGCCGGTCGTGGCAGGAGCGCCGATGATGGCCTTCTCGGTGCCGGTCATGAGGTGGTCATCCAGCGGTCCCGCAGCCCGGCCAGCACCGCGACGGACACGGCCAGCAGGACCAGGCTGAGGGCGATCGCCGTCTCCGGGTCGTTCTGCAGGGCGAGGTAGACGGCCAGCGGCATGGTCTGGGTGCGGCCCGGGAAGTTCCCGGCGAAGGTGATCGTCGCGCCGAACTCGCCGAGCGCGCGGGCCCACGCCAGTACGGCGCCGGCCGCGACGCCGGGGGCGATCAGCGGCAGGGTGACCCGGCGGAACGCGGTGAAACGGGAGGCGCCCAGCGTGGTGGCCGCCTCCTCGTAGCGCGGGTCGGCCGCCCGCAGCGTGCCCTCCACACTGATGACGAGGAACGGCATCGCCACGAACGCCTCGGCGACCACGACCCCGGCGGTGGTGAACGGCAGCGTGATCCCGAACCAGGAGTCCAGCCACTTCCCGACGACCCCGTTGCGGCCCAGCGCCATCAGCAGGGCCACACCGCCGACCACCGGCGGCAGCACCAGCGGCAGGGTGACCAGCGCCCGGACGAGCCCGCGCCCGGGGAACTCGACCCGCGCCAGCAGCCAGGCCAGCGGCACCCCGAGCACCAGGCTGACCGCGGTCGCCGCCGACGCGCACACCAGGGACAGCCGCAGCGCCTGCCACACCTCGGCGCTGGTCAGCAGGTCGGGCATGCTCCGCCAGGGCGCCCGCACCAGCAGGGCGACGAGCGGCAGGACCAGGAAGCCCAGGCCGATCAGCGAGGGCAGGAGGAGCGGCAGCGGTGCGCCCCCGCGGACGCGACGGTGCTGCCGCAGGCCACCGGTGATGGTGTCCGCGGGGCCGGCGTCGTCCGGGGGAGAGGAGGTCACGGCTTGAGGAACCCCGCTTCGGACAGGACCTTCTGGCCCTCGGCGGACCGCACGAACGCGATGAACGCCTCGGCGGTGGCGGCGTGCTTCGAACCCTTGAGGGGCGTGATCGGGTAGTCGTTGACGGCCTTCGCCGACTCGGGGAACTCCACGCCCTCCACCTTGTCACCCGCGGCCTTCACATCGGTCTTGTAGACGACCGCGGCGTCGGCCTCCTTCAGCACCACCTTGTTCAGGGCGGCCTTGACGTCCTGCTCGTAGGAGACGGGCGTGAGCTTCAACTTGCTCGCGTCCAGGGCCTTCTGGGCTGCCGCACCGCACGGCACCGTCTTGTCGCACAGTACGACCTTCAGCCCGGACTTGGTGAGGTCCTTCAGGGAGGAGACCTTGTCGGGGTTGCCCGGCAGGGTGGCGATCTCCAGCTGGTTGCGCACGAAGGTGACGGGCGTGCCGGCCGCGTCGCCCTTGTCCGTGACGATCTTCATCGTCTTCGGGCTGGCCGCGGCGAACACATCGGCCGGGGCGCCACCGGTGATCTGGGCGGCGAGGGTGTCACTGCCGCTGAAGCTGAACGTCACCTTCGTGCCCGGGTGGGCCTTCTCGAACTCCTTGCCCAGCGTCGTGAAGCTCTCCTTCAGCGAGGCCGCGGCGAAGACGGTCACCGTGCCGGACAGCTTGCCCGACGAGGACGCCGACTTGTCCGACGCGGAGGAGTCCGACTTCGTGGACGAGTCCGAGTCGGACGACGAGCAGGCGCCCAAAGCCAGCAGGGCAGCGACGCCTGCGCCGGTCACCTGGAGCATCCGGCGGGTCCGGCGCGCGGAACGGGTCATCACGGGTCCACTCCCTCGAGGTCCTGAACGGACTCAGCCACTGTCCTGATCATAGTCCCGCAAGTGCGGCGCAAAAGAGCCCTGCATCGTGGCATCAGCGGGGCCAGCAGCTCCGCATGCTGGTATTTGCGTTTCGGCGACGGTCACGTCCGGGTACGGTCATCGGGGAGCCCGTGAGCCAGTCCCTCGCAGCCACCGGTGCCGCCGCCGACCGGCTGTCGGCACTCGCCCTCACCGGCGATCTGGACCGCCCGGCCCGGCTGACGGTCCCCGACCTGCTCGCCTGGCCCCAGCACCGCGCCCGGGTCGCCTTCGAGTGCTCCACCAGCGGCGTTCAGCACCACCGCTTCACCGGGCCGCTCCTCCACGACGTCCTCATGGCCGCCGGCCCCGCCTTCGACCCGGCCCGCCGCAAGGACCGCCTGCGCTTCCTGATCGCCGTACGCGGCGCCGACGGCCATCACGCCCTGCTGTCCTGGGCGGAGATCGACCCCGACTTCGGCCGTGCCCCCGTCCTGCTCGCGGCCACCCTCGACGACACCCCGCTCGACCGGGCCGGCGCCCAGCTGGTACTGCCCCGGGACCGCTGCGGCGCCCGCTACATCAGCGGTATCGAGACGATACGGGTGGACGGCGGATACTCCGCGTGGACCTGACGGCCCGACGGGTGGCGAAGTACGAGATCCTGGACGCCGCGCCGAGCGCCGGTCTGCCGCGCCCGCCACCTGCCTGAGAGGACCCGCACCGCACAATGACGCCTGATCTCTTATTGATCGTCGGCATCACCGCCGTGATCGTGGTGAGCCAGTTCTCCGCACGACCGGTGAGACCGCTGACGTATCTGTGGGTCGCCCTCCTGATCGCGCGCGGCTGTGTGCCACCGGGTCCGAGCCGCACGACCGCGGCCGGCGTCGCGTTCCTGGTCGCCGGGCTGGTCGTGTCGGCGGTCGCCGGGGTCCTGCGCGGTCGCACCATGCCGATGTGGCGGGACGCGGACGGTCGGCTCCACCGCAAGGGCGGTCGCACGACCCTGCTTCTCTGGCTCGCCACGGTCGTCGTCAAACTGGGGCTCGGCGCGGTCGCGGAAGCGGCGTTCGGCGAGCCGTTCAACGGCGACGCCCTGTGGCTCGGCCTCGGTGTCACGCTGGGCGTCCAGCAGCTGGTGATGACGCGTCACGGCCGTCGGCTGCCGGTGCCGGAACCCGCTGAGCGGCCGTCAGGCCGTACCACCGCGGGCCGGTGACCACCCGCCACGTCGACACACGGCCTTACCGCGGCACGACGGCCGCGAACACCCCCCGCGCAGCCGATCCGTCCGGCCACGTCCACCCGGCGACGAGGCGCCCGGTCGAACCCTGCGCGGCCTCCGCCGGCCGCAGGACGCGGTTGACCCGTACATCGAGCCCGTCGCCGGGGCCGGCTCCGTGCACGGTGACCGTCGGGTCGGGGGTGTCGCTCTCGCTCTGCTGCTGCGGTACCGCCTCACCGCGCAGCAGGGCGCGCAACTGCGCCGTCACCACCGGGTCGTGGACCCCGTCGTAGATCCACCGGGTGCCGAGCACCCCGTGCTCGGAAGTGCCGATCAACGCCTCGCCCGGGACGTCCGGCAGCGCCGCAGCGCGGTAACCCATCGGCACCAGATACGCCACCGGCTCCCGCGCGGCGGCGTCCACCACGACCATGAACTCGATCCCGACCTCGCCCTCCGGGTCGTCGAGACGGAAACCCCCGGCCTTGACCAGTTCCGGCGTCGACGCGTCGCCCACGTACCAGCTCTGCTTCGGCAGCCATCCGGTGAGCAGCTCCAGCTTGGTGGGTGTCATGGTGGTGCGGTGGATAGTGGCCATGCGTTCGAACCTATAGGAACCCGCGCGCTTCATGGTCAAAGGGGCTCGTGGCCGAGGACGGCCAGATACGCGCCGTAGGCCAGGGACATGGCGGCAAGGGTGCCGCCCACCAGCACGGCCCGGGCCGGGCTCGAGCACCAGGCCCGTACGATCGCCCGCGCCGGCGGGATGAGCAGGGGGAAGGCCGGCACGAGGAAGCGGGGTTTGGACGAGAAGGGGCCGGACACCGCGAGCACCAGCAGAAGCAGCACGCCGGCGAAGACCACCAACGCCGGCGGGGGACGCTCCAGGCACAGCAGGCAGAACAACAGGACGCTCACCGCGACGACGAGCACGGCGACCGGGAAGGCGACTCTGCCGCCGTGCAGGAGCAGTGCCTTGACGAACCGCAGGGAACCCGCACCGAAATCGAGGCGGGAGTTCCAGGCGCTCTGCACCCGGAAGTAGCCGTGGAACAGGTCACCGGTCCGCCTTCCCACCCACAGCACATAGCCCACCCAGCCCAGCGGGGCGACACCGGCGCCGATCCAGAGCCGGCCGGGAACCCGCCCGCGCCGCCGCACGACCTCGCACGCGGCCGCGACGACCACGGCCACGGCCACGGCGATGCCGCTCGGCCGGGTCAGCCCCGCCAGCGCCGCGAGAGCGCCCGCCGTCAGCCAGCGGCCCTTGAGCACGGCGTACAGCGACCACGCGGCGCACGCGGTGAACAGCGGCTCGGTGTAGGCCAGGCCGAGAACGACCGAGTGCGGCAGGGACGCCCACAGCAGGACCAGAGCGGTGGCGACCGCCCGCCCGTGGAGATGGTGGCCGACCACGTACACCCCGCACGCGGCGAGCGCGGCCGCACCCCAGGCGATCAGCAGCCCGGCCTGCCCCGGGGACACCGGCACGACGTCCCGCAGCGCCCGGATGAGCTCCGGATACAGAGGGAAGAACGCCCAGTCCGTCTGGACCGCGCCCCCGACGACGCGGAACCGGGTCCCGTAACCGTGCTCCGCGATGTGCAGGTACCAGACCGAGTCCCACGAATGCGCCAGGCTGGTCGTCGTACTCCGGCCGAGAGCATGGTCGATCACGGCCACCGCGGCGACACCGGCGAGGCGGAGGGCCGACGCAAGGGCCAGGGCGGGAAGAAGCCCCGGCGGCCCCTGCCATCGACGCCGCCGGGCCACGTGGGGACTGCTGGATCGCCGCAGCGCCGGGGAAGTGCTCACCCTCCGACCGTGACCGACCGGGAAGACGGACGCATCCCGAACAGGCCGTTCGGTGCAGCAGGGCTCGGGCGGGACGTCGGGTCCGGGCTCGGGTCAGGGCTTTCGGGCGACCGCGCAGAACTCGTCGATGTCCCGGGGGCTGCCGGTGTCCTCGGGGTCGGGGCGCCAGCGCGTCAGCGGGACGATGCCGGGTTCGAGCAGTTCCAGGCCCTGCACGTAGCCGCGGATGTGCTCGGGCGTGCGCATGACCATGGGGTTGGGGCTGTTGTCGTTCCACTCCTTGGCGGCGTCGTCGGTACGGCCGCCGCCCACCGCGGTGGTGGTGTGCGTGAGCGCGAGGCAGCTTCCGGGGGCCACGGCGTCGCGCAGGTGGCGCATGATGCCGGCTGCCTCGTCGTCGTCCGTGATGAACAGGAGGACGCCGAGCAGGGTGATGGCGACCGGTTGGGTGAAGTCGAGCGTGCGCGCGGCCTCCTCGAGGATCCGGCCGGGGTCGCGCAGGTCGGCCTCGATGTAGTCGGTCTTGCCCTCGGGGGTGCTGCGGAGCAGTGCTTCGGCGTGGCGCAGGACGATGGGGTCGTTGTCGACGTAGACGACGCGTGCCTCGGGCGCGAGGCGCTGGGCCACCTCGTGGGTGTTGTCGGCGGTGGGCAGGCCGGTGCCGATGTCGAGGAACTGTCGGATGCCGCGGTCGACGGTGAAGTGGCTGATGACCCGCCGGAGGAAGGCCCGCTGCAGGCGGGCCATGTCCGCGATCTCGGGATAGATGCTGAGGATGGCGTCCCCGGCCTCCCGGTCGGCCTCGTAGTTGTCCTTGCCGCCGAGCCAGTAGTTCCAGGTGCGGGCGGGGTGGGCCGTGGTGGGGGCGAAGCTGGCTAAGCGCTCTTCTCGCATGACAGGCGTCCTGAAGTCGTCGCAGGTGGACAGGGGGCTTTTGCGCGCGTGTCGGTGCTCAGGTGCATCACGCACACTGCGCCGGTTCTAGCACAGGACTGATCGAAGTCGGTCACGTTTTCGACCGAGATTCACCAAGAGCCGGAGGCCGCTCCTCGGGCCCTGGTGATCAGCGGCCGGGAATACGGATCCGCGCCCGGTCTTTGAAGGCGGTGGCCCGGTCGGCGCCAGTCCTCTGCCGCGCGGTCGGCCAAGCCTTGTCCCGACGAGAAAGTGCGGTGATCACGCGATGCAGGCGGTGCGGTTCCACGAGTACGGCGGGATCGATGTGCTGCGGGTGGAGGAGGTGCAGCGGCCGGTGCCCGGTCCCGGGCAGGTGCTGGTCGAGGTCCGCGCGGCCGGCATCCAGCCCGGCGAGGCGCACATCCGCACGGGCGCGCTGCACGAACGCTGGCCGGCGACGTTTCCCTCCGGGCAGGGCAGCGATCTTGCCGGCGTCGTGGTGGAAGCCGGCCCGCACGTCCGTGGCTTCGCGGTGGGTGACGAGGTTCTGGGCTTCACTCACCGGCGGGCAAGCCATGCGCAGTTCGTCGTGGTCGACGACGTGAACGTGGTCTCCCGTCCGGCGGGGTTGCCCTGGGAGGTGGCCGGGGCGCTGTACGTGGCCGGCACCACGGCCTACGCCACCGTGTTCGCGGTGGACCCCGGCCCGGACGACACGGTCGTCGTCTCCGGTGCGGCGGGCGGAGTCGGGTCGCTTGCCGTGCAGCTCGCGCGGCTGCGCGGCGCCACGGTGATCGGGCTGGCGAGCGAGCGGAACCACGCCTGGCTTGAGGAGCACGGTGTCCTCCCGGTCGAGTACGGGGCGGGTGTGGCCGAGCGGATCCGTCAGGCGTCCGGCGGCAGGGTCGACGCGTTCATCGACACCTTCGGCGACGGATACGTGGCACTGGCGGTGGAGCTGGGCGTGCGGCCCGAGCGCATCAACACGATCCGCGACTGGCAGGCCGCGGCCGAGGTCGGCGCGCAGACCCACGGAGAAGGCGCGGCGGCGTGCGCGGTCGTACTCGGCGAGCTGGCCCGGCTCGCCGCACGCGGGCAACTTGAGGTGCCGATCGCCCGCACCTACCCGCTGGAACAGGTGCGGGACGCCTTCCGTGAGCTGGAACAGCAGCACACCCACGGCAAGATCGTGCTCCGGCCCTGAACCGGGCCATCGGCACTGGATTTCAGGTGCGCCGGCAGTTCTCCGCGACCTGGACGAAGCCGCGTACCAGTGGGCTGCGTGCGGTCCGTGGCCAGGCCACGACGAGGTCGCTGGGCGGGCGGTCGTTCAGCGGTACGACGACCAGGCCCGCGGGCAACGGCTGATCGACGGGAGCGAGAGCCGATGTGCCGTTCCACAGGACCGCTTGCAGGCACTCCTGGATCGTTCGCATGACCGGCGACGCGTCGTCGTCCCCGCCGCCGGTCCAGTACGCCGTCCGCGCCGGATCGGTGCCGTCCGGCAGCCGGACCCATTGGCGGCCGGCGAGGTCGGTCGACGAGACGGAGGGGTGGCCGGCGAACGGGTCGTCAGCACGCATCACCACGCCGACGGGTACCGAGCGCAGGACGCGGGTGCTGATTCCGGTGTCGTCGAAGGGAGTTCGGGTGATCGCCACGTCGACCAGACCGGCGCGGAGTCCGGCCGTCGGGTCGCCGAGGTCGGCTTCGTGGAGGGTGACGTGGACGTGCGGATGGCGGGCCCGGAAGAGGGAGACAAGTCGGTCGCCGACCTGCTGCGCCGCGTCCGCCAGGGTCCCGACGGCGAGGGGCGCCGTACCCGCCGCAGCGGTCACCCGCCGACGGATCCGGTCGGCTCGCCCCAACAACGGCCCCGTCTCTTCGTACAGAACCTTTCCAGCGGGCGTGAGGGTGACGCCTTTGGGGGTGCGTTCGAACAGGAGGACACCGAGTTCGTCCTCAAGGTTCCGGATCGCGCGGCTCAGCGGCGGTTGCGTCATGTGCAGGCGGTTGGCCGCTCGGCCGACGTGGCCCTCCTCGGCGACGGCGATGAAATACCGGAGCGAGCGAAGGTCCACCTCGAGCACGATACTCGTGCGGTATCGGACGTTCCTGACGGGTCTTGGACGGCGGACACCACGGCGGCCAACGCTGGAAGCAGCAGAGCCGACGACAAGGAGTATCCATGGCCGCCCCTGCCCTCACGGTCGGTTGCTTCCCGTACGACACGACACGGGCGCTGTTCGACGGGACGGTGAGCACCGACGGCCTCGACTTCACGATGAAGACCGCAGCGACCCTGCCGGAGCTCTTCGACCGACTGGTCCGCGGGGACGAGTTCGACGTCGCCGAGCTCGGTCTCACCTTCTACCTGCGGTTGCTGAGGACCGGACTGCCGTTCGTGGCGTTGCCCATCTTCCCGAACCGCGTGTTCCGTCACTCGTGCGTCTTCGTCAACGTCCACAGCGGGATTCAGGAACCGAGCGACCTCGCGGGCAAAACCATCGGCGAGTTCGGCGTCTACGGTCAGGACTCCGGCGTGTGGGCCAAAGGGATCCTGATGGACGAGTACGGGTTCGAACCCGAGGAGAGCCGTTGGGTGATCGGCGGCCTGGAACACCCCGCGCCCCCCTTCGACTTCATCCCCCATCCGCACCCGGCCGAAGTCGACGTGCGCGTCGCGCCCGAGGGAAAGACACTGAGCGCGATGCTGGACGCCGGTGAGATCGACGCGCTGTTCTCGGCGAACGTCCCGCAGTGCGTGCTCGACGGATCCCCGAACGTCACCCGCCTGTTCCCCGACTTCGAGCCGCTGGAACGCGACTACTACCGGCGCACCGGCATCTTCCCGATCATGCACACCATCGTCGTCCGGCGGGAACTGCTACGGGACCGACCCGGGCTCGCGCACGCCGTCCACCGTGCCTTCTCCCGGGCGAAGGACGCCGCCGCCGAGCGCTACCGGCGAAGCCGCAGGCTCTACCAGGTGCAGACCATGATCCCGTGGATGAACGCCCTGGTGGACCGCAACGGTGAGGAGTTCCCCGAGGACTGGTGGCCCTACGGCATCGCGGCCAACCGCGCCGCCCTGGACACCTGCCTGCGCTATCACCACGAGCAGGGCCTGACCGACCGGCAGTGGAGGATCGAGGACGTCTTCGCCGCGGAACTGCTCGACACGTAGCCGCCGTCTCCCTTTACGGGGCGGCTGCCGTCGCGGGTCGGGCGGAGTGTCCGGTGAGGTTCTCGGGCCGCAGGAGCGTGTCCAGTTGGTCGGCGGTGAGCAGACCGGCCTCGGCGGCGAGGTCCCTGACGGCGCGGCCGGTGGCCAGGGCCTGGCGGGCGAGGGCGGTGCCGGCGGCGTAACCGATGTGCGGGGCGAGCGCGGTGACCAGTCCGACGGAGCGGTGGACGCTGTCGTGGAGGTGTTCGCGGTTGGCGGTGATGCCGGGGACACAGCGCGTGGCGAGGGTGTCGCAGGCGGCGCGCAGATGGGGCAGGGAGCGGAGCAGTTTCCGCGACTTCGAAGAGGCCGTCGCCGCCAACGACACCACAGCCGCCCTCGCCGCCGACGACCGCTTCCACGCCGTCCCCATCACGGCCGCGGACAACCCCGTGCTCAGCCGGATCATCGAGCAGCTGCACCCGCAGATCCACCGCATCCTCTACCGCAAGTTCTCCACGCTGCTCGGCGGACGCAACACCATCGAACACCACGACCAGCTCATCGCCGTCTGCGCCGGCGGCGACGCCCGCGCCGCCGCCGAACTCTCCGGACGCCACTGGTCCGAACTCGGCGGACACATCAACGACCTTTTCGACAGCAACCAGTTCGCCGAAGCAGCTACCGGCTGAAACGCCGACGCCTGGGGGTTTCACATGGAGCGGGTCCGAAGAACCCGCCCGCACACCACGAGACCCCGGTTCACGGCCACACAAGGCAATACGGCTGATGCCCCGCCTCATGCAGCCGGTGGCTGAAGTCCTGCCACTCGTGCAGCAACTGGTACACGTTGAACGCGTCCCGGGGCCCGCCCCGGTCCGGAACCGTGGACCAGATGAACGCCGCCGCGCCGACCGCCTCCTCGCCGATTCCCCGGAGGGGGTCGACGACGGTCATCGGGAGTTTCACGACCGCGTAGTCCGGGTGCAGCACGACCAGTTCGAGGGGCGGCACCTTGTGCAGGGGAACGCCCTCGATGCCGGTGAGGACCATCGCGGCCATCGTCTCCGGCTTGATCTTGGTGAACATGCCGTTCATGCCGAGCTCGTCGCCGCCGAGCTCCTCGGGGCGCATCGAGATCGGTACGCGGGCCGCGGTCGCGCCGTCGGGCGCGCCGAAGTATTTGTACGTCACCCCCACCCGACCACCATTCCTGCTCCCCGCCCCCAGCCGGTCCACTCGACGATCACGGCGATCAATACGTCGGTCGGGCCGTTCCGGCTCATTCGGTCCGCCCTGTGCCTGATGTGCTTCGCCGGCTTCCTCCGCCTCGCGTCGGTGCCTTCCCCGCCGGGCACGTCGAGGACCCAGGTCATCGGTCCCCTCGCCCAGTCCGCCACCGCGATGCATATCTCCACCCGACTGCTTTTCTAGGACGCGCGGCCCCCGCCGCGCAACCCGATCATCGTGTCAGTGACCTCCCCCACGGCCGCCCGCCGAAACGTGCGGGGAAACAACAGTCCGCAGGATCAGGTCCAGGGTCATGTCCCAGTCTCGCAGATGGCGGAGGGTCGCCCGCGAGTTTGTGGCAGCGGCCCCCGCTTTGTCGGAGTCACTCCGCCGTCGGCCTACCCTGATGAGGTCACCCTGTCGAAGAAGGTGGGAGAAGCCGCAGGTCATGAGTGAAGCCAACTCCTCGGGAGCGCTGCCGGCAGCGCCCTACCCCTACGAAGCGCCCGTCTCGCAGGAACTGTTCGACCGCGCGTCCGCCGTCACGCCGGGCGGCGTGAACTCCCCGGTGCGCGCCTTCCGCGCCGTGGGCGGCACGCCCCGCTTCATGGTCTCCGGCACCGGCCCGTACCTCACCGACGCCGACGGGCGGGAGTACGTGGACCTGGTGTGCTCCTGGGGGCCGATGATCCTCGGGCACTCCCACCCCGAGGTCATCGCCGCCGTCCAGGAGGCCGTCGCACGCGGTACGTCCTTCGGCACGCCCGGTGAGGGCGAGGTCGCCCTCGCGGAGGAGATCGTCGCCAGGGTCGAGCCCGTCGAGCAGGTACGGCTGGTGTCCAGCGGGACCGAGGCAACCATGTCGGCGATCCGGCTCGCCCGCGGGTTCACCCGGCGGTCCAAGGTGATCAAGTTCGCCGGTTGCTACCACGGGCACGTGGACTCGCTGCTGGCCGCCGCGGGCTCCGGAGTCGCCACCTTCGCGCTGCCCGACACCCCGGGCGTCACCGGCGCCCAGGCCGGCGACACGATCGTGCTGCCGTACAACGACCTGGAGGCCGTGCACGCCGCGTTCCGGGCCCACCCCGGTGAGATCGCCTGCGTGATCACGGAGGCCTCGCCCGGCAACATGGGCGTGGTACCGCCGCTGCCCGGCTTCAACCAGGGGCTCAAGGACGCCTGCGCGCAGAACGGCGCCCTGTACATCTCCGACGAGGTGATGACCGGCTTCCGTACCAGCCGGGCCGGCTGGTACGGCGTCGACGGGGTCCGGCCGGACCTGATGACCTTCGGCAAGGTGATGGGCGGCGGCTTCCCGGCCGCGGCGTTCGGCGGCCGGGCCGACGTCATGGCGCACCTCGCGCCCGCCGGGCCCGTCTACCAGGCCGGCACCCTCTCCGGGAACCCGGTCGCCACCGCCGCGGGCCTCGCCCAGCTGCGGCTGCTCGACGACGCCGCGTACGACAAGGTGAACGCCGTGTCGGAGCAGATCCAGCAGCTGGTCACCGAGGCGCTCACCAAGGAGGGCGTGGCGCACCGGCTGCAGAGCGCCTCCAACATGTTCTCCGTCTTCTTCACGGACCGCGCCGTGCGGAACTACGAGGACGCCAAGGCGCAGGAGTCCTTCCGCTTCACCGCGTTCTTCCACTCGTTGCTGGCGAACGGCGTCTACCTGCCGCCGTCGTCCTTCGAGTCCTGGTTCGTTTCCACGGCCCACGACGAGCAGGCCGTCCAGAAGATCGCCGACGCCCTTCCGGCGGCGGCCCGAGCGGCGGCGGAGGCCACGGCGGCATGAGCGGCAACGGCAACGGCAACGACAGCAAGGACATCACCGTCGTCCACCTCATGCGGCACGGCGAGGTGGAGAACCCCACCGGCGTCCTCTACGGCCGGCTGTCCGGCTACCACCTCTCCGAGCTGGGCCGGCAGATGGCCGAGCGGGTCGCCGAGCACCTCGCCCCGCGTGATGTGACGTACGTCGCCGCCTCCCCGCTGGAGCGGGCACAGGAGACCGCCACCCCGATCGCCAAGGCGCACGGCCTGGACCTGGGCACCGACGAGCGGCTCATCGAGGCCGAGAACGTCTTCCAGGGCAAGACCTTCGGCGTCGGGGACGGGGCGCTGCGCAGACCGGAGAACTGGAAGCACCTGGTCAACCCGTTCAAGCCGTCGTGGGGGGAGCCGTACGTCGACCAGGTCGTGCGGATGATGGGCGCGCTGAACGCGGCCAAGGACCGGGCGCGTGGGCACGAGGCCGTGCTGGTCAGCCACCAGCTGCCGATCTGGATCGTGCGGTCGTACGTCGAGCGGCGGCGGCTGTGGCACGATCCGCGCAAGCGGCAGTGCACGCTCGCCTCCCTGACGACTTTCACATACCAGGGTGACAGGATCGTCTCCGTCGGCTACTCCGAGCCCGCCCGCGATCTCGTCCCGGCCCATCTGCTGGCCGGTGCCAAGCCGGTGAAGGGTCAGCAGGGGAAGGCGTTCGGGGCCTGACGGCGGCCTGATGCGAGCCTGAGAGATCCGTC
This sequence comes from Streptomyces sp. NPDC001843, assembly GCF_042891955.1. Classification (NCBI taxonomy): domain Bacteria; kingdom Bacillati; phylum Actinomycetota; class Actinomycetes; order Kitasatosporales; family Streptomycetaceae; genus Streptomyces; species Streptomyces sp. NPDC001843. The sequence continues at coordinate 65,654 of NZ_JBIATQ010000018.1, read as the reverse complement.
ACAGGCACCCGGGACATACCCGTTACATTTGTTGCGGATTATCTGAAAAACCGAGGAACCTACCGGTTCGTCACGCCCTCTGAGTGGGTGACCACCAGCAGGACGTGACGAATCGGGGTCCTCATGCGCACCTTCTCCCGCCGGGGAATGCTCGGCCTCGGCGCGGCCACCGCGGCCGCCGCCTCACTCGCCGGCTGCGGAACGCTCGACGGGTCAGACGACGGAGGCCACAACTCCGGTTCCCGCAAGGGGCGCTCCCAGGGCCACGGCAAAGGCAGCGGTGGCAGCGGTGCGCACCCCGCCCGCCCCATCGGCGACGGCTCCACGTCCTTCACCGGCAAGCAGCCCCACCAGCCCGCCAAGCCCGAGCCGCTCCAGCCCGGCCAGGAGCCGCCGCAGTTCGTCGTGTTCTCCTGGGACGGCGCCGGCGAGGTCGGCAACGGTCTCTTCCCGCGCTTCCTGGACCTCGCCAAGGAGCACGGCGCGAGCATGACCTTCTTCCTCTCGGGGCTGTACCTGCTGCCCGAGTCGAAGAAACGGCTGTACAACCCCCCGAACAACCCGCGCGGCGCCTCCGACATCGGCTACCTCACCGACGACCACGTCAAGGCCACCCTGACCAACGTCCGCCGCGCCTGGCTCGAGGGCCACGAGATCGGCACCCACTTCAACGGGCACTTCTGCGGCGAGACGCACGGCTCGGTCAAGTGGTGGACGCCGCAGCAGTGGAAGAGCGAGATCGAGCAGGCCAAGTCCTTCGTCAAGGAGTGGCGGACCAACACCGGCTGGAAGAACCTGCCCGCGCTGCCGTTCGACTACGACAAGGAGCTCGTCGGCGGCCGTACGCCCTGTCTGCTCGGCCAGGACCACCTGCTGCCCACCGCCCGCGAGCTCGGCTGGCGCTACGACGCCTCCTCGCCCGGCGGGCGCCAGGTGTGGCCGGTCAAGCGCATGGGGATCTGGGACCTGCCGTTGCAGCAGATACCGTTCCCCGGCCACTCCTTCGAGGTCCTCTCGATGGACTACAACATGCTCGCCAACCAGTCCGTCAACTCCACCAAGGCCCCGGCCTACAACTACCCGCGCTGGCGGAAGCAGTCCGCCCAGGCCTACATATCCGGATTCCAGCGGGCGTACGAGACGAACCGGGCGCCGCTCTTCATCGGCAACCACTTCGAGCACTGGAACGGCGGCATCTACATGGACGCCGTCGAAGAGGCCTTCAAACACATCGCCCGGGAGAAGGAGAAGGGCGCCGATGTGCGGCTGGTCTCCTTCCGGCAGTTCGTGGACTGGATGGACGTGCAGAAGCCCGAGGTGCTCGCCAAGCTGCGTACCCTGGAGGTCGGGCAGCCGCCCGCAGGAGGCTGGAAGGGCTTCCTGTCGGACACCGGGAAGGCCGCCTCGAACGCTGCCTGAAATGCGGTTTTCCGCCCGCAAGGGGGGTGCCCGACGCGCCCGGAACGGGCATGCGAAACTTTTCACATGAGTACCCGCAGCCGCGCCATCCTGCTCAGCGCCGTGGCCGCCACGGCGGCCCTGACCCTGTCCGCATGCGGCAACGGCGGCATGTCCGGCGGAGGCGGCAACACCAACTTCGTCACCGGCAAGAACGGCATCGACACGGTGCCGCAGGGCAAGCGGGTCGCCGCCCCCGACCTGTCCGGCAAGACGGTCGACGGCAAGACCCTCGACGTCGCCGACTACAAGGGCAAGGTCGTCGTCATCAACGTCTGGGGCTCCTGGTGCCCGCCCTGCCGGGCGGAGGCGAACTACTTCGCCAAGGTCTCCAAGGAGTACCAGGGCAAGGGCGTGCAGTTCGTCGGACTCAACACCCGGGACTCCAGCACCACCCCCGCGGTCGCCTTCGAGAAGGGCCACGGGATCACCTACCCCAGCCTGTACGACCCGACCGGCAAGCTGATGCTGCGCTTCAAGAAGGGCACGCTCAACCCCCAGCTGATCCCCTCCACCCTGATCCTCGACCGGGACGGGAAGATCGCCGCGCGGGCGTTGCAGGCGCTCAGCGAGGAGAGCCTGCTGAAGATGCTCAAGCCGGTCCTCGCGGAGAAGTGACGTGAGCGCGCTTGTGACGCTCGCCGCGGAGACGGGCCCGAACCAGACCGTCCTCAACGGCGCCCTGCTGATCGCCCTGCCCATCGCCGTGCTCGCCGGGCTGGTCTCCTTCTTCTCTCCCTGTGTCCTGCCGCTGGTCCCCGGCTACCTGTCCTATGTGACGGGAGTCACCGGAGTCGACCTGGGTGAAGCCCGGCGGGGCCGGATGGTGGTGGGCGCGTCCCTGTTCGTACTCGGCTTCACGGTGGTTTTCGTCTCCGGCGGGGCACTGTTCGGCTTCTTCGGGCAGACGCTGCAGGAGCACAAGGACGTTCTGTCCAGGGTGCTCGGCGTGCTCATGATCCTGCTGGGCGTCTTCTTCATGGGGCTGATGCCCTGGCTGACCCAGCGCGAGTTCCGCTTCCACAAACGACCCGCCACAGGCCTCGCGGGCGCACCCCTGCTCGGTGCCCTGTTCGGGATCGGCTGGACGCCCTGCATCGGCCCCACCCTCGGCTCCGTCGTCGCCCTGTCGTCCACGCAGGCGAGCGCCGGCCGCGGCGCCATACTGACCGTCGCCTACTGCCTCGGCCTCGGCGTCCCCTTCGTCCTCACCGCGGTCGCCTTCCGCAAGGCCCTCGGTGCGTTCGGCTGGGTCAAGCGCCACTATGTCTGGGTGATGCGCATCGGCGGCACGATGATGATCCTGACCGGTGTGCTGCTGCTGACCGGCGCGTGGGACCGCCTGGTGCAGGAGATGCAGACCTGGTCCAACGGCTTCACTGTGGGGATCTGATCCATGAGCAAGACCACTGTCGACAACTCCACGGGCGCAGCCGAGGACCAGGGCCTCGGAGCGGCCGGCTCCCAGCTGTCCACCGCCCCCCGGGAGGAGCTCACCAGTGCGCCCGGCATGGGTGTCATCGGCTGGGCCCGCTGGTTCTGGCGCCAGCTCACCTCCATGCGGGTCGCGCTGCTGCTGCTCCTGCTGCTCTCGCTCGGCGCGATCCCCGGGTCGCTGATCCCGCAGACCGGCGTCGACGCCACCAAGGTCGCCGAATTCCGCAAGTCCCACACGGTGCTCGCGCCGATCTACGACAAGCTCGGCCTCTTCCACGTCTACAGCTCGGTGTGGTTCTCCGCGATCTACATCCTGCTGTTCATCTCCCTCGTCGGCTGCATCGTCCCGCGCACCTGGCAGTTCGTCGGCCAGCTGCGCGGCCGTCCGCCGGTCGCGCCCAACCGGCTGACCCGGCTGCCCGCCTACACCACCTGGCGCACGACGGCCGAACCCGAGCAGGTCCGCGAGGCCGCGCTCGCCCTGCTGAAGAAGCGCCGCTTCCGCGCCGATCTCACCGGTGACGCCGTCGCCGCGGAGAAGGGCTACGTCCGCGAGCTGGGCAACCTGGTCTTCCACATCGCGCTGATCGTGCTGCTGATCGCCTTCGCCTCGGGCCAGCTGTACAAGTCGGACGGCACCAAGCTGATGGTGGAGGGGGACCCCGGCTTCTCCAACGTGCTGCCGATGTACGACGACTTCAAGTCCGGCAGCATGTTCACCCCCGACGACCTGGTGCCCTTCAGCTTCGACCTCGAGGACTTCAAGGCCACCTACGAGACCAGCGGCCCCAACAAGGGCACCGCGCGCACCTTCCAGGCGAAGATCGACTACAGCAAGGGCGCGGACGGCAAGGCCACTCCGACCACCATCAAGGTCAACGAGCCGCTGAAGATCGACGACTCCAAGGTCTACCTCGTCAGCCACGGCTACGCGCCCGTCATCACCGTCCGCGACGGCAAGGGCAACGTCGTCTACAAGGACGCCGTGCCGCTGCTGCCGCTCGACGGCAACATCACCTCACAGGGTGTCATCAAGGTCATGGACGGCTACAAGAACGCCCAGGGCGTCAGTGAGCAGCTCGGCGTCCAGGCCTTCTTCCTGCCGACCTACGGCGGCGGCTCCTCGGTCCTGTCGACCTTCCCGGCGCTCAACAACCCGGTGCTGAACCTGACGCCGTACCACGGCGACCTCGGTGTCGACGCGGGCATCCCGCAGAGCGTGTACCAGCTCGACAAGAGCCACATGAAGGACTACAAGGACGCCAAGGGCAAGCAGCTCAGGGGCAACCTGAGGCCCGGGCAGACCATGAAGCTGCCGAACGGCGCCGGCTCGATCACCTTCGAGAAGGGCGTCAAGGAGTGGGCGGGCTTCGAGATCGTCCAGGAGCCCGGCAGCGGCTGGGCCCTCGGCGGCGCACTCGCCGCGATCTTCGGCCTCGCCGCGTCCCTGTTCATCCAGCGCCGTCGCGTCTGGGTCCGGGCCGTCCGCGGCGCCGACGGTGTCACGGTCGTCGAGATGGCCGGCCTCGGCCGCAGCGAGTCCGCCAAGGTGCCCGAGGAACTGGGCGACCTCGCCGGAATCCTCTACGACCAGGCGCCGGGGGCACCCGACGACGCGGAGGCGGAGCCGGACGGCGCGTCCGACTCCGACGCCGCAGACACTGAAGGGGCTGAGCAGCATTGAATCCTCTCCCCCGCGGATCCAGGGAGATTCCTGGCTCACGCCGCCCGGCGGACCAGCGGCCCGTCAGGTCTTCCACGATCAACGCCAGCCGGGTCGAAACCAGCCCGGTAACACGACCGCAAGCTTCCCCGCAGACCTCACCGCCCGACGGCAAATCGCCGGGATATCACCCGAAGGAGTGCTGAGGTGACTCTCGCCGCCGCCACCAACGAACACCTCGCGAGCATGAGCAACACGCTCATCTACTCGTCGATGGCCGTCTACACCCTGGCCTTCTTCGCCTACATCGCCGAATGGCTCTTCGGCAGCCGCAGCAAGGTGGCCCGCACGGCCTCCGCGCTCACGGCGGACGCCAAGGCCGCGAAGGGGGGCCCCGCCGTCACGGTGAAGCAGGCCGGGGGGACCGCCGTGCTGGAGCGGCCCCAGGTCGTCGTGCGCTCCGCGTCCGGGGCCAGGGACGTGCCGGACGGCCCCGGTGCCCACGGCGGTGACGAGCAGGGCGACCTCTACGGGCGGATCGCCGTCTCCCTCACCGTGCTCGCCTTCCTCGTGGAACTGGCCGGGGTCGTCACCCGCGCGGCCTCCGTGGAGCGGGCGCCGTGGGGCAACATGTACGAGTTCAACATCACCTTCTCCACGGTCGCGGTCGCCGTCTACCTCGGGCTGCTGGCCCTGAAGAAGAACGTCCGCTGGATGGGCCTGTTCCTGATCACCACGGTCCTGCTCGACCTGGGCCTCGCGGTCACCGTCCTCTACACCGCGAGCGACCAGCTCGTCCCGGCGCTGCACTCGTACTGGCTGTACATCCACGTCTCCACCGCGATCTTCTGCGGCGCGGTGTTCTACGTCGGCGCGGTCGCCACGATCCTGTACCTCTTCAAGGACTCGTACGAGAACAAGCTGCAGACCGGCGGCAAGCCCGGCAGCTTCGCGACGTCGGTGCTGGAGCGGCTGCCCGCCTCCTCCTCGCTCGACAAGTTCGCCTACCGCGTCAACGCGGCCGTCTTCCCGCTGTGGACGTTCACGATCATCGCGGGCGCGATCTGGGCGGGCGACGCCTGGGGCCGCTACTGGAACTGGGACCCCAAGGAGACCTGGTCCTTCATCACCTGGATCGGCTACGCCACCTACCTGCACGCCCGCGCCACGGCCGGCTGGAAGGGCCGCAAGGCCGCCTACCTGGCGATGATCGCGTTCGGCTGCTGGCTGTTCAACTACTACGGCGTCAACATCTTCGTGAGCGGCAAGCACTCCTACGCGGGCGTCTGAGCCCCCGGAGGCCGACCCGGTCGCCGGCCTGAAGCAACTCTTTCCAAGCCACGCGGCGTCCTACACGGTGACACGCCCGGAAACTTCCCCCGGGCGTGTGGCCACCCCCTGAGTCGAGGACGGTACCGTGACGCTGAACCCCTCCTTCTGCCTGAATGTTCCCGAAGACTTCGACGACTCGGAGGCGGAGACCGGGGTGCATCCGATAGCCAGGAAACTCTTCCTCGGGGCGAACGCCGCCCATGCCTTCGCAAAGGCACAAGCGTGGGTGAGCGAGCACGACATTCAAGTCGCCGACGTCTCATGGGACTTCCTCGACGGCGAGGACGAGCCCCACTGCCTGAGCGTCTACTTCACGTTCGAACTCGAACCTGACCTCTCCTAGGACGGCGGCAGGCACTCCTTCCCCGGCGGCTTCCCCTCCGGCCAGGCGGTCTTCACGAAGCGGGAGCCGCCCTCGGGGACGAGCTCCACGATCGGTACGGCCTTGTCGTACGGGTTGCCGTGCGCGTCCAGGCAGATCCAGCCGCCGGCGCCGCCCAGCCGTAGCGCACCCTGCACCTGGGTCCACTCGTGGCCCACCGTGGCCAGCGCCGGGGTCGCCGAGCCGCGGTGCGTGGCCATGCGGATGCCGCGCACGGCGAGCCGTACGGCGTCGTAGCCGATGATCAACTGGCCGTCGTCCAGGGCCACCGAGCCGATCGGGCCGACCGGCCCGCGCCTGCCGTCCGCCACCAGCCGCTGCAGGTCCTGCGCGTCCTTGGCCGAGCCGCCGGTGGCGGACGCGGGGGCCGCCTTCCAGGCGTCCGGGTGGGCGAGAGAGGTGTAGCGCACCGAGAGGTTGTGCTCCAGGGCGCCGCGGTCCAGCTTCTTGTCGCCGCTCAGGTACGAGCCCTCGTCACCGGTGAGCACGGTGAACTTCCGGTCCGCGCAGCCGCGTCCGCCCAGCGCGTTGATGAACTGCCGCAACTGTGTGTGCCGGCCCGCGAAGAGGATCGTGTCCGTCGACTTGGGCGTGGAGCACAGGATCTGCGTGATCTCCCAGAACGTGTTGGCGGTCGTGCCCTCCTTGCTGCGGTCGGCGGGCGGGTAGAACGGCCGCGGCTCGTACCGCGACCCCTTCAGCAGCGCCGTGAACGCGCTCTGCAGCGTCCGCGTGTAGGGGTCGCCGGGGTTGTCGTACACCAGCAGTGCCCGGCCCGCGCTCACCTTCGCGAAGGAGGCCAGCGCACGGGCCTCGTCGGTGTTGGTCGGCGAGACCCGCGCCAGCCCCGGGAACGGGTCCTTGCCGCCCTGGCCGTTGGCCAGGTCGTCGGCGGTGATGGAGGAGCCGACCACCGGGATCCCGCGCCGGGTCAGCTCCTTCACCGCCTTCTTGTTGTTGTCCGTGCTCTGCCCGACCCCGGCGACCGCCCGCAGCCGGTCCGCGGTCCTCGTCATCCCGTCCAGCTCGTCCACCGTGAGCTGCCAGTGGTCGCCGGTGGCCCCGGGGTTGGCGAGCACCAGCCGGATCGCCGGGGCCTCGCCGTTGGACTGGTGGTTGGCCTGGTACTGGGCCAGGTAGGCGCCCTGGAGCTGGTGCTGGATGTCGGCCAGGTTCGCGGGGGCGGTCGAGGTGAACGGCAGCATCAGGGCCACCGTCACGTACCTGCCGGGCTTCAGCCGCCCGTTCTCCCGCTCGATCGCCCGGACCGCGTCCCGGAACTGCGGCCGCCCGAAGTCATACCCGCCCGTCGCCACGCCCACGCACTCGTCGCTGCCCTCGGGCCGCACCACCCCCGCCGCGCAGGACCGGTCGTCGTGCGCGAGCGTCCGCACCGCGAAGACCAGACCGACCAGCAGCGCCACCGTGACCAGCAGCGCCAGATAGCGGCGCAACGGGATCTCCCACACGCCCTCGCGCACCCACGTGCCCACGCCCCTGCGCGCCATCACGCCTCCCCGCCCGGTCCGCCCGTGCCGTCGCCGTCTTCCTCGTCGTCCCAGGTGTCCAGCGGGCGCCCGGCCAGCGCGCTCGCGGGCCAGTCCCGGGAGGCCCGCCACAGCAGCGCGTTGCCCGCGGGCCGCAGGTTGGACAGCTGCTCCAGCTCGAACCGCAGCCGGTCGCACACCTTGGGATCCGGCAGCACCAGCGGGTCGGAGAGCTGCCACACCGCGTGCAGCAACCGCCGCACCCGCAGGTGCAGTACGGCGTCCACGCCCGGCGGCGCTTCCTGCACCGCGTCCGTGCGGCCCAGCGCCACGGCGGCCCGCCGGTCGCCCCGGCCGGTGAAGTCGCGGCCGTCGGCGTCGTGCGCGTGGAAGTACGGCGCGGCGGCGACGAAGCGGAGGGTGCGCAGCCAGGTGCGGGTGTCGGCGGTGAGGAAGGTGTCCCGCAGGTGCGCGACCGCCGAGTCCGCGGAGCCCAGGGCGAGTTCGTGGTACAGCCGGTAGCCGGCCCGGCCGGGCTCCTCGTCGGCGTCCGGCGCGTAGTGCGCGATCAGCGTCTCGTGCGCCGCCCGCCAGCCGCTGTGGTCGGCGTCCCGCAGGTGCAGCCGGAGCAGCAGCAGGGTCCGTACGAAGGGGTCGCCGACGAAGTGCCCGGGTACGCCCGGCAGCCCTTCCTCGGCGAGCCGGGTCTGCAGGGCCCGTACGTCCGAGGGGCCGAAGTCGTCCGGGAGGAGCGCGGTCGCCAGGGCGCAGGCGGAGTCGTGGTCGTGGGCGGCGGCCAGCACGGTGAGTTCGTCCAGCCGGTCGGCGGGCACCAGCCGGTCGAGCAGCTCGCGGTAGGCGGGCGCGCCGTCATGGTCCTCGTGCAGCCGCACGTCGGCGGTGAGCAGCTCACCGAGGGACGTGGCCCCGGGCAGGTGCTGCGCGGCGGACTCGGCGAGCAGGGCTATGCCCAGCGGGTTGCCGCCCGTCAGCCGGTGCGTGGCGTGCGGGAGTTGGGGAGGCACGGGAGTCTCGTCGCAGACCGCGCCGACGATGTGCAGGGTGTCGTCGGGGCTGAGCGCGGGCAGCGACACCAGCAGCGCCCGGGAGGACGGCACGACCGCGTCCGGCGTCCAGCCGCTGCGCCGGGCCACCTCGGGCAGGCCGTGACGGGCGGCGTTGCGCAGCGCCTCCCGGCCCTCACCGCGCCGGGCGCCGATGAACACCACCCGGTCGGCGATGCCCTCGGCACGGTCCCGCAGCACGGCGTCGACGAGCCCGGGCCCGGGCGGGACCTGCGCGTTGTCGACCAGCACCAGCGGCCGGCCCAGGCGCTGCATGCGCGGCAGCATCCCCGTGTACGCCTCGGTCAGGTCGGTGAGCAGGGCCCGTACGAGATACCGCTCGGCGTGCTCCCGGGAGGTGCCGCCCGCCCGGAAGTGCCCCGCGAGCAGCATCAGCCCGCGCTGGGCGTGTCCTCCGGCGTTCGGGTACGTGCGGTACCACACGGATGCCTTCTGGTGGCGCCGGTGCGAGAACCCTTCCGCGACGGACTCCAGGGTGGCCTCGATGGCTCCCGACAGCAGCGGCCCGGTGCCGGTCGCGGCGGCGACGACCTTCGCCGCCACCTTCCCCGCCCATCGCCCGGCGAAGCCACTGATCCACGACCCGCTCTCGCCCAGCAGCAGGATCCGTTCGACCTCCCGCCGGATCCGCTCGGAGTCGGCGTCGCCCCAGCCGCTCGCGGCCACCGCGACCAGGCCCGACATCAGCCGCGGGAACTGGATCCGCCCGGCACCGGTCACCGGCTCGGCGAGTTGCTCGGCGATCACCAGCAGTGCCTGCGCCACCGGCGACCAGGACTCGGCGGGCCGGTCCGCGGGCGGCCGGGCGAACTGTTCGTCGGCGCAGTCGATCAACGCGACCGGTGTGTGTCCCCGGTACGCCTCCCGTAATTCGCCGAGCACCGCGCTCTTGCCCAGCCCTCGGGCCCCCGTGAGCAGGACGAGGGGCAGCTCCTTCGGATGCTCGACCGGATGCGCGCGATGCTGGTACGGGCGCAAGCCCACCAGCCGCGGAGCGAGCCCGGCCGGATCCGTGTCGAACAGGGCCCCACGCCCGTGCAGACGTCTGTGCACCGCATCCCCCCTTGACTCAAGTGTAGGAAGAGGTAGTTGCTTCCGACTAGATCGCGTGATGTCCGTTGGGTTACGAAATTGGGCGGAGTGTCGGCATGGAGCGCCGGATCGTCGGCATGCAGCACCGGACCGTCGGGGCGGAGTGCCAGAGTGGAGGCATGGATCAGGCACAGGCACGCACCTGGCTCGCCACCGCCGTCGCCGAGGCCCGCGCCGGTCTCGCCGAGGGCGGTATCCCGATCGGCGCCGCGCTCTACGGCCCCGACGGCACCCTCCTCGGCCGCGGCCACAACCGCCGGGTCCAGGACGGCGACCCCTCGACGCACGCGGAGACGGCGGCCTTCCGGGCGGCGGGACGGCAGCGGACGTACCGGGGGACGACCATGGTGACCACCCTCTCCCCGTGCTGGTACTGCAGCGGGCTGGTCCGGCAGTTCGGCATCTCGCGGGTGGTGGTCGGCGAGGCGGTCACCTTCCACGGCGGACACGACTGGCTCGCGGAGAACGGCGTCGAGGTGGTCCTCCTCGACGATCACGAGTGCACGGCGCTGATGCGCGACTTCATCGCGCGGAACCCGGCTCTGTGGAACGAGGACATCGGCGAGAGCACCGGAGAGGACACCGCGGATGACTGAGCCCCGTATCCCCACCATCGACCTGCGGCCGTGGCGGGGCGGCGACCGGGACACCCGCGCCCGTATCGCCCGCACCGTCGACGAGGCCCTGCAGACCGCCGGGTTCCTGCTGGTCACCGGGCACGGAGTGGAGCTGGGGCTGCGCTCGCGGATCCGGGCGGCCGCGCGGGCGTTCTTCGCGCTGCCCGCCGAGGTGAAGCAGGCGTACGAGGCGAGGGTCGGCGGGCGCGGCTGGCTGGGGCCGGGCGCGGAGGCCAACGGGTACGCCGAGGGGACCGAGACTCCGCCGGACCTGAAGGAGTCGCTGACGTTCGCCACGCAGGAGCCGTTCGACGACCCGGTCGTCAACGCCGAGTGGTACGCGCCCAACGTGTGGCCCGCCGAGGTGCCCGGACTGCGGCCGCTGTGCGAGGAGTACCTCGGGATGATGGCCGCGCTGGAGAAGGAACTGCTTCTGCTGCTCGGGTACGCCCTCGGGCTCGAGCCGGACTTCTTCAGCCGGCACATGGACCGTCCGACGTACGGCTTCAACATCAACTGGTACCCCGGGACCGAGGTGATCGGCGAGGCGCGGCCCGGGCAGTTCCGGATCGGCCCGCACACCGACTTCGGGACGGTCACCATCCTGGACCGGCAGGCCGGCAAGGGCGGGCTGCAGGTGTACACCGACCCCTCGGAAGGCGGCGCCGGCTGGGAGGACGCGCCCTACGATCCCGCCGCTTTCACGGTCAACATCGGTGATTTGCTGGCCCGTTGGACCGGTGACCGGTGGCGGTCCGGACGGCACCGGGTGCTGCCACCGCCCGCGGAAGCGCCCGCCGAGGAGCTGATGTCGCTCGTGTACTTCGGGGAGTGCACCCCTGGCACACGGGTGGAGTCCGTGCCGGCGCCGGTGGGGCGGGTGGCGTACCCGCCCGTCGACTCCCATGTGTACCTGAGGGAGAAGCTCGACTCGATCACCGTCGACTGAGCGCCGGGTCACAGGTGGCGGTGGCGGCAACCACGAGGCGCGGTGCCGCCCCTACGAACTCAGCAGCCCCAGGATCTTGTTGACCGCCTCCACGACCGGCTGGCCCACGGCCCCCACCGTCGCCGCGATGCCCGCGACCGCCATCAGCGCCCGGTGCCGCTCCTGCGGCGCGGCGTCCGGGTCGGCGGTGATGTCCGGCAGGGAGTCGTCGATGGCCTGGGCACTGGCGGGCGGCACCTGTGCCCGCAACTGCCCCACCAGCACGATCAGTTCCCCGATCGCGGCCTGCAGTTCGGGGGAGGCGGCGGGCGCGGCGGGCGCCGTCTGGTTCTTGACGATGCCCGTGTTGCCCCGCCCGCCGTGCATGGTCACGCTGTCACCGAAGTAGTAGTTGTCGCCGTTCACGCGTGTGACACCCCCACGTTGCCCGTACCGCCGTACATGTTGACGTTGTCCCCGAAGTAGTAGTTCCTGGGGTTGACCATGAGCCGCTCCACCCGGACCTGGAACTCGGCCTCCGGGTTCTCGATCGCGTGCACGATCGAGCCGACCAGGGCGTCGAGCTGGCGCGGGTCGCGGCTCGTCACCATGGCGATGGACGGGCCCGAGGTCTCCACGGCCAGCACGTACTGCACCGGCGACGTCAGCACGGAGTACAGCTCGACCAGGCTGAACACCAGCGCGGCCACCGCGCCCAGCCACACGAACGTGACGATCCCGCTGGCCGCGCTCTCGCTCGCGATGCCCGTGATGCCGCCGAGGATCGTCAGGGCGAACGCCACCGACAGGATGATCCCCAGGCGCTTCAGGAAGAGCATCGTGGCTTCCTTGCGCTTCGGCTTCAGCAGGTAGGTGTACACCCGCGTCACGTTCTCCAGCGGGTACGCGCCCCCGCCGACCCAGAGCAGCCGCTTGCCGACCCGCAGGTCGATACCGGTCGCCGACTCCGGCGGCACGGAGGGCGGCGGCGGGATGTCGTAGTGCCCCGGTGGTTCGGGTCTGGCGACCGGCGGCTCCGTGCTGCTCATCTGTCCCCCTGAGGTATGGGTGATGACACGACCCATCACTGACTGCTGCTCATTAACCACTCAAGGTGGCCCTGTGGGCAAGTGGGAATCAGCGGGCAACTGTGAGGCAGTTGTGGAGAGTTCAGTCCTTGGGATCGTCCTTGTCCAGGGACTTCAGGAACTCCGGGTTGTCGTCGGGTGCCACCCAGCGGCCCCCGGCCGCGCCCGGAGCGCCCGCCCCGGCACCGCGCACCTTGCCGGCGATCAGCCAGCCGAGCGGGCCGACCAGCACCTCGCCGAAGAGCAGGATGACGATCACCCAGATCACCTTCGGCAGGACCCGCACCTCCTCCTCGGGGGTGTTCAGGCAGTCCACGAAGGCGTAGATCCACACCGCCAGGACCAGCAGGAACGGCAGATACCTGAGCATGCGTGCGCGAACTCCTCGGGAAGTGGGACGGCCCCGGTGACCGGGCCAGGGTAGCGGGTGGCAGATACTGGGACGCATGGCTTACGACGATCTTCGCTCCCTGCTCAGGGCACTGGAGCGCGAGGGGGACCTCAAGCGCATCAAGGCCGAGGTCGACCCGTATCTGGAGGTCGGGGAGATCGTCGACCGGGTGCAGAAGTCCGGCGGCCCCGCCCTGCTCTTCGAGAACGTGAAGGGCTCCGCGATGCCGCTGGCGATGAACGTCTTCGGCACCGACCGCCGGCTGCTGAAGGCGCTCGGCCTGAAGTCGTACGGCGACATCAGCGACAAGATCGGCGGGCTGCTGCGGCCCGAACTGCCGCAGGGCTTCGTCGGGGTGCGCGAGGCCTTCGGCAAGCTCGGCGCGATGACGCACGTACCGCCGAAGAAGGTCAAGCCGGACAGCGCGCCCGTGCAGGAGGTGGTCCTGCAGGGCGACGAGGTGGACCTCGACCGGCTGCCCGCGCTGTTCACCTGGCCCAAGGACGGCGGCTCCTTCTTCAACCTCGGCCTCACCCACACCAAGGACCCGGAGACGGGCGTCCGCAACCTCGGGCTGTACCGCCTCCAGCGCCACGACAGGCGCACCATCGGCATGCACTGGCAGATCCACAAGGACAGCCGCAACCACTACCAGGTGGCGGCCCGAAGGGGGGAGCGCCTGCCCGTCGCCATCGCCTTCGGCTGCCCGCCCGCCGTCACCTACGCCTCCACCGCCCCCCTCCCCGGCGACATCGACGAGTACCTGTTCGCCGGGTTCATCGCGGGCAGGCGGATCGAGATGGTCGACTGCAAGACGGTTCCGCTCCAGGTCCCGGCGCACGCCGAGGTCGTCCTGGAGGGCTGGCTGGAGCCCGGCGAGATGCTCCCGGAAGGCCCCTTCGGCGACCACACCGGCTTCTACACCCCGCAGGAGCCCTTCCCCGCGCTGAAGATCGACTGCGTGACGATGCGCCGCCGCCCCCTGCTGCAGTCGATCGTCGTCGGCAGGCCCCCGACGGAGGACGGCCCCCTCGGCCGCGCGACCGAGCGCTTCTTCCTCCCCCTGCTGAAGATCATCGTCCCGGACATCGTGGACTACCACCTGCCCGAGGCCGGCGGCTTCCACAACTGCGCGATCGTCTCCATCGACAAGAAGTACCCCAAGCACGCGCAGAAGGTGATGCACGCCGTGTGGGGCGCGCACATGATGTCGCTGACCAAGCTGATCGTGGTCGTCGACGCCGACTGCGACGTCCACGACCTCCACGAGGTCGCCTGGCGGGCCCTCGGCAACACCGACTACGCCCGCGACCTCACGGTCGTCGAGGGTCCCGTCGACCACCTCGACCACGCCTCCTACCAGCAGTTCTGGGGCGGCAAGGCGGGCATCGACGCGACGAAGAAGTGGCCCGAGGAGGGGTACACGCGGGACGGCGGGTGGCCCGACATGGTGGAGTCGGACCCGGAGACGGCGGCCAAGGTCGACCGCCGCTGGAAGGAGTACGGGCTGTGAGCAGCGCGTCAGCCGCGATCCCCCAGCCGGGGCGCACCAAGGCGTTCCTGCGCCTGGTGATGATCGAGCACTCCGTCTTCGCCCTGCCCTTCGCGTACATCGCCTCCCTCACCGCGATGTACCAGTGGGACCGGAACATCCACTGGGGCCGGCTGCTGCTGGTCACCGTCTGCATGGTGGGCCTGCGGACCTTCGCGATGGCGGTCAACCGGATCATCGACCGCGAGATCGACGCGAGGAACCCGCGCACCGCCCACCGTGAGCTGGTGACCGGCGCGATGTCGGTGAAGCACGCCTGGACGGGCGCCCTGATCGCCCTGGTGGTCTTCCTCGGCGCGGCGGCCCTGCTGAACCCGCTGTGCCTGGCCCTGGCCCCCATCGCGGTGATCCCGATGGTGGTCTACCCGTACGGCAAACGCTTCACGAACTTCCCGCAGGCCATCCTGGGCCTCGCCCAGGCGATGGGCCCGGTCGGCGGCTGGCTGGCGATCAGCGGCGAGTGGTCCTGGGAGGCGGTGATCCTCGGCCTCGCGGTCGGCGTCTGGATCGGCGGCTTCGACCTCATCTACGCCTGCCAGGACGTCGAGACCGACCGTGAGATCGGCGTCATGTCGGTCCCGGCCCGTTTCGGCATCCCGGCGGCCATCTGGGGCGCGCGGGCCTGCCACGCGATCACGACGGCCCTGTTCGTCTGGTACGCCCTCGCCACCCACGCCGGTCCGTTCTTCTGGCTCGGCCTGGTGATCGTCGCGGGCGCCTTCGGCTACGAGCACCGGATCGTCCGCCCGCACGACCTGTCCCGTCTGAACAGGGCGTTCTTCAGCGTCAACGGGTTCATCGGGATCGCCCTGTTCGTGTGCGCGCTGCTCGATCTGCTGGTGCGCGGCCTCACCGTGTAGTCCGTTCGGGTGCGGGCCGTGCCCCGTCGGGCCGGGTCGACTGCCCCGGACGGCACCCCACCCGTCCTGAACACCACTCGCCCCGCCGGTACGCTCAAGATGTGAACGCAGGAGAAACGCAGCGCGTGCCTTGGATCGTGGGGGTGTCCGGAGCATCCGGGACGCCGTACGCGGCAGCGGTGCTGCGGGCGCTGCTGGAGGCGGGGGAGCCGGTCGACCTCGTGGTGTCGAGGGCGTCGCGGCTCACGCTGCTGGACGAGACGGGGATCTCGTTCCGGGACGCGCACTGGCGGGACGACCTGCGGGATTGGCTGGCCAGGGGGGCCGACGGCAAGCCGGGCACCTTCCACGTGGACGTCACGGGGGTGCGCTACTGGAGCGCGGGGGACCTCGCGGCCGGGCCGTCCTCGGGGTCGTACCCGGTGCGGGGGATGCTCATCGTGCCCGCCTCCACCGCGTGCGTGGCCGGGGTCGCGCTGGGGCTGTCGAAGGACCTGCTGCAGCGGGCCGCGAGCGTCACGCTGAAGGAGCGCCGCAAACTGGTCGTCGCCGTACGGGAGACCCCGCTGAACGGGCAGACGCTGCGTCACCTGGTCGCGCTGGACGACGCGGGAGCGACCGTGGTGCCGACCTCGCCGGCCTTCTACGCGGGCGCCACCCACATCCAGGACCTGGTGGACTTCGTCGCCGGACGCGTCCTCGACGCGGCAGGCGTGGAGCACCGGCTCTACCGCCGCTGGCAGGGCGAACTCGGCGGCGGCGAAGCAACCCGAAAGACCTGAGCGCCATCTGAGCTAGTCGCAGTACCTCTCATCTCTCAAGAACATTTCACCGGAAGGCTTCGATCGCATGGACGCGGTGGACAGGCAGCTCATCCAGGCCCTCAGGGAGAACGGCCGGGCCTCCTACGCGGAGCTGGGGCGCCTCGTCGGCCTGTCGGGACCCAGCGTCACCGACCGCATCAACCGGCTGGAGGCGGCCGGTGTCATCACCGGCTACCGCGCCACCGTGGACTCCGCCTCCCTCGGCCTCGGAGTCACGGCCCTGATCGGCATCTCGCTGTCCGACGCCGCCGACCACGAGGACGTGGCCCGCCGGCTGAAGGACCTGCCGGAGATCGAGGACTGCTGGTTCATCGCCGGCGACGACTCCTTCATGCTCAAGGTGCGCTCGCCCGACGTCGACGAGCTGGAGAAGACCATCCGGCGCCTCAGCGGCACGAAGGGCGTCTCGCGGACCCGCACCACCATCGTGCTGTCCACGAAGTGGGAGAACCGGGTCGGGGAGCTGCCCGAGGAGATGTAGGCGCGCGGTGGGGGCGTAACGTTGGGCGAGTTGTCGTAGAAAGGTGTTGGCATGGACGTCGGGCTCAAGCGCGAGCTGGAGGAGAAGGTCCGCTCCGGTGAGCGGCTGACCCGTGAGGACGGCATCGCGCTGTACGAGTCGGACGACCTGGCCTGGCTCGGCGGACTCGCCCACGAGGTGCGGACGCGGAAGAACGGCGACGTCGTCCACTTCAACGTCAACCGGCACCTCAACATGACGAACGTGTGCACCGCGTCCTGCGCGTACTGCTCGTTCCAGCGCAAGCCGGGCGAGAAGGACGCGTACACGATGCGCATCGAGGAGGCGGTGAAGCTCGCCAAGGCGATGGAGGGGGAGAACCTCACCGAGCTGCACATCGTCAACGGCCTGCACCCCAACCTGCCCTGGCGTTACTACCCGCGCTCCCTGCGGGAACTGAAGGCCGCCCTGCCGAACGTGTCCCTGAAGGCGTTCACGGCCACCGAGATCCACCACTTCGAGACCATCTCGGGCCTCAGCGCGAGCGAGATCCTCGACGAACTCATCGACGCGGGGCTCGAGTCCCTCACCGGCGGCGGCGCGGAGATCTTCGACTGGGAGGTCCGCCAGCACATCGTCGACCACCGTACCCACTGGGAGGACTGGTCGCGGATCCACCGCCTGGCGCACGAGAAGGGGCTCAAGACCCCCTGCACCATGCTCTACGGCCACATCGAGGAGCCCCGTCACCGCGTCGACCACGTGCTGCGGCTGCGTGAACTGCAGGACGAGACGAACGGCTTCCAGGTCTTCATCCCGCTGCGCTACCAGCACGACTTCGTGGACATGCAGGACGGCAAGATCCGCAACCGCCTTCAGGCCCGGACCCAGATGGCGACCGGCGCGGAGGCCCTGAAGACCTTCGCGGTCTCGCGCCTCCTCTTCGACAACGTCCCGCACGTCAAGGTCTTCTGGGTGATGCACGGCGTGCAGACCGCCCAGCTCGCCCTTCAGCACGGCGCCGACGACATGGACGGCTCGGTCGTCGAGTACAAGATCACTCACGACGCGGACAACTACGGGACCCCGAACAAGCTCACCCGCGACGACCTGCTCGACCTGATCCGCGACGCCGGCTTCCGCCCGGTGGAGCGCAACACCCGGTACGAGATCATCCGCGAGTACGAGGGCCCGGACCCGGCGCGCCGGGAGTCGCCGCAGCCGATGCGGGTGTGACGTGACGCCCCATGCCGGACGGGTACTCGTCCGGCATGGCCACCACGAAGGCCCCTGAGCAGGCCTACACCGCCGAGCCCTTCGTACCGGACCGTGCCGACGGCCTGGACGGCCTCCGTGAGGCCGCCGCAGGTTGCCGTGGCTGCCCCCTGCACCGGAACGCGACCCAGACCGTCTTCGGCGAGGGCACCGCGCACGCGCGCGTGATGCTGGTCGGCGAGCAGCCCGGTGACCAGGAGGACCGCCAGGGCAGGCCCTTCGTGGGACCCGCCGGGAAGCTCCTGGACAAGGCGCTTGCCGAGGCGGGGATCGACCCGGGCGAGGCGTACGTGACCAACGCCGTCAAGCACTTCAAGTTCACCCAGGCCGAGCCCCGCAAGCGCCGCATCCACAAGGCGCCCACCCTGCGCGAGATGGCCGCGTGCGGGCCCTGGCTCGCGGCCGAGCTCGCGCTGGTGGAACCGGAGCTGATCGTGGTGCTGGGCGCCACCGCCGGGAAGGCGCTGCTCGGCTCGTCGTTCCGGGTGACTGAGGTGCGCGGGACGGTGCTGGAGCGGGAGATCCATGGGCGGCGGGAGCGGCTCGTCCCCACGGTGCACCCGTCCGCGGTGCTGCGCGCGGAGGACCGGGAGGGGGCTTACCGGGGGCTGGTGGCGGATCTGAACGTGGCTGCACGCGAGCTGTCGTAATAAGTATTATCCCTGTATGCCCCTTACCTTCACGCTCGATCCCGCCGTCACGCCCGCCCTGCGCGACGGCATCCTCGACCTGTGGACCGACGTCTCCAACGCGGGCGGAGCGGTCGGCTTCGTGGCGCCGGTGACCCGCGAGGAGATACGCCCCGAGCTGGTGAAGCACCTCGTCGCGATGGCCGAGGGCCGCCACCGCCTCCTGGTCGGGTTCGACGAGGCGGGCGAGCCGGCCGCCACCGCCTTCTTCGCCTTCAACACCCACCGGCTGATGACGCACTGGGTGTGGCTCTACACGGTGATGATCCACCCGCGACACCAGGGCAAGGGGTACGGCCGCGACCTGCTGGCGGCCGCCGAGGACGCCGCCCGCGGCTTCGACGGCATCGACGCGATACGGCTCACCTGCCGGGGGGGCCTCGGCCTCGAGCGGTTCTACGCCTCCTGCGGCTACAAGGAGGTCGGCCGGGTGCCCGACGCGATCCGGGTGGCGCCCGGGGACGACCGGGACGACATCACGATGCTCCTGCCTCTGAGGTGATTCGTCCCACCCGCTTCCAGGACGGGCGACTGGGCGTGCTTCACTGGACGGTGCCCCTTTTCGGAATCGGAAGACTGGATTGAGATGCTCCGCTACACGCTGATGCGCCTCGGTATCTTCGCGGGCTGCCTCGTGGTCGTCTGGGGCGCCGTCTACTCCGGCATCTTCCCGCGCGGCTTCGGCGCCTCGAACTTCCTGTGGATCCTGCTCCTCGCCATGGTGATCTCCGCGCCGATCAGCTGGGTCGTGCTGCGCAAGGAGCGGGACCGCGCCTCCGTGCAGATCGTGGAGAGGGTCGACCGGGCGAAGGCCAACCTCGACGCCAACCGCAGCCAGGAGGACCTGGCCGACGACACCGCGCGGGCGCAGGGCCGGACCTCCTCTTCCTCCTCCTGAGCGCAGGCCCGGGGGCGGGAGCCGTGCCCCCAACTACTCTTGCCCCATGGGTGCCGTGAAGACCAAGCGGATGCCGCGCGCGGTGCGGGAGCAGCAGATGCTCGACGCCGCCGTACGGACCTTCGGCGAGCGGGGGTACATGGCCGCGTCGATGGACGAGATCGCCGAACTGGCGGGCGTGTCCAAGCCGTTGGTGTACCTGTACCTGAACTCGAAGGAAGACCTCTTCACCGCCTGCATCCGCCGTGAGGCGAAGGCGCTCACCGAGGCGGTACGGGACGGGGTCCGGCCCGGACTGCCCGCCGACCGCCAGCTCTGGGAGGGGCTCCAGGCGTTCTTCGCGCACACCGCCGAGCACCCGGACGGCTGGTCCGTGCTGCACCTGCAGGCCCGCACCCACGGCGAGCCCTTCGCCGCCGAGGTGACGGCGATGCGCGAGGAGCTCGTCGCGTTCGTCACCCGGCTGATCGCCGAGGCCGCCCGGGAGGCCCACCGCAACCCTGATCTCCCCGAGCACGAGGTCGCCGGCCTTGCCGAGGCCCTGGTCGGTGCCGCCGAGTCCCTCGCCGCCTGGGCCAACGCCACCCCGGGCGTCACGGCCCGGCAGGCCGCGGCGACCCTGATGAACTTCGCGTGGGCGGGCCTGGGCGACCTCATGGACGGGCGGCCGTGGTCCCCGCCGGAACCGGGGCCGCCGCGGGAGCCCGGGGCTCAGCCGGCCGCCGGGTAGACACCCCCGGCCACGTGCACCTTCTCGCCGCCCCGCAGCTCGAACCGCCCGTCGCCGTCCGCCGCGTACACCACCGTCCCCGGCAGCAGCACCGGCGCCCGGAACTCCGCACGGACCAGCGCGGCCCGGGGCGTGCCGTGGGCGGCGAGGCAGCGGGCGACGGTCCACATGCCGTGGGCGATGGCGCGCGGGAAGCCGAAGAGGCGGGCGGTGAGAGGGTGCAGGTGGATGGGGTTGCGGTCGCCGGAGGCAGCCCCGTACCGCCGTCCCACGTCCCCGGCGAGCCGCCACTCGGCGACGGGCGGCAGTACCTCCCGCAGCGGCGGGGGCGCCTCGCCCTGCGTGGCGGTGCCGGTGCGGTGCCGCGCCAGGTAGGTGCTCGTCGACTCCCACACCAGGTCCCCGCCGCCCGCGCCGTCCCGCAACTCGGTGACGACGGTGGCCTCGGTGCCGCGCCGGTGCGGCGACAGACCGGCGACGTACACGGTGAGCTGGTACTCGCGGTCGGCCGGGAGGGCGGTGCGCCGGGTGATCTCGATGGAGGTGTGGACGAGGCCGAGCAGCGGCAGCGGGAAGTCCCGGCCGCTCATCAGCCGCATGGCGAGCGGGAAGCCGAGGACGTGCGGGTAGGTGACCGGGAGCCCGTCGTCGCCGGTGGCGAAGCCGCACACCCGCTCGTACGCGGCCAGCCGGTCCTGGTCGACGCGTACGCCGGGCAGCACCAGCCGGGCGCGCGGGTAGTCGGCATCCGGCCGGGGCCGCTTGAACGGCGAGCGCAGGGCGCCGCGGGCGAGCAGGGGAGCGAGTGCGGGGGAGCCGGTCAGGACGACGGCGGACACGGCGCCCATCAGGCCCCCAGCAGGCTCTGGCCGCAGACCCGGACGACCTGCCCGTTGACCGCACCGGAGGCCGGATGGGCCAGCCAGGCGGTGGTCTCGGCGACGTCGACGGGCAGCCCGCCCTGGGCGAGTGAGTTCATCCGCCGCCCGGCCTCCCGGATGAACAGGGGGACCGCGGCGGTCATCTTCGTCTCGATGAAGCCGGGCGCGACCGCGTTCACGGTGACCTGGTGCTCGGCCAGCGCCCGCGGCGCGAGGGACCGCACCAGCCCGGCCACCCCCGCCTTGCTCGCCCCGTAGTTCGTCTGCCCCGCGTTCCCGGCCAGCCCGGCGATCGACGCGGTCGCCACGATCCGCCCGCCGGGGCGCAGGGCGCCGCCCGCGAGCAGCGCGTCCGTCGTGCGCAGCACACTGGCGAGGTTGACCTCCAGAACCGCACTCCACCGCTCGGCGGGCATGTTGACCAGCCGCCGGTCCCGGGTGATGCCGGCGTTGTGGATCAGCACGTCGAGCCCGGCGGGCAGCGCGTCCATAATCCGCTCACCGGCGTCGGCGGCGGTGATGTCGAGGGCGAGGGCGGTGCCGCCGAGCCGTTCGGCGACCCGGCGGGCGTCCGCCTCGGCCGCCGGCACGTCCAGTACGACGACCTGGGCGCCGTCCCTGGCCAGCGTCTCGGCGACCGCCTCCCCGATGCCGCGCGCGGCGCCGGTGACCAGCGCGGTGCGCCCGGCCAGCGGCCGCTCCCAGTCGCCGGGGGCGGTGACCCCACCGCCGCCGAGGCCGTCACCGACGCCGATGACCTGGCCGCTGACGTAGGCCGACTTGGGGGAGAGCAGGAAGCGCAGGGTGGACTCGGCGGCGTCCGCGTCGGTGAGCCGGACCAGGTTCACGGTCCTGCCCCGCCCGATCTCCTTGCCCAGCGACCGGGTGAAGCCTTCCAGGGCCTGCTGGGCGGCGGACTGGTGGTGGTCGGCGGGGTCGAGCGGGGCGCCCAGCACCACCACCCGGCCGCTCGCGGCGACCGACCGCAGGACAGGGTGCAGGGCCGCGTGCACCTCGCCCAGCGTTCCGACGTCCCGGACACCGGTGGCGTCGAGGACGGCGGCGGCGGGCTTCTCGGCGCCCGTGCGCGCGCCCGATTCCGTACCGGCCGGGATTCCCGTGCGGGCGAGGACGGGAGCCAGGTCCAGGTCGGACTTCCCGGCGGTGAGCTGGAGCAGCGGGCCGCCCAGGGAGGTCTCCCGCTCCGACCAGCGCTTCAGCGGCGCGGGCTGCGGCAGTCCCAGTCGACGGGTGAGGAAGCGGCCGGGCGCGGTGCCGGTGAAGCTCAGGTAGCGGTCGGCCATCTGACGACTCCCAGGGGTCCAAATGCTTACTCTGGAGTAAGGTTACCGGAGGTAAGCCTACGTCACGGTGAGGAACAGGTCGAGAATGAGTCCCCTTGAACCCCCTCGCGCCCGCCGCGTCGCGGTGATCGGCGGCACGCGCGTCCCCTTCGCCCGCGCCGACGGCCCGTACGCCACCGCCTCCAACCAGGAGATGCTCACCGCCGCCCTGAACGGCCTGGTCGAGCGGTACGGGCTCCAGGCGCCCGGCGCGGTGGGGGAGCTGGTGGCGGGAGCGGTCCTCAAGCACAGCCGCGACTTCAACCTCACCCGGGAGACGGTCCTCGGCTCGGACCTCGATTCCCGCACCCCCGCCTACGACATCCAGCAGGCCTGCGGCACCGGCCTCCAGGCGATCATCGCCGCCGCCAACAAGATCGCCCTCGGCCAGACCGAGTCGGCCATCGCCGGTGGCGTCGACACCGCGAGCGACGCCCCTCTCGGCGTCAACGACGACCTGCGCCGCGTCCTGCTCGAGGCCCGCCGGGCGAAATCCCTCGGCGCCCGCGTCAAGGCCCTCGCCAAGGTCCGCCCCGCCCACCTCGTCCCCGACATCCCCCGCAACGCCGAGCCGCGCACCGGCCTGTCCATGGGCGAGCACGCCGCGGTCACCGCCCGGGTCTGGGGCGTCACGCGGGAGGCCCAGGACGAGTTGGCGGCGGCCAGTCACCAGCGGCTGGCGGCGGCGTACGAACGCGGCTTCTTCCAGGACCTGGTGGTCCCCTTCCGGGGCCTGGCCCGGGACCAGAACCTCCGCCCCGGCTCGACGGTGGAGAAACTGGCCACGCTGAAGCCGGTGTTCGGCCTGAAGGACCCGGAACCCACCATGACGGCGGGCAATTCCACCCCGCTCACCGACGGCGCCGCCCTGGTCCTGCTGGCGTCCGAGGAGTGGGCGGCCGAACGCGGCCTGGAACCGCTGGCCTACCTCACGGCGTACGAGACGGCGGCCGTGGACTTCCCGCACGGCGATGTGGCGGACGGCGAGGACGGCCTGCTGATGGCTCCCGCGTACGCGGTCCCGCGGATGCTGGAGCGGGCGGGCCTGACGATGGCCGACTTCGACCTGATCGAGGTCCACGAGGCCTTCGCCTCCCAGGTGCTGGCCACCCTCGCGGCCTGGGAGAAGCGCGGCCTGGCCCCCGTGGACCGCAGCCGCCTGAACGTGGCGGGCTCCTCCCTCGCCACCGGCCACCCCTTCGCGGCGACCGGCGCCCGGATCGTCGCGACCCTGGCCAAACTGCTGGCCGAACGGGAGGGACCGGCACGGGGACTGATCTCCGTCTGCGCGGCCGGCGGCCAGGGCGTGACGGCCGTCCTGGAGCGAACGTGAGCGACCGTCACTTAACCGCCGAGATTGCACACCCCTGTCCCCGGACCATCCCCGAACCCGCACAAGCCCACCACAGGAGCCTCGTAACATCACCTGCCTGAACCGTCGGTAACCCCCTTCCGCAGCGGCCCGCCGGTGAACGCCTCGGTGTGCGAGGCACGTACGTAATGCAGCAAGCAGTTCACGCTGCACGCCCGAGGAGCCGCCCGTGTCCACGCCGTACCCGACCGCCCCCGTCTCCCCCGTCTCCTCCGGTGCCACCGTGCACGCCACCGTCCACGCCACCGACTACGACGGCCTGCCGATCCTCGTCGAGCCGGAGACACGCCGCCTGGACGGGGTGGTACGGGAGGCGTCCGTCCCGCCCTTCGCCCCGCCCGTCACCCACGGATCCCTCGCGGACCTGCCGTTCGACAACGCGGAGAAGGATCCCGAAGCGGTGGTCCTCAGCCGCAGGACGCCCGACGGCGACTGGCAGGACGTGACCGCCCTCGAGTTCGCCGAACAGGTACTGGCGGTGGCGAAGGGACTGATCGCCGAGGGGTTCACACCCGGCGACCGGATCGCCGTCATGGCCCGCACCACCTACGAGTGGACGCTGCTGGACTTCGCCGCCTGGGCGGCCGGACTGGTCACCGTCCCCGTCTACCCGACCTCCTCCGTCTTCCAGACCCGCTGGATCCTCCACGACTCCGGCGCGCTCGCCCTGGTCACGGAGACCGCCGGCCAGGCAGCCGCCATCGGCCCCGAACTAGAACACCTCCCCGACCTCCGCCACGTCTGGGTGATGGACAAGGGCCACGTGGACCGCCTCGCCGAAGTGGGCGCCCAGTTGCCCGACGCGGAAGCGGACATACGCCGGGGCATGCTCGTCCCCGACACGCTCGCCACCATCATCTACACCTCCGGCACCACCGGCCGCCCCAAGGGCTGCGCCCTCTCGCACGGCAACTTCTTCGCCGAGGTCGACAACGCCATCGAACTCCTCCACCCCGTCTTCAAGGCGAAGTCGGACGAGGCGGCCTCGGTGCTGCTGTTTCTGCCGATGTCCCACGTCTTCGGCCGGATGGTGGCCATCGCCTGCGTCCGGGCGAGAGTACGTCTGGGCCACGCCCCCAGCCTGAAGCCCGAGGACCTGCTCCCGGACCTCGCCGCCTTCCGGCCGACCTGCCTGCTGACCATCCCCTACATGCTGGAGAAGGTCTTCAACTCCGCCCGCGCCAAGGCGGAGGCGGGCGGACGCGTGTCCACCTTCGACCGCGCGGCCTCCGTCGCCCAGCGCTACGGCGAGGCCCTCGAAGCCCGCCAGACCGGCACCGGCGGCGGCCCCAGCCGCTCCCTGAAAGCCGCCCGCACCTTCTACGACCCCCTGGTCTACCGCCGCATCCGCAACGCGATGGGCGGCAGGGTCCGGTACGCGATCTGCGGCGGCTCCCCGCTCGGCCGCCGCCTCGCCGCCTTCTACGCGGGTGCGGGCATCGAGATCTTCGAGGGCTACGGCCTCACCGAGACCACCGCCGCCTCCACCGTCACCCCACCCCTCAAACCGCGCCTGGGCACCGTCGGCTGGCCCATGCCCGGCACCAAGGTCCGCATCGCCGCCGACGGCGAGATCCTGATCGCCGGGGACCACGTGCTCCGCGGCTACTGGGACCCCCAGGCCGGCGGAGTGGTCCCCGCGACCCAGGACGGCTGGCTCGCCACCGGCGACCTCGGCGAACTCGACGACGAGGGCTACCTCACCATCACCGGCCGCAAAAAAGAGCTCCTCATCACCGCCGGCGGCAAGTCGGTCGCCCCCGCCCCCCTGGAGAACTGGCTCCGCTCCCATCCCCTGATCTCCCAGTGCATGCTGGTCGGCGACGGCCGCCCCTACGTCGGCGCCCTCCTCACCCTCGACCCCGACGGCATCACCCACTGGCGCCTGATGAACGGCAAGCACCCGGTTCCCCCCGAGCTCCTCATCGGCGACGAGGAGCTGACCGCCGTCCTGCAACGGGCCGTGGACGAGGCCAACAAACTGGTCTCCCGGCCCGAGTCCATCCGGCGGTTCGCGGTCCTGCCCGTCGACTTCACCGAGGAGTCCGGCCACCTGACCCCGTCGATGAAGCTGCGGCGGGAAGCGATCATGCGGGACTTCGCGGGGGAGGTGGAGGGGCTGTACGGCTGACCCTGTGTCAGAGGTTCTTAGCCCATCCGGCCCACCAGCGGGGTGCGTATCACGGGCCCGTGCCTCCTGCCGTGTTTCCATCGCGCCAGGAGGCATATGACATGACTGACGACCGGCAGCAGCACAGCACCGACGACGAGCCCCGCACCTGCCCCTTCGACTTCAGCGACGCCCTGGACTTCGACCCCGAGCTCGCCGACCTCATGGAGCGCGGATCCATCAGCCGTATCCGCCTCCCGTACGGCGAGGCCGACGCCTGGCTGGCCACCGACTTCCACTCGGTCCAGCAGGTCACCGTCGACCGCCGCTTCAGCCGCGCCGGGATCATGGGCCACGACTACCCCCGCATGACCCCGGAGCCCATCGTCTCCCCCGAGTCCGTCAACGTCATGGACCCCCCGCAGAGCAGCCGCGTACGCAGCCTGGTCTCCCAGGCCTTCACCCAGGAACGGGTCGACGGCATGCGCGAGCGGATCGTCCGGCTCGCCGACTCACTGCTGGACGGCATGGCGGAGGAAGGCCCGCCCGCGGACCTCGTCCGGCACCTGTCGGACCCGTTCCCGCAGCACACCATCCTCGAACTCCTCGGCATCCCCCGCGAGGACTGGGCCCGGATGCGGGACCTGGTTCTGAAACTGCTCGTCACCGGCCGGGACAACAAGGAGGCGGCGGCCCAGGTCAAGACCGACCTGACCGGTTACTTCCGCACCCTCGTCGAGCAGCGCCGCCACACCCCCGGCAACGACATCATCAGCGGGATGATCGCCGCCCGGGACGGCCAGGACCAGCTCGACGACCAGGAAATGGCCGTCATGACACTGACCCTGGTGCTCAGCGGCCAGGACACGGCGACGTGTCAGATCAGCAACATCGTTTACTTGCTGCTGACCCGGCCGGAGCTGATGGACGGGCTGCGGCGGAATCCGGAGTCCTTGACGGACGTCATCCATGAACTGCTGCGGTACATCCCCTTCCGCAAGGGCGTCGGCATCCCCCGCGTGGCCCTGGAGGACGTCGAGCTGGACGGCGTGAAGATCCGGGCCGGCGAGTTCGTCCACGTCTCTTATCTGACGGCGAACCGCGACCCCGCCCGCTACCCGGACCCCCACACCATCGACCCCGCCCGCCCCCACGCCCCCCACATGACCTTCGGCTGGGGCGGCCACCGCTGCATCGGCGTGCCCTTGGCCCTGGCCGAGCTGGAGGTCGCGGTCGGGCGGCTGCTGGAACGCTTCCCCGGGCTGCGGTTGGCGGTGCCGCCGGGGGACTTGCGGTGGGACGCGAAGACTATTCGGCGGTTTCCTGTGGAGTTGCCGGTGAGTTGGTAGGGCTGAGGTGGGGGAGGAAGGCCAGCCAGGTGGTGGGGGAGAGGGTCAGGTGAGGGGCGGTGGGGGTTTTGGAGTCGCGGATGTGGATTGCTGCGTGGTCGGTGGCGATCTCCAGGCATTCGCCGCCCTCACCGCCGCTGTAGCTGGACTTGCGCCAGTTGAGTTCGTGGCTGTTCACAGCTCCCCCAGCTTCTTCTCGATCAGGGCCCGGGACACCGTGGGCGTGAGGGCCATCGCCCGCATGATCCCATAGCGATCGGCGATCTTCCGTACCTCTTCGGTGTCGGTGATCAGCCGGGGGTAGCCCTGGATCTCCGTGTACGCAACTTGCGGGTGCTTACGAGGGGTCAGCAAGTTGAACGGGCCATCCATGTTCGGGTGTTCCTCCGCACTGGACGGCATCACCTGAATCTCCACGTTCCGCAAGCTGGCGATGTGCAGCAGCCGTTGCAACTGCTCCTTGTGGATGTCCCGGCCGCCGATGGGCCGATCCAGCATCACCTCCTCCAGGACATAACTGCACACTGGGGCGGGCCACCTGTCGAAGACCTGCTGCCGCGCCAGCCGGTCTGCTACCCGCTTCTCGATCGTCTCCTCGTCAAGCAGGGGTCGTCGGCGAGAGAACACCGCCCGGGCGTAGTCCTCGGTCTGCAAGAGGCCCGGCACGCCCTGGTTGGCGTAGAAGTGGAGCTCAATAGCCTCCGCCTCTAGGGCCGCGTAACTCCTGTACCACTCGGGGTGTCGGGTCCGCGCCTTCTTCAGCGCCTCCTTGACGTCGGGAATGGCAGCCCGAAGGATGCCCCCGGCGTCGAGCAACTCATCTGCCGTCTCAAGCAGCTCGGGCTGGGTAACCCGCACGCCCCGCTCCATGGCGGAGATGGCATCCGGCCCGTAGGCGACAAGCTGACCCAACTCCTTCTGCGTAAGCCCCTTCCGCTCCCGAAGCACCTTGAGCTGCTTACCCAGGGTCGTGAACAACCCCGTACGCCCAACCCACCGCACCCGTACGGCTACGCACAGTCGCCAGGTCACTCCTGGTCAGGGTAGGGAGAAACCGCCACCCTCTGTCACGTGAACTCACAAATCTCCACCCCCACCACTTCCCCCACGACCCTCAGCGAACTGGCCGTCCGTCTGAGTCCGACTCCGAGAGGCGCACGCCTGGCCCGCCACCTGACGGCGAACCAGTTGGCGAGCTGGGGCCACCCCTACGGCGGAGACGTGAACGACACCGCCCAGCACCTGGTCGCGGAACTCGCCGCGAACGCGGTCACGCACGGCCGCGTACCCGGCAGGGACTTCGAACTGCGCCTGCTGCGCCTCCCCAGGGACACCCTCCGTATCGAGGTGACCGACGCGAGGGGAGAGAAGAAGCTCAGGTTCGCCCCGGAGGACGACGAGAACGGCGAGGGAGGCCGGGGCCTGATCCTCGTATCACTGCTGGCGCAGGCCTGGGGCGTCACGGAGCGCGCCGTAGGCAAAACAGTCTGGGCGGAACTGCCCCTCACCCGCCCCGCACCCGGCACTGGACGACCGTGTCGGCGAAGGCCCGGGCCGGCGGACTGAGCGCGTCCCAGCGGCGTACGGCCCACCCGACGGGAAGGGGCCGCAGCCCGGGGACGGGCACGAGCCGCAGGTCTCCCTCCCCGGGAACGGGAAGTCCCGGCACGGCAGGCACGACGGCCCGCCCGACTCCCAGCTCGGCGAGCAGCAGGGCGGTGTCCCAGTCGGCGACGCTCGGCTCGTAGGCGAAGCGCACGCCCAGGTCCTCGCAGGCGGCGTCGAGATGGGCGGCGGAGGCGGAGTTGGGCGGCAGCCGGATCAGCCGTACGTCGTGCAGGTCGCCGGGGTCGAGGTGGGTCTGCCGGGCGAGCGGGTCGTCGGCCCGTACGGCAAGCACCCAGGGCAGTTCGACCACCGCCCGCTGCTCGATCCCGCGCACGGGAGGGCCGAGGGTGATCCAGGCGAGGTCGAGCGTGCCGTCGGCGAGCGCGTCGAAGCTGCCGCGTCCCGAACTGACGGTTCGGAATTCGAGGTTGACGTGCGGATACCGTCGCCGGAACCGGACGACGGCGTCGGACATGAAGTGCCGCACGGTGGTGGCTCCGGTGGCGACCCGCACGTACCCGCTGCGCCCGTCGACGAGGTCCCGCAACTCCCGCACGGCGAGATCGAGTCCGGCGATCCCCTCCGCGGCGGCGGCCTCCAGCACCCGCCCCGCCTGCGTGGGCACGACCCCGCGAGGCTGCCGCTCCAGCAGCGCCACCCCCGTCTCCCGCTCCAGCCGCTTCACGTGCTGGCTCACGGCCGACTGCGTGCACCCCAGCTCCCGAGCCACCGCACTGAGACTCCCGCCCCGGCACACGGCGACGAACACGCGCAGATCATCGAGCGTCACAACCTCCAAGCTAACACTTGGGGTTACTCTCAAATCCCCAGGATTGACTGGGCGGTTGACCCGTACGACGATCTATCCCGGGCCCAGGCGGCAACCCGCTCCCAGGGCCCGGGAGCGGGTGCCGACCACAAATCCCGAAGGGACAGTGACGGCGGTGGGGGTCGACTGCCGGCACGCCCCTTGGGAGGTGGCCGTAGGGGCCGCTCGCTTCTTCGTGAGTGTCGTGCTTCCGCGACCCGAGTAAAGGGCGCTGCGCGTCGCCTGCGGCGATCGGCCTGCGGCCGACCCTTGACTCAGCTCGCTCCAGCACGGGGAAGAAGCGAGCGAGCGGCCCGGAAAGCCGGTGGCCGGGGCAGGCGGTCCCTTCGCCGGACTGGCCTGCGAGCCGGGGTTTGGGGTGCGCGGTCGCGCCTCGCCTGCACGCCGGGTGGGTTCGGCGGCGGTCGGTGAGTGGGTTCTGATTGGCCGCAGCCGCTCAGTGATTGGAGGATATGTACCAGGGGTGGCTGAGAAAGCTGCAGGTCACTCAGCACAGCCGTGGTACATGTCCTCCTATCACTGCCACGGCGTGCGGGGGTCGCTACCGGTACCGGCTCTCGATGAGGTGGGCGAGGCCGTCGAGGATGCGCTGCAGCCCGAAGGCGAAGGCGTGTTCAGGGTCGTACGTGCTCCGATGGGTCGCGCCTGCGGCGCTTCCGACGCGGGCGGCGAGGGGGAACCGGGCCGGGTCGAAGACTCTGGCCAGAAGCGGGGCGTTGACGGCCCACCACTGCTCGTCGGACATGGCGCTGTCGCGGGCGGCGGCCTGGGTGTCGAAGTCGGCGCGAGCGACGGATTGGACGAAGCCGAGCACGAAGGTGAGGGCCGCGTCCATCTCGACGTCATCGAGCCCGAGGCCGTCGAAGGCGGCCAGTTCGTGTTCGTACTTGGCCATGAGTCCGGGTCCGAGCGGCGGGCGCGTGGTGGGCAGGGTCGCCACCCAGGGATGGCGTCGGTACAGGTCGCGGTTCTCGCGCGCGACGGCCTCCACCCTCGTGCGCCATGGGGCGGACGTCTGGTCGGTGCGCGGCATCTGCAGATAGACGGCGTCCAGCATGAGGTCGAGCAGCTCTGCCTTGCCCGGGACGTAGGTGTAGAGCGTCATCGGCGTGACGCCCAGTTGCTGGGCGACGCTGCGCATGGTCAGGGCGTCCAGCCCGCCGGCGTCGGCGAGTTCGATGGCGGCCTGGACGACGGCGTCAACCGTCAAGCCCTGCCGGGGGCCGCGCCGGGGGCCACCACGTCCGGGCTCGCGCCACAGCAGTTCCAGGGTGCGGGCCGGGTCGCCTGCGCCGCTTCGTTCCTTGGCCATGCGCCCCATCTTCTCCGCTAGGAGCGATGGCTCCGCACACGCATACTCTGTACAATGTATAAAGTACAACGTACAGAGTTGATGCCAGGTCTCCAGGAGGAACCATGAAGATCGCTTCCACGGCCGTCTCCCTGACCGTCGACGACGTCCACGCCTCCGCCGCATTCCTGGTCGAGCACTTCGGGTTCCAGGAGGCCATGGCCGCCGAAGGCTTCGCCTCCCTGGCCCGGGAGGACGCCCCCGACGTGATCTTTCTGCAGCGCGGCATCGAGGTCCTGCCCGAGGGCTTCAGGGATCAGCATGCCGCCGGCGTGATCATCGCGTTCACCGTGACCGACCTGGAGGCCGAATACGAGCGACTGCAGAGCGAAGGCGTCTCCATCACCCTCCCCCTGCGCGAAGAGCCGTGGGGCGAGCGCCTCTTCCAGGTCACCGACCCGAACGGCGTAATTCTCCAACTCGTCGCCTGGGCCGCGCCCGACGGCCACCAGTGAGGGCCTGAGCCGGCGTCCGATATCGACGGGCCGCCTCCCGCCCAGTCACATCCGTCTCACCAGTCACGGCCACCCGGTAATTGGAGGGTATGTCTCACGGGTGGGAGGCAAACCCGCAGGTCACGCGGCGCGGGCGTGAGACATTCCCTCCAGTTGCTGTCATCCCGTCAGCCCGCTGCGCCACCAGTGCGACCGCGCGGCACCGATCACCGTCCACCGACCGCAAGCCGCTGAGCCGACCCGGCGTGCCCTCACCTACCCAGCGCGTGCACGAGCCCCCACTCCCCATCCACCGATCGCCGCTAAGCCCACCCGGCCTGCAGGCGAGGCGCCATCGCGCCCCCGACCCCGCCCGGCAGCCCAGCCGACGGCAGGGGGCGCCCTACCCGGGCCCCCGCTTTCTCCGGGCTGCCCGCTCGCTTCTTCCCCGTGATTCCGTGAGCCGAGTCAAGGGTCGGCCGCAGGCCGATCGCCGTAGGCGACGCGCAGCGCCCTTTACTCGGCTCACGGAATCACGACACTGCAAAAGAAGCGGGCGGCCCCACAGCAACCATCCAACCGGCGTCCACGTCGCCCATGCTCACCCGCGTGAGGCCTCGGCCGCCTCGGTCCCGTCGCCCCCCTCGGCCCCGTCGCCCGGGT
This sequence comes from Streptomyces sp. NPDC001843, assembly GCF_042891955.1. NCBI lineage: Bacteria > Bacillati > Actinomycetota > Actinomycetes > Kitasatosporales > Streptomycetaceae > Streptomyces > Streptomyces sp. NPDC001843. The sequence continues at coordinate 33,466 of NZ_JBIATQ010000018.1, read as the reverse complement.
CAACCGCCCCGAAGCCTTCGCGGCGCATCCGCTCGGTCCCCCAGGCGCCGAGCGGTCCCAGCGCTCGATTCAGCGTGCGCCCGTGCTCGGTCAGGGAGTACTCCACGCGTGGCGGCACCTCGGCATGGACCTCTCGGTGAACGAGACCGTCCTCCTCCATCTCGCGGAGGTGCTGCGTCAGCATCTTCTCGCTCACGCCCGGCAGGCCGCGACGGAGCTCGGCGAAGCGGCGTACGCGATGGGTGTGCAGCTCCCAGAGGATCAGCCCCTTCCACTTGCCGCTCACCACGTCGAGCGCAGCGTCGATGCCGCAGATGTAAGGCCCGCGTCTCGGCGCCTTGGCCATCACTGATCCCCCTTGGCCGTCGCTGATCCGCTTACAACTTAGTAAGTAGCGCAGGAAATAGTAGGTACTTCCGAGATCAGAGGCACTCCCCGAGCATGAAGGGGTGAACGAACAACGGAGCCACACCACCAGCCAAGACAGCCACAGCCCTGTGACCGTGATCGGACTCGGCCCGATGGGCCAGGCGATGACCCGTACCCTTCTCGCCGCCGGCCACCCGGTCACCGTCTGGAACCGCACCGCCAGTCGCGCCGACGGTGTCGTCGCCGCCGGGGCCACGCTCGCGGCGACACCCGGCGCAGCGGTCGAAGCGAGTGACCTCGTGATCCTCAGCCTCACCGACTACCAGGCGATGTACGACATCCTTGACACCGCCACGGCCACCTCCACCGCATCGCTCGCCGGGCGGACGCTGGTCAACCTGAGCTCTGACACTCCCGACCGCTCACGCGAGGCGGCAACCTGGGCAGCGGGTCACGATGCCGCCTTCCTCACCGGAGGCGTCATGGTGCCCGCGCCGATGGTCGGCACGGAGGCAGCCTACGTCTACTACAGCGGCCATGCTCCAGTGCTGGAGCGCCACATGGCGGCGTTGGCACTGCTGGGCACACCGAAGCATCTGGGCGAGGACCCGGGCCTCGCCCAGATGATGTACCAAGCCCAACTCGCGGTGTTCCTCACCACCCTGTCCGGACTGATGCACGCCACCGCCATGCTGGGCACGGCAGGGATCAAGGCCGAGGAAGCGCTGCCGGAGCTGCTCTCCTCCGCCGACTCGATCGGCGACATCCTCAGGGCCGGTGAAGAGCACCCCGGTGCCGCGCTCGACGCCGGAGAGCATCCCGGCGACCTCAGCACGGTCACCATGATGGGCGCGACGTCCGACCACATCGTCGAGACCAGCACGTCACTCGGCCTCGACCTCGCGCTCCCCCTGGCCGTACAGGCCCACTACCGGCGCGCGATCGAAAACGGACACGGCAGCGACAACTGGACCCGCATCATCGACAGCATCCGAGGACCGCGCTGACCGAATGCGGGACCGAGAACACGAGGCGGGCCCACCGACCGGCCACCAGCCGGCGTCCGCGTCACGCCGCCCCCCGTCCGTCCGCGTCACCCCGCCCCTACCGCCCGCAACACCCCCGTCACCACAGCCGCCCCCAGCACCACCACCACGAACGGGGCCCTCCGCCACGCGAGTACGCCCGCCGCCAGGACCCCGGCCGGCCGGGCCCATCCAGCGAAGTCGCCGCCCTCCGTCAGCGAGCCCGTTGCCAGCAGGGCGACCAGCAGGACGACCGCCCCCGCCGACGCCAGCTCCTGCACCCTCGCCGGTATCTCCACGCGCCCGTGCAGTACCGGGCCCACCAGCCGGAAGGCGTACGTGCCCACGGCGAGGGCCAGTATCACGGCGGCCGTCGAGCTCACCGGGCCGTCACCTCCCCCTGCGCCGGGCGGTGCAACACCAGTCCGCACAGCGCCACTAGCACCGGCACCCCCGCCGGGACGGCCGGTGTCACCGCCAGGGCCAGGGCGGCGCCGAGCAGGGCGGAACGGCGTACCGCGCGGTCCGTGCGCAGGGTGGGCAGGACGAGGGCCACGAGGACGGCGGGGAAGGCGGCGTCCAGGCCGTAGCGGGCGGTGTCGCCGAGGGCGCTCCCGGCGAACGCGCCGGCCAGTACCCCGGCGTTCCACACGGCGAACAGGCCGAGCCCGGAGATCCAGAACGCCGCCCGGCGGCGGTCGGGGTCCTGCTGGGCCAGGGCGAAGGCCACGGTTTCGTCGGTCACGAGGTGGGCGCCGACCAGGCGGGTCAGGCGTCCGCCCCCGATGGTCTCGGCGACGGCGAGACTGAAGGCGGCCGTACGGGTGTTGAGGAGCAGGCCGGTGGCCGCCGCGGCCAGCGGACCGCCCCCGGCGAGCAGCACGCCGACCGCGCTGAACTGGGCCGACCCGGCGTACACCACCACCGACATCACCACCGGCACCCACAGCGGCAGACCGCCGGCGACGGACACCGCGCCGAAGGAGACGCCGACGATGCCGCTGGCCAGCCAGACGAGAGAGCTGTCGCGGACCAGGGGCCGCACGGCGAGAGAGGCTCCGTGTGTTCGTTGTGGCGAACGCATGTTTTCTACAATGAACAGCAGCCCTCACGTTCGTCAAGGCGAACAGTCATACCGATGGAGCGAACGCCATGCCCGACTCGCCCCCCTCCGACACTCCCTCCGGCCCCCCATCCGGCCCCCCTTCCCGCCTCCCCCTCGACTGGATCGCCGCCGCCCTCCGCCGCGAACGCACCCGCGCCGGTCTGTCCCTGTCCGAGCTGGCCAAGCGGGCCGGGGTCGCTAAGTCCACGCTGTCCCAGTTGGAAGGGGCGGCCGGGAATCCGAGCATGGAGACGATCTGGGCGCTCGCGGTGGCGCTCGGGGTGCCGTTCAGCGTGCTGGTGGAGCCGCCCGCGCCCGCCGTTCAGGTGATCCGGGCGGGGGAGGGGCCCACCGTGCACTCGGAGCAGTCCAGCTATCTCGCCACGCTGCTTTCCGCGAGCCCGCCGGGCGCTCGGCGGGACATTTACTACGTATGGCTGGAACCCGGCACCGTCCGGGATTCCGAGCCGCACATTCCCGGGACCGTCGAGCACATCGTGGTCGGCGAGGGCAGCGTGAAGGCGGGGCCCCGCGGGGAGGCGGTCGAGCTCGGTGCGGGGGACTACATGTCGTACCGGGGGGACGTCCCGCACACGTACGAGGCGCTCGCGGCCGGAACGAAATTCGTACTGATCATGCAGCACGTGTGAACGGAAAATGAACAGACGCCGCCGCCACCAGAAGGCGACCAGAAGGCGATCGGAAGGCGACCGGAAGGAGCCCCGCGCCAGCCGGCGGAAAAGGCAGGAGCCCCGTCGCCGGATGGCGTGGGGCTCCTTGGGTACTGCGAATCAGACTGCGATCAGGCAGTGTCGATCAGACAGCGCTGATCGGAACCTTCCAACTGGAATCGGAAGGTTCCGACGGGCACCTGTGATCAGACGGGGGTGACGTTCTCCGCCTGCGGACCCTTCGGGCCCTGCGTGACGTCGAAGCTCACCTGCTGGTTCTCCTCGAGGGAGCGGAAGCCGGAGGCGTTGATCGCGGAGTAGTGAACGAAGACGTCGGGGCCGCCGCCTTCCTGGGCGATGAAGCCAAAGCCCTTTTCGGCGTTGAACCACTTCACGGTTCCGGTAGCCATAAGCCCTCCTTGGGCCCAAAGGGTCGCCCTGCTCCAGAACCCTGCAAGCGTGAAAGCAAGTGCCGCACAACTGCATACGTCTGAAAACGACTAGAGCCCGCGGTTACATGCTCCGCAGGCTCTGTACTGCAAGGGAAACCAAACTGCAACTTGCGGCGAGCCTAGCACGTGGCCAGCCGAAAGCAATAGAGGCCAAGATCACTTCACCCCAACGTTTGACAAGCGTTGGGCCAGTTGACGGAGGGGCCGGGGGCGGCCCCGTATCCCGAGGGGGCTAGTCTCGCGATGTGGACAATTCTCGCACCCGGCCGCGTGTCGGCCACATCCAGTTCCTGAACTGCCTGCCCCTCTACTGGGGGCTCGCGAGAACCGGCACCCTCCTCGACTTCGACCTCACCAAGGACACTCCCGAGAAGCTCAGCGAGCAGCTGGTGCGGGGGGACCTCGACATCGGGCCCGTCACCCTCGTCGAGTTCCTGCGCAACGCCGACGACCTGGTCGCCTTCCCCGACATCGCCGTCGGCTGCGACGGCCCGGTGATGTCCTGCGTGATCGTCTCGCAGGCCCCCCTCGACCGGCTGGACGGCGCCCGGGTCGCCCTCGGCTCGACCTCCCGCACCTCCGTCCGCCTCGCCCAGCTGCTGCTCGCCGAGCGCTACGGCGTCCAGCCCGACTACTACACCTGCCCGCCCGACCTCAGCCTGATGATGCAGGAGGCCGAGGCCGCCGTACTGATCGGGGACGCGGCACTGCGCGCCAACCTGCACGACGGGCCGCGCTACGGGCTCGACGTGCACGACCTGGGCGCGCTGTGGAAGGAGTGGACGGGGCTGCCGTTCGTCTTCGCGGTGTGGGCCGCCCGGCGGGAGTACGTCGAGCGCGAGCCCGACATCACCCGCCAGGTGCACGAGGCGTTCCTCGCCTCCCGCAACCTCTCCCTGCAGGAGGTCGGCAAGGTCGCCGAGCAGGCGGCCCGCTGGGAGTCCTTCGACGAGCGGACCCTGGAACAGTACTTCACCACCCTCGACTTCAGCTTCGGCGGACCGCAGCTCAACGCGGTCACGGAGTTCGCACGGCGGGTGGGACCGACGACCGGCTTCCCGGCCGACGTGAAGGTGGAACTGCTCCAGCCGTAGGGGAACTGCTCCAGCCGTAACGGGGCGTTCCGCACTAATCTGCTGGAGTGCCCGACGGGGCCCACGGGGGCCCACGGGGGCCTATGGGGGCCTATGGGGGCCTACGGGGGATGGGGGGACGCCATGCAGCCGCTCGCGGCCGACGAACCTGCCGTGATCGGGCCGTACCGGCTGCTCGGCCGGCTCGGCGCGGGCGGGATGGGACGGGTGTACCTCGGCCGCAGCGCGGGCGGCCGGACCGTCGCGGTGAAGATCGTGCACCCGCACCTGGCGCTGGACGACGAGTTCCGCGCGCGTTTCCGGCGCGAGATCGCGGCCGCCCGGCGGGTCGGCGGCGCCTGGACGGCCCCCGTCCTGGACGCCGACCCCGACGCCCCCGTGCCCTGGGCCGCCACGGCCTACGCGGCCGGCCCGACCGTGGCCGCCGCGGTGGAGGCCGACGGCCCGCTGCCCGCGCACTCGGTACGGGCGCTGGGCGCGGGCCTCGCCGAGGCGCTGGCGGCCGTGCACGAACTCGGACTGGTGCACCGGGACGTGAAACCGTCCAACGTGCTGCTCACCCTCGACGGCCCCCTGTTGATCGACTTCGGCATCGCCCGTGCCACCGACGGCACCGCCTCCCTGACCTCTTCCGGCGTCTCCGTCGGCTCGCCCGGTTACATGTCCCCGGAACAGATCCTCGGCAAGGACGTCACCGGCGCGGCGGACGTCTTCTCCCTCGGCGCGGTCCTGGCGTAGGCGGCCACCGGCGAGCCGCCCTTCCCCGGGGACTCCTCGGCGGCGCTGCTGTACAAGGTCGTCCACGAGGAGCCGGAACTCGGCGCGCTGAGCGGTGAACTGCGGGAGGTGGCCGAGGCCTGCCTGGCCAAGGACCCCGGCCGCCGGCCCGCACCCGGGGAGGTCGCCCGGCGGCTGGCCCCCGACGGCGCGGCTCGGCTGATCGCGGGCGGCTGGCTGCCGGGGCCTCTGGTCGAACAGGTCAGCCGCAGCGCCGTACGGCTGCTGAACCTGGAGGCCGCGGAGGCGGTGCCGTCCGGCCCAATCGGGTTCAGCAGCCCGTCGGTGGGAGGGGCTTCAGGCGTGATGGGCGGGGCGTCCGGCGTGGCGGGCGGCGAGTTCGGGCCGGCGCCGGTGATGCCGGAGGCCGAGCCGGTCGTCATGCCCGGGCCCCGGGACGCGCCCTCGCCGTCCGTGGAGCAGCCTCCGGGCAAGGTCTCCGTCACCATGGCGGCCTCCTCCACCCCGGGTGAGGGCGGTCGTGGACGCCGGGTGAGCTGCACGGTGGCGCTCGCCGTCGCCGGGGCGCTCGTCGGGGCGGTCGTGGGGCTCGGGTTCCTCGTCCGGTCGCTGATCGGCGGCACGGACGACGAGTCCTCCGGGGGCAGCGCCTACTCGCCGGCGCCCGGTCCCGCCTCCAGCGCCGTCGACCGCAGTGCCGATCCCCCCGGCAAGAGCGGCAGCACCGTTCCGTCCCGCTACCTGGGCACCTGGGAGGGCCAGGCCACCGCCCTCGGCGGGAACCTGCCCGTAGGCACCTTCCGGCTCACCGTCCACCGGGCCGGTGGGGGCGAGGAGTTGGGCCGACTCGTCCAGACCGACCAGCTCGGCGGTGTCTGCACGGACGTACTGACGCTGAAGAAGGTGACTTCGGCCCGGCTGGTCGTCACCTCCGTGGGCGCCAAGGGCAACCATGCGGGCTGCGACCCGGCCGCACACGATGTGCAGTTGACGCCGGTGGGTGACGACCTGAAGTACACCTCGGACAGCGCGGCGGAGGGGAACCCGGTCTCCCGGATGTCGAAGGTCAGGTAGCGGCCGGGGCCTTGCCGCCGGTGAACTTCCGGCAGGCCCTAAGCCGCTTCGTCGGTGCCCAGGGCCTCCCGCAGTACAGCGACGGCCTGGGACACGGCCGCACGGGTGGCGTGGGTGTCGCTGAGCGGGTTGAGCATCATGAAGTCGTGGGTGATGCCGTCGTAACGGACCGTGGTGATGTCGACGCCTGCGGCGCGGAGCTTGGCCGCGTACGCCTCACCCTCGTCGCGCAGCACATCCGCCTCGTCGACGACGAGGAAGGCCGGTGGCAGATCGGCGAGCTGATCGAGGTCGGCCTTCAAGGGGGAGGCGGTGATCTCGTCGCGCTGCGCGCGGTCGGGAGCGTAGGCGTCCCAGAACCACTCCATGGCCTTGGCGGTGAGGAAGTAGCCGGTGGCGAAGTCGGCGTAGGACCTGGTGTTCATGCTGGCGTCGGTGACCGGGTAGTACATGGACTGGTGCACGAAGCGGACGTCGCCGCGCTCCTTGGCCATCAGGGCGAGAGCGGCCGTCATGTTCCCGCCGACCGAGTCGCCCGCCACCGCCATGCGGTCCGGATCGAGGCCGTGGGCAGCGCCCTCTCGGACGATCCACTGAGCGGTGGCGTAGCCCTGCTCGATCGCCACCGGGTAGTGGGCCTCGGGGGAGCGGGCGTACTCGACGAACACGACCGCGGCCCGCACCCCGTCCGCGAGCTCGCGCACCAGTCGGTCATGGGTGTCCGCGTTGCCCAGGACCCAGCCACCGCCGTGCATGTAGAGAATCACGGGAAGGGGCGACGCGGAGCCCCGCGGCCGGACGATCCGGACACGTACATCGCCGACTTCGGCGGGAATGGTGATCCACTCCGAGTCGACGTCGAGCTTCTCGATCGGTTCCGCCTGGATGTCGTCCAGCACCTTTCGGGCCTTCTCCGGCCCCAGTTGGTACAGGAACGGCGGCTGGGACGTGGCATCTGCCATCTGCTGGGACGCGGGCTCCAGAACGACGGTGCCAGAGGGGGCGGTCATGACGATCTCCGTGGGCTCCGGGGATGGACACTCGGCTGGGAGAGATGCCGGGGGCTCGTGCACGGCCTGACCATGGTGCCCAGCCACTGGGGCAGGCAGCGCGGTGTTGCCACACGCAACAGCCTCCCGCCTGCGAGTCGTGATCGCATCCGGTGAGGGGTGCGGGTCAGGTGCATCCGGCGCGGTTCGCCTCGCGAGACGCCCGGTGGTCCCCTGTACGAAGGAGTCACGGGCACGCTGCGGCTCCCGCGATCGAGGAGTGCTCATGCCAGGACAGTTCGAAGCGACGACCGAGGTCGATCGACCCGTCGAAGCGGTGTTCGACTACCTCGCCGACGGACGCAACGATCAGCAGTTCAGCCCCCGTGTGCTGAGGATCGAGCGGGTTCCCGACACTCCGACCGCCGTCGGGACGGTCTTCCGCAGCACGGTCAAGGACGCCGGGATGAAGACGGCCAGGGAGTTCCGCATCACCGACCTGCAGGCCCCGGTGCGGATCCGGTGGGCCGAGGCCTCGAAGAACAGCGTGACGGTCCGCGAAGGCGGTTACGACCTGGAGTCGCTGGCCGGCGGCAGGACACGGGTCCGTATCTTCAACGCCCTGGAAGGCCACGGCCTCGGCCGACTCCTCGTCGGCCTCGCGCTCGCCGCCGCCCGCAAGGACGCCCATGATTTCGGCGCCCGGATCAAGGCAGCGGCTGAGGCGGCGATTCAGCCGCGCTGAGCGGGTCGCTCGGACGTCGCTTCAGATGCCTTGGTCCAGTGGTCCGTTCAGAGCTTCGATCCGTACCGTTCGTCGCGCAGGCCGACATCGCCGCCGCCGCTTCCGCCGCGGGCGGTCAACAACTGGCCCACGCGTGGGGGACCGTGGGCGGAGCGGGAGGCGTCGCGTGCGGGAAGGGGCGGTCGACGGGCGGCCGGTCTTCCTCCGTGCTTCGCCGTGTCAGTGCGGGTCAATAGGATCTCCGTAGGCTCGGCCCACCCCCGGCCCACCCCCGGCCCATCCCCGGGCCAACTCCTCCCCACCACGACCCAGGACACCCCCCATGGCGCGACACAGCACACCAGGCTCCACGGGAAGCTCCAGCGGGGGCCCGGTGAGCCCGCGGAATCGGACACCGCAACCGGTGCGTGCGCGGCAGCGTACGTACGGGGACTTCGGCAAGGCGTTCCTGGCCTTCGTCGCCCTGCTCCGGCTGGTCGTCGGCGCGCCCGGGGCCGGGCCCGGGCAGCTGCCCGCCCGGCAACTCGTCTGCGCGCTGCTGCTCGTGGGCGCCACGGCCGCCGGCTTCAGGCCGGGGCTCTCCGTCCCGACATGGCGCGACGGCGTCGCCGCGGCCGGATGAGCGACGCCCTGCTGGTCGTGACCGCCGCGCTGTGGGGTGCGGCGGCGGGCGCGCTGCTGCCCAGGGCCGCCTACCGCTTCTCCGTCCCCCCGGAGGAGCAGTGGCGGGAGAACTGCCCGGGCGGGCATTTGGTCGCGGGGTGGGTCGGGCGGGCGCGGTGTGCGCGATGCCCCTGGCCCCAGTCGTCGTACGGCCCGAGCGGCCTTCAGCTCGCCACCGTCACCGCCCTGGTCTGCGCCGCCCTCGCCGCCGCCACCGGCACCCGGCCCGAGCTCGGGGTATGGCTGCTGCTCGCGCCGCTCGCGGTGCTGCTGGCGGTGGTGGACCTGCGGGTGCAGCGACTGCCGGACGTGGTGACGCTGCCGCTCGCGGGGGCCGCGCTCGGGCTGCTCGCGCTGGTCACCCTCGTCCCCGAGCACTCCGGGGACTGGCTCACCGCCCTGCTGGGCACCTTCGCCCTCGGCGCCGGCTACTTCGTGCTGTGGCTGGTCAATCCCGGCGCCATGGGCTTCGGCGATGTGAAACTGGCGCTGGCGACGGGGGCCGCGCTCGGCTGGTACGGCTGGCCGACGGTGATGCTCGGCACCTTCGCCGGGTTCCTGTTCGGGGCGCTGTACGGCGGCGCGCTCGTCGTGGTCCGGCGGGCGGGCCGCAAGACGATGATTCCGTTCGGGCCGTTCCTGATCGCGGGGGCCTTCGTGGGGCTGCTGATCGGCGCGTACACGGCCTGACGTCAGCCGGGCGAACAGCCTGACGTAGGCTGGTTCGGTCCGTCCACAACCCCAATTGTGAACCTTGCGAAAGGGACGCCGGTGACCGAGAAGGCCGACCTTCAGTCCGTGCTCGACCGTGCCGCCGCCGGTGGGCGGATCAGCCCCGAGGAGGCGCTCGTCCTCTACCGCGACGCCCCGCTGCACGCGCTGGGCGCTGCCGCCGACGCGGTACGGCGCCGCAAGTACGCCGGTATCGAGCACATCGCCACGTACATCATCGAGCGGAACATCAACTACACGAACGTGTGCGTCACGGCGTGCAGGTTCTGCGCCTTCTACGCGGCCCCCAAGGACACCGAGAAGGGCTGGACCCGCGACCTCGACGACATCCTGCGCCGCTGCGCGGAGACCGTCGAGCTCGGCGGCACCCAGATCATGTTCCAGGGCGGGCACCACCCGGACTACGGCGTCGAGTACTACGAGAGGCACTTCGCCGCCATCAAGAAGGAGTTCCCCCAGCTGGTCATCCACTCGCTGGGCGCCTCCGAGGTCGAGCACATGGCCCGGATCAGCGGTGTCTCGGTGGAGGAGGCCATCACCCGCATCCACGAGGCTGGCCTGGACTCCTTCGCGGGTGCCGGCGCCGAACTCCTCCCGGAGCGGCCCCGCAAGGCCATCGCCCCGCTGAAGGAGAGCGGTGAGCGCTGGCTGGAGATCATGGAGACCGCACACCGGCTGGGCGTGGAGTCCACCTCGACCATGCTGATGGGCACCGGCGAGACGAACGCCGAGCGCATCGAGCACCTGCGGATGATCCGGGACGTCCAGGACCGCACAGGCGGCTTCCGGGCGTTCATCCCGTACACCTACCAGCCCGAGAACAACCACCTGAAGGGCCGCACCCAGGCCACGCTCTTCGAGTACCTGCGGATGATCGCGATCGCCCGCCTCTTCCTCGACAACGTCCGGCACATCCAGGGCTCCTGGCTGACCACCGGCAAGGAGGTCGGCCAACTGTCGCTGCACTACGGCGCGGACGACCTCGGCTCGATCATGCTGGAGGAGAACGTGGTCTCCTCCGCCGGCGCCAAGCACCGCTCCAACCGCCTCGAGATCATCGACCTCATCAGGAAGGCGGGCCGCGTCCCGGCCCAGCGGGCGACGACCTACGAGCACCTCGTCGTCCACGACGACCCGGCGAACGACCCCGTCGACGAGCGGGTGATGTCGCACATCTCGTCGACGGCGATCTCGGGCGGGACGGCACATCCCGAGCTGAAGCTGCTCGCGTCCAACTAGTGCCGCCTTGTTGACGATTCACGCCGACTCCAGGGGCCACGCCTTCGCCGTTCAGGGTGAGTGGATCGCCGCCGTCGGTCCCCTGGAGGAGCTGGCCGCCGCGCATCCACGCGCACGCGTGCGCAGTTGGCCAGGCATCCTCACGCCCGGGTTCGTCAACCTGTACGGCAACGAGCTGCTGGAGCGGACGTACCACCCGGATCCACGAGAGGCCGACGACCTCGGCACCGAGCCGCTGACCGGGGACGCGCTGACCATGCTCGTCCTCGACGACGCCCGCTGGGGCGCCAGTGCCCGGCGCGGGATCCAGCGCATGCTGGCGCGGGGCACGGTCGCCGTGGCCTGCGAACCCTTCCGTAACCGCGCCGTGAAGGACGCCGTCCGGCGCAGCGGTATCGGCGTCATGGGCCGGCTGGGCAGCCCCGGCGACCTGCCCTCCCTCGACCCGTTCCGCTCCGCACGGCCGCCCATGACGGCGACCGAGCGGCAGCAGGGCTCCGCCGCCCGCTTCGCCGTTTTCGACGTCCGTGACGAGGCCGAGCTGGCCGAGCGCGGGGCGGACACCTGCTTGGCCACGGTCGTCGGCGGACGTCTCGTGTTCCGGCGCCGCTAGGGCCCGTACGGCCGCTCACCCCGCGAACGCCTTCCCGAACGCCCCCGAACTCTGCTTCACCCCGCTGCAGTCGGTCGCCGCGTCGTCGGACGAGGAGTCGCCGTCCTGACACTGCTGGTCCGTTCCGGGCGCCGTACTCCTCGGAGACGGACGCCATCGACAACTACAGCCGGCCCGTCTACAAGAAGCTCGGCGAGGACGGCTACACCAGCGTCTTCGTCGACACCGACAGCGACGACTGGAAGAAGCGGCTGGGTCCTGATCGCGGGCTTCGTCCTGGTGTGCGGCTGGGTGGAGGACGTCGCGGCGAGGAAGAAGCCGAGGGTGCTGCCGTGACCGGTGTCCCGAGGGTGCTGCGCCGGTCTCGTGGACCCTGCTGCCACAATGGGCCCGTGACCCGCGCATCCCTGGACAAGCAGCCGCACGAAGTCGCCTCGATGTTCGACAACGTGGCGGAACGGTACGACCTGACCAACGACGTGCTGTCCCTCGGGCAGGACCGGCGCTGGCGCAAGGAGGTCGCGAAGGCGGTCGACGCGCGGCCCGCGCAGAAGGTCCTGGATCTGGCCGCGGGGACGGCCACCTCGTCGCTGCCCTTCGCGCGGACGGGTGCCTACGTCGTCCCCTGCGACTTCTCCCTGGGCATGCTCCAGGTCGGCAAGCGGCGCACCGCGTGGCTGCCCTTCACGGCCGGGGACGCGACACGGCTGCCCTTCAAGGACGACACGTTCGACGCCGTCACCATCTCCTTCGGGCTGCGCAACGTGCAGGACACGGACGCCGCGCTGAGCGAGATGTACCGGGTGACCCGGCCCGGCGGGCGGGTGGTGATCTGCGAGTTCTCGCACCCGACGTGGGCGCCGTTCCGCACCGTCTACACCGAGTACCTGATGCGCGCGCTGCCGCCGGTCGCGCGGGCGGTCTCCTCCAGCCCCGACGCCTACGTCTACCTCGCCGAGTCCATCCGCGCCTGGCCCGACCAGCCCGCGCTGGCCGAACGGCTGCGCAAGGCGGGCTGGTCCCGGGTGGCCTGGCGGAACCTGACGGGCGGCGTGGTGGCCCTGCACCGGGGCTTCAAGGAGAGCTGAACCCGGCCACGGCGAACGGGTCGCCGGGCTCGTCCAGCTCGCGCTGCATTCCTCCTCCGGGCGGTCTCGGGATGCGCGGCTCGCGGACACCTCCGCCGCCCTCGCCCTCACCGAAGTCGAACCACACGTACACCAGGGAGTCCCGCGGCACCTCGGCACCGGGCTTCGGGTACTGGCGTACGACGTAGTCGACGACGGTGTGGCGGAAGTCCGGCCGGTCCGGGGCGCTGAGGAACAGGCCCCATGCCTGGGCGGTCTCGCGCGCGTCCACGGCCATCAGGCCGACGAGACGGGGTACGCGCACTTCGGGTGTTTTGGGTGTTATGCGCACAGATGTCACCCCCAGTGGTACTGGAAGGGTAACCCCGAGCGTGTGGCACCCGGAAGCATTCGGTGTCTTTCTGTGACAATCGACTACTCTGGGTGACCCAAGCGGAGTGCGGCCTCTAGGTCAGGCTGAGCCGGTAGCAGTGCACCGGCGCGTCGAACCTGGGGTGGTTGTAGGACTCGGCGGGTTCCATGCCCAGGCGCAGGGCCACCGCGACGGAACGCTCGTTGCCGGGCCGGATCATGGCCATCACGTCCGGTACGCCCGCCGCGCGCACCCGGTCGACCGTCTCCCGCGCCGCCACGGTGGCGTACCCCTTGCCCCAGTGGGCCCGCCCGAGTCGCCAGCCGATCTCGATCTCACCCTTCGGGCCCCACTCGTGCGGCCATGGCTGGGCGCCCGCGAAACCGATGACCTCGTCCGCCTCGCCCAGCAGGGACCACAGGCAGAAGCCCCGCTCGGCGTCGTGCCGGCGCTGGCGTGCGGTCAGTTCCTCGTAGAACGACAGCGCCGCGCCCCCGCCGCCGAGGAACTCCATGACCTCGGGGTCGTCGAAGGCCCGGTGCCAGGTGAAGGCGTCCTCGTGGGTGGGGACGCGCAGTCGTACCGCGGGGAGAGGTCGGTTCACGGAGGCAGCCCTTCAGCCGGGTGATCAATGCTGCTGAATAGACTGCCCATGTCCAGTGCCGGTCGGCACGCACATTACGAACCTTGGGGAGATCCCGCCGTGACCGAGCCCCTCTCCGACAACACCGCCGACGTGATCGTCGTGGGGGCGGGGCCAGCCGGCTCCACCACCGCCTACCACCTCGCCAGGGCCGGACTCGACGTACTCCTACTGGAGAAGACCGAGTTCCCGAGGGAGAAGGTCTGCGGCGACGGCCTCACCCCGCGCGCCGTGAAGCAGCTCGTGGGGATGGGCATCGACATCTCCGAGGAGGCCGGCTGGCTGCGCAACAAGGGCCTGCGCATCATCGGCGGCGGTGTCCGCCTCCAGCTTGACTGGCCCGATCTCGCCTCCTTCCCGGACTACGGTCTGGTCCGCAAGCGCGACGACTTCGACGAGCAGCTCGCCCGGCAGGCGCAGAAGGCCGGCGCGCGGCTGTACGAGCGCTGCAACGTCTCCGGCCCCGTCGTCGACGACCGCACGGGCCGCATCACCGGCGTCACCGCCAAGCTCGGCGAGGAGAAGCGCGAGGTCACCTTCCACGCGCCGCTGGTCGTCGCCGCCGACGGCAACTCCACAAGGCTGTCCCTGGCGATGGGACTGCACCGCCGCGAGGACCGCCCGATGGGCGTCGCGGTCCGCACCTACTTCACCTCCCCGCGCCACGAAGACGACTACCTGGAGTCCTGGCTGGAGCTCTGGGACCGCCGCGGGCCCCAGGACCGCCTGCTGCCCGGCTACGGCTGGATCTTCGGGATGGGCGACGGGACGAGCAACGTCGGCCTGGGCGTGCTCAACACCTCCGACTCCTTCAAGGAACTGGACTGGCGCGAGGTCCTGAAGGCCTGGTGCGCCTCCATGCCCGAAGACTGGGGCTACACGCCCGAGAACATGACCGGCCCGATCCGCGGCGCCGCCCTCCCGATGGCCTTCAACCGCCAGCCGCACTACACCAAGGGCCTGCTGCTGGTCGGCGACGCCGGCGGCCTGGTGAACCCCTTCAACGGCGAAGGCATCGCCTACGCCATGGAGTCCGGCCAGCTCGCCGCCGACGTCATCGTCCAGGCCCACGCGCGGGCCACGCCCAGCGGGCGCGAACTCGCCCTCCAGCGCTACCCGCGCGTCCTCAAGGACACCTACGGGGGCTACTACACGTTGGGCCGTGCCTTCGTGAAGCTCATCGGCAACCCGAAGGTCATGCAGATCGCCGCCCAGCGCGGCCTGACCCACCCGATGCTGATGAAGTTCACCCTGAAGCTCCTGGCCAACCTCACCGACCCGACGGGCGGCGACGCGATGGACCGGATCATCAACGGGCTCAGCAGGGTGGCGCCGAAGGCGTGATCAGGCGCTGAGCGCCGCCTCGTTGGCGGCCCGGCGGGCGAACACTTCCTCCCGCCGGGCCGCCACCTGCCGCAGGGCTTCCTTCCGCTCCCGCTTCGAGAGCCGGTCCAGATACACGTACCCGTCGGTGTGGTCGGTCTCGTGGGCGAGGCAGCGCGCGAAGTAGCCCGTGCCCTCGACGACGAGCGGGCCGCCGTCCTTGTCCTGCCCGCGCACCACCGCCCGGTCCGGCCGCGGTACGTCCACGACGGCGCCCGGCACCGACAGGCACCCCTCACCCTCGACGAGCAGCCGTCGGCCCGCCGGGTCCAGGGGCTCCAGTACCGGGTTGACCATGTGTCCGACATGTCGGACACCATCGTCGTCGGGGCAGTCGTACACGAACAGGCGCAGATCGACCCCCACTTGGTTCGCCGCGAGACCCGCGCCGTCGGCGGCGTACATGGTGAGGAACATGTCGTCGATGAGCGCGGCGAGGTCCGGCCCGAACTCGGTGACGTCCCGGCAGGGCCTGTGCAGCACCTCTTCACCCGCCTCGGTGATCCGGCGCACCTTGCCGCGCCGGGCCTCGGGCGCGAGCGGGGGATAGGACGGGACGGATCGCCCCTGTACGAACACACTTGGCATGATTCGGTCTCCTTCGTCGCGTTGGCGGGCCGGAGACGGTCCGGCCCGTCGACGAGGATGTCAGGAGACCCCTGAGGGCCGCTGCCCCCGAGCGGCAGCGGCCCTTCAAACGTCGGGTGGGGTGCGGTCAGAGCACCCGCACGGCGCCGGTCGGCGGGTCGTAGTCGAGCGGGTGCTCGCCGACGCCGCTGGACGGGTTCTGCGCGCCGACGAACATGCCGCCGCCCACGTACACCGCGACGTGGTACGCGCTGCCCGCGCTGCCCCAGTAAAGGATGTCGCCCGGCTGCAGGTTGCTCAGCGAGACCTGGGTACCCGCGGTCGACTGGTCCTGCGAGACACGCGGCAGGCTGATGCCCACCTGCTTGAACGCGGTCTGCACCAGGCCGGAGCAGTCGT
This sequence comes from Streptomyces sp. NPDC001843, assembly GCF_042891955.1. Classification (NCBI taxonomy): domain Bacteria; kingdom Bacillati; phylum Actinomycetota; class Actinomycetes; order Kitasatosporales; family Streptomycetaceae; genus Streptomyces; species Streptomyces sp. NPDC001843. Next base: position 17,504 of record NZ_JBIATQ010000018.1, on the reverse strand, counting down.
AGGCGGACGGGCCGGTGGCGCCGGAGACGTAGGCCTTGCCGATCTGCGCCTTGACGAAGTTGACGACCGCCGCGGCCGAACCGGTCGCCGTGGACGTGCTCGTGGAGGTGCTGGTGCTGGTGCCGGTGCTCGCCGAGGCGGAGAGGGTGGTCCGCTCGGAGCTGCGCGAAGCGCGGGCGTTGGCGGCGGCCTCCTTGCGGGCGGCCTCCTGGGCGGCCTTCTTCTTGGCCTCCGCCTTCTTCTTCGCGTCGGCGAGGTCCGCCTTGGCCTGCTTCGCGGCGTTTGCGGCGGCCGCGTCACGCTCGGCCTGCAGCTGGTAGTTCGCGGCGGCCTGCTGTGTGGCGTCCGCGGACTGGGCGACCTGAGCGGCCACATCGGCCGTCAGGGTGGGCAGTTCGAGGGTCTGCGTCACCGGCTCGGCGGCGTTCGCCGCGCCGGACGCACCGGCCACTGCCAGGGTGCCGAGAACACCACCGGCAACTCCAGCCCGCATCGCGATTTTCGACGCGCTGCGGCGGGGTTTCCGGTGGCTGCGTATGTGAGCGGTGTGGGACATGGGAACAAGCGGTACCAGGGGCTCCTTCATATCTTCAAGAAACGTGTGCTGCGCCACAGTTACTCAATCTCGGCCCCGAATCCCTCACGCGTCATTCTTTATTGACGCCGTAACGGACATTACGGGCGCAAGCGATCATGGCGTTGATCATGGGTTTTCATGATTACGTCCGAATTGCCCTCCGCCTACCATCGAGTGGGCTCGGTGGCCAAGCCCGGTTCTTATGGACCTCTCATGGATGTGGCGGAGGTCACGGAACAGTCACCGTCGGCGCCGCGTCTCGCGCGAGGATCACGACCGCATCACGGCCGGGTCACGCGACGGACTTCGTGAACGCGTGCACGCGCCCACATCCCGCCCCCCGGCTCCCTCCGACGTGTGAACGGGTGCCTCTATCAAGACCTGATCTCCAGCGCGAATTTGCATGCAAGGGAACTCTCTTGATATTGAGACGCGCCGTCCTGCCTGCGACAACGGGCGAAAATGTCACCTCTGGTGATCACTCGAACGCTTCCGGTATGAAGATCACTGCTCATCCGACTTCATGATCCTTCGTCAGGTGGCAGAGATCACAAAGCTTGGGTAATACGCCGTGTCGCAGATCACAGAGCGACAGGCATAAGATGCGAGGCAGTCGGGCTTGTGACCTGCTTCACATGTTCTCGATCTTCGCCCGGGACGAGCGGGGTTCGTGGGACCGGTGAGGCGGATGGTCCGACGCAACCGCCAGCAGTCAGTGCCGACTGAGAGGAGCGAGGAGCGGTGAACGCGTATGCGCCCATCCTCGTACTGGGAGCCCTCGGGGCAGGCTTTGCGATCTTCTCCGTGGTCATGGCCACGCTGATCGGTCCGAAGCGGTACAACCGCGCCAAGCTCGAGGCCTACGAGTGCGGTATCGAGCCGACCCCCACGCCGGCCGGCGGCGGGCGGTTCCCCATCAAGTACTACCTGACGGCGATGCTCTTCATCGTCTTCGACATCGAGATCGTCTTCCTCTACCCCTGGGCCGTCACCTTCGACGCCCTGGGCGTTTTCGGGCTCGTGGAGATGCTGCTCTTCGTGCTCACCGTCTTCGTCGCCTACGCGTACGTGTGGCGGCGTGGCGGCCTGGAATGGGACTGAGGGGCCTAACGACATGGGACTCGAAGAAAAGCTGCCGAGCGGTTTCCTGCTCACCACCGTCGAGCAGGCCGCGGGCTGGGTGCGCAAGGCGTCCGTCTTCCCGGCGACGTTCGGCCTCGCCTGCTGCGCCATCGAGATGATGACCACCGGAGCCGGCCGCTACGACCTGGCGCGCTTCGGCATGGAGGTCTTCCGCGGCTCACCGCGCCAGGCGGACCTGATGATCGTCGCGGGACGGGTCAGCCAGAAGATGGCGCCGGTGCTCCGGCAGGTCTACGACCAGATGCCCAACCCGAAGTGGGTGATCTCCATGGGCGTCTGCGCCTCCTCGGGCGGCATGTTCAACAACTACGCGATCGTCCAGGGCGTCGACCACATCGTCCCGGTCGACATCTACCTGCCCGGCTGCCCGCCGCGTCCCGAGATGCTGATGGACGCGATCCTCAAGCTCCACCAGAAGATCCAGTCCTCCAAGCTCGGCGTGAACGCCGAGGAAGCCGCCCGTGAGGCGGAGGAGGCGGCGCTCAAGGCCCTGCCCACGATCGAGATGAAGGGGCTGCTGCGGTGAGCGACGCGAACGGCACGGGCGGCGTGAACGGGTCCGCGAACGGGGTGAACCCCGAGAAGGACCTCGCCGCCTCCAACCTCCCCGGCCGGCGCGGCCAGGGCGGCGAGGAGATCCGCGTCCAGCGCGGCATGTTCGGCGCCAACAACGGCGGCGACACCTCCGGCTACGGCGGCCTCGTCCGCTCGGTGCGCCTCCCCGGACCGGCGACCCGGCCCTACGGAGGCTGGTTCGACGAGGTCGCCGACGAACTCGAGGGCGCCCTGGAGGAACAGGGCCTGCTCCCCGAGAACGCGATCGAGAAGACGGTCGTCGACCGGGGCGAGCTCACCTTCCACATCGAACGCGAGCACCTGCTGCGGGTCGCGAAGACCCTGCGCGACGACCCTGCCCTGCGCTTCGAGCTGTGTACCGGCGTCAGCGGCGTCCACTACCCGCACGACAAGGGCCGCGAGCTGCACGCCGTCTACCACCTGCGCTCGATCACCCACAACCGGCTGCTCCGCCTCGAGGTCAGCGCCCCCGACGGCGACCCGCACATCCCGTCGCTGGTCTCCGTCTATCCGACCAACGACTGGCACGAGCGCGAGACCTACGACTTCTTCGGGATCGTCTTCGACGGCCACCCGGCCCTGACCCGGATCATGATGCCGGACGACTGGCAGGGCCACCCGCAGCGCAAGGACTACCCCCTCGGCGGCATCCCCGTCGAGTACAAGGGCGCCCAGATTCCGGCTCCGGACCAGCGGAGGTCGTACTCGTGAGCACGCAGTCAGCAGCCGCGTCCGCCGCGTCGGCACGTGAGACCACCGAGGGCACCGTCTACACGGTCACCGGTGGTGACTGGGACGAGGTCGTCCAGTCCGCGGCCCGTGCCGACGACGAGCGCATCGTCGTCAACATGGGTCCCCAGCACCCCTCCACCCACGGGGTGCTCCGACTCATCCTGGAGATCGAGGGCGAGACGGTCACCGAGGCCCGCTGCGGCATCGGCTACCTCCACACCGGCATCGAGAAGAACCTCGAGTACCGGACCTGGACGCAGGGCACCACGTTCGTGACGCGCATGGACTACCTGACGTCCTTCTTCAACGAGACCGCCTACTGCCTCGCCGTCGAGAAGCTCCTCGGCATCGAGGACCAGATCACCGAGCGGGCCAAGATCATCCGGGTGCTCCTGATGGAGCTGAACCGGCTCTCCTCGCACCTGGTGTGCATCGCCACCGGCGGCATGGAACTCGGCGCCACCACGATCATGATCTACGGATTCCGTGATCGTGAAATGATTCTCGACATCTACGAGCTCATCACGGGCCTCAGGATGAACCACGCGTACATCCGCCCCGGCGGACTCGCGCAGGACCTGCCGCCCGGCGCGGTGGACCACATCCGCGAGTTCGTGAAGAAGATGAAGAAGAACCTCCCGGAGTACGACAAGCTCGCCACCGGGAACCCGATCTTCAAGGCCCGTATGCAGGACGTCGGCTACCTGGACCTGGCCGGCTGCATGGCCCTCGGCGCCACCGGACCGATCCTGCGCTCCACCGGCCTGCCGCACGACCTGCGCAAGGCGCAGCCGTACTGCGACTACGAGACGTACGACTTCGAGGTCCCGACCGCGGACTCCTGCGACTCCTACGGCCGTTTCCTGATCCGCCTGGAGGAGATGCGCCAGTCGCTCGGGATCGTCGAGCAGTGCCTGGACCGGCTGCAGCCCGGCCCGGTCATGGTCGCCGACAAGAAGATCGCCTGGCCCGCCCAGCTCGCCCTCGGACCGGACGGCCTCGGCAACTCCCTCGACCACATCAAGAAGATCATGGGCACCTCCATGGAAGCCCTGATCCACCACTTCAAGCTGGTCACGGAGGGCTTCCGCGTCCCGCCGGGACAGGCGTACGTGGCCGTCGAGTCGCCCAAGGGCGAACTCGGGGCCCACGCCGTCTCCGACGGCGGCACCCGCCCCTACCGGGTCCACTTCCGCGACCCGTCGTTCACCAACCTGCAGGCCATGGCGGCGATGTGCGAGGGCGGCCAGGTCGCCGACGTCATCGTCGCCGTAGCGTCCATCGACCCCGTGATGGGAGGCGTCGACCGGTGACCACCTCTTCTTCGGAGCGGGGCGTCAGCCTGGGCATGCCCGAGCTGCCCGCGCCCGCGTACCCGGACGACGTCCGAGCCCGGCTGGAGACGGACGCGCGCGAGATCATCGCCCGCTACCCCGACTCCCGGTCCGCCCTGCTCCCGCTGCTGCACCTGGTGCAGTCCGAGGAGGGCCATGTCACGCGCACCGGGATGCAGTTCTGCGCGGACGTGCTGGACCTGACCACGGCCGAGGTGACCGCCGTCGCCACCTTCTACACCATGTACCGGCGCAAGGCCTCCGGCGACTACCAGGTCGGGGTCTGCACCAACACCCTGTGCGCCGTGATGGGCGGCGACGCGATCTTCGAGGAGCTCCAGGAACACCTCGGTGTCGGAAACGGTGAGACCACCGGCGACGGCAAGGTCACCCTGGAGCACATCGAGTGCAACGCGGCCTGCGACTACGCGCCGGTCGTGATGGTGAACTGGGAGTTCTTCGACAACCAGACCCCGGCCAGCGCCCGACGCCTGGTCGACGACCTGCGCGCGGGACGTCCCGTGCAGCCCACGCGCGGGGCACGCATGTGCACCTTCAAGGAGACCGCCCGGATCCTGGCGGGCTTCCCCGACGAGCGGCCAGGGGCCGTCGAGGAGAGCGGCGGTGCGGGACCCGCTTCGCTGGTGGGCCTTCGCCTGGCAAGGGGAGAGACCGCACCCGCGCGGGTGGTGCATCCGCGGGACGGCGGACCGCACGACGAACCGCAGGACCGGGTGGTGCACGAGCCGTCGCCGGCCGAACACCTCAGTTCACATGACGCGCCGCAGGACACGTCGGCCTCCGACCCGTCCCACCCGGCAGGGCCTACCGCCGAGGAGGGGGAGTGATGAGCGTGGCTGCCGAACTCAAGGACACCAGCCCCGAGAAGCTGCTCGCACCCGTGCTGTCGGCCTTCTGGGACGAGGACAGGTCCTGGACGCTGGACGTCTACCGGAGGCACGAGGGGTACGAGGGGCTCCGCAAGGCGCTCGCCATGTCACCGGACGACCTGATCGCGTACGTCAAGGAGTCCGGTCTGCGCGGGCGGGGCGGCGCGGGGTTCCCGACCGGAATGAAGTGGCAGTTCATTCCGCAGGGTGATGGAAAACCGCACTATCTAGTTGTCAACGCCGACGAGTCGGAGCCCGGGACGTGCAAGGACATCCCGCTCCTCTTCGCGAACCCGCACAGCCTCATCGAGGGCATCGTCATCGCGTGCTATGCCATCAGGTCTTCGCATGCCTTCATCTATCTGCGTGGTGAAGTCGTCCCCGTTCTGCGGCGGTTGCACGAGGCCGTGCGCGAGGCCTACGCGGCGGGCTACCTCGGCGAGAACATCCTGGGCAGCGGACTCGACCTCCAACTCACCGTGCACGCCGGCGCCGGCGCGTACATCTGCGGTGAGGAGACCGCACTGCTCGACTCGCTCGAAGGCCGCCGTGGTCAACCGCGGCTGCGTCCCCCCTTCCCTGCTGTCGAGGGCCTCTATGCGTGCCCGACTGTTGTGAACAACGTCGAGTCGATCGCGTCGGTTCCCGCCATCCTGAAAAACGGGAAAGAGTGGTTCAGGTCGATGGGCAGCGAGAAGTCCCCGGGCTTCACGCTGTACTCGCTCAGTGGCCACGTCGCCAGCCCCGGCCAGTACGAGGCCCCGCTCGGCATCACACTCCGCCAGCTCCTCGACATGAGCGGCGGGATGCGCCCCGGGCACCGGCTGAAGTTCTGGACGCCCGGCGGCTCCTCGACGCCGATGTTCACCGACGAGCACCTCGACGTCCCCCTCGACTACGAAGGAGTGGGCGCCGCCGGTTCCATGCTCGGCACGAAAGCACTGCAGTGCTTCGACGAGACCACCTGCGTGGTGCGGGCCGTCACCCGCTGGACCGAGTTCTACGCCCACGAGTCCTGCGGCAAGTGCACGCCCTGCCGTGAAGGGACGTACTGGCTGGTGCAGTTGCTGCGGGACATCGAGGCCGGCAAGGGCGTCATGTCCGACCTCGACAAGCTCGTCGACATCGCCGACAACATCAACGGCAAGTCCTTCTGTGCCCTCGGCGACGGCGCCGCCTCGCCGATCTTCTCCTCGCTCAAGTACTTCCGCGAGGAGTACGAGCAGCACATCACGGGCCGGGGCTGCCCCTTCGACCCGGCCAAGTCGACGGCCTGGGCGGACCGCCCGGAGGTGAACGCATGACCGTGACCACCAGTTCTCCCACCAGTGGGGGGCAGGCGGCGGTCCCGCCGGAGGACCTCGTCACGCTGACGATCGACGGCATCGAGATCAGCGTGCCCAAGGGCACCCTGGTCATCCGGGCCGCCGAACAGCTCGGCATCGAGATCCCCCGTTTCTGCGACCACCCCCTGCTCGACCCGGCCGGCGCCTGCCGCCAGTGCATCGTCGAGGTCGAGGGCCAGCGCAAGCCCATGGCGTCCTGCACGATCACGTGCACGGACGGGATGGTGGTGAAGACCCACCTCACCTCGCCGGCCGCCGAGAAGGCCCAGCACGGTGTGATGGAACTGCTGCTCATCAACCACCCGCTGGACTGCCCGGTCTGCGACAAGGGCGGCGAGTGCCCGCTGCAGAACCAGGCCATGTCGCACGGCAACGCCGAGTCCCGCTTCGGAGGGAAGAAGCGGACGTACGAGAAGCCGGTCCCGATCTCCACACAGGTGCTGCTCGACCGCGAGCGGTGCGTGCTGTGCGCCCGCTGCACCCGGTTCTCCAACCAGATCGCGGGCGACCCGATGATCGAACTGCTCGAGCGGGGAGCGCTCCAGCAGGTCGGCACCGGTGAGGGCGACCCGTTCGAGTCGTACTTCTCCGGGAACACGATCCAGATCTGCCCGGTCGGCGCGCTGACCTCGGCGGCCTACCGTTTCCGCTCCCGTCCCTTCGACCTGATCTCGTCGCCGTCGGTCTGCGAGCACTGCGCGGGTGGCTGCGCGACCCGCACCGACCACCGGCGCGGCAAGGTCATGCGGCGGCTCGCCGCCGAGGACCGCGAGGTCAACGAGGAGTGGGTCTGCGACAAGGGCCGCTTCGCGTTCCGGTACGCGCAGCTCAAGGACCGGCTCGAGGCGCCGCTCGTCCGCAATGCCGAGGGCGAGCTGGAGCCGGCCTCCTGGCCGGAGGCGCTGCAGATCGCCGCCCAGGGTCTGCTGGCCTCTCGTGGCAGGACCGGTGTCCTGACCGGCGGGCGGCTCACCGTCGAGGACGCCTACGCGTACAGCAAGTTCGCGCGCGTGGCCCTCGACACGAACGACATCGACTTCCGCGCGCGTGTGCACAGCAGCGAGGAGGCCGACTTCCTGGCATCCCGGGTGGCGGGGCGCGGCCGCGACCTCGACGGTACGGGCGTCACGTACACCTCTCTCGAGAAGGCGCCCGCGGTCCTGCTGGTCGGGTTCGAGTCGGAGGAGGAGGCGCCCGGCGTCTTCCTGCGGCTGCGCAAGGCCTGGCGCAAGCGCAAGCAGAGGGTGTTCTCGCTGGCCACTCACGCCACTCGCGGCCTGGAGAAGGCGGGCGGCACACTGCTGCCGGCCGCTCCCGGGACCGAGACCGAGTGGCTGGACGCGCTCGCGAGCGGCGTCGGCCTGGAGGACGCCGGGGCGCTGGCCGCCGAGGCGCTGCGGACCGAGGGCGCGGTGATCGTCGTCGGTGAGCGGCTGGCCTCGGTCGCCGGTGGCCTCACCGCCGCCGCACGCGCCGCCTCCGCGACCGGCGCGGGGCTGGTGTGGATTCCACGGCGAGCCGGGGAGCGCGGCGCCGTCGAGGCCGGCGCGCTGCCGTCGCTGCTGCCGGGCGGCCGCCCGGCGACCGACCCTCGCGCGCGTGACGAGGTGGCCGCGGCCTGGGGCCTGGCCGAGCTCCCGCACCGTTACGGCCGCGACACCGGCCAGATCATCGAGGCCGCCGCGAGCGGCGAGCTCCAGGCCCTGCTGGTCGCGGGCGTAGAGGTCGCCGACCTGCCGGACCCGGCACGCGCGCGTGAGGCACTGCGGGAGGCCGGGTTCGTGGTGTCGCTGGAGCTGCGGCCCAGCGAGGTCACCGAGCACGCCGACGTCGTCCTCCCGGTCGCGGCGGTCGCCGAGAAGGCGGGCACCTTCCTCAACTGGGAGGGCCGCGGTCGCCCCTTCGAGGCCGCGCTCAAGCCCGACCAGATGACCCGCCGCCTGGCGCCGTCCGACGGGCGGGTGCTCCAGATGCTGGCCGACGCCATGGACGTACACCTGGGCCTGCCGGACCTTCGGACCACGCGCGCGGAACTGGACCGGCTCGGCGCCTGGGACGGGCCGCGGGCCTCCGAGCCGCTGGAAACGGCGGGTGTGCTGCCGCGTCCGGCCGCCGGGGAGGCGGTGCTCGCCGGACACCGGCTGCTCCTCGACCAAGGAGTGCTCCAGGAGGGCGACGAGGCACTCGCCGGAACCCGGCATGCGGCACGCGCGCGTGTGTCGGCCGCCACGGCCGCCGAGGCAGGTGTCGAGAACGGCGGCGTCCTCTCCGTGACCGGTCCCGCCGGGGTGGTGGAAATCCCCCTCCAGATCACCGAGATGCCCGACCGGGTGGTCTGGCTCCCGCTGAACTCGCTCGGCGGCGGTGTCGCCTCCGACACCGGGGCACAGCCCGGCTCCCTCGTCCGCATCGGCCCGGCGGCGCTCGCCGGTGAGGCCCCCAAGGAGGTGGAGGCATGAGCCCGTACCTTGCCGCTGAAGACCTCTCGATGTTCGGCCGCGACCCCTGGTGGCTGGTCGTCGTCAAGGCGGTGTTCTGCTTCGCCTTCCTGATGGTGACCGTGCTGTTCTCCATCGTGTGGGAGCGCAAGGTCGTCGCCTGGATGCAGCTGCGCATCGGCCCCAACCGGCACGGCCCCTGGGGCATGCTCCAGTCGCTCGCCGACGGCATCAAGCTGATGCTGAAGGAAGACGTCATCGTCAAACGCGCGGACAAGGTGGTGTACGTCCTCGCGCCGATCGTCGCGGCCATCCCGGCCTTCATGGCGATCGCGGTGATCCCCTTCGGACCGGCCGACAACGAGATCTCGATCTTCGGTCACCGCACCACGATGCAGCTCACCGACCTGCCGATCGCGATGCTCTACATCCTCGCGGTCGCCTCGGTCGGCATCTACGGCATCGTGCTGGCCGGCTGGAGTTCCGGGTCCACCTATCCGTTGCTGGGCGGTCTGCGCTCCTGCGCGCAGATGATCTCCTACGAGATCGCCATGGGCGCCGCGTTCGCCTCCGTGTTCCTCTACTCGGGGTCCATGTCGACGTCGACGATCGTCGAGCAGCAGCAGGACCGCTGGTACATCCTGCTGCTGCCGGTCTCCTTCATCCTGTACATCGTCACGATGGTGGGCGAGACCAACCGCGCCCCCTTCGACATGCCGGAGTCCGAGGGCGACCTGGTCGGCGGCTTCAACACCGAGTACTCGTCGATCAAGTTCGCGATGTTCATGCTCGCCGAGTACGTCAACATGGTGACCGTCTCGGCCGTGTCCACCACACTCTTCCTGGGCGGCTGGCGTGCCCCGTGGCCGATCAGCACCTTCTGGGAGGGCGCGAACCACGGCTGGTGGCCGATGCTGTGGTTCGTCATCAAGGTGCAGCTGCTGCTGTTCTTCTTCATCTGGCTGCGCGGCACGCTCCCGCGCGTGCGCTACGACCAGCTGATGAAGCTCGGCTGGAAGGTCCTCATCCCGGTCTCCGTGACATGGCTGATGCTCGTCGCGACCGTACGGACCCTCAGGAACGAGAACTACGACTTCGCCGACATCGCCCTCTACGTCGGCGGTGGTGTCCTGGTCCTGCTTCTGCTGTCCTTCGTCGCCGACATGTTCCGCGACAAGGGCGGGAAGGCCGAGCCGCCCGCCGTCCAGCCCGCCGGGTTCGACCCGATGGCCGGTGGGTTCCCGGTGCCGCCGCTGCCCGGACAGGAACTTCCGCCGGTGCCCAGGCGCCGCTCGCGCCGCGACCGCGAGCTGATTGTCAGTGGTGGGCCGGACACTGTCAGTGACGGATCTTCGGATGGAAAGGAGGCGTCCGATGGCTGAGGAGCCTCAGGAGACCGGGCAGTCCAAGCCCGGCTTCCAGAACCCCGTGGCCGGCTTCGGCGTGACCTTCAAGGCCATGTTCAAGAAGCGGCTGACCGAGCAGTACCCGGAGCAGAAGAAGACCACGGCTCCGCGGTTCCACGGACGGCACCAGCTCAACCGCCATCCGGACGGCCTGGAGAAATGCGTCGGCTGCGAACTGTGCGCCTGGGCCTGCCCCGCCGACGCCATCTACGTCGAGGGCGCCGACAACACCGACGAGGAGCGCTACTCGCCGGGCGAGCGGTACGGCCGCGTCTACCAGATCAACTACGCCCGCTGCATCCTGTGCGGGCTGTGCATCGAAGCGTGCCCCACGCGCGCGCTGACGATGACCAACGACTTCGAGCTGGCCGACTCCAGTCGCGCCAACCTGATCTACACGAAGGAGCAGCTGCTCGCCGGGCTCGAGGAGGGCATGGTCGACTCCCCGCACGCCATCTACCCGGGCATGGACGAGCAGGACTACTACCGGGGCCTGGTCACCGAGGCCGCGCCCGGGACCGTACGGCAGGTTGCCCGCTCCAAGGGCGAGGTGCCGCAGGAGGCCACCTCGACCTTCGGCGAGGACGAACCCGCCTCTCAGAAGGTGATCGGCCGATGACCGCGCAGCTCGCCGCCTACTCCACCTCCACGGGAGAGGCCTTCCAGTTCTGGGTCCTAGGGACCGTCGCCGTGATCGGCGCCCTGTGCACCGTCTTCATGAAGAAGGCCGTGCACAGCGCGCTCTGTCTCGCCGGAACCATGATCATCCTGGCGGTGTTCTACCTCGCCAACGGGGCCTACTTCCTGGGGATCGTGCAGATCGTCGTCTACACCGGCGCGATCATGATGCTGTTCCTGTTCGTGGTGATGCTCGTCGGCGTCACGGCCGCGGACTCGCTGAAGGAGACCATCAAGGGCCAGCGCTGGCTGGCCCTCCTGTGTGGGGTCGGCTTCGCGGTCCTGCTGTTCGCCGGGATCGCCAACGCCTCGCTGACCGAGTTCGCCGGCACCGGCCGGGCGAACTCGAACGGCAACGTACAGGGCCTGGCGCAGCTCATCTTCACCAAGTACGTCTTCGCCTTCGAGATCACCGGCGCCCTGCTCATCACGGCCGCCGTCGGCGCCATGGTGCTCACCCACCGCGAGCGCACCGAGCGCGCCAAGACGCAGCGCGAGCTGGCCGAACAGCGGGTGCGCGAGGGGAAGCACGTCCCGCCGCTGCCCGCACCGGGTGTGTACGCCCGGCACAACGCCGTCGACATCGCGGGCCTGCTGCCCGACGGCACCCCGTCGGAGCTCACGGTCAGCAAGACGCTGCGTGAACGCGGTCAGATCCGTGACGTGTCGACGGAAGCCCTCAACGACCTGCGGGCCCTGGAACAGCGTGCGGAGGAGCGCCTGGAGCGCAGGACGATCGAGCCGGCGAACTTCAAGCGGGCCGAGGAGGCGTCGAAGTGAACCCCGTCAACTACCTGTATCTCGCGGCGCTGCTGTTCACGATCGGCGCGACCGGCGTGCTCATCAGGCGCAACGCGATCGTCGTGTTCATGTGCATCGAGCTGATGCTCAACGCCTGCAATCTCGCGTTCGTCGTCTTCTCCCGGATGCACGGCAACCTCGACGGCCAGATCATCGCCTTCTTCACGATGGTCGTCGCCGCCGCCGAGGTCGTCGTCGGTCTGGCGATCATCGTGTCGCTGTTCCGTGCCCGCCACTCGGCCTCGGTCGACGACGCCAGCCTGATGAAGCTGTAAGGGGTCGGGAGAATCGTGGAGAACCTGATCGCGCTGCTGATCGCGGCGCCCCTGCTCGGAGCGGCCGTCCTGCTGGTCGGCGGCCGGCGGCTCGACGCCGTCGGCCACTGGATCGGCACGCTCCTGTCGACGACCTCCTTCGTGTTCGGCGTGATCCTCTTCGCCGACCTCCTGGGCAAGGACGCCGAACACCGCACGCTCACCCAGCACCTGTGGACGTGGATCTCCGTGGGCAGCTTCCAGGCGGACGTCACCTTCCGCCTCGACCAGCTGTCGATGACGTTCGTGCTGCTGATCACCGGCGTCGGCTCGCTGATCCACCTGTACTCGGTCGGGTACATGGAGCACGACGAGCGCCGCCGCCGCTTCTTCGGCTACCTGAACCTGTTCCTCGCGGCGATGCTGCTGCTGGTCCTCGCCGACAACTACCTGCTGCTGTACGTCGGCTGGGAGGGTGTCGGTCTCGCCTCCTACCTGCTGATCGGTTTCTGGCAGCACAAGCCCAGCGCGGCGACCGCGGCGAAGAAGGCCTTCCTCGTCAACCGGGTCGGCGACATGGGCCTGTCGATCGCGATCATGCTGATGTTCACGACCTTCGGGTCCTTCGCCTTCGGCCCGGTGTTCAGCCACGTCGGTGACGCCTCCGAGGGCAAGCTCACCGCCATCGGCCTGATGTTGCTGCTCGCCGCCTGCGGCAAGTCCGCCCAGGTGCCGCTGCAGTCCTGGCTCGGGGACGCGATGGAGGGCCCGACCCCGGTCTCGGCCCTCATCCACGCCGCGACGATGGTGACCGCGGGTGTGTACCTGATCGTCCGGTCCGCAGCGATCTTCAACGCGGCGCCCGACGCACAGCTCGTGGTCACCGTGGTCGGCGCGGTCACGCTCCTGTTCGGTGCGATCGTCGGTTGCGCGAAGGACGACATCAAGAAGGCGCTGGCCGGCTCGACCATGTCGCAGATCGGCTACATGGTGCTGGCCGCGGGGCTCGGCCCCATCGGCTACGTCTTCGCGATCATGCACCTGGTGACGCACGGCTTCTTCAAGGCGGGGCTCTTCCTCGGGGCCGGTTCCGTCATGCACGGCATGAACGACGAGGTCGACATGCGCAAGTACGGCGGCCTGCGCAAGTACATGCCGGTCACCTTCATCACCTTCGGCCTCGGCTACCTCGCCATCATCGGCTTCCCGTTCCTGTCCGGGTTCTACTCCAAGGACGCCATCATCGAGGCGGCCTTCGCCAAGGGCGGCACCCAGGGCTGGATCCTCGGCGGCGTGGCCCTGCTGGGTGCGGCCATCACCGCCTTCTACATGACGCGCGTGATGCTGATGACGTTCTTCGGTGAGGAGCGCTGGAGGAACCAGCCCACCCGCTCGCCTGAGGCGCCGAGCGCGGAGCCCGCGGCCGAGCACCACGGCGAGCACGCTGAGCCACACCCGCACGAGTCCCCGAAGGTCATGACGATCCCCATGATCGTGCTGGCCGTCGGCTCGGTCTTCGGCGGGTTCTTCTTCAACCTCGGCGACCGCTTCCTGCACTGGCTGGAGCCGGTCACCGGACACAGCGAGGGCAACTCGCCGGTCAGTGCCTGGGCAGTCACCGGGGCGACCCTGGTGTGCCTGGTCGTCGGCGTCGGCATCGCCTACGCACAGTACGGCCGCAAGCCCGTCCCGGCCGTGGCCCCGCGCGGGTCGCTGCTCACCCGGGCAGCCCGGCGCGACCTGCTCCAGGACGACTTCAACCACGTGGTCCTGGTGCGCGGCGGAGAGCACCTCACGCGCTCCCTGGTGTACGTCGACCACACCCTGGTCGACGGGGTCGTCAACGGCACCGCGGCCTCGTTCGGGGGCCTGTCCGGACGGCTGCGCAGGCTGCAGAACGGCTTCGCGCGTTCCTACGCGGTCTCGATGTTCGGCGGCGCGGCACTACTGGTCGCCGCGACCCTGCTGATGAGGGCGGTCTGATACCGATGTCCTTTCCTCTGCTGACAGCGACGGCGGCGCTCCCGGCCGTCGGAGCGGTCGCCACGGCCGCCGTACCGGCCGCGCGGCGCACCGCCGCCAAGTGGCTCGCGCTGCTGTTCTCGCTCGCCACGCTCGTCCTCGCGATCGTCGTCCTGGTCCGCTTCGACCCGGACGGCGCCCGCTACCAGCTCACCGAGTCCCACGCCTGGATCAAGGACTTCGGGGTCCGGTACGAGCTGGGTGTCGACGGCATCGCGGTGGCGCTCGTCGCGCTGACCGCCCTGCTCATCCCGTTCATCGTCCTCGCCGGCTGGAACGACGCCGACCCGCTGGAGACCGGAAGCCGCCGCTGGCGACCCACCCAGGGCTTCTTCGCGCTGATCCTGGCCGTCGAGGCAATGGTGATCATCTCTTTCGAGGCCACCGACGTCTTCGTCTTCTACATCTTCTTCGAAGCCATGCTGATCCCGATGTACTTCCTCATCGGCGGCTTCGGGGACCGTGCCCACGAGCACGGAGAAGAGGCGGCTTCGACGCAACGCTCCTACGCGGCGGTCAAGTTCCTGCTCTACAACCTGGTCGGCGGCCTGATCATGCTGGCCGCGGTGATCGGCCTGTACGTGGTCGCCGGCAGCTTCTCGCTCACGGAGATCGCCCAGGCGCGCACCAACGGCTCCCTGCACATGGCGACGAGCACCGAACGCTGGCTGTTCCTGGGCTTCTTCTTCGCCTTCGCGGTGAAGGCGCCCCTATGGCCGCTGCACACCTGGCTGCCCAACGCGATGGGGGAGGCCACCGCCCCGGTCGCCGTGCTCATCACGGCGGTCGTCGACAAGGTGGGCACCTTCGCGATGCTCCGCTTCTGCCTCCAGCTGTTCCCGGAGGCGAGCAAGTGGGCGACGCCCGTCATCCTCGTACTGGCGTTGATCAGCATCGTCTACGGTGCGCTGCTCGCGGTCGGCCAGCGGGACATCAAGCGGCTGGTGGCCTACGCGTCGATCTCCCACTTCGGCTTCATCATCATGGGCATCTTCGCGATGACCAGCCAGGGCCAGTCCGGGGCGACTCTGTACATGGTCAACCACGGCATCTCCACGGCCGCGCTGATGCTGGTCGCGGGCTTCCTGATCTCCCGGCGCGGGTCGCGGCTCATCGCGGACTACGGGGGTGTGCAGAAGGTCGCCCCGGTCCTCGCCGGCACGTTCCTGATCGGCGGTCTGGCCACCCTCTCGCTGCCGGGGCTCGCGCCGTTCGTGAGTGAGTTCCTGGTGCTGGTCGGCACGTTCACGCGCCACCCGGTGATCGGGATCATCGCCACCTTCGGCATCGTGCTCGCCGCGCTCTACACCCTCGTCCTGTACCAGCGGACGATGACGGGCCCGGTGAAGCCGGAGGTCTCCGCGACGCCCGACCTCCGTGCGCGTGAGCTGGTGGTCGTGGCTCCGCTGATCGTGCTGCTGATCTTCCTGGGCGTCTATCCGAAGCCCGTGACGGACATCGTCAACCCGGCGGTCAAGCAGACCATGTCCGACGTACACAAGCAGGATCCCAAGCCCGAGGTGGAGGCGGCCAAGTGAGTGCAGCAGCCGTCCACAGCCTGTGGACAACCGCGGCCGAACCGATCTCGAAGATCGACGCGCCGAAGATCGAATACGGACAGCTCTCCCCGACCCTGATCGTCGTCGGTGCGGCGATCGTCGGGGTGCTGGTCGAGGCGTTCGTCCCCCGCAAGTCCCGCTACTACGCACAGGTGTTCGTCTCTGCGGTCGCGCTGGCCGCCGCCTTCGCCGCGGTGATCGGCCTCGCGGCCGACGGCTACGGCACCACGAAGGCGCACATCGCGGCGATGGGCGCGATCGCGGTCGACGGGCCGTCGCTGTTCCTGCAGGGCACGATTCTGCTGGCCGGTCTGGTCGGCCTGTTCACCTTCGCCGAACGGCGGCTCGACCCGGCGGCACACGGCAACCGGGTGGACTCCTTCGCCGCGCAGGCGGCGTCCGTGCCGGGCAGCGACAGCGAGAAGGCCGCGGTGAAGGCCGGTTTCACCACCACCGAGGTCTTCCCGCTGCTGCTGTTCGCGGTCGCCGGGATGCTGGTGTTCCCCTCGGCCAACGACCTGCTGACGCTGTTCGTGGCCCTGGAGGTCTTCTCACTCCCGCTGTACCTGCTGTGCGCGCTGGCCCGCCGCAAGCGGCTGATGTCGCAGGAGGCCGCGGTCAAGTACTTCCTGCTCGGCGCGTTCGCCTCGGCGTTCACCCTGTTCGGCATCGCGCTGCTGTACGGCTACGCCGGCTCGGTGTCGTATGCGACGATCGCGCAGGTCGTCGACGGCACGGTCACCAACGTCGACCCGGCGCTGGCCGACACCATGGGCAACGACGCGCTGCTGCTGATCGGTGCCGCGATGGTGGTGATGGGGCTGCTGTTCAAGGTCGGCGCCATCCCCTTCCACATGTGGACGCCCGACGTCTACCAGGGCGCCCCCGCCCCAGTCACCGGTTTCATGGCGGCGGCGACCAAGGTGGCGGCCTTCGGCGCGCTGCTGCGACTGCTGTACGTCGTACTGCCCGGCATGCGCTGGGACTGGCGGCCGGTCATGTGGGCCGTCGCGATCATCACGATGCTGGGCGGTGCGATCGTCGCGATCACCCAGACCGACATCAAACGGCTGCTGGCCTACTCGTCGATCGCGCACGCCGGATTCATCCTCGCGGGTGTCATCGCGACCTCGAAGGACGGTGTGTCGTCCGTCCTCTTCTACCTGGCCGCGTACTCGTTCGTGACGATCGGCGCGTTCGCCGTGGTGACCCTGGTGCGCGACGCCGGCGGTGAGGCGACGCACCTGTCCAAGTGGGCGGGGCTCGGTCGCCGGTCGCCGCTGGTGGCCGCCGTCTTCGCGGTGTTCCTGCTGGCCTTCGCCGGTATCCCGCTGACCTCCGGGTTCGCCGGGAAGTTCGCCGTCTTCAAGGCGGCGGCGGAGGGCGGCGCGGTCCCGCTGGTCGTGATCGGTGTGATCTCCTCGGCGATCGCGGCGTTCTTCTACATCCGCGTGATCGTGCTCATGTTCTTCAGCGAGCCCCGGCCCGAGGGCCCGACCGTCGCCGTGCCGTCCCCGCTGACCATGGCGGCGATCGGCGTGGGCGTGGCGGTGACGGTGGTGCTCGGCGTGGCACCGCAGTACTTCCTGGACCTGGCGAGCCAGGCCGGAGTGTTCGTGCGCTGACCGGATGCGAAGGGCCCCGGTCCTCCCTCGGGATGCTGTTGGTTAATCCGGGGCCGTGCGTGACGTCGGTCTTCAAGACCTGGTTGTGGTCTTGAAGACCGACGTTGTCGTATGGGGTGGGTG
>NZ_JBIATQ010000017.1:0-135787 GCF_042891955.1 Streptomyces sp. NPDC001843 | reverse complement strand
AACGGACGACACGGTCCTCCCTACCGAACTCACCGCATAGCCTCAAAACGAGATCGCCGAGTGGCCGTCGATACACCACTCCAGCGGACGTGACCGAGGAAGGGGCGTCGTCGGTGCAGGCAGGGAGGCCTTCGAATCTGTACCGATGTGCCAAGAATCCTCGGCAGACAGCTCCCCATACTGCTGAATGTGGTTGGCAAAAGTGCAGGTCAGCGTAGTGCTCCGGAGACACCTAGCGTCTGTGGTCACACCTGCCTGTGACGAGGCTTTTTGGTTGACACAAAAGCGGGATGGTTGGCACTGGGCGGAGCGCTTGGCCTGACGCGCGATCGAGCCGGGACACGATAGGTGGAACCTGGCCACGCAGGGTGGAACCAGGGCCCTTGGTCTCGGGGGAGCTGGGTGTCACTGGCGTCGGGTTGGATGAGCCCGTGACTGTCTATGACGTGGCCCGCCGGCTTCCCGCCGTTGGCCGGACGGCGGCGGGACCTGGGTGGCGGCCCGTGCGGCGGCTGGGCTGAACCGCTCCCTCGGCGGCGTGCGGGATGTCCCCTGCGGGGTCATGATGAGACGGCCCGGCCGCCGCGGGAGCGCCGGGCGGGAAGGGGCAGGTGATGGAGCTGTTCCCGCCGGCGCCGCTGCCGGAGTGGCGGGACACGAAGGAGACGCTGCACCGCTTCGCGCAGATTGTCGGCAAGATCCGCTTGGCCGCGAGCGCCCGGCGCAACCACTGGTGGAACGTCCCGTTCCATGTCACTGGGCGCGGAATCACCACCCGTCCGATGGGTCAGGTCGACGGGAATCCGATCTTCACGGTCGACTTCGACTTCGTCGACCACCGGCTCGCCGTCATGACGCTGGACGGCGAAGAGCGGTCCTTTCCGCTTCCGGGCCAGTCCGTCGCGTCCTTCTACGACCAGACCCTGGCCGCTCTGGCCGCGCTGGGCGTCCGGGTGAACATCGCTGTTCCCAGGCCCTTCGATCTGTCCGACGCCGACCGGCCGTTCGCCGAGGACACCGAGCACGCGACCTACGACCCGGTGGCCGCAAACCGCTACTGGCGGGTGCTGAGCCAGGTGGCGTCCGTGCTGGAGGAGTTCGCGGCGGGCTTCTCGGGAAAAGCCAGCCCGGTGCACCACTTCTGGCACACCTTCGACATCGCCCACAGCCGGTTCTCCGGGCGCCGGGTAGACCAGCCTGGGCAGGCCGACCCCGTCACCCGGGAGGCGTACTCCTCCGAAGTGATCAGCTTCGGCTTCTGGTTCGGCGACGACACCTTTGCCGAGCCCGCGTTCTACTCGTACACCGCCCCTGAGCCCGCCGGCCTGGCCGAAGCGCCGCTCAGCCCGGCGTCCGCGCAGTGGTTCGCGCGCGGCGACAGCCACCTGGCCGTGCTGCGCTACGACGCGGCCCGCGCCGAGGCCGATCCACGTGCCGCCGTGCTCGCCTTCTACGAAAGCGCCTACCAGGCCGGGGCCGGACGCGCCGGATGGGACATCGCGGCGCTTGCGTGCCCCGGCGGAATCACGGACCCGGTCCGTCGCGTCTGACGAATCCGGTCAGCGGTGCGGCGCGGTTCAGTGGTCAGGCTTCGGTACCGGTGTGCGCCAGGATGCCCTTGAGCAGGCCCGTGGACTGGCCGACCTCGATGAGGTAGCCATCCGGGTCGCGCATGTAGCAGCGCAGCTCGGCGCGCCGGTCGATGGGCGGGGTGAGGAACTCGGCTCCCTTGGCGCGGGCTGCCGCGTAGAAGCCGTGGATGTCCGCCACCCGTACGTTCAGGAAGCTGGAGGCGGTGTGGCGGTCCTCCGGCGGGCGCAATGCGACGTCGGGTTTGTCATCCGTGGGCCCGCCGCCGGGGTTCATGATGATCCAGCTGTTGGCGACCTTGATGATGCAGGGGTTCTCCTCCAGCACCACCTGCCCGCCCAGCACATCGGCATAGAACGCCCGCGAGCGAGGGACGTCGCCCACCGTGAGAAAGTGCGTCAGCAGCAGACCCTCGGCCGGTGCGGGAAGGTCGTCGGTTGAGGCGCCGGCGGCGATGAAACCGGACATATGGCCAGCGTAGGGCTGGAGCCACCGCCCGGCATTCCCATCCGGCAGAGCCCTCCGGGTACGGCCCCGTCGGCACAGTGGGCAGCCGAGCACCACCGACGGAGCCCCGGTCGTCATCGGGATGGCGGTGCCGACGGCCGCCACCACCGCCATCCCGGCACTGCCCTCCTTCCACCGCTGCCTCGCCGAGTTCGAGCCGCTGCGGCTGATCACCGGCGGGATCCGCTCGATCCTCTACGACGCCCAGGGCGACGCCGGCCTGACCCGCGCCTGGGTGATGATGGCCGTCGGACTTCGGATGCCGCCCGGCACCCGACATCAGCCGACACCCCTGGTGACCGATCGGTTTTCCTTTCCCCCTGCTGGCCCGTCAGCTGATCCTGGTCTTCGACGGCGACGGTGCCCGTGCGGGGATCGGCGCAGACAGGCTGACAGGGCTCATCGCGCCCACCGTGGCCACCCCTGCTCGACGGGGCAGGCATGTGCTGACGCATCGCTGTTTCGAGCTGCATGGCCAGACGGATACGCGTTGCGACGGGGTGATGCTGCGGCTCCGGCCGCTGAAGCTACTTGGCGTCAGTGCAGGTCCCGAACGTGGGCTGGTGCCAACCAGCGAGCCCGGTCACACTGCCCGGGTGGAGATCACACGGGCAGACGATCCGGGGCTGTTCACGCCCTCCTCCGTGACCTGGCAGATGCACGGCGACCCCATGATGTGGGTCGCCGGGATCCGCGCGCTGTACCTGCAGGCACTGCACCCGCGAGCGGTGCGCGGTGTCATGCAGAACTCCGACTTCCGGCAGGACGCCTGGGGGCGGCTGATGCGCACCGCGAACTTCGTCGGGACGACGACGTACGGGACCACCGAGGCCGCCGAACGCGCCGGCGCCCGGGTGCGGAAGATCCACGCGATGCTGAAGGCGACCGATCCGGAGACGGGGGAGCGGTACGGCGTCGACGAACCCGAACTGCTGCTGTGGGTGCACTGCGCGGAGATCGACTCCTACCTGCACGTGCTGCGCCGCTCCGGCTTCCCCCTCACCGACGCCCACGCCGACCGCTACATCGCCGAGCACCGGGTCAGCGCCCGTCTCGTCGGCCTCGACCCCGCGACCGTGCCCGGCGACAGGGCCACGCTGGCCGCGTACTTCGAAAAGGTACGGCCGCACCTGGCCGCTGGGGCCGAGGCACGCGAGGTGGACGACTTCCTGCTCCGTCCGCCCACGCATCCCCTGCTGGTCCCGGTGCGTGAGGTGCTGTGGCGGCGGGTGGCGCACCTGGCGTACGCCTCGCTGCCGCCGTACGCTCACGAGCTGTACGGCAGAGCGGCCCCCGCGCCCGCCACCGTCACCCGGCGGCTGCGCGCCACCGGCACCCTGCTGCGCGCGATTCCCGCACGTCTGCGCTGGCGACTGCCCCCCAAACACATCCTGCGCGCCATGGCGAGACTCGGACCGGGGGCACGCCCCGCACCGTACAAAGCAGGGCGGTAGCCCCTGCGCCGACGGCGGGCGTCCGGCGGACCCTCGGCCGCCATCGGCACGCCTCTGGCCGCCGTAGATCATCACGTGTTACGAAGAACCATGCCCCCACGCGAGCCATCCCGGACCTACGACGTCGTCATCGTCGGCGGCGGCCACAACGGCCTCGTCGCCGCCGCCTACCTGGCCCGGGCCGGCCGGTCCGTGCTGGTGCTCGAACGGCTGGAGCACACCGGCGGCGCCGCCGTCTCCACCCGCCCGTTCGCCGGGATCGACGCCCGGCTGTCGCGGTACTCCTACCTGGTCAGCCTGCTGCCCAGGAAGATCGTCCGCGACCTCGGCCTGAACTTCCGCGTCCGAGGGCGCACCATCTCCTCGTACACCCCCGCGGAGCGGGCCGGACGGCCCACCGGGCTGCTGGTCGGCGGCGGCGAGCGGCGCACCCGGGAGGCCTTCGTCCGGCTGACCGGCGGCACCCGGGAGTACGAGGCGTGGCAGCGCTTCTACGGCATGACCGGTCAGGTCGCCCAGCGGGTGTTCCCGACGCTCACCGAACCGCTGCCCACCCGCGACGAGCTGCGCCGCCGCATCGACGACGCGACCGCCTGGCGCGCCCTGTTCGAGGAGCCGATCGGCGTCACGATCGAGGAGGAGTTCGGCGACGACCTGGTGCGGGGCGTGGTCCTGACCGACGCGCTCATCGGCACCTTCGCCGACGCCCACGACACCTCCCTGGCCCAGAACCGCTGCTTCCTCTACCACGTCATCGGCGGCGGCACCGGCGCCTGGGACGTCCCCGTCGGCGGCATGGGCGCCCTGACCGACGCCCTGGCCACCGCCGCCCGCCAGGCGGGCGCGGTGCTCGCGACCGGGCACGAGGCGGTACGCGTGGACACCGACGGGCGCTCCGCCGAGGTCGGCTACCGCACGGCCGACGCCGAGGGCACCGTCACCGCCCGGCACGTCCTCGTGGGCGCCTCCCCGCAGGAACTCGCCGCACTGACCGGCGATCCGGCCGCGACACCCGCCGAGGGCGCCCAGCTCAAGGTGAACATGCTGCTCAAGCGGCTGCCTCGGCTGCGGGACACCGCCGTCGACCCGCGCGAGGCCTTCGCCGGCACCTTCCACATCGCCGAGGGCTACGAGCAACTGGCCGACGCCCACGCCCAGGCCGCGTCCGGCGAACTCCCCGCCGCGCCGCCCTCGGAGATCTACTGCCACTCCCTGACCGACCCCACCATCCTCGGCCCCGAGCTGGTCGAGCGCGGCTACCAGACCCTCACCCTCTTCGGCCTGCACACCCCCGCCCGGCTCTTCGCCCGGGACAACGACGCCGTCCGCGAGGAGCTGCTGAAGTCGACCCTCGCCCAGCTCGACGCCCACCTCGCCGAACCTCTCGTCGACTGCCTGGCCACCGACGCGGAAGGCCGCCCCTGCATCGAGGCCAAGACCCCGCTGGACCTGGAACGCGACCTGCGCCTGCCCGGCGGCAACATCTTCCACCGCGCCCTCGCCTGGCCGTACGCCCAGGAGGACACCGGCCGCTGGGGTGTGGAGACCCGGCACGCCAACGTCCTGCTGTGCGGGGCGGGTGCGGTGCGCGGGGGAGGGGTGAGCGGCGTACCCGGGCACAACGCGGCGATGGCGGTGCTGGAGTCCGCCTGAGTCCGCGTGAGGAAAATCTGACGGACTATCAGAAAGAGCCTTCCGTCCTCCGGGGTACTGCGGCATCCTGCGCCCCATGCAGACGGAGCTGAGCAAGAAACTGGGAGTCGAGCACGCCGTCTTCGGCTTCACGCCGTTCCCCGCCGTCGCCGCGGCCATCAGCCGGGCCGGCGGCTTCGGAGTGCTCGGCGCGGTCCGCTACACGGCCCCCGACGACCTCAAACGCGACCTGGACTGGATCGAGGCGCACGTCGGGGGCAGGCCCTACGGGCTCGACGTCGTCATGCCCGCCAAGAAGGTCGAGGGGGTGACCGAGGCCGATGTCGAGGCGATGATCCCGGAAGGGCACCGCCAGTTCGTCAAGGACACCCTCGCCAAGTACGGCGTGCCCGAACTCGCCGAGGGAGAGGCGTCCGGCTGGCGCATCACCGGCTGGATGGAGCAGGTCGCCCGCACCCAGCTCGACGTGGCCTTCGACTACCCGATCAAGCTGCTCGCCAACGCCCTCGGCTCCCCGCCCGCGGACGTCGTCGCCCGCGCCCACGACCGGGACGTGCTGGTGGCCGCGCTCGCCGGCAGCGCCCGGCACGCCCGCAAGCACCAGGAGGCGGGCATCGACATCGTCGTGGCCCAGGGCTACGAGGCGGGCGGCCACACCGGTGAGATCGCCTCCATGGTGCTGACCCCCGAAGTGGTCGAGGCCGTCGACCCGCTGCCCGTGCTGGCCGCGGGCGGCATCGGCAGCGGGCAGCAGGTGGCGGCCGCGCTGGCACTCGGCGCCCAAGGGGTGTGGCTGGGCTCCCTGTGGCTGACCACCACGGAGGCCGACCTCCACTCGCCCGCCCTGACCCGCAAACTGCTCGCCGCGGGCTCCGGCGACACCGTCCGCTCCCGCGCCCTGACCGGGAAGCCCGCACGCCAGCTCCGCACCGAGTGGACCGATGCCTGGGACGACCCGGCGGGCCCCGGCACCCTGCCCATGCCGCTGCAGGGCCTGCTGGTCGCCGAGGCGGTCTCCCGCATCCAGAAGTACGAGGTCGACCCGCTGCTCGGCACCCCCGTCGGCCAGATCGTCGGCCGGATGAACAGCGAACGCAGTGTGCGGGCCGTCTTCGACGACCTCACCCGCGGCTTCGAGCAGGCCGTCGACCGTCTGAACCGCATCGCCGGAAGGAGCGGCCAGTCGTGAGCACACCCCCCACGGGCTTCTGGGCCCAGGCCACCGCCGACCCCGACCGCACGGTCCTCGTCGCCCCCGACGGCGAGGAGTGGACCGCCGGACGACTGCACGCCGCCGCCAACCGTCTCGTCCACGGCCTGCGCGCGGCCGGCCTGGAACGCGGCGACGCCTTCGCGGTCGTCCTGCCCAACGGTGTCGAGTTCCTCACCGCCTATCTGGCCGCCACCCAGGCCGGGTTCTACCTCGTCCCCGTCAACCACCACCTCGTCGGCCCCGAGATCGCCTGGATCGTCTCCGACTCCGGAGCCAAGGTCCTCATAGCCCACGAGCGGTTCGCAGCCCCCGCCCGCCACGCCGCCGACGAGGCGGGCCTGCCTCCCACCCACCGGTACGCGGTCGGCACGGTCGAAGCTTTTCGTCCGTACACCGACCTCCTAGCCGGACAACCGGAGTCGGCGCCCGCCGGCCGCGAGCTCGGCTGGGTCATGAACTACACCTCGGGAACGACCGGACGGCCGCGCGGCATCCGCCGCCCACTGCCCGGCAAGCGGCCCGAGGAGTCGTACCTCGGCGGCTTCCTCGGCATTTTCGGCATCAAGCCGTTCGACGGCAACGTGCACCTGGTCTGCTCGCCGCTCTACCACACCGCCGTCCTGCAGTTCGCGGGCGCCTCCCTGCACATCGGCCACCGCCTGGTGCTGATGGACAAGTGGACGCCCGAGGAGATGCTCCGCCTCATCGACGCGTACGGGTGCACCCACACCCACATGGTCCCGACCCAATTCCACCGGCTGCTCGCCCTCCCCGAGGAGCTACGCGCCCGGTACGACGTCTCCAGCATGCGGCACGCCATCCACGGCGCCGCCCCCTGCCCCGACCACGTCAAACGGGCCATGATCGACTGGTGGGGCCACTGTGTGGAGGAGTACTACGCGGCCAGTGAGGGCGGCGGCGCCTTCGCCACCGCCGAGGACTGGCTGAAGAAGCCCGGCACCGTCGGCAAGGCCTGGCCGATCAGCGAACTGGCCGTCTTCGACGACGACGGCAACCGGCTCCCGCCCGGTGAACTCGGCACGGTGTACATGAAGATGAGCACCGGCGGCTTCGCCTACCACAAGGACGAGGCGAAGACGCGGAAGAACCGCATCGGCGACTTCTTCACCGTCGGCGACCTCGGCTGCCTCGACGAGGACGGCTACCTCTTCCTCCGCGACCGCAAGATCGACATGATCATCTCCGGTGGCGTGAACATCTACCCCGCCGAGATCGAGTCCGTGCTGCTCTCCCACCCCGCCGTCGCCGACGCCGCCGCCTTCGGCATCCCGCACGACGACTGGGGCGAGGAGGTCAAGGCGGTCGTGGAACCGGCCCCCGGCCATGAGCCGGGCCCTGCCCTCGCCGCCGCCCTCCTCGACCACTGCGCGGGGCAACTGGCGGGCTACAAACGCCCGAAGAGCGTCGACTTCATCACCGAGATGCCCCGCGACCCCAACGGCAAGCTGTACAAGCGGCGGCTGCGCGACCCGTACTGGGAGGGCCGGACCCGGCCGGTGTGACCCGCGTCGCGGGCCCGTACCCCGCCCGTTCCTTGACCTGCCCCGCAAGCGGGCCGAAGATCAGGTGGCATGACGCAGGTTCAGGGAAGCACGGTCGACGGGGTGTTGCGGCGCAGCGCCCGCCGCACCCCGGCACGTGTCGCGGTGGAGTACGGCGAGCGCGCGTGGACGTACGAGGAACTCGACGACGCCGTCTCCCGCGCGGCCTCCGTGCTCCTCGGCGAGGGCCTCGCCCCCGGTGACCGGGTCGGCGTCTACGGTCACAACTCCGACGCCTGCCTGATCGCCTTCCTGGCCTGCGCCCGCGCGGGCCTCGTCCACGTGCCGGTCAACCAGAACCTGACCGGCGACGACTTGGCGTACATCGTCCGGCAGTCGGGCAGCGCCCTGGTGCTCGCCGACCCCGACATCTCCGGCCGACTGCCGGACGGCGTACGGGTGTCGCCGCTGCGGGACGCCGACGACTCGCTGCTGGCACGACTGGCGGACGCGGTGCCGTACGACGGTCCGCAGCCGCGTACCGAGGACCTGGTGCAACTGCTGTACACCTCCGGCACCACCGCCCTGCCCAAGGGCGCGATGATGACCCACCGGGCCCTGGTGCACGAGTACCTCAGCGCCATCGCCGCACTGGACCTGAGCGCCGGTGACCGGCCGGCGCACGCCCTGCCGCTGTACCACTCGGCCCAGATGCACGTCTTCCTGATGCCCTACCTCGCCGTCGGCGCGACGAACGTCATCCTCGAAGCGCCGGACGGGGACCGCCTGTTCGACCTGATCGAGACGGGCCGCGTGGACAGCCTGTTCGCCCCGCCCACCGTGTGGATCGGGCTGACGAACCGCCCCGACTTCGCCACCCGCGACCTCGGCGGTCTGCGCAAGGCGTACTACGGGGCGTCCATCATGCCCGTCCCCGTTCTGGAGCGGCTGCGCGAACGGCTGCCGGAACTGGCCCTGTACAACTGCTTCGGCCAGAGCGAGATCGGCCCCCTGGCCACCGTCCTCTCGCCCGACGAGCACAAGGGCCGGCTGGACTCCTGCGGGCGGACCGTGCTGTTCGTGGACGCGCGGGTGGTCGACGAGAACGGCGAGGACGTGCCCGACGGCACGCCCGGCGAAATCGTCTACCGTTCACCGCAGTTGTGCGAGGGCTACTGGGACAAGCCCGAGGAGACGGCCGCTGCCTTCCGCGACGGCTGGTTCCGCTCGGGGGACCTGGCGGTACGGGACGCGCAGGGCTACTTCAGAATCGTCGACCGGGTGAAGGACGCCATCAACTCCGGTGGGGTGCTGGTCGCCTCCCGGCAGGTGGAGGACGCGCTGTACACGCACGAGGCCGTCGCCGAGGCGGCCGTGATCGGCCTGCCCGACGAACGGTGGGTCGAGGCCGTCACGGCGGTCGTCGTCCGGCGCGGCGAGGTAACCGAGGAGGAACTGATCGCCCACGCACAGGAGAAGCTCTCCGCCTTCAAGGCGCCCAAGCGGGTGCTGTTCGTGGACGAACTGCCGCGCAACGCCAGCGGCAAGATCCTCAAGCGGGAGCTGCGGGACCGGTTCAGCGGCTGACCGTCACCGCCCTTTCGGTCAGCATTCGCTCCCGTCGTAGTAATAGCTGTACGCGGCGGCGTAGCCCTTGCGATAATCACTGTTCTTGCTCGAAGGGCTGAACCCATCGCAATTCCGGGCGTCCTCGCGACCGTCGTTCCAGCCGCGTTTGTAGTCGGCGCGCGACTGGGGGGGCGAGGGTGTGCGCCGTCGGCGCCGTGACCGCTGCCGAGACGGGCGGTACGGCCATGGCCTGCGATGTCACGCTCGGCAGGAGGGTCAGGCTTCCGGCGGCGGCTGCGCCTACGAGCAGTTGCAGGAATCGCTTCATGCGCATGGTATTTCCCTTTCCCTCTGCGTACGCGCGTGATTCGCCCGGCTGCACAAGGAGAGAAGACGCCCTCGGGGCGGCGTATTGCGCCATGGACGCAGAGTCTTCGACGCGCTGATCCATATCAGCCGACCGTCTACATTTCGACGGTATAGCGCCCTGTACGGCATGTCCACTTGCGCGGGAGCACCCCTGGTGGAGGCCAATGGCACGCCCACTGAGCAGTGTGCAGCTGACGGTGGGTCGGTTCCGGAAAGCTACCTGGGGCGCAGGTCCACGATGCGGCGGATCTTGCCCACCGAACGCTCCAGCGACTCCGGTTCCACGATCTCGACGGCGACGGAGACACCGATGCCGTCCTTCACCGCCGCCGCGATGTCCCGGGCCGCCGCGTCCCGTGCCTCCGGGCCGGCACCGGGACGGGCCTCGGCGCGCACGGTGAGCGAGTCCAGGCGGCCCTCGCGGGTGAGCCGCAGCTGGAAGTGCGGGGCGACGCCCGGGGTGCGCAGAACGATCTCCTCGATCTGCGTCGGGAACAGGTTCACCCCGCGCAGGATCACCATGTCGTCGCTGCGGCCGGTGACCTTGGCGATGCGCCGGAACACCCGGGCGGTGCCCGGCAGCAACCGGGTCAGGTCACGGGTGCGGTACCGGATCACCGGCATCGCCTCCTTGGTCAGCGAGGTGAACACCAGCTCACCCTCCTCACCTTCCGGCAGCACCTCACCCGTGACCGGGTCGACGACCTCCGGGAGGAAATGGTCCTCCCAGACGTGCAGGCCGTCCTTGGTCTCCACGCACTCCTGGGCCACCCCGGGCCCGATCACCTCGGACAGCCCGTATATGTCGACGGCGTCGATCGCGAACCGTTCCTCGATCTCCCGCCGCATCTCCTCGGTCCAGGGCTCGGCACCGAACACACCGACCCGCAGTGAGGTGGAACGGGGGTCCACGCCCTGCCGTTCGAACTCGTCGAGCAGCGTGAGCATGTAGGACGGAGTGACCATGATGACCCCGGGCCCGAGGTCCTGGATCAACCGGACCTGCCGTGCCGTCATGCCGCCGGACGCCGGGACGACCGTACAGCCCAGCCGCTCGGCACCGTAGTGGGCGCCCAGCCCACCGGTGAACAGCCCGTACCCGTAGGCCACATGGACCGTGTCACCGGGCCGCCCGCCCGCCGCCCGGATGGAGCGGGCCACCATGTCGGCCCACATGGACAGGTCGTTGTCCGTGTAGCCGACCACCGTGGGGCGTCCGGTGGTGCCGCTGGAGGCGTGGATACGCCGGATCCGCTCGCGGGGCACGGCGAACATCCCGTACGGGTAGTTCTCCCGCAGGTCGGCCTTGGTGGTGAAGGGGAAACGGGGCAGGTCGGCGAGCGAGCGGCAGTCCTCCGGGCGGACCCCGGCCTTGTCGAAGGACTCCCGGTAGAAGGGCACGTGGGCGTAGGCATGCCGCAGGGACGCCTGGAGCCGCTCCAGCTGCAGCGCCCGCAGCGCCGGCGCGTCGAGCCGTTCGCCCGCGTCGAGCAGGTCCCTCGCCTCCACCATGGATGCTCTCCCTCAGCCGCACCATCCTCTCGACCGATCGTTCGGTCGAGTCCTCGATGCCAGTCAACGCCGCCCGGCCCGCCCCGGGCAAGAGGTCGGCCGCACTTGGGAGAACTACGTTGCGGCCGGCCGGGCCGTGGCACATGATCGGCACCATGCCGACCTTCACCGCGCCCGACGGGACCCAGCTCGCCTACCACGTCCGCGGCGAGGGAGAGCCCCTCGTCGTCCTGCCGGGCGGTCCGATGCGGGCCTCCGTCTACCTCGGCGACCTGGGCGGACTGACCGCTCACCGCAGGCTCGTCCTCCTCGATCTGCGGGGCACCGGCGACTCCGCGCCGCCGGCGGATCCGGCGACGTACCGGTGCGACCGCATGGTCGGCGACGTGGAGGCGTTGCGCGCCCATCTGGGGCTGGAGCGCATGGATCTGCTCGCGCACTCGGCGGCCGGCAGCCTGGCGACGCTGTACGCGGCGCGGTGGCCGGCACGGGTGCGGCGGCTCGCGCTGATCACCCCCAACCCGTCGGCCCTCGGCATGCGGGCCACCGTCGAGGAACGGCTGGCGGTCGCCCGGTCCCGCGCGGGCGAGCCGTGGTTCGAGAAGGCGCTCCCGGCGCTGGAGGCCTTGCTGACGGGGGACGGCGATTTCGACCTCGCGTGCGTGCCCTTCTTCTACGGGCGCTGGGACGAGGCCGCGCGGGTCCACGACGCGGCCACCGAGGAGGAGACCAACGAGGAAGCGGCCGACGTCTACTCCTCCGACGGCGCCTTCGACCCCGACGCGACCCGCGCCGCACTCGCCGACCTGACCGCCCCGGTCCTCGTCCTCGCCGGTGAACTGGACGGCAACCCCCACCCCGAGCTCGCCCGCCGCACCGCCGAGGCCTTCCCGCACGGCACACTCGCGGTGCAGCCCGGCGCCGCCCACTACCCGTGGCTCGACGACCCGGAGTGGTTCGCCCGCCGCGTCGCCGACTTCCTCCGCACACCCGCCCGGCCCGGGGCGTGCTACCGGTCCGCCGACACCGCAACCTCCCGCGCCCACCGGTAGTCGGCCTTGCCGCTCGGTGACCGCTGGATGGACTCCGTGATCACCAGCTGGCGCGGGACCTTGTACCCGGCCAGCTGGGTACGGCAGTGGGCCTGGATGTCGGCCAGGGACGGCAGGGCGGCGCCCTCGCGCAGCTGCACCACCGCCGCGACATGGTTGCCCCAGGTGGCGTCCGGCACGCCCGCCACCAGGGCGTCGTACACGTCCGGGTGCGACTTCAGCGCCTGTTCGACCTCCTCCGGGTAGACCTTCTCGCCACCCGTGTTGATGCACTGGGAGCCGCGCCCGAGGACGGTGACGACGCCCTGCTCGTCGACGGTCGCCATGTCACCGAGCAGCACCCAGCGCCGACCGTCCCTCTCGAAGAAGGTCTCGGCGGTTTTCCCCGGGTCGTTGTAGTAGCCGAGCGGTACATGACCGCACTGCGCGACCCGGCCGATCTCACCCGGTGCGACCGGCTCGTGGGTGACCGGATCCATCACGGTGGTACGGGAGTTGACGCGGATGCGGAAACCGCGCTCGGGGCCGGAGTCCTCCGTCGCCGTTCCGTTGAACCCGGACTCCGAGGAGCCGAAGTTGTTGAGCAGCATGGCGCCCGGGACCAGCTCCCGGAACTGGCGGCGCACCGTCTCGGACATGACCGCGCCCGACGAGGAGACGCTGAACATCGAGGAGCAGTCCGTGCCCTTCATGGGCCCGCTGAGTGCGTCGATGAGCGGGCGCAGCATCGCGTCGCCGACCAGGGACATGCTGGTGACCCGCTCCTTCTCGATCGTGCGCAGGACCTCCTCGGGGACGAACTTGCGGTGGATGACGACCCGTTGACCGAAGTTGAAGCCGATGAAGGCGGTGAGGGTGGAGGTGCCGTGCATCAGCGGGGGCGTGGGGAAGAACGTGATCCCCGAGCCGCCCGCCGCGACCCGCTCGGCCAGCTCCTCCGGCCTCTTCACCGGTTCACCGGTCGGCGCCCCGCCGCCCAGCCCCGCGAAGAAGAGGTCCTCCTGACGCCACATCACCCCTTTGGGCATTCCGGTCGTCCCGCCGGTGTAGATGATGAACTGGTCGTCGCCCGAACGCGCCGGGAAGCCCCGCTCGGGAGACCCACCGGCCTCGGCCTCGGGAAACGGGACGGCGCCGGGCACCTCGGCCGGCCCGCCCACCACCAGCAGATGCCGCAGCTTCGGCGCACGCGGCAGCGCCGCCGCGACCCGGTCGCCGAACTCCGCGTCGAATACCAGCGCGACCAGGTCGGCGTCCCGGTAGAGGTAGACCAGCTCCTCCTCGACGTACCGGTAGTTGACGTTCACAGGCACGATCCGGGCCTTGAGACAGCCCAATACCGTCTGCAGGTACTCGACACCGTTGTACAGATGCAGGCCCAGATGCTCACCCGGCCGTATCCCGCGGTCGATCAGGTGGTGGGCGACGCGGTTGGCGGCGGAGTCCAGTGCCGCGTACGTCAGACGGCGCTCGGCGCCCGTGCCGGGGTGGTCGACGTACACGAGCGCCTCACGGTCCGGAACCGCGTCGACGACCGACTCGAACAGATCGGCAAGGTTGTACTCCACCGCTCCTCCTGACCCCGGGCAGTCGTACCTGGCATCTGTCGGCTCGCCGGTCATCAGAGCAAAGGGCGCGGCAACTGGGAAGAGTTTCCGACGAGAAATCTGACTGTCTGTCAGAAAACCCTTGAAGTGCCCCCTCCACTACTGCAACCTGTTCTCGTTCTGTCAGAGGGGAGATGGGCGATGGGTGGAACCGAACACCTCACCGTGCGGCGCGAAGGCGCCACACTGGTGCTCACGCTCAACCGGCCCGAGGCCAGGAACGCGCTCTCGTTGCCGATGCTCGTCGGTCTGTACGACGGCTGGCTCGCGGCCGACGAGGACGACGCGGTCCGCTCCATCGTGCTCACCGGAGCCGGAGGCGCCTTCTGCGCCGGCATGGATCTGAAGGCACTGGCCGGCAAGGGCATGGAGGGGCAGCACCACCGGGACCGGCTCAACGCCGACCCCGACCTGCACTGGAAGGCGATGCTGCGCCACCACCGCCCGCGCAAGCCGGTGATCGCCGCCGTCGAGGGCCACTGCGTCGCGGGCGGCACCGAGATCCTTCAGGGCACCGACATCCGGGTCGCGGGCGAGTCCGCGACCTTCGGACTCTTCGAGGTCCGGCGCGGCCTGTTCCCGATCGGCGGCTCCACGGTCCGCCTGCAACGCCAGATCCCGCGCACCCACGCCCTGGAGATGCTGCTCACCGGACGGCCCTACACCGCCCGGGAGGCCGCCGGCATCGGCCTGATCGGGCACGTCGTCCCCGACGGCACGGCGCTCGAGAAGGCGCTGGAGATCGCCGAGCAGATCAACGCCTGCGGCCCGCTGGCCGTGGAGGCCGTCAAGGCGTCGGTGTACGAGACCGCCGAGCTGACCGAGACCGAGGGGCTGGCGGCCGAACTGAAGCGCGGCTGGCCCGTCTTCGACACCGCTGACGCCAAGGAAGGCGCCCGCGCCTTCGCGGAGAAACGGCCCCCCGTCTACAAGCGTGCCTGACCCTGGAGGAGAGCCTTCCATGCCAGACGTCCTCAAAGCGCCCCTCGTCGTGGAGTTCCCCTTCACCCGCTCTCTCGGCCCCGTCCAGAGCGCCTTTCTCACCGGACTGCGCGAACGCCTCGTCCTGGGGGTGCGCACGGGTGACGGACGCGTCCTCGTCCCGCCCGTCGAGTACGACCCCGTCACCGCCGAGGAGATCCGCGACCTCGTCCATGTGGGCGTCACCGGCACGGTCACCACCTGGGCCTGGAACCCGGAACCGCGCCGCGGCCAGCCTCTCACCACCCCCTTCGCCTGGGTCCTGGTCCGCCTCGACGGCGCCGACACCGCCCTGCTGCACGCCCTCGACGCCCCCGGCCCCGAGGCCGTGCACACCGGCATGCGGGTCCGGATCCGCTGGGCCGAGGAGCGTTCCGGCGCCATCACCGACATCGCCTGCTTCGAGCCGTACGACGGCGACGACACCGAAGTCACCGTGCACGCGGGCGAGTTCGAGGAACCGGTCACCGGCATCGTCGCCCATGCCCGCCTCGACTACACCTACTCGCCGGGCCGCGCCCAGTCCGCCTACATCAACGCCCTCTCCGGCCGGCGGACCTTCGGGGAGCGCTGCCCGTCCTGCCGCAAGGTGTACGTCCCGCCGAGGGGCGCCTGCCCCACCTGTGGGGTCGCCACCTCCGAACAGGTCGAGGTCGGTCCCGGCGGCACCGTCACCACCTTCTGCATCGTCAACATCAAAGCGAAGAATCTCGACATCGAAGTGCCCTACGTCTACGCCCACATCGCCCTCGACGGCGCCGACCTCGCCCTGCACGGCCGCATCGGCGGCATCCCGTACGACCAGGTGCGGATGGGCCTGCGGGTCGAGCCGGTGTGGACCGAGGGAGCCCGCTACCCCGACCACTACCGGCCGACCGGCGAACCCGACGCGGACTACGAGACGTACAAGGAGCTGCTATGACGCGGGACATCGCGGTCGTCGCCTTCGCCCAGACCGACCACCGGCGCACCAGCGACGAGCTCTCCGAGGTGGAGATGCTCATGCCCGTGCTGCACCAGGTCCTGGACCGGACCGGGCTGAAGACCGCCGACATCGACTTCACCTGCTCCGGCTCCAGCGACTACCTCGCCGGCCGCGCCTTCTCCTTCACCCTCGCCCTCGACGGCGTGGGTGCCTGGCCGCCCATCTCCGAGTCGCACGTCGAGATGGACGGCGCGTGGGCGCTGTACGAGGCATGGACCAAACTGCTCACCGGCGACGCCGACACCGCCCTCGTCTACTCGTACGGCAAGTCCTCGCCAGGCTCCGTGCGCGACGTGCTCACCCGGCAGCTCGACCCGTACTACGTCGCCCCGCTCTGGCCCGACTCCGTCGCCCTGGCCGCACTCCAGGCGCAGGCGCTCATCGACGCCGGGCAGACCGACGAGCCGGCACTCGCCGCGATCGGGGCGCGCAGCAGGGCCGATGCCACCGCCAACCCGCACGCCCAGCTGCGGGGCCCGGTACCGCAGGGAAACTACCTGGTACAGCCCCTGCGCACCGGCGACTGCCCGCCCATCGGGGACGGGGCCGCCGCCGTGATCCTCGCCGCCGGGGACCGCGCCCGCGAACTGTGCGCGCGGCCCGCCTGGATCCGGGGCATCGACCACCGCATCGAGGCCCACGGTCTGGGGGTGCGCGACCTGACCGACTCACCGTCCGCCCGGCTGGCCGCCGAGAAGGCGGGGGCCTTCGAACGGCCCGTGGACACCGCCGAGTTGCACGCGCCGTTCAGCTCGCAGGAGGTCGTGCTGCGCAGGGCGCTGCGGCTCGACGACAGCGTCACCGTGAACCCCTCCGGAGGGGCCCTCGCCGCCAATCCGATCATGGCCGCGGGACTGATCCGCATCGGCGAGGCCGCCGCCCGTATCCACCGCGGTGCCAGTGACCGGGCGCTCGCCCACGCCACCTCCGGCCCCTGTCTGCAACAGAACCTGGTCGCCGTCCTCGAGGGGGATCCCCGATGAGCAAGGAGCCCGTGGCCGTCACAGGGATCGGCCAGACCAAGCACGTGGCGGCCCGCCGGGACGTGTCGATCGCCGGACTGCTCCGGGAGGCCGCCGTGCGGGCCCTGGAGGACGCCGAGTTGACGTGGGCCGACATCGACGCCGTGGTCATCGGAAAGGCGCCCGACTTCTTCGAGGGCGTCATGATGCCCGAGCTGTACCTCGCCGACGCGCTCGGCGCGGTCGGCAAGCCGATGCTGCGGGTGCACACGGCCGGTTCCGTCGGAGGATCGACCGCCCTCGTCGCCGCGAACCTCGTCGCCGCCCGGGTCCACGGCACCGTCCTCACCCTCGCCTTCGAGAAGCAGTCCGAGTCCAACGCCATGTGGGGCCTGTCCCTGCCGATTCCCTTCCAGCAGCCGCTGCTGGCCGGCGCGGGCGGCTTCTTCGCCCCCCACGTACGCGCCTACATGCGGCGCAGCGGAGCACCCGACATGGTCGGCTCCCTGGTCGCCTACAAGGACCGGCGCAACGCCCTGAAGAACCCCTACGCCCACCTCCACGAGCACGACATCACCCTGCAGAAGGTCCAGGCCTCCCCGATGCTGTGGGACCCGATCCGCTACTCCGAGACCTGCCCGTCCTCGGACGGCGCCTGCGCGATGGTCCTCACCGACCGGGCCGGCGCCGCCCGTGCGCCCCGGCGGCCCGCCTGGATGCTCGGCGGCGCCATGCGCAGCGAGCCGACCCTGTTCGCCGGGAAGGACTTCGTCTCCCCGCAGGCCGGCAAGGACTGCGCCGCCGACGTCTACCGGCAGGCCGGCATCGCCGACCCGCGGCGGGACATCGACGCCGTCGAGATGTACGTGCCGTTCTCCTGGTACGAGCCCATGTGGCTGGAGAACCTCGGCTTCGCCGACGAGGGCGAGGGCTGGAAACTCACCGAGTCCGGTGTGACCGAACTCGACGGGGACCTGCCCGTCAACATGTCGGGCGGGGTGCTCTCCACCAACCCCATCGGCGCCTCCGGGATGATCCGTTTCGCGGAGGCCGCCCTGCAGGTCCGCGGGCAGGCCGGAGAACATCAGGTGGAGCGGGCCCGGAAGGTGCTCGGGCACGCCTACGGCGGCGGATCGCAGTTCTTCTCCATGTGGCTCGTGGGCTCCCAGCCGCCCGACTCCTGAAAGTCCCGCTCACGTGGCCTGTCGGCGGTCGGAACCGATCGCTAGGCTGGCCGCGGACGACGAACCGGGAGGAGCAGGGACGTGGCCGAGAGCACCACCCAGCAGAAGCCGCTCATGGGCTGGGACAAGCCGGAACTGGACCTCAGCAGCGCCGAGTGGCGGTCCAGCAGCCGAGGCCTGGGAGATGTCCAGATCGCCTTTGTCGAGGGATTCATCGCGATGCGCAACAGTGACCGCCCGGAGAGCCCTTCCCTGATCTTCACCCCCGCCGAGTGGGGCGCCTTCGTCTCCGGCGCGCGGGAGGGGGAGTTCGATCTCACCTAGGACTTGTCCGGCCGATCATGTGACCACTCCGTGTCCGGGTCGTTGATGTGGACATGGGGCGGGGTGATCTGAGTGATGCTGAGTGGGAATGGCTGCGGCCGTTCCTGCCGGTCAGCAACAGGCGTTGTGGCAGATGGCGGGACCACCGGCAGGTGATCGACGGCATTTTGCACCGGGTGCGGACCGGCGTGCAGTGGCGTGACCTGCCCGAACGGTTCGGTCCGTGGAAGACCGTCTACGAACGCCACCGACTGTGGTCGGGCGACGGGACGTGGGAGCGTCTGCTCCAGCAAGTCCAGGCCGCCGCCGATGCGGCGGGTGAAATCGACTGGGACATCTCGGTCGACTCCACCATCGTGCGGGCGCATCAGCACGCGGCCGGCGCCCGTACCGACCCGCCGCCGGCTCCGGCATCAAAGGGGGCCGAGACGACAGAACATCAGGACGAAACCGCGTGGCAGAGCCTGCACGCCCGCCTGGTGGAGGTGGTGCGGGAGGTGAGGGTCTGGGCCGCTCGCGCGGCGGGTTCACCACCAAGCTCCACCTGAGCGCCGACGGCCGCTGCCGCCCACTGTCTCTGATCGTCACACCAGGTCAGCGGGCGGACTGCACTCAGTTCAAGCCTGTCCTGGAAAAGATCCGCGTCCCGAAGCCCGGCCCCGGCAGGCCCCGCAAGACGCCGGACAGCATCGCGGCCGACAAGGCCTACAGCAACGGACCCTGCCGCCAGTACCTGCGAAGCCACGGCATCCGGCACACCATCCCCGAAAAAGCCGACAGCCAGGCCGCCCGCCTACGCAAAGGCTCACGCGGCGGACGACCACCAAGCTTCGACGAAGAGCGCTACAAGAAACGCAACACCATCGAACGGGCCATCAATCGCCTCAAACAGCACCGGGCAGTCGCCACCCGCTACGACTGTGAGGATGTTCGGGTGCCGCTTCGAGCGGTGGCCTGACTCGCGCTACGACTGGCCCTGGTGCCTTGAGTTTGATCTGTCGGCCACTACTTGGGGCGGTACCTGCTGCCGCCGGGCAGGGGACGTGTCCCGATAGGGGCCTTCGCGACAGGCACCGTCACAGTCTTGACCGCCCCCGGTCCGGCGACGGCCACCGGTTCCCGAGGCGATCAGGAGACAGGCGACCTTGCCCAGCATCACGCAGCCCAGCGCCCTATGTCACGTCCCAGCGGAGGCTGAGGACGTCGTACTCGGAGTGGACACTCACAAAGACGTCCACGCCGCGGCCGTCATCACCGTGCTCGGCGCCGCCCTGGACGGCCGCAGCTTCCCCGCGACCGCGGATGGCTACCGGCAGCTCCTCCACTGGGCACGATCTTTCGGCGTGCTGCGAAGGGCCGGCGTGGAATGCACCGGCCCTTACGGAGCCGCCCTGGCACGGCACCTACGCGCCGAGGGAGACGAGGTGACCGAGGTCAACCAGCCTGACAAGGCCGCCCGACGCCGGCACGGCAAGACTGACGCCATCGACGCCGAGGCCGCCGCCCGTGCCGTGCTGACCGGACGCGCCACCGCTGCAGCGAAGACCAGCGACGGCCCGGTAGAGATGCTCCGGCTGTTCAAGCTGGCAAAAGGGTCCGCGATCAAGTCCAGAACTCAGGCGATCAACCAGCTCAAGAGCGTCCTGGTCTCGGCTGACACCGCCCTGCGCGAGTCGCTGGCCGGGCTGAGCAACCCGCACCTGTTCAAGCGGTGCGCCGACCTGGATGCTCAACACGTATCCGGGCCGGCCGGGGCTGCCCGCCACACCTTGAGGCTGCTGGCCCGCCGCATCCGGCACCTGACCGAGGAGATCGACGACCTCAACAAACGGATAGCCGAGGCCGTCGAAGTCAGCACGCCGGGCCTGCTGGAAGTCCGTGGCGTCGGCCCGGACAGCGCTGCCGCCCTGCTCATCTCGGCCGGCGACAACCCCGAGCGGCTGGTCAGCGAGGCGTCCTTCGCAGCTTTATGCGGCACCAGCCCGGTCGAGGCCTCCTCCGGAAAGACGCAACGACGCAGGCTCAACCGCGGCGGCGACCGCCAAGCAAACGCTGCTCTCTACCGGATCGTCCTCAGCCGTCTGCGCTGGGACGACCGGTCCCGGGACTACCTGCGGCGACGTTTGGCCGAAGGCAAGACACGCCGCGAGATCATCCGCTGCATCAAACGCTACGTCGCACGGGAGATCTACCGGCTCATCGTCCCGACACGCACCCCCGCTGGCGGATAGAACCCCGGCCCAGTCGGTGTTTGACATCCATAGGGGCATCAAACGCCGCTACGTCTACCTCGGCACAGCAACCGTCGCTGCCCTCACCATCTGGCTCCGATCATGATCGGCCGGACAAGTCCTAGGCCTGTCCTCAGGACAGGCCCGGTCGGCCGAACGGGACGGGCGGCGGCCGGAGGGGGCGCATGAGACGCCGCCCACACGGCGCCGAACGCGTCCGGGCACGTACCATGGCCGCATGTCGTTCCTCCGCCGCCGCAGCGCCACTCCAGCCGGGCCCGACTTCGACGTACTGGCCATGGACCCGGGCGACTGGCCCGGCAACCTGGGCGCCGGACTGCTGCCCGCCCCCGACGGCAGCTGCCAGGGCGTCTTCCTGCGTTACGACCTGTTCGGCGGCCGGGGCCCCGCCATGATCATCGGCAACCTTCCGGAGGGCTCACCGGCCCGCGAGGTCGCCGACGGCGAGATCCCCTTCGAGGTGGCCCAGCTGCTGCTGGCGCTGGAGAACGACGAGGAGATCACCGTCACCGGCACCGAGGACATGCCGGTGCTCCAGGGCGACAACCTCCTGATCGTGCGTCGGCTGAAGCTCTCCGAGAGCCGGATCTCCTGCGTGCAGTTCGACCGCAGCGACGGCGTGCTGGTCACCATCGCCGCTTGGGACCGCCCCATCACGGACGACCTGTACGCCCTGCTGAAGCCGCTTCCGGCGGAGCTGTTCCAGCAGGGCTGACACCAAGGGCACGGCTATCCGGCGGACGGCTCCACCGTGACGTCGGCGGCGCGCACGAACGCCACCCGGTGGCCGAACTGGATCTCGTAGTACAGGTCCTTGCCGACCACGACCCGGTGCGAGTCCGTGGTGAAGGTGACCGAGTAGAAGTACTCGCCGGGCAGCACGTCACCGACCACGTACCGCTGCCCCGCCGGCAGTGTGTACGGCAGCGGTGACACGGACTGGACCGGCACCCCCGCCGGGTACGCCTCCTTCTCCGGGTACGCGCGGCCGTACACCGGCACGCTCTCCACACCCTCCTTCGGCGTGACGACCAGGCCGGCGGCGTTCACCGCCGTCGGCTCGTGCCGCGGGTTGCGGAACCAGGCTTTCTGCCCGAGGTACCAGATCGCCGTCCAGTCGCCCCAGCGGTCGGCCACCGCGTACTGCTGGCCGGTCGACACCCGCGAGGACAGGTCGTTCACCCCGGTGGTCGGGTCCGTAGCCAGGCCGATGTCCTTGATGAGGGCGGAGTTCTCGTCATGGTCGGAGTACAGCCGCACCTCGCTGGAGCCGTGCGCCGCGCACGGCTCGCCCTTGGTGACACAGCCCGTGTACACCGGCTGGTTCGCCGCGTAGTCCGGCCGGATCGTCACCAGTCCGCCCCTCTTGCCCGCGGTGCTGTGGAGGGGACGGCCGAGCAGCTCGAAGTAGTGCCGCCAGTCCCAGTACGGACCCGGGTCGGTGTGCATGCCGGGGATGTAGGACGTGGTCGGACCCGGAACGGTGTCGTGGCCGAGGATGTGCTGCCGGTCCAGGGGGATGCCGTACCGCTTCGACAGGTACCTCACCAGCCGGGCCGAGGACCGGTACATCGCCTCCGTGTACCAGGCGTCCGGCGCGGCGAGGAAGCCCTCGTGCTCGATGCCGACCGATTTGGCGTTCACGTACCAGTTGCCCGCGTGCCAGGCCACGTCCTTCGCCTTCACATGCTGGGCGATCAGACCGTCGGTGGAGCGGATGGTGTAGTTCCAGGACACGTAGGTGGGATCCTGGACCAGGTTCAGGACGCCGTCCCAGGTGCCCTCGGTGTCATGGATGACGATGTACCTGATGCTCTGCGACGCCGGGCGGTCGCCCAGGTCGTGGTTGCCGTAGTCGTTGTCCCCGAACTCGGCGTACGGCGCCGGGACCCACTCGCACGACACCCTTCGCGGGCACTCGGTGCCGTCGTCGGAGACCGTGCGCAGTCCCGTCCGCTCCAGTTGGGCGGTGTCCGGGCTCAGCCGCGGCCGGGCGGTCAGGGTGACCAGCTCGCCCGCGTCCGTGGTGCGCCGCTCACCGGTGCGCAGCACGTCGTAGACGTCGTTCGCGTACGCCGCCGCCGTCGCCCGGTCGTCCGCTCCGGAGAAGCGGGCCACCGCGCCGTACCAGTCGGCCGGATCCGCGCTCAGCGGCTCGCCCAGGTCCTTCTGGGCGGCGGCGAGCAGGGCGGCGCCGCCGGCCACGTTGGCCGCCGGGTCGGTGCGCAGCTTCCCGGTGGGGATGCCGGTCAGCCCGGCCGCCTTCGGCAGCGTCTCCAGACGGGCGGGCGGCGACGCGGAGCCCGCCGGGACCCGCGGCGTGGGGTGCAGGGCCGCGCGGGCGGCGTCGCCGCGGGGATCCTCGGTGCCCTCGGCGAGGTGCTCGGTCGCGGCCAGCGCGGTGCGCGCGTCGGTGAGGTGCATCGGGCCGTAGCCGCCGGTGACGCTCGGCGCTCCGGAGTGCGCGTCCCAGCGGGACTGCAGATAGGAGACGGCCAGCAGGACGCTCTGCGGCACCCGGTACTCGGCGGCGGCGGAGGCGAACGCGCGCTGCAGCCCGCCGGTGGAGGACTGCGTGGCGCTCGGCGAAGGGGCCGCGCCCAGCAACGGGACCAGAAGGGCGGCGGAGGAGACGGCAACGGCCGTCCTGCGCTTGCGTCTGCTGCCGGCAGTGGGCGTCTGGTCGGTGGCGGATCCTCGCAATGCAGCCTCCTGGGACGGACGGGCGTGCGGGGCCGAACGGTGGGTCAGTGGTACCCGCTGGCCGACGATCCGTCAATCATGCCCGGAGGAAGGGAATTTCCCATGTCACACAGGGGGACGGGAGTTTCGTGGCGAAGGCCCGCGGGCCTGCGGGGCGTCAGTGGAGTACACCAATGCCCGCACCGAAGGCTCCGGCACAGCGAGGTCCGCGGTACGCCGCCGCTCATGGCGCACCGCGGACCCCGTGTCCCCGTCAGCGAGTGCCGACCGCCGCGCGTACCGCCCTGCGGGCGAGCTGGCAGTCGTCGTGCAGCCGCCTGAGCAACAGCCGCTGTTCCTCGCCGGACGGCGCAGCACCCGGGTGAGCCACGCCCGGTGCCGCCGGGGTCGTGTCGTGCATCGAGCGCTGCACGGCCGTCTCGTACGTACGGATCTCACGTGTCAGGACCAGCATCAGGTTCACCAGGAAGGCGTCCCGTGAGGCAGGGCCCGCCGACTGGGCGAGCTGGCTGATCTGCCGCCGGGCCACCGGCGCGTCCCCGAGGACCGACCACAGCACCGCCAGGTCGTACCCCGGCAGATACCAGCCGGCGTGCTCCCAGTCCACCAGCACTGGACCGGCCGGTGACAGGAGGATGTTCGACAGCAGCGCGTCGCCGTGGCAGAACTGCCACATGCCCTGGCGGCCCGCCGCATGCGCGATGCCGTGCATGAGTTTCTGCAGGTCGCCCAGGTCGCGGTCGGTGAGCAGCCCCAGCTCGTGGTACCGGGTGATGCGAGCCGCGTACTCCAGGGGCCGGTCGAAGGTGCCCGCCGGGGGCCGCCAGGCGTTCAGCCGGCAGATCGCGGCGAGGGCCGCCCGGACGTCCGCCCGGGGCGGGGCCTCCACAGGGTGCCGCTGGAGGGCCGCCACCCGGCCGGGCATCCGTTCGATGACCAGGGTGCAGTTGTCCGGATCCGCCGCGATCAGTCTCGGCACCCGGATCGGCGGCCGGTGCCGGACGAACGAGCGGTATGCGGCTATTTCGTGCTTGCTCCGTTCCGCCCAGGCGGGGGAGTGGTCCAGGAGACACTTGGCGACGGCCGTACTCCGCCCCGTCGTCCCGACCAGGAGCACGGACCGTCCGCTGCGGCGCAGCACCTGCACCGGGGCGAACTCCGGGCAGATCCGGTGCACCGAGGCGATCGCGGTGCGCAGCTGTGCCCCCTGGGGGCCGGACAGGTCGAGTCTCCCGCTGAGCGGTTGGGTGCCGGGCCCGCCGGCGCGCCGCGGCCGGCCGGCCCCGAGCACGGGTGGCCCCGGTCGCGCCGCGGGGTCCAGATAGGGTCCGCTGCCCGCCGGGCGGGCACGCAGCGGCCTGGGCGGGGCGGACACGGAGGACGATGCTGCGTACATGGGCGGAAACAGATCCCTTCGTGTGCCT
Source organism: Streptomyces sp. NPDC001843 (assembly GCF_042891955.1). Classification (NCBI taxonomy): domain Bacteria; kingdom Bacillati; phylum Actinomycetota; class Actinomycetes; order Kitasatosporales; family Streptomycetaceae; genus Streptomyces; species Streptomyces sp. NPDC001843. The sequence continues at coordinate 110,944 of NZ_JBIATQ010000017.1, read as the reverse complement.
GCGGTGCCTGCCTTGGTGACTCCTCGCGCACAACCCGGCCCGGTCGCCCGGGCGCATCCTGGGGAATGCTCCCGTCATATGAACCGGCGAACCGGGTCGGGGTGGCGCGTTCCTACCTGACACCCGGTGACCAGTGGCACACCATCTGGCGCACCCTGGCGAACCCTGGCGAATAGTCGCCCGGCAACCTCCACGGGGCTACTGTCAAGTCAGCCGAGAACCTGGGGGCTTGACGTGAGCGGAGTACCCAACACCCGCCTGGCGGACCTGTTCGGCCTGGCCGGCTGGTCCAAGGGTGAACTCGCGAGGCTGGTCAACAAGCAGGCGGCGGCCATGGGCCACCCGCAGCTGGCGACCGACACCTCCCGGGTGCGGCGGTGGATCGACACGGGAGAGATCCCGCGCGATCCGGTGCCGCGGGTGCTGGCGGCTCTGTTCACCGAGCGTCTCGGCCGTGTCGTGACCATCGAGGACCTCGGTCTGGTACGGCACGGGCGTGCGGGGAAACGGCAGGGCGGCGGGAGTGTGGAACATCCCGACGGTGTGCCGTGGGCGCCCGAACGGACCGCCGCGGTCCTCACCGAATTCACGGGAATGGACCTCATGCTCAACCGACGCGGCTTGGTGGGCGCGGGTGCCGCGCTCGCCGCCGGATCCGCACTCAGCAGCGCCATGCACGACTGGCTGCACACCGATCCGACCCTGAGGGCCGACGCCCCTGTCCTCGACGACCCTCTGCACGCCGACCCCGCCGGGTTCGACCGCTACGAGGCCGCCCCCATCGGGTCTCAGGAGATCGAGGAACTGGAGCGCTCGGTGGAAGTGTTCCGGGCCTGGGACGCGGCCCGCGGCGGCGGGCTGCAGCGGAAGGCGGTGGTCGGCCAGCTCAACGAGGTGGGCGGCATGCTCGCCTACCGCCACCCCGACCACCTCCAGCGGCGCCTGTGGGGCGTCGCCGCCAATCTCGCCGTACTCGCCGGTTGGATGTCGCACGACGTCGGCCTGGAACCCACGGCCCAGAAGTACTTCGTCATCGCCGCCCATGCCGCGAGAGAGGGCGGTGACCGGCCGCGCGCGGGAGAGGCGCTCTCCCGGGCGGCTCGTCAGATGGTGCACCTCGGCCGGCCCGACGACGCGCTCGACCTGATGAAGCTCGCTCGGTCCGGTTCCGGTGACGAGGTGCTGCCCCGTACCAAGGCGATGCTGTACACGATCGAGGCCTGGGCCCAGGCGTCGATGGGCAAGGGCCAGGCGATGCGCCGCACCCTCGGCCAGGCGGAGGACCTCTTCGTCTCCGACAAGGGCGACGTGCCGCCGCCGAGCTGGATGCAGATGTTCAAGGAGGAGGACCTGTACGGCATGCAGGCCCTGGCCTACCGAACCCTGGCCGAGCATGACCCGAACGCGGCCGGGCAGGCCCAGCACTACGCGGAGAAGGCTCTGGCCCTCAGGGTCGACGGACGCCAGCGGTCGAAGATCTTCGACTTTCTGTCCATGGCCTCCGCCTGCTTCATCGCCGACGATCCCGAGCAGGCGGACCGGTACGCGCGCCTGGCCCTGATGTCGATGGGGTCGAACTCCTCGCACCGCACCTGGGACCGGCTGCGCCAGATGTACCGGCTGACCGCCGAGTACGCGAGCTATCCGAAGATCAATGAGCTGCGGGAGGAGATCAGGCTGGTCCTGCCGAAGACCAAGGGCCAGAGCGCCCGCACCGCATCGGCGTAGATTTCAGGTTCTCCTACCCGCTCACTTTGGCGATGAGCACGCAGGCGTCGTCCTGCCGCTCGTTCTCGCCGAACTCCTCCACGACCGTGCGCAGGCAGTCCTCGGCGGTCCGTGCCGCGCCGAGGCGCGGGCCCAGGTCCAGGAGACGTTCCACGGCTGCCGTCGCTCCCCACTGCCCGGACACGAGTCCGTCCGTGTGCAGGAGGAGCAGGTCGCCGGGCTCCAGGGTCACTTCGGCCTGCCCGTAGTCGGCTCGGCCGGTCGCGCCGAGCAGAACGCCGTCGGGTGGGTTCAGTTCGCGTCCCGTCCCGTCGCGGAACAGCAGCGGGGCGGGGTGGCCTGCCTGCGCCCACACCAGGGTGCGGGTGGCGGGCCGGTAGCGGCAGCAGACCGCGCTGCCGAGTGCCGGTTGCACGGTGGCGTCCAATAACTGGTTGAGCAAGGCCATCAGTTGTCCGGGCTGGGCGCCCGCCATCGCCATGCCGCGCAGTGCGCCGAGCAGCATCGCCATGCCGGAGGCGACGCCGACGCCGTGCCCGGTGAGATCGCCGACGCTGAGCAACGTTTCGCCGTCCGCGAGTTCGAGGGCGTCGTACCAGTCGCCGCCGATCGGCGAGCCCGTCGCGGAGGGCAGGTAGCGCGCCGCGAGGTCGAGTGTCCGTGGTCCTCCGTGCGGGAGCCGCAGGGAGCCGCGCCACGGCGGCAGCACCGCCTCCTGCAGTTCGGTCGCGAGCCGGCGCTCGGTCTGTGCCTGTTCCTGGTGGCGGTGCAGGGAGTCGCGGGTCTCGCACACCTCCCGCTGGCTGCGGCGCAGTTCACTGACGTCCCGCAGCACGGCCCACATCGATGCGGTACCGCCGTCGGCGTCGAGCACGGGCTCACCCATCATGTGCACGGTCCGGACGGATCCGTCGGGACGTACGACGCGGAACTCCCCGTCGATGGGCTTGGCGTCGACGAGGCAGTCGGTCACCATCGACGTCAGCTTCGGGCGGTCCTCGTCGAGGACCAGCGACGGCAGTTCGTCCAGGGTGAGCGCGGGGGCGGCGGGATCGCGGCCGAGGATCTGGTAGAGCTCTCCGGACCAACTGGCCTCGTCGGTCAGCAGGTTCCACTCCGCGCTGCCGACCCGGCTCAGCAGCGAGCCGCCCTGGGTGCCGCCCGCGGTCGCGGGAGGGACAGTGGTCGGCGCCCCGCCGGGGGCGGGCGGAGCGGGCGCCGGGCCGTCCCGAAGCTGTGCCAAGTGGCCGTCGAGATCGCTCAGTTGGTGCAGCGCGAGGTCGCATAGGGCGCGGTGCCACCGCTCCTGCGGGTCCGAACCGTCTCCCGGCGCGTCCCGACGCACCGCGTCCACGTCGCCCTTGAGCCGCCGGGCCTGCGAGATGAGCGCGTCGACCGAGCCACGGCCGGGCGGCTGGGCGGCTGGGCGGTCCGCGGAGAGATGGGACGGCATGACGCACTCCGATGCGGGGACGGTACGGCCAGGGCCGGCGGAAGGGCCGTTACGACTGTTGCACAGCCCGCGACGCGCTGTAAGGGATTTGGCAACACACGATACGGTGGTGCTTCTGGCATATGCCAGAGTCTTTGAAACGCGGTTGACCGGCCCGGACGGCGTAGGTGGCGGGGCGGGCAAGGCGTAGACGAGGTACGTGACTTGACTGATCGACAGGGCTCTGGGCGTAGCGCCCAGGTGAATGTTCGACGTGCCTGTGTTCTATGGTGCCGCGTCGATGAGGGTCGTCCTCGGCCAGGGGCAACGGATGTGAATGGGGCGCGCGAGGGCGCAGGTGGCGCGCAAAGGTGGTGACAGCGGCTGGAGCCGCCGGTCACGGCAGGATCCGCGCCCCCTGGATGCATGGCGAAAATCCTCCCACTCCTCTTTCGAGAGTGATGCACGTCACACAGAATCGGTCCCGATTTCGCGTAATGCGACAGGTTCCTCGGAGTCCTAAGAGCATGGACTTCACCTTCACTCAGCCCGCCCACGCCCACCTGATCACCGCCGGGGACCGCACGGTTCCCGTGACCGCCACGCTCCGGTACACCACCGAGGATCCCCTCGCCGTGTTCATCGACTTCCCGCCCGGGGCGACCCTGGACGGGGAAGGCGCCACCTGGACCTTCGCACGCTCCCTGCTGGACGAGGGACTGGACGTGCCCGCCGGAAGCGGGGACGTGCGGATATGGCCGTGCGAACCGGGGCGCACGGTTCTGGAGTTGCACTCGCCGTACGGGGTCGCCCTGCTGCAGTTCGGTACGCCCGCGCTGCGCCGGTTCCTGCGGCGCAGCTACGCCGCGGTGGCGGCCGGGCGGGAGGACGTCGAGGCGGTCGTCGACCGCGGGCTGAGCGCCCTGTTCGGCGGCGTCTGACCGTACGCGGGTGGGATTGCGGGTGCGGCCGCTCGACGGGTGTTCACCTCCGCCGCACCGCGCCGGTGACGTCCACGACCGCCTCCGTCAGCGGCCGGCCTCCGGGTACAGCTCCGGGCGCGGGGCCGGCTCCACGGCCACCCGCCGGCCGCTGTGCAGGGCCTCGACCCCCGCCTCGGCGACCACGGAGGCCGCGTAGCCGTCCCATGCGCTCGGGCCGGTGACCCGGCCCCGCCGGGTGGCGTCCACCCAGGCCTGCACCTCGCGGTCGTAGGCGTCGGCGAACCGTACGAGGTAGTCCTGCGCCACGTCCTCACGGGCGCTGCCCCGCGTGGTGACGACCATGGAGTGCTCCTCGCCGATCCGCGCACTGCCCGACTCGCAGACCGCCTCGCAGCGCACCTCGTACCCGAAGCCGCAGTTGACGAAGACCTCCACGTCGACCAGGGCGCCGCCGTCGGTCTCGAAGAGCACGAACTGCGGATCGGCCAGCCCCTCGGGGGCACCCGAGGAGGATCCCGGCCGCAGCACGGTCACCGCGGTCGGCTCCTGGCCGAGAAGCCAGCGGGCCGCGTCGATCTCGTGCGACACGGAGCTGTCGATCAGCATGGCACTGGTGAAGCCCGGCGGGGACGAGACATTGCGGTGTGTGCAGTGCAGCATCAGCGGCCGGCCCAGGCGCCCGCTGTCCAGCAGGGCCTTCAGCCGCCGGTACTCGGCGTCGTAGCGCCGCATGAAGCCGATCTGCGCCAGCCGCCGCCCGAGCCGCGCCTCCGCCTCCACCACACGCAGCGCTCCCGCGGAGTCCGGCACCATGGGTTTCTCGCACAGCACGGGCAGGCCACGGGCGAACGCCGCGAGCAGCGCCTCCTCATGGGCGGGGCCGGGAGAGGCGATCAGTACGGCCTCCACTCCGGGTGCGTCGAGCGCGGCCGCCACGTCCGTGTGCGCGGAGGCCTCGTCCAGGCCGGTGACCGCCGCCTCGGCCCGTCCGCCGTCCGGGTCGGCCACGGCGGCGACCCTGGCCCCGCTGATCACACGATCGAGGCGTCGTATGTGGTCGGCGCCCATGTGCCCCGCACCCAGTACGGCCACGCCCAGCAGGTCACCCACGTGCGCTCTCCCTGTTCGCCGACGATCACGCCGTAGCGTAGACGCCGGTGCGGGTGGAGGGAGGGGCCCGGCGGGTCAGTAGCGCAGGACTCCCGCGATGCCGCTCGCGTCGCCCAGGGTGCCGTCCGGGACGAAGCGGACGTCGGCGCCGGTCTCCAGACACTGCTCGACGATCTCGTCCACGATGTCCTCGCGGGTCTCCGGCTCGCCGCTCACTGCCGGTACGAGGTGGTCGCCGGCCTCGTCGTGGACCGTCACCCGGTAGTTCTCCTCGACGGCCAGCAGACGCACACGGCCCTCCCGGGCGCTGTGCCAGACCTCGTCGACACCGGCCGCGAAGGTGCGGTGACCACGTGCCGAGTCCAGCTCCCGGGCCACGGCGGCGGTTTCCCGCCTCGCCTGTGCGTCGTGCGCCGGCTTCACCGCCTGCCACACCGCCTCGGCGCCGGCGTGCCCGAGGCCGCCGTGCCGCACGTGGACCGCGCCCCTGGCGCCGCCGACCTCGTCCAGCAGGGACAGCGCCGCCTGCTCGCCGGCGACGTACAGCGGGCGGGGCTGTTCGCGCAGGACCGCGGCCATCGCGGTGGCCGCCTCGCGCACGAAGTGGCGGGTGCCCTCGTCGCGGAAGGTGCTCGGCATGTCGCCGATCCGCTCCTGCCGCTCGGCGTCGAAGTTCTCGCGGCCACGGGTCAGCGGGAACCCGTCGGAGTGGTCCTCCACGACCCGGTCGCCGCCGCCGCTCCACAGCCTGACGCTGTCCGCGGCGACCGACAGTACCCAGAAGGGCCGCTCGGCGGCCCGGGCGGAGACGAGGTTGCGGGTCAGGAAGGTGTCCGAGAGCACCACCCGCTCGGGCACCTCACGGGCGAGCGACCACACCTGGTGCTCACCCGGCGCGGCGAAGATCACCAGGCCGTCCTCGGCGTGCGTCAGGTCGACCTCGGCGAGCGCGCGGTCGAGCTGCGTGACGACCTCGGTCCGCCGCTCACGGGTGACCTCCGGGTCCGTCTCCAGTTGCTTCTTGGCCTCGGCCATCACATTGCGCAGCCTGACCGGATCCTGGGCGTTGTAGGGCTCGCGCCGGTGCGTCGGCGTCAGCACGGAGACCGCCGGGTAGGGGCGTGGGCGGCGCAGTTCGGCGAGTGTCGCGGGACTGAGTGCGTGCTCCATGACGACACCATAGGACTGAATCGCATGTCGGGCATTCGGGATAATCGCCCCGATCAGGGCGTGAGGCGCGGTCGAGCGAGCGGCGGCACGCCCGGACCGGATCTCCTCGCCCGCAGCGGTGACGCCGGGCCCCGTGGCCCGTTACCGTACCGGTCGGTAACCCGACCGCACCCCAGGGAGACACCCATGCCGCAGCTCGAGGTCGACGGCGCAGCGCTGACGTACGACGACGAAGGCCCCCGCGACGGCGACGGCGTACCCCTGGTGTTCGTGCACGGCTGGACCGCCGACCGGCACCGCTGGGACCACCAGATCGCGCACTTCGCCGGGAAGCGGCGGGTCGTCCGGCTCGATCTGCGCGGGCACGGGCAGAGCACCGGAGCCGGGGTGCCCACGATCGAGGAACTGGCCGGTGACGTCCTCGCCCTCCTCGACCATCTGGAGATCGAGCGCTGCGTGCTGGTCGGGCACTCCATGGGCGGGATGATCTCCCAGACCATCGCCCTCTCCCACCCCGAACGGGTGGAGCGCCTGGTCCTGGTCGGTTCCATCAGCCGGATGGCCTTCAGCCGGGGCCGGGGCCTGCTGATGGCCGCCTCGACCCTCGTGCCGTTCAAGCTGTTCGTCGCCGCCAACATCCAGCGGGCCTTCGCCCCCGGGTATCCGCGCGAGCGGATCAAGGAGCACATCCGGGCCTCGGCGGCGACCCCGCGCGAAGTGGTCATGACGCTGTACGGCGCCATGCGGGCCTTCGACGTACTCGACCGGGTCGGCGAGATCCGCACACCCACCCTGCTGGTGCACGGCTACCACGACATCCAGCTCCCGGTGAAACAGATGCTGCGGATGGCGACCGCCTACCCGGACGCGGTGATCCGCATCATCGACGCGGGCCACGAACTGCCGGTGGAGAAGCCGGCCGAACTGACCGCCGCGCTGGACCGGTTCGTCGGTCCCGCTTCCGTGGCCTGAGGTCCCGACAGGCCGTCGCTCAGCCGACCCCCGGCTCGCGATCGGCTCCGCAGGAGCTGCCGCTGGCCGGCAGGTCGCCGTACAGCAGGAAGTCATCGACCTTGCGGTGCACGCACGTGGAGGAGGAGTAACCGGTGTGGCCCTCGCCCCTGTTGTCCAGCACGACGGCCGACGGGCCGAGCCGCGCGGCCGTCTCCACGGTCCAGCGGTACGGCGTCGCGGGATCGCCCCGGGTCCCGATCAGGAGCATCTTCGGCGTGTGGACGTCCTTGACCCGGTCGCGGACGAAGTCGGTGCCCCTGGGGCGTCCGTAACACATCACCAACTGGGTGAGCCGGTACCGGCCGAAGACCGGCGACGCCTGCTCGTACTCCTCGCGCAGCCGCCGCAGCTGCCCGGCGATCTGCCCGGCGGCGGGACGGTCGGGATCGTCCGCGCAGTTGACCGCCATCAGCGCGGCCGGGAGGTTGTCCGGGGGGACTTCGTCCTCGTCGACGAGCCCGCCGTCCCCGGTACGCACGGAGGAGGATGCCGTGCCGCCGGCGGCGAAGCTCTCGACCCCGCGCGTGTCTCCGTCCTCCACCAGCGAGGCGAGGGACCGCTCCAGCAGGGGCCACAGCTGTCTGCTGTACAGCGCCTGCCCGATCGCGCCTACGAGGTCCTGGCCGGAGAACCGGTCGCCGAATTCCGTGGGCACCGGGTCCTCGTCCAGCGAGCGCACCAGCTGGACGATCCGCTCCCCGGCCGCGCGACGGTCGTCTCCGAAGGGGCATGCGATGTCGGTCGCGCACCAGTCCAGGAAGTCGTCCAGCGCCGTCTGCTGTCCCGCGGCGCCCGCCAGGCCCTGCTCGGCCAGCGGTTCGGTGAGCGTGTCCACGCCGTCGAGCGCCAGCCGGCCCACCTTGCCGGGGAACTGCGCCGCGTACACCGCGCCCAGCCGGGTCCCGTAGGAGAATCCCAGGTAGTTGAGCTTCTCGTCGCCGAGTGCCTGCCGCATGACGTCGAGGTCCCGGGAGACGTTGACGGTGCCGATGTACGGCAGAACCGGGCCGGAGTGCGCGGTGCACTCGGCGGCGGCCTTGCGCACCTGCTCCAGGACGGCCTGCGGGTCGCCGAGGTCCGCGCCGTCCCCGGTGGCGGCGGCGACCCGGTCGGTTCCGTCGCCGCAGCTGACGGGGGAGGACCGGCCGACACCGCGCGGATCGAAGGTGACCACGTCGTAACCGTTGGTCAGGCCCATGAAGTCCTTGCCGTCGAGGGCGAGTTCGCGTATGCCCGCGCCGCCCGGCCCGCCGAAGTTGAGCAGCACGGAGCCACGCGAGCGACCGGTGGCCCGGTAGCGGGCCAGCGCCACGTCCAGGGTTCCCGCGCCGGGCCGGGCGTAGTCGAGCGGAACGGTGACCTTGCCGCACTGCAGGTCCTTGGGCATCCCCGGGCCCTTGCACGCCGACCACGTGATCTTCTGACGGTAGAAGCGGGACAGGTCGGGCTGGGGCCGGTCGGTTCCCGCGGCGGGCAGCCCCGCCCCCAGCAGGGCCAGCGCGACGGCTCCGACGCCGGTGCAGCGCCGGACGGCGGGCCGGGTGGACAGCTTCGCCAGCATCGATGCCTCCAGGGACCCCCGTTGCGGACCGGGACGGCGTCTCCCGCTCACCATAAGCGGGCCCCGGAAGGCACGCCTCCGGGCGGGCGTGACGGCCTGGAGTGCCGTATCCTGCCCACCTTGCGTGAGTATTTCGTCACTCTGTGTGTTGTCAGATAATGCGCCACTCGATGGAGTGAACGGCCGATAAGCCATAACTCGCACTGGTTCACCTGCGTTTAGCCCGGTGCGGGCGAGCGCCCGCGACCATGTCTGGAAGGCAGGCAACCTATGAGACGGGTTACCCGAAACGGTGTGATCGCCATCGCCGCCGTATCCGGCGCGATGGCCGTGACGATGCCGGTGTGCGCCGCCTTCGCGGCCGACGGCGCCTCCGCCGACGGTACGTCGGCCGACTCGCCGGGGCTGGTGTCCGGCAACACCGTCCAACTGCCGGTGCACGTGCCGGTCAACGTGTGCGGGAACACCGTGAACGTGGTGGGGCTGCTCAATCGCACCGTCGGCAACACCTGCGCCAACGCCGGTCACGCCGACGGATCCGGCGCCGCGGCGTCCGGCACGACGGCGTCCGGTGGCGCGGCGTCCGGCGGCGCTTCCGCGCGAGGCGGCGCGCACGACTCCGAGGGCGTACTGTCCGGCAACGAGGTCCAGATCCCCGTCGACCTCCCGGTGAACGTCAGCGGCAACAACGTGAGCGGGGTCGGCGTCGGCAACTCGTCGGAGGGCAACACGTCGGTGAACGACCCCGGCGACAGCTCCACGCAGTCGGCGGACCCCACCCCGCCGAGGAACGCGGCCCCGCCGGCCACGCAGGCCAAGGCCGACCCCGGCGCCACCGCGCCCCGCTCCGCGCCGTCGCAGGCACTGTCCAGCCTGGCCCACACGGGGACCGAGGAGATCGCGCCCGCCGCCGCGGCGAGCGCCGCGCTCGTGGTGGCCGGCGCGGTTCTCTACCGCCGCTTCCGCTCCGGGCCGGTGCGCTGAGACCGGTCACCTCTCCCACCGGGCGCCCCACCGGACTTCGACCGGTGGGGCACCGTCGTCCGCGGGCGGCAGGAGCTCCTCTGCCACCGCGGCGGCACGCCCGCGCGTGCGTCGAGTGCGGGCCGACGGCTCGATCCCGTCGTAGCGGATCCACGGGTGATCGGGAAGGATGCTGCGGGCATGATCGATCAGCGCGCCGCCCGGCACCACCCACGGCCCCGACCCTCCCGACGCCCATGGAATGGAGCGCACCGATGACTTCTCCGGCCTCCCAGGATCTCGTCATCACGCAGGCCACCCTCGAGGACTGGCCGGTGATCAGCGGATGGGCGGCGGACGAGGGCTGGAACCCCGGGCTGTCCGACGGCCCGGCGTTCTTCGCCCAGGACCCCGAGGGCTTCTTCCTCGGCCGGATCGACGGCGAGCCGGTGTCTGCCATCTCGGTCGTCAACCACGGCGCCGACTACGCTTTCCTGGGCTGCTACTTGGTCCGCCCGGACCTGCGTGGCCACGGCCACGGCATCACCACCTGGAAGACCGCGCTGGCGCACGCCGGGAACCGTACCGTCGGCCTGGACGGAGTGGTCGCCCAGCAGGACAACTACCGCAGGTCCGGCTTCGAACTCGCCCACCGCACCATACGGTTCGCCGGCCCCGCACCCGAGGGCGAAGTGCCCGCGGGCGTCCGTCCGGCCGGCCCCGCGGACCTGGCGGCCATCACCGCCTACGACAGCGCCTGCCACCCGGCCGACCGCCCGTGCTTCCTGGCCGAGTGGGTGACCGCCCCCCGGCACCGGACCCTCGTCCGCCGCGACGGCGACCGCATCACCGGCTACGGCGTGATCCGCCCGGCGCGTGACGGCCTGCGCATCGGCCCCCTGTTCGCGGACACCGCCGACGACGCCCGCGCCCTGTTCACCGCCCTCACCGTGGAAGCGGCCGGCGCCGGGGTCGCACTCGACGTGCCGGAGACGAACACGGCGGGCGTCGCCCTGGCCGAATCGGCGGGCCTGGCCCCGTCCTTCGAGACGGCTCGCATGTACACGGGCCCGGTACGGGAGTACGCCCGGGAGCGGGTGTTCGGGGTCACCACGCTCGAACTGGGATGACCCCTGGGGGCGCCACCTCGTAATCCTGTTGCGCCGGACCTGGACGGATGGTGCAGTGATGTGTATGGATCACGCCGGGGTGCTCGCCCTCTACGACCGGGACATGCGTGCGGGCGCGCGGCCGGACGCCCCTGGTGCACGCGTCGAGTGCACCGGTACCGTGACACGCCAGGTAGCCGACGACCCCGGCTGGAACGGCGTCCTCTGGTCCGATCTGGACGACACGAGCGCAGACGCGGCGATCGCCGACCAGATCGCGTTCTTCACCGGCCTGGGGCGCGGCTTCGAGTGGAAGCTCCACGGCCACGACGTCCCGGCGGACCTCGGCTCCCGGCTCACTGCGGCCGGGTTCGCGCGCGAGCCCGAGGAGACCCTGATGGTGGCCGAAACGGCGGCGCCGGCCCCCGACGCCGAACCACCGGCCGGCGTCCGCCTCGTGCCGGCCACCGACCGGGCGGGCGTCGACCTCGTGGTCACCGTGCACGAGAAGGTCTTCGGCACCGACGGCACCGGGCTGCGCCGGCGGCTTCTCGCAAGGCTCGACGCCGCTCCGGACACCGTCGTCGCGGTCGTCGCGCTGGTCGGCGACGAACCGGTCGGCGCGGCCCGCATGGAGCTGACCCCAGGCACGCCATTCGCCGGGTTGTGGGGCGGCGGCACGGTCGAGGCCTGGCGGGGACGGGGCGTCTACCGAGCCCTGGTCGCCCACCGCGCCCGCACCGCCGCCGCCCTCGGCTACCGCTACCTCCAGGTCGACGCCTCAGCCCTCAGCCGCCCCATCCTGAAGCGCCTGGGCTTCCATCCGCTGACCACGACGACCCCGTACGTCCACGGGGTCCGGAGTCGCTCTCTCCCGTCACGGCGGCGAGCCGCCGTCAGTGGCGCACCCTCGACCGGTCGAGCGCGGCGACGCCCAGTGCCGCCAGGCCGATCTGGATGAGCCACTCGATCCAGTCGACCCCCTTGGTGTCGGCCACACCGAACCCGGCGGCGATCGCCGAGCCCAGCAGGGCGGCCACGATGCCGACCAGGATCGTCCAGATGATGCCGATGTGCTGCCGTCCTGGGACGACCAGGCGGCCCAGCACTCCGATGATGATGCCGATGACGATGGCGCTGATGATGCCCGAGATCTCCATCTCCGCCCTCTTCCTCGAGGCCCCGCTGTGTCCAATCTGCCCGCTTTCTTTGGAAAGCAGTCCGCTCCGCTCGTTGCCTGTGAATCCAAGGACTTTCTGTTCACAGACCCGTCATGCCATGTACCTTTCAATCGATTGACGCGTGTAGAACGCTCGAGCCGGATCTACGCGCGCAGACTTGGCGCCGCACCGCCTCTACCCCACCCACACGGAGGTTCGCCGGATGCTTGGACCGAGGAGATCTCGCCGCAGAGTCACCACCGCACTGGCCGCGTTCGGGCTGCTCGTCACGGGGGCCGCCCTCCAGCTCAGCACCAGTGCCACCCCCGCCCACGCGGCCACCACGCACCGCATCCTGTTCGACAACGCCCACGCCGAGACGGCCGGCAACGCCGACTGGATCATCTCCACCAGCCAGCCCGACCCGCTCGGCCAGGACTCCTCCCCGTCCGCCGAGACGGACTGGACCGGCGCCCTCTCCTCCTGGGGCGTCGCCCTGCAGAAGACCGGCGGCTACAGCCTGAAGACGCTGCCCTCGGGATCCAGCCTCAGCTACGGCGGCTCGTCGACGACCGACCTGTCGAACTTCGACACCCTGGTCCTGCCGGAGCCGAACACCCTCTTCACCACCGCCGAGAAGACCCGTCAACCGGAAGCAGGTTCGTGAACAAGTCTTCCGTGATCTTGCCGTGCACCTTCAACGGCGGGATCACCGGCGGCTGGTAGACCTCCCTGCCCCCGCCCTGCGCCAGCAGGACAGGCATCAACAGCTCCCAGGCGCCGGAGTTGAACCAGGCGCCCTGTACCCGCTTCAGTGAGGCCCTGGAGACGCCGAAGACGCCATCCACCTCCTCCCAGGTGGCGCCGGTACGAAGCCGGTGGAGCATGGCTGAGAGGGCCTGGCGGACATCGAAGCGGCCCCGCAACAGCTGCGGGTCGACGTCCAGCAGAACGTCTTGCGCCTGTCGCCACGTCTCGTCATCCGGGTCATCGGGGACAAGCGTTTCCGACTCCAGATGCCAGGCCGTCACGGAGCACGGCCGGCCATTGCGCCGAGAGAACTTGTGCGTCTCCGGCGTCACCGTGATGTCGAACATGTCGAAGACTTCGGCCTGCTTGTCGAGATCCAAGGTGTGCATCTTGCCCTTGGCCTTCTCGATCAGCGCCACCATGTTCTGGGCTTTCGCCTGCGCCGAGTCGTAATCGGCAAGCCAGGCTTCCGTCTCGGTCAATGCCGACCGCAATGCGGCCAGTTCCCGGTTCAGTTCTTCCGTGGCCTGCTTGGTCGCCTTCTCGTCCAGCCCAAGGCTGGCGGAGGTGGCAATGGCACGAGCCAAGGCCCCCTGCTTGTCGTCTACTTGCTGCCGAAGGGATGCGGCCCGCTCGATGTAGGCCACTTGATTCCCGGGCAGGTTGGCCGCCCATTCCTCGGCCAGGAGACGGATGCGCTCAGGCTCCTCCAGGAAGGCGCTCAGCTTGCCCCAGACGGCCCTTTCCACGGTGTCCGCCTCAAGGTAGGAGTCCCCGCACGGTGTGGCCTCAGCGGCGCCCTGGCAGCGGTACATGCGCGTTCCGTCGGGGCGCCCGGCTCCCACGTAGACCTTTCCGCATGAACCGTCGATTCGTTTGCTCAGCGGGTACTTGTCGCTGACTCGCCTGTCCCGGCCGCGATCCTTGAGCGCGTCAGCCAGGGCCGTGGCCCTTGCCTCGTCGAGAATCCGCGGAACTTCGAGGGCGACGGTCGGCCCATACAGGGGCTGACCGTCCTCGTCCAGCTTCGTCTTTGTCCTGCCGTCGGTCTTGCGGAAGTACACCTTGCCTTCGAGTAGGTGACTGCTGCTCAGAAGACGGTCAATGCTGGCGCAGTCCCACGGCTTTCCGCTGCGGCGCCTGTCGCCGTACTCGTTGAGTTTCCGGCCAGTGTCCTCCTTGGAACAGCCCTCATCCAGGAAGTAGTGAACGGCCCGGTTGATGACATGGATTTCGTCCTCCATGAGGACAACCACGGCATTCTTCCCCTTGCCGTGCAGAGCAAGGCCGTACGGCGGCACACCGGAGGGCCACCCGCCCTCCGCCAACTTGCGATCTCGGCCGCCCATCGTGCGCTCCAGGATGAGATCGTGTTCCATTTCGGCCATAAAGGAGAGCAGAGACAGGAGCATGCCGAACATGCGGTCATCGCTGTCCAGGCGTCCGTCCGCGGTAAGCACACGGACTCCGAGATCCGTGGTGTCGTATACCCACCGGTGGATGTCCTTCATGGTCCGGCCGATTCGGTCCAGCTTGCCGAACACCACGACATCGAACATGCCCGCCTTGATCTGGCGATTCATCTCGTCCAGGTCCGGCCTACTGGCGAGCTTGCCGGACACGGCACCGTCCGTGAATACGGTGACGTCGTACCCGCCCTTACCGAAAAGCTGATCTAGCTTCGCCCGGCAGACCTCGTCCTGGACGTTCAGGCCGTAGCCCTCCACCTGCTGAGCGGTGGACACCCGCAGATAGATCGCGACCCTCAGACGTCCCTTACGCCTGGGCGTGGGCAGGGTACGGTTACGCATGTCAGTCCCTCCGTGACTGGCGAACGTGATCCCGGGAGCGTTTCTCAGGCCCTCCCGGGATCACTCATGTGGCGGCAGCTTATGCCGCCTTGTCCTCCCCAAAGAGGATTTCCAGCAGACGCGCCCGCTGAGCGGGCCTGGGGGAGGGGTCGACCTCCCACGTCAGGGTGATCTTCGGCTCCGGCTCCTTCTCCCGGAGCCACTTGCCGGCCTCCTCGGCCGGCAGTGCGGTCCCGTCCTGCATGGCGGGCCCTTCCTCCCGCCCCACAAGGGCGGGGTGCTCATCAAGCGCCGAACTCCTCGGCCCACAGGCCGGGTCGCCAGCGTGCAATGGATTTAGTGATGTGCTCCATGTCGGCCCGTCGCTCGGGCCGGTAGAAGTCCCAGGCGTCCCTGGGCCGGGCGAAGGCGGGGGCCAGCATGAAGCGCCCCCGCCCTGTGCCCGTCTTCGAGTCCCAAGCCAGATGCTGGCCAGCCTCCCTGGCGGCCGTGCATGGCCGCTTCACGGCGTCTGCGAAGCGCTCCTGATCCCGCAGCAGCAGCGGGGCACGAAAGGGCCCCAGGACCACTGTGCGGGCGTCGTCCCGGGGCTCGAAAGTAATCTGGCCGACCACGGCCAGGCGATGCGTGGTGGAGCGGATCGAGTCCAGCTCGTCTATGCAGAGCTGCGCGATCTCCTCAGCCGACCGGTTCTCGTTGTTCGGGTCTGAGAGGATCTTCGCCAAGCTGGCGATCTCCCGTTGACTCACTCTCCCTCTTCTCTTGCTGGCGGCGCTCGTACGCCTCCTTGCCCTGGCGGGCGTACTTGCTGGCCGACGTTTGCGAGATGCCCAGCTTCTCCGCGATCTCGTACGTGTCCAGGCCCTGGACAGTGGACAGATAGATGCGGATCTTCGACAGTTCGTCGGCGTCAAGGGCGTTCTGGAAGCTCAGAGCGACGTCGTCTAGCACGGCGTCTCTGACCTCGTCTGGCAACGTGATCTTCTTCCGTGGTGGCACGGCAGGGGTCCCCTCATTGGCTTGGCAGCGGCAACGGAGTCAGTGTGGGGGTCAGATCAAGATCGGGACCTCCACAGGACATCCCTTGCCCAAAACCTAGCCGAATGTGGGCACGAGCGACCGCACGCGTAATTGATGCTGGACACAGCCAATCACCGTGCCCACCACCCCCGTATCCATGGTTTAGGGCGGTGACGATGCTTGGCGTGAAAGCGTGGCGACAGACAGTCGATGGGCTTCGTGTGCACGTCGCCACGCTGACGGCCTCCGCTGTCCGCGGTGATCATCACGCGGACGGCGTACGGCGAACGATGCCGAATGATCTCGGCGCAGGTTGGTGAAGTGCAGCCCTTGCGCGGCCTTAAAGGAACGACCGCACCGCGGGCGAAGTGGGGGGTGGCTGCGGTGCTCACGACTACTCTGTCCCTCCCTTGCGCTTCTCCAGGACCGCCCGGCCCTTCTCGACCTTCGCGGGGATGCCGGAGGGCGACTTGTCACCGATGCCATAGGCCACGTCGGCGTAGCTCACGCCGTCCTGACGGGCCTGGTAGATGCCCATCAGAAGGTCTTCCTGTGCCTTGTCGGCCCCGTCCGCAAGACCTGCCAGCTTCTTCAGCCAGGCGTTGCGCTTCTGTCGCGAGGCGGTCATGCGGCGGCCCCTGTCTGGCCCCACACGAACCCGGCGACCTGCGGAAACAGTTCGTCAGCCCGCACGCGCAGACCGTAGGCGGTCAGCTCTGACCCGGTGGCGTAGGCGTTCCACGCCTTGACGATCTGGCCGTACTGCTGGTCACGCCTCGGCATCTTGCCGAGCGATACGAAGCCGCCGTTGAACCGCTCCCGCAGCAACAGCCGCGGGTCACCGTCGGGGAGGTTCGAGCCCCTGCGCAGGCCCTCCAACCAGTCGTGGATCTTCTCCTTGTGCTGCGTCCGGCCGGCCTGCGCCGCGACCGCCAACAGGGCACCAGCGGGAATCTTGGTCGCCTTCCAGACGGCGTATGCCTCAGCCGGGTACCACTCCAGCTCCGGCCAGACGCGGGCGGTCTTCACGATCTCGGGGACCTTGATGCGGTTGTACCGCGGCATGCCGTAGCGGCTGCCGTCGGCCAGAGCGGCCAGGTACCTGGCCCCCGTCCCCACGTCCTTGGCGTACGGCTTGCCCACCAGCATGTGGGCGGAGGTGCGACGGTAGCCCTGGTCCAGGTAGGGGGCGATGTCGCGCGACTGGTTCGGGAAGATCCAGAACTTCAGGTACGGGCGCCCGTAGTGCTTGATCAGGGCGGCCGGGTCGGCATTGGCCAGCGCCTTTGCGCGATGCTGAAAGCTGATGCCGTAGCCCTCGGTGTCGAAGATCATCCCCTCCGGCGTTCCCTCGCAGAACTCCCCGGTCTCCATCAGCTCCTGATAGCCGGCCGCCACGTTCTTGGACAGCGGGCGCAGCTTGGGGTGATTGCCCCGGTAGGACACCCAGGAGGATGCCATTTCCTGGGTCACTTCGAGGATCTGCGGCTCGCTCGGGAGCGGGTAGGGGTCGTCGGCCGGTACCAGGGCCTTGACCGGCTCAACCGGCCTGCTCTTCGTCGTCATGCTGCCTCTCCTTCTCGCCCTCGGCGTCCTTACCGAGGTGCTGCCTCAGCAGCTCGCCCACCTCTTCCTTGGGGACGAGCTTGATCGTGTAGCCCTCCATGGCCTTGGTCAGCGGGTCGTGATCCATCGACGACCAGTAGTCGGCGAAGGCCGTGCGCTCGTCGGCTTCGTGCTGGACGCCGTAGTCCTCGCGCTGCTGGTGCAGGTGCTTGTACTCCATGCGCATGAAACCGACCGGGAAGGCGGACGGGCTGAAGATCACCCAATCCCCATCCGTGTACGGACGGAGCTGGCCGTTGATCGGGATCTTGATCCGTGCGTTGCGGACCATCGTTTCTTCTCCTTGGTGATGCACTGCCGGTCATCACTCCGGCGTCCCCTCGACGGGATTTGAACCCGCGCTGAACAGCCCTTTTAAGGGGCGTGCCTCTACCGCTGGGCTACGAGGGGTTGAGTGGGCGGGGCGGGTCTCGAACCCGCCATGTCCTGACTCAGTCAGTGACTCCGGACCCCGGCCGGGCCCGCCCACGGCACCGTTACGCGTCACCGGTGGTGCCAGACCGGCGGATCAGCCCAGAGGCGAGGGCCGACGCTCATCCCGCCCCACAAGGGCGGGGGTACGACGAAGCCCCCCGATCGGCGGATACGGGGGGCTTCGGTCTGTCGTGGGTCAGTTGGTCGGTCGACCCCTGTCCCACAGTTCTTCAGCATGTTCCGCGAAGCGGTCGAACATGCCGTGATCGTCTCTCCGGCGAAGGTGCATCATCGGGGAGTCGTGTCCCACCAGACGCGCCAGATGCGGGCACACGAGCGCGTCTTCATCGAAGCGGAAGACGCTTAGCCCGACGTGGTTCGTCGCATCCTCAGGGCTGCTGTAACGCACCTCCAGGCCATCCCGGGCCCCGACCTTGGCCAGGTTCTCTTCGGTGATCCTGATACGCATGGAAACGCTCAGCGCTACGTCTTCGATCTGCTCTCTGGCTCGGGTCACCGAGCCTTCGGGATCACCCAGAAGGAAGCGGATGCGTACACCCTGTTGAAGCTTCGCCTCCAGCGTCCGGTGGAATGCTGGCTGCTCCAAAAAGATGAAGTAGTTCGTGAAGCCGGCGAACAGGATCTGATCCTTCGCCCGCTCGACCAGTTCCGCCCAGACCCCCTTGGGGCATGCTGAGCGGTACGGATAGACCGAGACGACTTCGCGATCAGCGCCGGTCTTGACGACCGTCTTGGCAGCGGCTGGCCACAACATTTCGTCGGACACTCCCAGGTACTCGGCGACCTGCGCGCGGGTACCCGGATGCGGAGCGGTTCCCGCGTCGCGAAGCCATCGTTTCACCGAGTCCACCGAGACACCGAGCTGGGCGGCGAGCTGTCCAGGGCGCACGTGTCTGTCTTCCATAGCAGTGCGCAACGCTGTGTTCAAGGCCTCTCCCCCTTGCACTTTGGGCACTTGCAACATATCGCCGAAGAGGCCTGTGTGTCCTCTGGGTGCGTACACAACCACTCTCCGTGGCCCTCCATGATCGAGGTACGAGGACAGAGCCGAGGAGAGGCGGCGCACATGGTCAAGGTCGGAGACATCGTCGTAGACGACGAAAAAAAGCGACTCGGCCAAGTCATGCAGGTGACAAATCGAATCCACTCAGGAGAGACGCTTGTGCTTCGCCCCCCGCGAGGAGGCATCGAGTGGGAGGCACCGGTGGGCCGATGCCGTGAGCCGGAGCCTCATGAACTGGTTTCCGCAGACAGCCTGAAGCGAGTGGAGCCGCAGGCATGACGCGTTCTCTGTTCAAGCACATTCGATGGGTCTTCCGAGTCCTGCTGGAAGACCCACCGCTGTACTCCGCCCGGTGCAAGGTGTGCGAGGCGGAACCAGACGCCAACATGGACGACCCGTTCGACGCGGAGTCATGGTGCATGCGTCATGCGGCCCAGAGCGATGACCAGGGCCGTCACCACACATCTTTCGCAATGATCCAAGTAATCAACGCCACCGTCAGGCCACATCCTGACGATCTGTCGAAGGTCGGTCCTGGATGGGAGCTGGCGATCGCTGAATAGACGCCCGTCCCGGCCGGTCTGGTTTGGCTTGGCAGCAGAGCCCTGGCCGGGACGGGTCCAGAGGCCCCCGAAGCTTGCTCATCACACTCCCTTGCTTCGGGGGCCTCACCCATGCCTGCCCTGCCGCCTCACGGGCTTCGCCTCACCGTGGACGACAGGGAGCCTCAGTGGTCGTGGTTGCAGGGACCGTGACCGCCGATCATCTCCAGCACGCTCTTGAAGAACTGCCACCCGTCCTGATCGGTCATGATCCCGACGTTGCCACTGTCCGTCTCGAAGGCCACGACCGGGAACGGCAGCTCGAACTTCGGCGTGTGCTGAAGCACCGCCTGCGCCACCATGTCCTCCCCCTCGGGCACTTCCTCACCGTTGGCCAGAGCCTCCAGGGCCGCTACGCCTTGCTGGACTCGCGCATTGCAGTTGTCACACATAGTCAAACCCCCCTCTTGGGGTATCGAACCGGAGGCCCGGCAGATGCCGGGCCCCTTCGGTCGGTCAGGCGGGCAGCTCTTCGCGATCCACCTCGGCCTCACGGACGTAGAACGACGGATCACCGTCCCCGTCCTTGAACTCGATGGCGTCCACCACGTCCGCCACCACGTCCCTGAGTGCCTTGTCCAGCGTCGGCGTGGTCTTCTCCTCGTCCGCCGCGTGCATCAGGTCCAGCTGCGGCTTGAGGCTGTTGGCCGCGCCGACGAAGTCGGACGTCGTCAGCATCGTGGGTTTGCCGCCCTCACGGGCGATGGCGTACCGCTTGGCGCGGCTGATGGCCTCCTTGGCGAACGCGGGCGTGAAGTCGCGGAAGGACTCGAAGACCTTGCCGTAGTCCATGACCCTGAGCATGTCCTCAGCCACGTGCGCCTTGATCAGCTTCTCCACGCCGGACTGGTCCAGGTGGTTGATGGAGATCACGGCGTCCAGCCGGCCGGGACGCAGCATGCCCTTGTGGATCTTGTCCTTGCGGTTGGTCGTCAAGATCGCGACGACCTCCGCGCCTTTTGCACCGATGCCGTCGAAGCTGTCGAGCAGCTTTGAGACGCGGGCCGGGTCGCCGGCTTCGCCGATGACGTCGATGTCCTCGAAGAACACCACGGCCGGGCTGTACAGCTGCGCCGTGCGCATGGCGGCGTCCAGGTCGTCACCGGGCTTGACGAAGAGGAACGTCCATCCGTTCTCCACGCACCGCTGTGCGGTGAGGAACGCGGCCAGCGACTTGCCGGTGCCGTACGGTCCTTCGAGCAGGACCGCGCGCTTGAGCGACTCGCCGAGTTCCCGCATCAGGTCGGTGTGCTCGATGAGCGACCACACGTTGGTGTTGAGCTGCTGAAGCACGTCATCCGAGTAGATGACGTGGGCGGGGTTGACCTTCCTGACGTCCAGGAAGGTGGGCATGAGGTTGTCCCCGCCGATCAGCGCCTTCCCGCGGTAGATCGAGGATGCCGTCAGGTGCTTTTCGATGACCTTGAACAGGCCTTCCACCTGCGCCTTGACGCCTCGCGGTGCCTTGACCGTGAGCTGGCCGAGGTATCCCAGGTCACGGTCACGGATGTGGCCGACGTTGATCACGGCGTCGGGACCGAGAATGGGGAAGGCGAGCAGGTCCCACGGGACCTGAACCGACTCGCCCACGGCGGTGGGGACCTCGACGAACTGCGGGTGGTGCTCCTGACCGAACATGTCCGTCCAGGATTCGCCCATGCCGCTGGAGCCGAAGACTTCCTGAAGGGCCAGCGTGAGGGCGTGGGCGACGTCGTACGGCCGGTACTGGAAGGTCTTGACGTACTCGTGCACCTTCCCTTGCTGGCGGCGCCAGCGGTCAAGGAAGTCGATGGCCTCACCGATCCTCCCTTCGTACTGCGCCGGCAGGATGAACTTCTGACCCTCGAAGGTCAGATCCTTCTCTCCGATGGTCTTGCCGCCCACCTGGGCCAGCAGGGCCATCGCGGCCGTGCGGGCGGCCTCCTCCTGACTCAGCTGGGTCGCGGCCTGCGTGTGCGCTTCCTGCACGAGCGCAAGCACTTGTTCGGGGCTGACCCCGAACGGGTTGTTCGCCATGGTTTCTACCTCTCCGTAGCTGGTCATGGCTGGGTGATGCGTCGTGGTCGGCGGGACACCGACGCTCGACGCTGTGGCGACCGATTGGCCTTCCGGTCAAGGCGGTTGCCATGGTCCGTGTGGACCCAGGGCCGCACATCCTGCTGGAGAGGCATGCACGGGGATGGGCACCACGCGCTGGATGTGCGACCTTGCGAACACACGGACTTGGGATGAGCAGTGCCCCTGTCCCGTCGGGGGGATTGAGGGGACAGGAGCGCTGCGGCGGCCCGGGGGGATGGGCCGCCTGACCGGCGCCAGGGGGTGGCGCCGGTGACTTGGGGTGACAGGGTCAGCGACGCTTGGGCGCGGGCTCGAACTGCTTCACGAACTGCGCTTCCGGCACGCTTGCGAGTCCTCCGGCATGCCGGTAGCTCACGCTGCCGTGCGCCTGTCCGATGACCCACGCGTATTCGCGCTTGCTTCCCTTCCGCCGGTACCGCTCGCCGGGCGTGATGGTTTGCGTCTCAGCCATGTCACGCCACCCGGGTGAACTCGTAGGCGCCGAACAGCACGCCGTGCGGACTGACGATGGTCACGAGCGTGACCGGCTTGCCCTCCCGGTCGGGGAAGTGCCAACGGGTCACGGTGAAGCCGGCCACGACTGCGTCACCGATGCCAATCATGGCCTGGTCGACCGTGTTGTGGTGACTGCCCTTGGAACCGTCGGCGACCAGGCGGTGGTACTGGACATCGAAGAGGGGACGGAGCGGCATGGCTCAGCCCTCCTTGTGCGCCACGACGCCGCGACGCTCGGCCGAATTGAGGGAGCGCACAAACGCCGTGACCGCGTCCACGCGGTCGGCGTACTCGATGAACTGCGGCGCGTGCGGCCAGGTGTACGAGTAGGACACCGCGAAGCGGTCCACCTCTGAGCCGTACAGGTACAGCAGGGTCACGCGGTCACCGTCGGTTGTTTCGTACCGACTGCGCACGGTCCACTCGGTCCCTGCCTTGCCGCTCTCCGCGGTTTCCGCTCGTCCAGCCTCCTGTGTGAGCTTGGACCACACGGACGGCCAGTCAATGCGGTCGAACTCCTCGCGCGTGAACGAGTCGCGCAGCGCGATCAGCTTCCGCGCGTCGTCCGGGTGCAGGGGGAGGAAGCTGGGCGGGTAGATCACCTGCCGCACCCAGTTGCCCAGGTACTGCGGCCCGGCGACTGCGTACCGCTTCGCGATCTCCAGCTGACGCGGGTGGCTGTTCAGCCACCCCAGTACTGCCTGCGCAGCGTTTGTCTTGCTAGCGTTCTCCATGGCGCTGCCTGCCTCTCCAGAATGGTGGCGCCAACAGCAAGGGCCCGGGTGGCACCCCGGGCCCTTGTGCTCTCATCCGTAAGAGCATGGGCACGGCTCACCAGAGGTGAGCCGGCCCAGTGCTCCGGCGGTTGATCAGTTCGTGTCGTCGGCGAACGGGTCGGGTACCTCGCGCACCGGCATGTCGAAGTGACGCGCGACGGCCGCCGCCATCGCTTGGGCCTGTGCGACCGGGCGTGCGTCCTCGTCGCTGAAGCCGTTGTAGACGAACCGAGTGCTCTCGTCGTCGGTGATGACGGCAGCAACGGCCATCAACTGGGCGCGCGGCACGTCGTAGTGGCTGCCCTCGCGGCCCCACGTCGCGGCGTGAATCCAGACCCGCGTGTAGCCCTCGCGTTCGGCTACCAGGTACTCACTGGGCAGCGAGCGCCACGGCTGATCCACTCGCACGCGGATGCCCTGGAAGGCCAGGGCCTCACGCAGGAGCGCACCCATGTGCATATCGCTTCCGGGTCGCGTCTTGATCAGGCTGTGACTCATGCTCACGCCTCCCCGTCGATCTGGGTGGAGGCGAAGTCGGCGGCGATTTGGGCCATCTGGGCGTGTGTCTTGGGAGTTCCTGCGTCAATCTCTTCCCCGTCCAGGATGTAAATCGGACCGTTCATAACGGTCACGTCCCACAGCCCTACGTAACTCTTGCCCAGGGTGCCCCCGCCCCGCTTGCTCACCTGGACGTGAAGTCCGTTGATACGGGTGGTGTACTCAGCGCTCATGATCGCCTCTCCAAGGATCATGCGGACATCCGCCAACCGTGGCACCGGTTGACGGGCGTGCTCTCATCCGTAAGAGCAAGGGGACGCACCCTGAGCGGGTGCGTCCGATGCTCCGGCGGTTGATCAAGCCGCACGCCTTACCGGCATGCGGTACTCGGCCGGACGAGCGGGAGCGCCGAGACGCTTCCAGCGGTCACGGCAGATAGACAGGTCGTCGTGCTCCAACGAGGCGGACACGGCCAGCAGGAAATGCTGCCCGGCGCCCTTGCGGACCTTGATCCGCTCCCCTGTCTCCTCGAACAGAGACCCGTACCGCGGCCTGTCGCGGTAGTCCTTGCCGTACAGGGGGCGACGCTCCTGAACGAGCGTGATCCAGCCGTTGCGTGTGATGTCCTCCACTCGCCAGACCTCCAGGATCTCCGGCATGTCTGCCGTATATCCGTCGCGGTCCTCAGTCTCATACTGCTCGCCCTCGTAGCTGCGCTGCATGCGGACAATGTCGGCGCACCACAGTTCAGGCGCCTTGACGAGTCGCCAAATGCCGCTCATGATCACGCCCCCGTTCCGAGACGCGCGGACAGCTGAGCGGGGAGCGACCTCCAGTTGCTGACGGTGGCCACGTACCGGCCGCTCAGTACCTCCCTGATGATCAGAGGCCACTGTTCCGGGTTGTCCGCGTGGAACGTGTGAGCGGTAAGGGTCTGCCCACCGAACATGATCCGGCATCGACGTGCCCGCGGGTCGTACGCGTACGGGTCGCGCGTCCACTCAGTGATGCGCTGTACCGCAAGGGTGTTCCCCATGATCACTGCCTCTCCAAGGGTGATCGTGTGCACCATGCCGACGGTGGCACCCGTCGGTTGGCGTGCTCTCATCCGTAAGAGCAAGGGGACGGCCGTACGGGACGGCCGTCCGATGCTGCTGCGGATGATCAACGGGTCTACAGGGCGCGGCTGTACCGCACTTCAGCGTCCGGGAGTTCCGGATCATCGCCGTCTTCGCGCTTGTGCTCGCTCCAGTGCCGCACGCACAGCCACGTAGTGCACTGCTCACCGTTGCGGTTCAGTACGCGATGTGTGGTCGAGTCGGCGGCGAATACAACAGCCGCAGAATGAGTACCGATCAGACACTCTGCCGTTTCCGCGGAGAAGATCACGGTTCCGGACGACGTGAGAACGGGCTGACGCGCGAGTGCACTCTCAGGGGCTTCCCTTCGGGCCCGCATCACGCGTCCGGCGTGGTCGTACAGGGCCCTGTCACGTTCCCTGTTGTCTCGATAGGGACGAGTGGCGACGAATTCCGCCGTGTGGTCACTCCGCATGCTCAGCCCCCGATCCGGTGAGCACAGGGCTGGCACGTCACCCGCTTCAGTTGCGGGGAGCCGCTCCACAGGTAGTTGCCCACGGGGTGGATCTCGGACGCCTCCGCATACGGGCCCAAGTCCTCACCGCACATGGCCAGCACGTGCTGACCCTCTGGGGTGACGATCTGTGTTGCGCTCACGACGTGAACTACCGGCTCCGGCTCCGCCGGACGGTTGTACTCGCGCAGCGTGACGGACTCCTCCGAGCCGTCGCGGTAGCACGTGACCTTTTCCACCCACACGTGGCGACGGCGCGTCTCTCCGGCCAGTTCGTACGTGCTAGCGGCTGTCTCTTCGGCGATGATCAACGCGTCGTCGACGCTGTCACGCTCCCACACGCCCCCGAAGGGAACGATGTCCTGTCCGTCGCGGTCCTTGCCGATTGCCCACTGAACGCGAGTGCGGTAGACCGTGCGGTCAACCTTGACCAGCTTTACCCTCATGATCACTGCCTCTCCAAGAGTGATCAGTTGTGCGTGCGTCGCGGGGTGGCACCCCCATGTCGCACGTGCTCTGTTCCTGTAAGAGCAAGCCAGCGGCCCCCGATGGCACTCGGGGGCCGCTCGATACTCCGGCAGGTTCAGTCACTGCGAGTTGACCCACAGCACGCCGTACGGTGTGCCGTAGAAGTCGGTAATGGCGCACTTCTCGTGGTCATCGGCCACGGTCCGCCACGGGACCGTGCCGTACGGCGACTCGTACGGCCACGACATGTTGCCGCAGTCCGTGCCCATCTGAACGGCGTCAGCTTTGGTCGCGCCGAAACCGAGCAGCCGCTCACGCATGATCTGCAACTCGCTCTCAGCATCGAGAGAGAACCGCTTGGCACGCGCTTCCGCGGCGTGTTCCAGGGCACGATTCAGGGGGGTCAAGATCGTTTTCTCGACCATGCCGGCACGGTCGTTGATCTTGTTCAGTTCAGTCATGATCGCCTCTCCAGGATCATGTGGGCATGTCGACGGTGGCACCCGTCGGCATGCATGGACTCATCAAGCGGACAGGGATACCAGGGCATCCAGTGGCACCCCTGTCCGCATGACGAGTGACGGCAGCTACGGGCCCAACCAACCCTGTCCGTCTCTCGCAGGTACCCCATGGGGGGCCCTTACGCGGTCTCAGTGCCGGGGCTTTGGTGGTCGTCGCGCCTAGGTGTCGTCCGGAGCCTCTGTGGGGGGCTGTGCCCTCACCCCACGCTCGACGGACCACCTGTGGTGGTCGCTCGCACCGCTGCTCTCCGCAGCACTGCCCGGGAGTGTTCTGGCCCTCCCGGCCGCCCTCCCTCACCCGAAGGTGAGTTCACCTGCCACATCAAGTGACTGAGCTGTGAAGACCAGCCACGCAACCCCTCCCGGTTTCTTTGCTTTCGCTCCGTCCCCGGCGGGAGCACCACCATGCCCTTTGACCGCGAACGCGGTCAAGCGGGTCAGAGAAACTTCTCTGAAGATTTTTTTGGGATGGCCTCTGAGCTGCACTTATGAGGGTTGCCTTAGCTGGCCGAGATTCCGAACCTGACTCTCGTCCAAGTGGATTCGCGGTTACGGAAGCTGATCAAGGGCTATGTGGAGGGCATGTGAAGCCATGGCTGGACAACGTCCGGAGCGTGCGCCGCACGCTCGGCGCACACAGGGTGCGAATCGCATAAATGCAGGTCGGGGGGCCCTGGTGGCGTAGGTCGCATGACGGGCAGTCAGTAACGGGCTGGTCACCCTGTGACTGATGTGGCGTTCGAACGGCGCGATTCGAACATAAGCGGAAGATGATCAGTGCATCACAATGCACGAACAGCTGATCATGGGTCGGACCAGGGTCGCCGGCCTCGCGCGCATACGCGCGTGCCGGCATGCGCACGGGCGTACACGCGCGCGCATGTACGCGCGTGAGCGGCGCTCGGGCTGGACGCTCGACGGCCGGAGCGCACACAGCTGTGGCCCACCGATGTGGGCCACGCATGAGTGCACCACCACACTGCCCACGGTGGTGGTGCACAGCTGGGCTGCACTGTGGTGCAGCCCCGTATGCGTAGGCCTGCGCGACCTAGGTATCCATGGTGGGGACACTGGCCAGCCTGCGATAAGCAGGGTGGACGAGTGTCCACCTCGCATGATCGGGGGCCAAGGAGGCCCCCTCTGGCCACCTCAGGTGGCACTATGCCCGCTTTTGCACCGTGTCTGACCCCACGGTGCTAAAGCCGCCTTGGCCCCCGATCCCTGGTCTCCGCCCAGGTCTCGGTGGAAGACTCCCCAGTCCGCTGGCCGCCTTTGTGGCGGCCTCTCGGCGCATTTCCGGGCCGCTGTGTGCGGCCCTTGCGCCGGGCTGTGAGGCGGCCTTTCGGGGCCGCCGGCTGGGCTCCGGCTTCCGCCGGGGCAGGGGTAGCCCTGGCGGGGCATGACCAGGGCGTTACTCCTGGTCAGCGCGGCGTTTTGCAACAGGTCTTGGGTGATGTCCGCCCCGGCGCTCCGACCTTCGGACGCCTGTTGCTCGGGGTGCGCTCAGCCGAATCTGGGCGCGATTGTGCGGCGCCCTCTGACGGCCTGCGTCGGATTTCAGATCCGGCGACCGGGGAGCGTGCTCGACCCGGCGGGGCGAAATGTACGAGAAGCCGTCGGATTCCGCGATCAAACTAGAACGCGTTCCATTTTCGGCTCGTGCTCGGGCTGTTCGCGGAATTTGATTCAAAGCCGTACCTTCCCGCCCCGGTCGGGCCCCGTGAGGGCCCCAGGGATGCGGGGAGGTGGACGTGGCCCGCCTGACGGTCAACAAGGACGGCAAGCTGGGCGGCGGTTCCCCGAGGGACCGCCGGATCTCGAAGGCCTCCTCGAAGGAGCGCAAGCAGATCATCTTGGCGACCGTGCGCATGGGGCACACGATCGCCGAGGGCTGCCGCCAGGCCGGCGTGGTCCGCAAGACCCACGAGTACTACCGCAAGTCCGACCCGGACTACCGGGACTTGATCGACCGGGCCTTGCAAGCCCAGATCGAGAAGGCTCAGGGCGAGAGTCCCGAGGTGCCGGACTTCCCGGAGTTCTGCGAGCGGTATCTCAATACGCAGCTCTTCGAGCACCACTTGCAGTGGTACGACCTGCTTGAGGGCCGGGAGCCCCGGGGTCTGCACCCTGCGCAGCGGTACATCCGCGGTGACGAGGATCAGATCCTCGTCAATACGCCACCTGAGCACGCGAAGTCGACCACGCTGACGGTCAACTACGTGGTGTGGAGGATCGTTCAGGACCCGAACGTCCGCATCCTGCTGATCTCCAAGACGCAGGACATGGCCAAGAAGTTCTTGCTCTCCATCAAGGAGCGCTTGGCCGAGTCTGAGACATACCTCGATCTTCAGCAGGCCTTCGGCCCGCCGGGGGGCTATGCGGAGGGCGCTGCCTCCTGGACCGCGGACCGGATCTATGTGGCCGGGCGTACGGCCGGTGAGAAGGACCCCACCGTTCAGGCCGTAGGCATCGGCGGCCACATCTACGGCTCCCGATGTGATCTCGCGATCATGGACGACTGCGTGGACCACACCAACCACCAGGCCTACGAGCAGCAGATCACTTGGATTCAGAACCAGGTGGGTTCCCGTGTGGCTGACGCCGGTGGGCGCATGCTGCTGATCGGTACCCGCATGGAGACGGTGGATCTGTACTCGGAGATCCTGAAGCCGCAGTACTACGCCGAAGGTCAGTCGCCCTGGACGTACCTGACTCAGCCGGCCGTGCTGGAGTACGCGGAGGACCCCAAGGACTGGGTAACGCTCTGGCCGAAGACGAATCGGCCGCCGGTCACCATCGCCGCCCGCAAGCTCGTGCAGCAGGACGAACACGGCCTGTGGCCGATGTGGGATGGCAAGGCGCTCTCGAAGAAGCGCCGGAAGATGTCTCCGCGGAACTGGAGCTTGGTCTACCAGCAGGACCAGGTGGCCGACGACGCCGTGTTCAAGATGGAGGCCGTTCAAGGCTGCGTGGACCGGGCCCGCTACCCGGGCCGCATGTTTGATGGCCAGTCGGACCATCGCCGGTACGGGATGGATGGCCTTCTCGTCGTGGCCGGCCTCGACCCGGCGGCGGCCGGGTGCACTGCCATGGTGGTAGTCGGCCTGGACCGGCGCACCGGTGTGCGCTGGGTGCTGGACGTGGTGAACAAGCGAGGCATGCCACCGCACGAGATGCGCGCGGAGATCAAGCGCCTGACCGAGCGGTACTCGGTGAGCGAGTGGCGAGTGGAGAAGAACGCCTATCAGGCGTCCATCACGCAGGACCAGGAGGTACGTGCGTATCTCTCCAGCCGCGGGTGCCTGATCTCCGGCCACCACACGAACACCAACAAGTGGGACCCGGATTTCGGCGTGGCCTCCATGGCGCCGCTCTTCGAGAGCTGGAAGGACGGCCACAACCTGATCCGCCTGCCGTCGCAGACACAGAGCGAGGGCGTACGGGCGCTTATTGAGCAGCTGTGCAGCTGGTTCCCAGAGACCAAGGGATTGACCGACTGCGTGATGGCGCTCTGGTTCGCGGAGATCCGCTGCCGCGAACTCATGGTCAGCGACTTTTCCGGCTGGCACGTGAACAGCTCGGAGTTCACATCTGAGCGTGACCAGGCCCGACAGCTGGTCGTCGACATCGACTTTGCCTTGCAGCAGCAGGGCGCCGGCGCCTGGAACGGCGCCATCAGCTGGTGAAGGAGAAGACGTGGCGACTCCACTGACCGCCGATCAGCTTGTGACGGCCCTCAAGGCTGAGGGCCTGGTGGTGCATGAGGTGCGCGACTGGCGCCACCACAACCGCGATCTCAAGGGCGCATGGGGCCCCATGAACGGCGTGATGCTCCACCACACGGCCGGGCTGAACGGCATGGTCGACTACTGCTACGACGGCAGCGCGGACCTTCCGGGGCCGCTGTGCCATGGCGTGATCGACAAGAAGGGCGAAGTCTGGCTCGTCGGCAACGGCCGAGCGAACCACGCCGGTGGCGGGGACCCAAGGGTCTTGGCCGCGGTGACCGGAGAGAACTACTCCGACCGGCCGCCGGTGACGCACGAGCATCAGGGCTCTTCCGGCGCCGTGGATGGCAACAGCCACTTCTACGGCTTCGAGTGCGTGAACCTCGGGGACGGCAAGGACCCGTGGCCCGATGCCCAGGTCCAGGCGATGGTGAAGGCGTCGGCCGCCATCTGCCGGGCCCACCGGTGGGGCTCGAAGTCCGTGATCGGCCACCTGGAGTGGTCCGACTACAAGTCGGACCCTAAGGGCTCCGCAGTGGTCATGCCGGACATGCGCAAGAAGGTGGCGGCCTGCCTGGCCAAGAAGGCCGGCGAATGGAAGCTCGTCACCCCGCCTAGCGCTCCCGGCCCTGCCCCGACGCTTGAGCAGCGCGTGGCGGCCCTGGAGAAGCGCGTCACCGCTTTGGAATCAAAGGTGAAGTGACCGTTGTATCTTTCGATCGCAGGAGGTGGTCATGGCGGACATTCAGCTCATAGCCCGGCGCGTTGAAGCGCTGCGCCGTGACGCCGTCGAGCGCGACCAGCGGCATCAGACGATCTTCGATGCCCGCGCACAGAAGATCGACAACATCGCGCCCGGGAGCATGCCGGACGCCTGGCCGCGTCCGATCACTGCGAACATCCTGGACACCTCCGCCCGCCAGCTGGCGGAGAACCTGGCGCCGCTGCCGTCCATCAACTGCGCTCCAGGCGTGGTCTCCTCGGACCGGCAAAAGAAGATCGTTGCCAAGAAGACGAAGATCGCCTATTCGTACGTCCTCGACTCCGCCATGGCAAAGCAGATGCCGACCGGCTGCGACTGGTACCTGACGTACGGGTCAATGCCCATCGTGGTGGATGCGGACTTCGAGAAGGGCCGTCCCCGCCTGCGGATCGACAATCCCATGAAGTCGTACCCGCAGTACGACTTGGCGGGCAAGGTCATCAGCTACACGAAGGTCTGGCGCGAGAGCGCCCGGAAGCTGGCCAGCAAGTTCCCGGAGTACGCCACAGCGAT
Organism: Streptomyces sp. NPDC001843; assembly: GCF_042891955.1. NCBI lineage: Bacteria > Bacillati > Actinomycetota > Actinomycetes > Kitasatosporales > Streptomycetaceae > Streptomyces > Streptomyces sp. NPDC001843. Next base: position 80,072 of record NZ_JBIATQ010000017.1, on the reverse strand, counting down.
CCTGGGCGAGGACCAGCCCCTTGGCCGACAGACCACCGGTGACACAGAGCTTGAGGTGGTCAAGTACTGCGACAAGGACTCCTACGTCCTGTACATGCCGGAGCGTAAGAACCTCGTTCTGATGGAGGCGCCGAACCGCTTCGGCAAGGTGCCGGTGGCCATCGCGCGCAAGCCCACCTGGGATGACAGCGACCGCGGCCAGTTCGATGACGTGGTCTGGCCGATGCTGGCCCGCAACCGAGTGGCGATGCTGGGCCTTCAGGCCACGCAGCAGACCGTCAGAGCCCCTTTGGCCATCCCGACAGACGTCCAGAAAATACCTTTTGGCGATGATGCGGTCATTCGCACCAATTCGCCGGAGAAGATCCGGCGCGTTGGGACCGACCTGCCGCAGGCCGCTTGGCAGCAGGACGCCTTGCTCCAGGAAGAGGTGATGCGCGGGACGCGCACGCCGGCCAGCGCCACCGGAGACGTCCACGCCTCGATCATCACCGGCCAGGGCGTGAACGCCCTGAATGGCGGCTACGACATCCAAGTAGCGACTGGTCAGCTCCTCATCGGCCACGCGCTCCAGGAGGCCCTGGAGCTGGCCTTTGAGATGGATGAGAAGTTCTGGCCGGACACCAAGAAGTCCATCTCGGGCGTCATCAACGGCTCGCCCTTCGAGGAGACGTACACCCCCGCGAAGGACATCAAGGGCAACTACCGGGTCAGCGTCACCTACGGCTTCGCCTCGGGGATGAACCCGAACCAGGCGCTGATCTTCCTGCTTCAGCTGCGCGGCGATCAGCTCGTCTCCCGGGACTTCGTACAGCGCCAGCTGCCCATGGATGTGGACGTGGCGCAGCTCCAGGCCCAGGTGGACCAGGAACAGACTACGGATGCTCTCAAGCAAGGCGTGTTCGCCCTGCTCTCCTCCATCGGGATCATGGCCCAGCAGGGCATGGACCCGACCACGCTCCTGACCAACGCCGCCCGATTGATTGACCTGCGTGAGCGCATGCCCATGCATGAGGCGATCCTGACCGCCTTCCAGCCGGAGCCCCAGCCTGCCGCGTCCTCGGCTGGCGCTCCTGATGCTCCCGGTGGCCCTGGAGAGGGCCAGGGCCCCGGGGGCGTTCCCTTCGGCGTCAACCCGACGACCGGCGCACCCGGTGGCTTCGCCCCGGGCCAGGCGGAGATGGGGCCGGGCGGCAAGCCTGACGTCATGAGCCTGCTCGCCGGCCTGACCAGTAGCGGACGGCCTACCGCCTCCGCATCAGTGAAGAGGAGCGTTCCGGCATGACGTGCCCGGAGTGTGGCCGTGAGGCCGAGAACGGCACCCCAACCCATTGGCTGGGCTGCGAGGCGTCACGTACGCGCGCTGACGAAAACTCGAGTGAGTTGATCTTGGAAGTCTGCGAGCACGACGGGTGTTCGGAGCCCAAGAAGGAGTGGTCAGGCAAGGGCGCCAAGCCCAAGTACTGCGCCGCTGGACACAAGAAGGAGAAGTGATCATGTCTGACACCGGATTCAGCGGCGACCCGTACCACGAGGGCGGCAGCCAGCCCATGGCCAGCCTGAAGGGCGGCATGGAGTCCCCGAACACGCAGATGCCTATGCAGGGTTCGAACTCTGGCGACACCGGCGGCAACACCGAGACGCCGAACATCGCGGGCTGGAACACCACCAGCCTTCAGCCAGGACACCCCACGACGGGCAGCAACGACAGCAACAAGGCGCACTAAGCCATGGCCCGCGGCGGATACAGGCAGCCGGACAGCCCGGCCCCCGTCAGCGGGCCGGGTGCACTGAGCAAGCGCACCGATGGCGGACCGGCCAGTCAGCCGGTCCGTGTGCCCAGCGGGGGTCAGTACGGCGACCGGCAGAACCTCCAGCAGCTCCAACAGTCGGCACCCATGGCCGCGTCCCCGGGCGGGGACGTCGGCGCCCCACAGCCAGCCGGGGACGTGACGGACGGCCTGATCGGCTTCGACCAGCCGACCCAGCAGCCGGATACCCCGGTGACGGCCGGGGCGGCGATGGGTGACGGTCCCGGGCCGGAGGCCCTGGGGCTGCCGAACCAGCCGGACGAAGACCTTCGGCGGCTCATTGCCTACCTGCCGGTCTTCGAGCACATGGCCAACCAGCCGAACAGCTCGAAGGCCGCCCGCAACCTCGTACGCCAGTTGAAGGGGATGGCCTGATGGATTGGTGGACGACGCTCGGAAACTACGTGTCGTTCTTCGACGACACGCCCGCACTGGCCTTCGACATGGCCATGAACGGGCCGAACGCCGATCACATCGGCTACGACCTGGCGTACGGCCTTCAGGCCGCACCTACCGCCATCGACGTATACCCCGCTGAGGACTCCTCCGCCGGCCCGGAGGTCTGATGGGTTTCGGTGACTTCCTCAAGAACCTCCGGGATGCCTCGATCGCCATCCCCATCATCGGAGGCTGGACGGCGGGCATAGGCGACGACGACAGGGACTCCGCGACAGCGAAGGCCCTGGACAAGTACGTTCTTGCGCCCGGCTCGAAGCCCATCGAGAAGGCGATGGAGGGCATGAACTGGGCCTACGACAATGGCGTCAGTCAGCCGCTCTCGACAACTCTCATGGCAGGCGAACTACCCGGCGGTCCCTTCCACGCCAGCAACTGGGCCAAGGCCTGGCATGCCGCCAATCACATCTCTCCCGGTCAGGCCTTCTTCCTCAACAGCCAGCAGACGGAGAAGGCCGTCAACTCCCCCCTCGTGTACGCCTCGCCCAGCGCGGCCTACCTGCCGCCTGACTGGAAGGATCTGCCGGACGAGCAACAGCAGGAGCTGCTGAAGAAGGCCGGTATGCCTGCCGTGGGCAACCAGTACATAGACTCTCTGCGCCGGGACAGCACCTTTTTCAAGTGGGCCTCGGGAGCAACGGACTTCGCTGCCCGCTGGTGGTTGGACCCCGCAGTCCTGGCGGGCAGGGCCGTGGGAGCAGTCCGGACCAAGTACATCGTCACGCCCCGCCCCAAGGGTGGTTGGACGAGCGGGAACATCGACTCGTTGATGAAGTCCTCGCGGATGGCGAAGGTCCAGGAGTTTTTGTGGAAGAACAAGGACCAGCCGGACCTGATCAACAACCTGTCGATGTTCAAGAAGTCGGCTCTGGGGCCCCGTGCCGGCGGCATCGTTTCGCAGCTCAAGACGCCTGATGAAGTGAACCTGTTCCTCCGAACCACGCTGGGGGATGTCACCGCCCGAGCGCGGCTTCAGGACGAGAACGCGTCGGCGGCGCTGCGCATGGACGCCGACAACTCCCGCTTGTCCCACCTGGAGCTGAACGTCATGCCGCGGGTCCAGGCGATGAACTCGCCGAACCTCGCGGCCATGGTCGAGCGCCGGATGGACCAGCTGCGAGACCGCATCGCGGCCGATGAAGACCTCACGGCCAGGTATGACGCCGCACTGAACCACTACGGCGAACTGGACGCTCTGAACCTGACGAGCCTTTCGCCCTCGCGCGCATACGCGCGGACCTCGAACCAGAGGCTTTACCGGACCGGACCGGCTCTTGGGTCGAGTGGCGGCACGCCCGGCGTGCTGAAGAAGAGCAGGATCTATGCCAGCGACTTCTTCGGCAGCTCCGCCACGATGGTGCGCGCCTTCGGTGAGAAGCACCCCAATGGCCTGATCGCCATCGACGACATCCACCCCGAAGCAGTGGATGAGCTGCGAGGGCAGATTGCCCGCATCCCGGGCATCGGCCCGGACATCCGTGCCGACCTGCTGAACAACTACCTGCGGACAACGAGCGAGGGCGAGCGTATGACCGCCCTGGACGAGATGCAGGCCCTGGCCGTCACAAAGATCGCCGAGCGGCACGGCTTCACTTATGACGAGGGCATGGCCCTGTACCGCGAGTACAGGAACAACATCACCCACGGCCAGGAGGAGTTGCGACGCTATTCGGGCGCGAACTTCGGCGCTCAGCGTCAGTCGGTGGACATCTTCGCCGCGGACCCCACCGGCACCCGCTTGAAGATCCACCCCAACATGGTCACCAAGCTGGCCAACGATCAAGTCCTGATCGACCTGACCGCCCTGGACAAGACACTTGCCCGGAACGCCTCCGCCCTCAAGGCGCTGCGCACGAGCAGGATCGGCAACCCGGACTGGCTGATCGACGGGATGGACCATCTGTCCCACCTGTGGAAGTTCAGCACCCTCTTCCGCCTCGGGTACATCCCCCGCGTCCTGTCCGATGATCTCCTGGGCCAGGTCGCCCGCCTCGGGGCCGCGACCATGGCGGCCCGCACCGGTTACGGCGTGAAGAACCTGGCCACCAACCTGGCCCACTGGCGCCCGGCCTCCCACTACGAGGCGGCAGAGGCTGCAGCCCGCCAGGGCGTCAAGTACGCGGACGATGAGATCACCAACCTTCAGCCGCAGGCCGATTCCCTTCGGCAGCGCATCGCGGCGACCGAGGCCGTACACACCTCGGACCTCAAGAAGGCGGAGGCGCGGGCCCAGCGGGCGCAGGCGAAGCTGACCACGATGAACCCCGCTGCGGACCCGGTGAAGTACGCGGCGATGCAGCAGCTGACGAACAAGCTGGGCGACCAGGTCACCGCCGCACAGAAGCGGCTAGCGAACCACTCGCCGCAGCGGAAGGCGGCCCTGGCCCAGCTTGATGACCAGTTGGACAACCTGAGGTCGCAGCGCGATGTCCAGACGACCGCGGCCGATGCCGCGAAGGAAGCGCGCAAGCGGGGCTTTCGCCAGTCTTCGCAGACCTACAAGCGCGTGGAAGTGGCCCCCGGTGTCGTCCTTCCGCCCGCCCTGGGCGGCGAACAGGGCGAGTACTACATGAAGCTGATCAGCTCAGACGATCAGCTGCGCACCATGCTCGCGCGGAACAAGCAGCTGATCCACAGCAACCTGCAGAAGTCGGCCAACACCATCGCGGCAGCACCGATCAGCTACCCGGGCACTGAGAAGACTTTCGTGGAGGCGTGGCACAAGGCGATCAACCACCAGATCATGCAGGACGAATTGGCCGTTCAGGCGGTTAAGGGCGCGAGCGCCAATCAGATGGCGCAGTGGCTGCGGAAGACGCCCGCCGGCCGGGCGTACCGCAAGCGGCTCGGGATCAAGTACGACACCCCCGAGAGGATCGCCGCCAGCGTCTGGCATGAGGTGGACGAGTACATACCGGATGTCTCGAACTTCCGCGACGCCGTCCTGAAGGGCGAAGCGGACATCGACTATCTGACCGACATGGCCAAGACCGGGGTGTACCCGCAGTACGTGCACAGCTCCCAGCTTGGCGAGGCCCTGGCCGGGTCAAACAACGCCGCGCGGGCCGCAGACCGCGTGATTGACTGGTGGTACAAGTGGGCCGCCTCGATCCCCGCGGACCGCATGAGCCGTCACCCGCTCTTCAACCAGCTGTATGAGGGCCACGCCAAGGCCCTGGCCTCACAGGAAATGAAGCAGGGCGTCAACCTCACCCAGGCAGACGCCGACCGCATCGCCGAGACGGCTCGCCGCCTGGCCCTGAAGGACACACGCAAGCTCGTCTTTGACATCGCCCACCGGACAGACGTGGCGCACGCCCTGCGCTTCACGTCCCCGTTCTACGCGGCGACCACCGAGGCATGGCAGCGGTGGGCACGCATCATCGCCGACCGACCCCAAGTAGTCGGTTACGCCAACGTCTTCTTCAACGCCCCCATGAGTTGGGGGTGGGCGCAGGACCAGGACGGCAACCAGATCCGTCGCGACGGCACGACCGAGGTCTACGACGACAAGACGGGCAAGCTGGTCAAGCGCTTCGTGCCGAAGTCTGAGCGCTACATCATGGCCCGGGTCCCGAAGTTCATCGCCAACGGGCCCATCGGCAAGGTGTGGGGCATGGACTCCTCGGGCTCATGGAAGATTTCTCAGGACTCCATGAACCTGATCACCCAAGGCGACCCCTGGTTCAACCCGGGCACTGGCCCGGTAGTGAGCATCCCCGCCTCGATGCTGGTCAAGGACAAGCCGAAGCAAGCGGAGCTGCTGCGCAAGCTGGGCGTGCTGCCCTTCGGGCCGACACCTGGCGGTGTCGGGGAAACGGTCGCTCAGCAAGCCTTGCCCGCGTACGCCCGAAACTTCCTCACCGCCTGGGATAGCTCTGACGAGCGATACCAGCGCATCAAGCTCCAGATCATGCAGCAGGCAGCCTACGAGCACGCCAACCTGGGCAAGCCCATGCCGACGGCGAAGGAGATCGCCGACCGGACCAGGAACTACTGGCTCTGGTCCGCGGCCACGGCCTTCACCCAGCCGTTCAGCACCCAGAAGCCGGACAAGTACCAGTTCTTCCGCGACCAGTACAACAACCTGCGCCGGAAGAACCCACTCACCGCGGATGAGGAGTACCTGAAGCGCTTCGGTGAGTCGCACTTCATCTTTGCTCAAGCCACCTCCGACAACGTGGCCGGCGTCCCGGCCACGATGAAGGCCGTTGAGCTTGAGAAGAAGTACGCGAACCTGATCGCCAAGAACCCCGAGCTGGCGGCCCTGATCGTCGGCCCCGAGGGCAACGGCCCCTTCTCGCCGGAAGCGTACGCCTATCAGCTGTCGACGCCGCTCGTTCCGGGCGGTGCGGAGATGCAGCGCACCAAGCTCAGCGCAGACGAGGCGATGAAGGAGAACCAGCGCCGTCTGGGCTGGGCCAAGTACACAAAGCTGATGAACACCGTCACCGCTCAGTTGCACTCGGCAGGCTTCGACTCCTTCGAGGATGAGGGCGCTGACCAGTTCAAGCAGCTGCGTTCCGCCGTGGCGAAGCTGTACGGAGACCCCTTGCTCCCCGACGGCAGCGACAACCCGTACTACAACGAGCAGTGGAGCAAGGACTACTACTCACTCGACCCAAAGCGGTATGACCGCATGATCCCCGGCCTCACGGCCGTGGCGAACTCAGAGTTGGCCAAGCAGCCGAAGCGCTCGGATCTGCGAGTCCTTCAGCAGTACCTCATGTTCCGTCGCGCAGTGACGACCGAGCTAGCCCGCCGTGACCAGGCGGGCGGATCTCTCGACCTTGGCGCCAAGGTCAATTCCGACCTGGCCACGGGCTGGGCGCGGGTTGTCGACGCGCTGATCGAGTCCAACACCAACTTCGGTGACCTGTACCACCGGTACCTGGCCAGGGACATGGGCCTGGACATCACGGGCCTGGCAAGCACGGAGGCGGCGTAATGGCCATCGCAAGCAGTGGCAAGGGCGGCTCTGGCGGAGGTGGCGACCTCGCTGCACTTCAGCAGTTGCTGGCCGCCAGCGGTTCATCCTCAAGCGGCTCCGGCCGGGTGTACATGGGGCAGACGTACGGGCAGTACGGCCCGCACGGCGGCTCCGGCAGCGTGGCCCCGCAGAGGAAGCCCACAGATCTGTGGGCGAGCGAGGATGAGGCTGCGCAGGACTTCTACACCTGGAACACCAAGAAGCAGGCCGATTTCCTGTCCAAGGGTGTTCTGTCCGGCATGCTCAAGATCGGGGACGGCCCCCTGGAGGCGGGCAAGCTCTGGAAGAAGCTCGTGAAGGAAGCGGCCCTCTACGGGGCCGCGGGCAAGAAGGTCAGCCCCTTCGACCTGATGGCGTCCTACGTGCAGGCCTCCGGCGGGGCCAACGCATGGAAAAATATGGGCGTCTGGGAGATCAACACCCAGACGGGCGAGCGGCGGTACACCGGTCCGGGCACCTACCTGGGCAACGGCAAGGCGCAGATGGTGGACACCCGGGTTGACCTGACCGACCCGGACACGGCCAAGGCCGTGGCCACCAAGCTGTTTCAGGATCTGATGGGCCGCGACCCCGGTGCGGGAGAGCTGACGAACTTCGCCAGCGCCTTGCACAGCGCAGAGCAGAACAACCCGGTCGTGGCCACGACGACCACGCAGTACGACATGGACACCGGCCAACAGCTCAGCTCCTCCACCACCTCCTCCGGTGGCGTCAGTGCCGAGGGCAAGCAGTACATCGGAGAGCAGCAGGTCAAGAAGAAGAAGGAGTACGGGGCCTTCCAGGCGGCCACCACCTACGCGAATGCGCTGGAGTCCCTTGTCTTCGGGTCGCCGGAGTAGGCCATGGCTCGTGGAGAGGACATCGCATCTCTGGCCAGGCAGTACCTGGGCTCTCAGTATGTGTGGGGTGGGGAATCCCCGGGCGGCTTCGACTGCTCGGGGCTGGTCGCCTACGTTTACGGCAAGCACGGCATTCAGCTGCCGCGCACCACGTACAACCAGATCATGGTGGGCGCCTCGGTGTCGCCAGACAAGCTCAGGCCCGGCGATTTGGTGTTCTTCGACACCGACCGGACGAAGAAGGGCCCTGACCACGTCGGCATCTACCTGGGCGGCGGCAAGTTCATCCACGCCAGCAACCCAGGTCAGGGCGTCAAGATCAGCTCACTGGCCGACTCGTACTACATGGACCGCTGGATGGGTGGTCGCCGGGTCCCCGGCGTCTCCGCCTCCCCGGACCCCAACGCCCTGACCGGCGAAGCGGCGCCCCAGCTGGACGCTCACGAGCTGGCCGAGACGTACGGGATGAGCTACGCCTTCTTCAAGAGCCAGCCCGAGCTGTTCAAGATGCTCAAGTCCGCGGTGAGCGGCCAGTGGACCCCGGACAAGTTCCAGGCCGAGATCAAGAACTCCAGCTGGTGGAAGAAGAACTCGGAGACCGTACGTCAGGCGCAGGTGCTCCAGAAGACGGACCCGGCCACCTACAAGGCCCAGATGGAGGCCGCCCGCGTGGCGGCCCGCAAGCTGGCCGTCCAGGCCGGCGCCATGCTCTCGGACAAGGCCGTCGAGAAGCTGGCCAAGGGCATGGTCTGGTTCGGCTGGCAGGACGCCCAGATTCAGAACTACGTCGGCCAGTACATCAAGTTCCAGGACCACGAAGTCCTGGGCGGCATGGCCGGGCAGGTGGCCCAGGCCATCAAGAACGAGGCCTACAAGAACGGCGTGGCCGTCACCAAGCAGTCGGTGCTGAACAACGCACAGTACGTCGTCCGCGGACTCACGACCATGGAGAAGATCCAGGCGAGCCTTCGTGAGCAGTCGGCCGGGCTGTATCCGGCCTTCGCGGAACAGATCAAGGCTGGCGCGGACATCCAGGATCTGGCCCAGCCCTACATCCAGACCGTGGCGACAGAGCTGGGCGTCCCCGAGACGGACGTCTCGGTCTTCTCGCCCAAGGTGAAGGCTGCCCTGAACCGGGCCAACGCCCAGGGCCAGCCCGAGGCCATGAACCTGAACGACTTCACACAGCTGGTCAGGAATGACCCGGCCTGGCGAAAGACCCAGTCGGCACAGGACAAGACGATGGCCGTAGGCCGACAAGTGCTCGCAGACATGGGGTTGGTGCACTGATGGCGCAGCCGAGCTTTGAAGCGTTCCTGTGGTCCATCACTCAGCAGGAGTCCGGCGGGAACTATCACGCACTCGGTCCGATGGTGGGCAATGACCGCGCCTATGGTCGGTACCAGGTCATGGGCGCGAATGTCGGGAACTGGACCGCGAAGTACTACGGGAAGCGGCTGACGCCCCAACAGTTCCTGAGTAACCCGCAGGCGCAGGACGCTGTGGTCCGTGGTGTCCTGGGCGGCTACTACAAGCGGTACGGCGCTGCTGGCGCTGCGGCGATGTGGTACTCAGGTCAGCCGAATCCCAACAAGAGCTACGGCAACCCGCCCGTCAGCACGTACGTGAGCAGCGTTATGACCCGAGCGCAGCGGTATTCGGGCCAGAGCGTAGGCGGTGGTGGTACCTACATGGGGACAGGCACTGTGACGCCCAAGCTCGACCGCGATGAACTGGCCTCTCAGTACGGTCTGACGTCCGCCCTGGTCAACTCCTCCAAGGAGTTGAAGTCGCTGTTCAACAAGGCGGTCTCTGGTCAGTGGTCGGCCGCCAAGTTCCAGGCATCGCTGAAAAACACGAAGTGGTGGCGTACGCAGTCCTCGACGCTGCGGAAGTACGTCACAACCAAGTTCACCGACCCGGCGACCTTCAAGCAGAACTGGTCCAACGGTCAGTACAAGATCAATCAGTTGGCGGTTTCCGTTGGTCTGGGCAACCAGATCTTGAAGGGCGGCAAGTCCACCAAGCTGCTCAAGGAGGCCATTTACAACAGCCTCGCCCTGGGCTGGTCGGACGACCGGATCAAGGATTGGCTGGGCGCCAAGGCCACGACCCATGGTGGCATCATGTGGGGCGAGGCTGGCGAGGCGTTCGACAAGTTGCACACGGCGGCCTACTTGAACGGCATGAAGTACAGCGGCGACTGGTACAAGAAGAACTCCGTGGCCATCGTCTCCGGGAAGACGACCCAGGAGACGGTGGAGGCCCAGGTTCGCAAGGCCGCCGCGGCCCGATATGGCGCCTTCAAGGATCAGATCCTGGCCGGGCAGAACGCTATCGACCTGGCCGCACCGTACATCAAGAGCGTATCCAGCTTGCTGGAGCTGCCAGAGACAGACGTGGACCTGTTCAACAAGCACGTCTCGGACGCCATGCACAAGGCCACGCCGCTGTGGCAGTTCGAGAACGAAGTGCGCAATGACCCGCTATGGCGGAAGACCAACAATGCCCGCGAGGGCATGATGACCGTCGCTCGCCAGGTGGCGAAGGACTTCGGATTGGCCTGGTGAGATGAGTACTCCTCCCGCTCAGAACGTTCCCGCCGACTTCCAGAACACCATTGACCTGCCTCAGGAGAGCATCGACCCGAAGGCAGTCGCCACGGCCAAGGGCAACCTAGCCAAGGAGAAGGTCAAGGGCCACCAGAACACCATCAATATCAACAAGGCTCATGCCAAGGTCAAAGGCCTCCAGGCGCAGCTGAAGAACAAGCACCTGACCTCCAGGCAGCGAACGTCCATCGAGGCCCAGCTCAAGCAGCAGGCTCATTTCATCAGCGCCCAAGCGACGGCGCGTAGTGCCTCGATCAAGCAGCAGACGACCTTGCAGAACAAGGTCTACGAGGTCTCGGGCCAGTACGACAAGCTTCTGAAGGGTGAGAACCGGGATGCCTTCCTGGCGCTCAAGTCTCTGTTCAACACGTACGGCTTGGGCTCTCTGGCCGGGCGCATCTACGACTACGTCAAGCAGGGCTACGGGGCCGACACGATCTCGCTCTTGCTTCAGGACACCCCGGAGTACAAGAAGCGCTTCGCGGCCAACGAGGCCCGCGCGAAGGCGGGGCTGGCTGTGCTGTCGCCGGCTGACTACCTGGCGACCGAGGCGGCCTACCGCCAGGTGCTCAGCTCCGCTGGGCTACCCAAGGGCTTCTATGACGATGCGGCCGACTTCCAGAAGTGGATAGCCTCGGACGTCTCACCGACCGAGATCAAGGACAGGGTGGACCTAGCCACGGCCGCGGTCGGTCAGTCCAACCCGGCGTACCGGCAGGCGCTGCATCAGATGTACGGCATCAACGAGGCCGACTTGACGGCCTATTTCCTGGACAGGAAGACAGCTGAGCCGATCTTGAAGAAGCAGGCCGCAGCTGGTGCCATCGGCGCCGCTGCCCTGCGCCGCGGCTTCGGCGTAAACAAGCTGGACCTGGAGGGCTACGCCACGCTGGGCATCACGGCCGACCAGGCAGAGCAGGCCTACAGCCAGATCGCCGACGGCTTCGAATCCATGCTGGGCATCGCCGGGCGCTATGGCACGAGCTGGAGCCAGCGCGAGGCGGAGCAAGAGGTGTTCACCCCGGGCGCTGCCGCTTCCGTCGGGACGGAGTCCGCGGCCGAGAAGGGCAAGCGGCTCCGCTCGCAGGAGCGGGCCGCCTTCGCGGGCTCTCAGGGCTCTTCCGTGGCTGGCCTGAACCCTGGGTATTCTCAGACCTGACCCGCGGGAGACACCCGCGACACCTGGCGGTGACGGCCCAAGCCCTCGACTTCGGTTGGGGGCTTTGTGCTGTCCGGAAGAAGCCGATACGGGATTTAACTACCACTGCTAGCTAAATCTGATCGGCAGGGTTACAGTCCCGCGCCGACGGACCGACCGGCCCCGTCCACGACAAGGCCGGGAGCGGAGCGCGAAGCCATCCCCCGGTGGCGTAGCTGGCCGCGACAGAGACACGGGAGTGGCAGTGAGTGAGTACAGCTTCGGCAGCTTCGACCCAGACGACATGTCGGGAGCTGGGGAGCCTCAGCCCATGGACCAGGGACCCAAGTGGTTCCGCGAATACATGGACAAGGTATCCGGACAGCTGAAGGCCATTCAGGCAGAGAACGAGGCCCTGAAGGCCGAGAAGAAGCAGCAGGCCGTAGCCGACGCGCTCAAGGCGAAGGGATACGCACCGCAGGCCGCAGGCCTGTTCTCGGGCGATCCCGCCCAGCTGGACGAATGGCTGACCGCCAATGGCGGCGCCCTGGCCAAGCTCCCCGCCGCTCCCGGTGAGGGCGAGCCAGGCGAGCAGGCCCCTTCAGGGCCGCCGGCCTCCACCGTTCCGGCTGATGGTCAGGAGCAGATGCAGCGCATGCAGGAGCAGGGCACGCAGGGCGTAGCCCCTCCCGCTGGCACGGACAACGAGATCGCTGCGGCCCTGAAGGCCGCAGGCGACTACGAGGCTTTCGCCAAGCTGATGCAGTCTCACGGCTCGCCGTACGACTGGAACTCCTGACCTCTCCCCGTCCCTACGGCATCCCCACTTGGGGGGTGAGAGGCCATGGCTAACGCCTTTACCGATACCTCAGCAATGAGCAGCGCCGTCCAGACGGCGTATGACAAGACCTTTGAGTTCGCTCTGCGTTCTCAGCCGATGTTCCGCGCGGTTGCTGACAAGCGTCCGGTGTCCACTACTGCGCCCGGCGGCTCCATCGTTCTGGAGCGCTACCAGGATTTGGCTACCGCCACTTCCGCGCTCACGGAGACGGTCGACCCGGACTCCGTGGCGATGGGCAACCCCACCACGACCACCATCACGCTCAACGAGTACGGCAACCCGGTCCTTCGGACCCGGAAGCTGTACCTCTACAGCCTGACGGACGTGGACCCCGCCATCGCGAACATCATCGCGTACAACATGGCGGACTCCGTTGACGTCATCGTGCAGACCGAGCTTCGCTCAGGCACGAATGTGGTCCAGAGGAAAGCCGGCACGGTGAGCTACGTGACCACGGGTACGGTCTCCACTCCCGTGGGCACCACGATGACCACGACGGATACGTTCAACTCGGCTATCGCCCGCCTGGCTACGGCCAAGCTGCGCACCAACAAGGCCGTCCCGAGGAAGGGAAGCCTGTACTGGTGCGCCATCCACCCCGAGGTCTCTCACGACCTTCGGGCGGAGACTGGCGCGGCTGCCTGGCGTGACCCGCACAACTACAGCGCGGCCGGGAACATCTGGGCCGGTGAGATCGGCGCCTACGAGGGCGCGTTCTACATCGAGTCGCCCCGCTGCTACAACGCCGTGGACGCCGGTACCGGTGACAACACACTGCGCCGTTTCCGCACGTACTACGCGGGCCAGCAGGCCCTGGCGGAGGCTGTGGCGGATGAGTTCCATGTGGTGGCCGGGCCGATCGTCGACAAGTTGGCGCGCTTCCGGCCTCTGGGCTGGTACGGCGTGGCCGGCTGGAAGATCTACCGGAACGAGGCCCTTGTCAGGGCCGAGACGACGTCTTCCATCGACAGCTCCTGATGGCCACCTGGACGTTCCGGACCCCGTCAGTGGACGAGGGTCCGGCGTCCTGGGAAGACCGCCTGTTCCTCCGGGTCAAGCTTGCGCGCGGAATCACCATCCTGGAGGGCCCGCCCGGCACGTACCGGGCGGCGCGGTTCCCCACCCAGGACGAGATCGCAGCGTCTGCCCCCGGCATGTACATGGGCGGCCACGAATACGTGGTCGACGACGCCACGAAGGCCGCGCTGATCGCGGCCGGCGTGGGCGTGACCAACGCGAACTTCACGCTCATCTCGTAGGAGGCGGCCATGGCCGCGAACTGCTGCCCGACCGGTGATGGCGGCAACAGCAACATCACGAATCAGGACGAGTGCCTGATCCTGGCGGCGACCATCGCCGCCGTACCGATCCAGAACACTGCGCTTGGTACCGAGGATGACTCGCACGTCTCCATCGGCTACCGCGACGCGGACGTTGCGGGGTCCTGATGGCCTGCCGTACCGGCTGCCCGACCCCGGGCAAGCACAAGAGTTGGGGCGAGTGTGCTCGCTCCGCCAACCTGCGTGTCGCGTACTGCGGCATCGGTGGCGGGGATGCCACCGAACAGAACAAGTGGGATCAGGAACTGGAGCTGTACCGCTCGGCACGCCGCCAGGGCATCCGGCCCGATGGCACCAAGACGAGTCAGATCATGCGGGCCATCAAGGCATCCGACGCCATTGGAGCGGCGTACGGTCGCGACTTCAGTGCGGCCGCCCCCATGCCCGCCGGGGCGGAGGTGGCCTGATGCCAGAGATGAAGGTCTACACCGGCCCCCTTGCCAACGCCTCCATGGGGTCGGCCAAGGCCGCGACGTCGGTCACGGCAGGTCAGGCACTCGTGACGTCCCTGCCGCCCAGCGGCAGGGGGCTGTACCGCGTCAACGTCGTGGCCTACCTCTCGGCAGGCACACCGGCGGCAGCCGACAACGGCAACTTGGAGTTCCGCTTTGGCGGCACGGCTCTGTCCTCGATCCCGCTTGTGCCGGCGCTGAACGTCGTGACGTCGTGGGAAACAACGTTCACCTCCGACGGGTCCACGAACTTCTCCGTCAACGCCACCGGCAACGGCACCGCCGGCGTGGCCTACAACGTGTTCTTCACGGCCACGAAGGTGGGCGACTGAGGTGACCACCTTCGATCAGCTCGTCAAGCAGGTGCGCCAGCAGCTGTTGGGCTTCGCCCTCAATCAGGAGTCGGTCAGCGAGCTGTCAGTGTCCATGACGGCCGGAGACACCACCTTCACCTGTGATGCGTCCACCGTGACCAACCTCAGCCGCGGCCTGGTGGAGATCGACGATGAGCTGATCTTGGTAAAGACCTTCGACCAGACGTCTGGCGTCGTCTCCGTCATGGGCCTGACGAACGGCCGCGGGTACGAGGGCACCACGGCTGCAAGTCACAGCGCCCACACTCTGGTGACCTCCAACCCGGCCTTTCCTCGGGCCCGGATCAAGGAAGCCATCAATCAGACGATCACGACCCTGTACCCGGAGCTGGTGGTGTTCTCCTCCACGGAGATCACCAAGCTTGCCCCGCAGGTCGAATACGAGCTGCCCTCAGACTGCTCTGACGTCTGGTACGTCACGGGCCAGCTGATCGGCCCGTCCAAGGTGGCGCAGCCTCTGCCGAACTGGCGGTACAACCCCAAGGCCAGGACGGCGAACTTCCCCTCGGGGAAGTCCATCCAGATCCTGGACTACGTCACCGCTGGCCAGGCGGTGAAGGTCGTCTATGCCAAGCCGCCCACCCAGCTGGCCAACAACTCGGACGACTTCGCGGCCACCACCGGCTACCCGGACCGGTACACGGACCTGGTGGTCTACGGCACATGCATGCGCCTGCTGCCTGCCCTGGAGTCCGCACGCCTCCAGCAGCAGAGCGTGGAAGCCACCGAGCGGGCTCCACTGGTGCCGCCCGCATCGGCGGCCAAGGCCATGGCGATGTATGCGCAGCTGTACCAGCAGCGCCTTGCAGAGGAGCGGGACCAGCTCTACGCCGACGTCCCCAATTACGCGTTCTTCCAGGGGAGCTGACGTGGCCAACGCAGTCTTCTACTCCAACGTGGCGCAGCAGACGACCTTGTCAGGGTCGATCTCCTCGGGCGCCACGTCCATCACCGTGGGCGCCACCACCGGCTTCCCCGGCTCTTTCCCGTACACGCTGGCCTTGGACTATGGGGCGGCCACGGAAGAGCTGGTGTCGGTCACGGCAGCGGCCGGAACCACGCTCACGATCACCCGCGGATACGGCAGCACGAGCGCCCAAAGCCACAGCCTGGGCGCCGTAGTGCGCCACGTCTACGACGCCACGGATGCCACGGCCTTCCGCACCCATGAGGCCGCCACGGTCGCCGTGCACGGCGTCACGGGCACGATCGTGGGCACGAGCGACACACAGACGCTCAGCAACAAGACCCTCACGTCTCCGACCATCAACGCCGGTGCTCTATCTGGCACCTTCACAGGCAGTCCCACCCTGTCGGGCAACGTCAGCTTCTCGGGGTCGCCCACCTTCTCCGGTAGTCCAACGTTCTCCGGCACGGCCAACCACACAGGCGCCATCCAGTCGACGCAGTCCGCATCAACCAACGTGAGTCTGGCGGCAATTGCCACGGGCGACACCTTCGACCGCTTCCGCGCCTACGCCAGCGGGCTGCACGAGTGGGGCCCGGGAAACGGGGCGAGGGACACCAACCTCTACCGTTCGGCCGCGGACACCCTGGCCACGGACGACTCTTTCTCCGTGGGCGGCGCCCTGTCGGTGACAGGCGACATCTCGGCCGGGGCCACCACCTGGACGAGCTTTACGCCCACATGGACCATCGGAGGCAGCCCGGCGACAAGCACCAACGTCGGGTGGTACAAGAAGCTCGGCAAGGTCGTTTGGTTTGAGGTCTACACCACTTGGAGCGCCAACGGCTCTGGAACCTCACAGATTTCGTTCAACTTGCCCAGCACTCCCTTCCGGGACGGTAACGGAGCCAGCACCACTCGTCAGCTCGCCGCGGGCGGCTGGGCCGTCACGCTCAACGTGGCGTCAAACGGCGCGATCATGGCGCAGGTTCTCGCCGGTGGCACGGGAGGCACCTGCGTGATTGCCTTCTACGACACCTCGTCGTTCCAAAGTCAGTACATCGCCAATGGCACGATCATGACCCTTCAGGGCTGGTACCGGGAGGCGTAAATGGCGGGCATCGTCTCGCGGCTGCCGTTCCCCCTGTCGGGGCGAACGGCCACGGCCTCAACCTCCTTCGCCCTGGCCGGCGTCCAGTACGCCTACGCGATCGGCGGCATGCCCTGGCTGTCGGCCATCTCCGATGACCGGGTGATGACCCGGGCCGGAGCGCAGGTCAGGAAGGACCAGTTCGACAACCAGAGGGAGCCGGGAGAACAGTCCTTGGCTAACTGGTGGCTGAGGTCTCAGGCCACCTTCATCGGCG
This sequence comes from Streptomyces sp. NPDC001843, assembly GCF_042891955.1. Classification (NCBI taxonomy): domain Bacteria; kingdom Bacillati; phylum Actinomycetota; class Actinomycetes; order Kitasatosporales; family Streptomycetaceae; genus Streptomyces; species Streptomyces sp. NPDC001843. The sequence goes on along the minus strand of NZ_JBIATQ010000017.1, from coordinate 62,945 downwards.
GGGAAGGCCTGCTCTACCAGGACCCCGACCAGGTCCAGGTGGCCAACCTTCAGAACCGCCACGCCATCCAGTACGGCCACTCTGTGGGCCTGAACCCGTGGACGAACGGCAAGCTGACGCTTCTGCGCCGCACGACACAGCGCATTGCCGACGCCTCCGCCAACAAGCACATGGTGGTGGGCTACAACGACGGCACGGACCGCTACTGGTCGGCCGTGGGCAACGTGCTGAAGAGCGACGACGGCACGACCGCCACCACGGTGACTTGGGGCGGGGCCAACACGATCCGGGCTCTGGCCTCCGACGGCACGGCGTACTACGCCGCAGACAACGTGCAGGTCTACAAGGGCACCGGTGCCGGTGCAGGGGCCGCCTGGTCGGCCACGGGCACCGCGAACGTGTGCCTGGGCTGGGCCAAGGGCCGCATGATGCTGGGCCTGGACAACAAGCTGTATGAGCTGAACGCCGCGGGCGTGCAGACGCTGCGCTTCACGCACCTCAACAGCGCGTGGACCTGGACAGCCATAGCGGAGGGCACCAACGCCATCTACGCCGCCGGCTATGCCGGCTCTCAGGGCGCCATCTACAAGTTCGTGCTGGACTCCTCGGGCAATGTCCCCACGCTGGCTAGCGGCGGCATCCAGACCGCACAGCTCCCGCTGGGCGAGGTCGTGTACAGCCTGACCACCTACCTGGGGACGTTCGTCGGCATCGGCACGAACAAGGGCTTCAGGGTCGGTGAGATCGACTCCAACGGGGACATCGCCTATGGCCCGCTGCTCATCTCCAACAGCTCCGGCGTCAAGGCCATCGCGGCCTATGACCGGTTCTTCTTCGTCGCGGCAACGAACGGCATCGACTCGAAATCCGGGCTGTACCGGGTGGACCTCGGTCAGCCGGTACAGGACACCAGCTCAGCAGCCGGCGGGCGCTTCGCGTACGCCACGGACTTGCAGTCCGCCGTGACCGGCGAAGTGGTCTCTGTGACCAACTTCGGCAACAGCGACCGCATGGCTTTCTCGGTGGTCGGCCAAGGGGCCTACCTGGAGCACGCCACAGACAAGGAGTCGACCGGATACCTGACCACGGGACGGATCAGGTACTCCACTCTTGAGCCCAAGATCTTCAAGTTCATCACCGTCAAGACTCCTACCACTCTCATGGGCTCCGTCGGCGTCTCGGTGATCGAACCGGGAGGCTCGGAGACCTCCATCCTGACCATTTCCCAGGGTGGCAGCGCGGTCATTCAGGACGTGGTCCTGGCCGCGCCGGCCACGGCCGTGGAGTGGGTGCAGCTGAAGCTGACCCTGGCCCGCTCGGGCACGGACACCTCGCAGGGTGGCGAGGTGAACGGCTGGCAGCTCAAGGCCATGCCCGGAAGCGTGCGTCAGAGGGTCTTCACGGTGCCCCTGCTCTGCTTCGACAAGGAGAAGACGGCCTCGGGCCAGACCGTGGGCTACGAGGGCCGCACCCTGGCCCGCCTCCAGGCCTTTGAACAGCTCTTCGCCCGCGGTGACGCGGTCGCCTTCCAGGACCTGAAGAACGACCAGAGCTACCTGGTAGTCATCGACGACTACCGCTACGAGCAGCGAGCCCAACCGGGCTCGAACCTGTCCAACTACGGCGGTGTGTTGTGGGTCGAACTCCGCACCATTGCGGACGTGGTGACAGCGTGATGTGGCCGCCGGACAGGGTCATCATCGCCCCCGCCAATGAGGGCGAGCGAGAGGCCGTGAGGACCGCTCAGCGGGCTCTGAGCCTGGATGTGACCGGAGACATGGACGCGGCCACGAAGACCGCCCTGCGGGGCGTACAGCAGCTCTTCCGTCTGCCCGTGACGGGAGTTCTGGACAGGGCTACGGCTGAGGCCCTGGACCAACTCAAGCACCCGTCCTTGAGGGGAGACGAATGAGATCGACTGTCTTGCAGCTGGGCATAGCCAGCCTGGTCATCGCCGGCTTCGTGGTCCTGACCCTGAAGGGGTCGGACACCAACAGCTTTGTGGCGCTGGTGGCGCCCATCCTGGGCGCCGTGTTCGTGATCAACCACCTGGACCACCGGTCCGACAGGCAGGACGAGGCTCTGGCGACGATCACGCGTCAGACGAATGGCGTCCTGGACGAACGGATCAAGGAAGGTGTGAAGCAGGCGTTGGCGGAGCGTGAAGGGGCGAACACAGAATGATGAATGTCAGTGGCAATGGGTACTTTTACTAATGGCTTGGCAGCCAACGTGCCCGTTCTGAACGCGGGCACAAAAAAGGAGCCCCCGGCCATCAGGCCGGGGGCTTCCTTTTGCGCGGACCGCGGGACCTGAGGCAGTAGGCCCGGCGCTGCGCGCTCCCCTTGGGACGCCGCCCCGGGGAGAGGTTCCGGGTGATGAGGCCGGAGGCCGGAGCGACCCCCTCATGCTACGTCGCCGGTACGTCGGCCTCGTCAACCGTGATGCGCTTGGTGAAGGTCTTGATCTCCTTGCGCGTGTACTTGACCAGCATCAGCACATCCTCAGGCCTACCGGGGGCCACCTGCCGGGCTGCCGCCATGCCTTGCTCTCGGTTGGAGAACGTTGTGTCCATGCCGCTGGCGATCACACGCCCGTCTTTCGTCTCGATCTGGAACCACTCGCTGTCAGCCACCGGCTTCCTCCTCCTTTCCTCCACGGCCCACGGTGCAGTCCATCTTGTGTCCCTGACTGCGTCTGCACTCAGGGCATGGCTTCTTGCTCATCCCTGCTCTCCCGGCGGGATCATCTCCCACTCGCCCTTGCGGTCCTCCGGCAGCTCCGGCGGAGCCGGCGGGACGACCGCGGCCCAGCCGTTGCCGGTCTGGCCATCCGCCATCGACGGTTGGGCGGTCTGGGCCCTGCCCAACGCCATGCCTGGAACGCGCTCCGGCAAGGGCTGCTTGTCCTCCTCGCCCTCCACGAAGGCGATTACCTTCCGCATGGTGCTGATCAGCCGCTCTTCGCCGTCCTCGCTCTTGACGGTCCAAGAAGCGGTCATGTTGTCGTCCGTGTAGGTGAAGGTCACCGCAGTCTTATTGAGCTTCAGGGTCAGCGCCATCGGCGCCCTCCTCGTTGATGACAGGCAGCACCTGGACGATCCCAGCCACGGGGCCCAGGTGATGCTGAATGACCAGGGCTCCGTCCACGGCGCGCACGGCGGCGTCACCAGAAACGGCCACCTCGTAGAGGTGACCGTTCACGGAGTACGCCACGGCGTACGGGGGTCGCTTGTCTGGCTGGGGCGGGGGCGGTTGCGTGGGCTCCTGGTAGCAGGGGCCGCCCCAAGGGCACTCCGGGTGCCCGCACACGGGCGGCGCCTCCTCTTCCTCCTCGGAGGTCATGGGGGGCTCATCCGAGCAGTCTTCGCAGGCCATCGGTCCCTTCCTTCACGTAGATCGAATTGCCGTCCTCGCCCAGCGGGAAGCGCAGCGGCCTGGCCTTCACCTCGCGGGCCAGAAGCCCGTTCAGCTTGGCCCCGGCCTTGTCGCCATCCCCGGCGCTGTAGACCACCTCGAAGTCCTCCAGGCAGCGGGCAAAGTGCTTCTGCCAGGCCTCGATGCCGGGCACGCCCACGGCGGGGATACCGGCCAGGGAGAAGGACATGGTGTCCATCTCGCCCTCGCATACGACGATGGAAGACGAGTCCTTCTTGAGGTCCAGGACGTTGTACAGGTTTGTCTCGGACGCATTCGCAGACAGGTACTTGGGGCAGTCCATCGCCTTGCAGTCGTGCGGCTGGAGGCAGCGGAAGCGGATGTTCACGACCCCGGAGGGGGTCAGGTAGGGGATGGCCAGCCGGCCGGAGTACTGCTCATGCCCGACCAGCGGGCGTCTCACGACGCCCAGGCGGAACGTAGCGGCGTCCGCGGGGCTGAGCCCCCTCGTCTTCAGGTAGGCCAGGGCGGCGGTATCGCCGGACAGATCGGTCTGGTACGTCGTGGCCGCCTGCTCGAAGAATCTCCTCTGCTCGGCGGAGAGCGTCTGCAAGGTCGCAGCCCTCCATGAGTTGTACGAGCTTCACCGCGGTACCGGAGGCGCCGCAGGCGAAGCAGTGGAAGACGCCCTTCTCGACTGAGACGGACATGGATGCACGGCGTTCGCCGTGCACGGGGCAGAGCACCAGCTCATTGCCCCAGCGGCCTTCATGGAGGTCTACGCCGTAGTGGGCGAGGACAGGAGCGATGGGAAGAGCAGGAAACTGACGGCCAGCTGAAGATCCATACGTGCCCAACCTTCGGCTCCTCCCGCTCCGATCACGTCCCAAGGAAGGTACGCGTCCCACTCCTTCACGGGCTTGTACGCCCGTTTGACGACCAGCACGCACTGCGCAGCGTCGGCGTTACGCCGCTCGGTCAACGTCTCCCGCTGCCACTTGGCCAGCTCCTGCCGCTGCGCGGCCTTGACCTCCACGACCACACCGGGAATCCCGGCCACGTCGCCCTTGTCCTTGTTGCCGGACAGGGCCCGCCGCTCCGCGGTCGGCCACCAGTTCTTGAGGTAGTTGACTACCTCGCGTTCTGCGGCCGTGCCCTTGGCCTTGCTCTTGCTGCTCACAGGCACCGCCGGGCGTGGTCGTCGGCGTAGTGAAAGGCAGAGGCCCATGAGCCGTGAGGGAAGCCGGACGTGGGAGTACTGACCGGCCTGCCCGGACAGTGGTGCTCCCAGGTCCACCAAGGGCCCTGCTTGAAACAGCGAACCCGCTTCCATTCCTGAGGAAGCGGGCGGTGGGGTATCAGGCCCTCCAGGTCATGCGGGAGGCCTCTGTGTTCGTCGCTCATGTGGTGATCTCCTGCACGGGGATGCCTTCCTCCTTGGCCAGGTCGACGACCTGTTGTGCTTCCTCGTCGCCAGGGAGCGAGAAGATCAGGGCCAAGTCAGCCCCGGCCTTCACCAGCTCCTTGTCACGGACCGGTCTGGCCCTCTTGCCGTGCTCTGCGAAGTTCGCCGGATGGCGCACTTCCAGGCACCCGAGGTCACGGCCAGCGACCCTGGCCCAGTGATGGGCAGCGGCGTCCACGCCGGTGCCGCCTCCGCCGTGCACCAGCACGAACGGGCCGTGCTGAAGGTAGAGGCGGGTCAGCTCCTCGTAGACCTCGCCTGCGTGCTGCCAGGCTGTGGACCCCCTCACGATGACTCGCACAGAGGCTCCCGGATCTCCTGATGGCCGCAGTTGCGGCACATACGGAACTCGGTGTCGTGGTCGATCTCGACACAGCCAGGGCCGAAGTCCGTCTTGATCAGGGCCCAGCGGGACCAGCGATGCCGGAGGCGGCACGGCCGCCAGACTCTGCGACGCTTCACCCCCACCCCTCCTCTCCTGGGTCCCAGCCCACGTAGGCGGGGGCTGGGGGTACGTAGTCCCCGACGTACGACGTCTCTGCGGTCAGCGTCATGGGGATGCGGATCTCGGCATCCGCCGATGCCTTGGCGTGCCGGTTCTTCACCGGCGCTGCGTACAGGGCGCCGGAGGCGTCCACGCCGCAGGTAACGATCAACTCCGGAATCGCGGCGATCTTGCCGTGGATATCGCTTCGCCTCGGGCATGGCCGCTTGGTGTTCGGCGAGTCCGAGCAGTGGTGCACCAGCCACAGGTGCGTGCCCGTTTCCCTCGCGATCACCTTCGCCTGACGCATCAGGTCGCGGAGCGACGCCCATTCGTCTCCGGCGTCGTGGCCGACGTCGGAGGCAATGTCGATGACCGTCTGATCGGGGTAGCGGCCCTCTGTCTCGTGGTAGGCGTACAGCCCCAACCAGATGTCATCCATGGTGGGATCGGGCCTGAAGTCCCAGCGGATGAAGTCGAATTGCGCCAGGAGCTTGGCGCTCTTCTCCGGCTCGGTCCTCAACCACTCCTCAGTGACCGAGGTGGGCGTGTTCGTGGCCCTGGCCAGCAGGCGGGAGCTGATCGTGTCCTGGTCGGAGTCCGTGGAGAAGGCGAGCGTGGACACGCCCATGTTCACCACGGCATTGAGCATGACGCGCGTCTTGTGGGAGCCGGGGACCCCGGCGAGCATCGACACCGACGCCCGCCGGGGACGAATCCCCTGTGCCGCCCAGGACGCAAAAGCGGGCGGCAACGGCTCTTTGCCGCTGGCCGCCCGCGTCACGGAGCGGGAGAGTGTGAGCATCTACCCCCCGGCCTTGATGCCGAAGTACAGCGCAAGCACACCCGCGATCGCGAAGAACGCGATCCAGAAACCGGCAGCGTTTGCGCTGTTCAGCTCCTGCTGGCGCTTCTTGTCGTACTCGCTCAGACGGTAGTTCGTCGGCATGACACCCCCTCTCCCCGGCGCCATGATGGCGCCGGAGGGGGCCCACAGGGAAGCCATGGCCTACGCCGGGACGGGCGAGAACTGCGGGAAGGCTCCCGCGTACTGCGGGTCCACGTACCAAGCCTTGCTGTCCTTGTGGAAGGAGTACTGACCTCCCTCGGACGGGCGGCCCTTGCGCATGCCGTACTGCGCAACGATGCCGTCGAACTCGGCTTTCTTCGGGTAGGGCACGCTGAGCCGGTACCAGCCGGCCTGTGCGTACTCCGCTCCGCGGTTGCTCACCGCCGGAGCCGGTGGCGGAGGCGGAGGGGTAGGCACGCCGGGCACCGCCGGAGGCGGAGGCACAGGGCCCGCAGGAGCTGCCGGGACGGGCGTGGCGCCCAGCCCGTTGCCCAAGGCTGCCCCCGCCTTGAAGGCCGCCCAGGCGCGGCCCAGGGCCGCCCCGACGGCGGGGTCCTCCAGCTCCTCGAAGGCCTCTTTCACCTCGGCTCCCGTGTTGGCACGGGCCACGACCATGGGGCCCTGGGAGTTGATGGAGATGGTGAAGCGGTGGTTGTGCGGGTTAGCCGGGTACTCCGGGTACGACGCACCATCTGCGGCATCGTCCCAGCCCTCGGCCTCAGCATCGGGCTCAACAGCTTCAGGGGTGTCGGTCACTTGGCCTCTTTCATGAGGTTGAGGAGGTGTTCATACGCGGCGTACGCCTGGTGACGCATGGCGCCATTGCCGATCTTGTGCAACTGCTGGGCGCGGTCCAGCCCCGGCACGTCGGTGACGTAGCCGGGCTCGATACCCATCAGCCACTCAGCAAAGGGGGCCGCCAGTCGGCGGCCCCCTCGGGGTCCAATCTCTGTGGGTGCTGGAGCGGGTATCCCGCTCAGTTCCTCCCATCTGCGGATGGCGGGCAGGTACTCGCCCCACCACTGGGCAGGTGAGTGACGGCTGTCCGGAGGTTCATCCCGCCCTTGCGGTTCGGGCTCGTCCCCGGCCCTCCCGTCCCGTCCGCCGCTGTTGGCGTGGGGAAGAAGGAAGGAGACTTCGTCGTCAAGGGTTGGTCCGTGCCCCCCCCACGACGCTTGTCCGGGTGCTGGGCTGAGCCATTCGTCCCGAGCTGGGCCGTGGGCGTCTTGAGCAAGGGTGTTGGCAGGGAGGGCGATTCCGAACCAGCGGAGACGGATGTGGGCGGCTCCCACGGCGGAAGCTCGAAGAGACGTCCACCAGAGGTCATACCCGACGCTGGCCAGATCTTCAGCGACGACGTTGAGCCCGCGCGACCTGATCGCCCCGACGTTCTCCAAGAACGCGTATCGAGGTCGAACGTCGCGTATGGCTCGGCATACGTCCTTCCAGACCCGGGATCTGCTGCCATTGATCCCCTCTCTTCCACCGGCGTTGCTGATGTCCTGGCAACTGAAACCGGCTGTGATCTTGTCGGCCTCGCCACGCAGCTGGGCGAAGTCGTAGGTGGTGATGTCCCCGAGGTTCGGGACCTCGGGCCAGTGGTGCTTGAGCAACAAAGAGGCCGCCTCGTCGTTCTCTGCGACGTAGGCGACCTTGTCACCGGTTAGAGCCTCAACGGCCATGTCCAGGCCCCCATAGCCCGTACACAGGCTCAGGATCGCCATCGTCCTCCTGGGGCTGCTCGTTCCTTATGCAGTTGGGTTCGTGGCCGCAGGCCTCGCAGCAGGCGCCGCAGTCACACCCGGGCAGCACTCTTCGACCGCCCCCGGCACTGGCCCAGGTGCGCGACCAGCGCACCCCCGCCGTTCGGGATGGGCCGTCCGCAGCCCCACGGGCACCTGCCGGTGGTGCGCTCCACGCCCCTCTTCTTCAAGTCGGCGGCCATGGCCTTGTCTTTGTTGGTGTTCTTGCCGGGCATGGGCGGCTCCTCAGAAGGGGATGGGGTAGCCCGGCGACGCCGGGTCGTAGAGGTGGGCCAGCGGCCCGTTCTGCGCGTGGCAGGCGGCCTTGACGTCGCACAGGAAGCAGTCCGACGTGTCCGCCGGGAAGCTCCCGGCCGCCATGTAGTCCTGGATGGCCGACCAGGCTTCGCCGTAGACGTCGCCAACAAGCTCCGGGGTGTACTCGGTCAGGTCGTACGGCTTGCCGAGCGCAGCCCGGCGGTTCATGAACGGGACGCCCATGTCGGCGTCCACGTCGTACTTGGCCTTGAGGAGAGCGCGGTACGTGCCGAACTGGTCAGCGTTCTTGGGCGCCCGCTTGCCGGTCTTCAGGTCGACAATGACCAGCTTCTTGAGCACCGGGTCCCAGAAAACCCGGTCCAGATAGGCCTTGATCTCCACCGGGCAGCCTGGCAGCTTGCCCGACACGTCCAGCTCGATGGCCGGGAAGCCATCGGGCGTGGTCCAGATTTCCCAGGGGCTGCGCTCCCTCCAGTCCACATAGGCCTGGACGAACTGAAGGCCCATCCGTCGCCAGACCTCGATGGGTTCTGTGGCGGACTTCCGCCACAGGTTCTCGTTCTCCTCCTTCTCCCTGGCTTCGGCCAGCTGGGCATCAAAGAAGGCGTTCCAGACGTCTGCGGCCTGGAAGTCCTCCGCCATGTCGGCGAAGTGCAACAGGTCGTAGTTCTCTGTCGCCTCATGCACGGCGGAGCCCCCGGCGAGCCACAGAGCTGGTCTCTGCGGGGCTTTCACGACCCGGGTAAGGAAGTACTGCTTGGCGCAGCGTTCCAGCGTCTCCCGGGCCGAATGTGAGATGTGCTCAGGCAGCCGCATGGGCTGGTTCTTCCTCCCGGTCTTCGGCCTCCCGGCCGTCATGGCAAGCGCGGCAGATACGCCACCCGCGCTTGTCCACGCGGGTGTTGGCCTTGCTGAAGAGATGGCCATTGACGCAATGCGTCTTCATCGCGTTCTCTGCCGCATGGCCGGTCGGTCGCGCGGCGTAGTTGAGAATCACGACCACTTGCGGGCTGTACATGCGGACGTCTTCCTTGCGGAACCACTTATGGACTTGGCCTCTCCCGGCCACGGTGGTCAGGCACAGCCATTCACCGTCAGGCGTCTCGCCCCGATAGAAGGCGTCCGAGACAACACCGCGGTGCCGCACCCATGCGTGACGCCTGCCCGGCTTCACCGGGAACTCGGGCTTCTCCCTGATCACTGAGGGCAACTGGAGATCGACAATCTTCGTCTTGGCGGCCACCGGCCGCTTGGGCTCGTCCCTCCAGCGGTTAATCAAGAACTCGGCGGCAGACTGCGGCATGCCGCACTGCGCCTGAATGGTGGCCCAGGACAGACCCCCCTCCCGCATGACGCTCAGCTCTTTTCCCCACGCCAATTGACGCTCTCGGGGCCAGTTCCGTACCGCCTGCGGCAGTGCCCGGCGAATCTTGTACCGCTCGAACTGGTCGAGCCCGCCGAATACGCCGTACTCCTCGCCCAAGGTGTCCCGCTTGCACTCCTGCAAGACGGGACACATGGCGCAGATTTCCTTGGCCTGGTTCCAGAGGGCCTGTACAGCCTCGGCCGGCTTGCGGTTGTGCATGCCTTCGGCGAAGAACAGACCGCGGTCCTCGTACCGGCAGATGCCCCGGGGCCCCCACTTTCGGTGGGGGTCGAAGAGCACCATCAGTGACTCCACAGAGCACCGACGACGAAACCGACGGCAATCCCGACGGCCAAAGCGGCGAGCCGCCACCTCACGGCCCGATCACGTTCCAATGCGGTACCCCATTCATGACGAAGGCCGCCACGAGGGCGGCCACGATGATCAGTTTCTGTAGGCGGGTGAATCCGTCTGTCACGGTGCATCACCCGCAGATGCAATGGACTCGCTTGCACCGGTGGCAGACGGGGACGGTGGGCACGGCAGCTCCTTACTCTTGCGGCGGGTGGCGTATCCGGCCTGGCTCCGGCCGGCCATCAGGCCGCGCTGGTACGCGGCCTCTATGTGAGGCATCAGCGCCCCGTAGGCGCCGAGCTTGACGATCTCGCCGCCCACTACCCAGGCGTCGATGGTCCGCTGAAGGTCGGCCTTCCAGTCCGGTTCGGCCATGGTTCCTCCCATGACGAAGGCCCCCACTGAAGCGGGGGCCCTTGTCGTTTGTGCTGGTCAGGCTACGGACAGTTCAAATGCGAGAACCTGCGTATGGCCGGAGGGCCTTTGAGAAGACGGCGATCATGAACTTCGTCAAGAACGGCGGCGGATTGTTCATGATCTCCGACCACACCGGCGCCGACCGCAACAACGACGGTGAGGACGCGGTCGAGATCCTCAACGACCTGATGACCAACAACAGCGTCGACTCCACCGACCCGTTCGGCTTCTCCATCGACTCCCTCGACGTGAAATCCGGCTACCCGGCCGCGATCAGCGACTCCACCGACCCGGTGCTGCACGGCTCCTTCGGCACGGTCACCAAGAGCCTGATCGCCGACGGCACGACCGCCACCCTCAAGCCCTCCGACAACTCCGCCGTCAAGGGCCTGGTCTACCGCAGCGGCTACTCCGGCAACACCGGCGCCTTCTTCCTCACCAGCACCTTCGGCAGCGGCCGCGTCGCCTTCTGGGGCGACAGCTCACCCGTCGACGACGGCACCGGCCAGTCCGGCAACACCCTCTACGACGGCTGGAACGACTCCGGCGCCACCAACGCGGCCCTCGCCCTCAACGCAACGGCCTGGCTGGCCGGTTCCGGAAGCAGCAGCGGCGGGGGCGGTGGCACCGGCTCCTGCGCGGCCGCCCAGCTCCTCGGCAACAACGGCTTCGAGTCGGGCAGCACCACCTGGAGCGCCGGCAGCGGCGTCATCACCAACTCGAGCAGTGAGCCGGCCCGTACGGGCTCCTACTACGCCTGGCTCGACGGAAACGGCACCGCCACCACCGACACCCTCTCCCAGCCGGTGACCATCCCCGCCGGCTGCTCCGCGACCCTCAGCTTCTACCTGCACATCGACACCGCCGAGACCACCACCAGCACCGCCTACGACACCCTGGGCGTGCAGGTGCTGAACAGCTCCGGGTCGGTGCTCGGCACCCTGGCGACGTACTCCAACCTCAACGCCGCCTCCGGCTACACCCAGCGCAGCTTCAACCTCAGCGGCTACGCCGGGCAGACCGTCACCCTCAAGTTCACCGGCACGGAGGGCTCGAAGCTCCAGACGTCGTTCGTCGTCGACGACACGGCGCTCAACGTCAGCTGACCCGCGGGCCCGGGGGTTGGGGGGGGCCGCGCGGGGGGCGGGGCCCCCCCCGCACCCGGGCGGGGCCCGCGCGGGGGCCGCCCCCGGCCGATCACCGGGCCGGGACCGTCTGCTGTGCGGTGTTCCAGCCGGAGACCCGTACCCGCGGCGCGGAACCGTGCAGATCGGCCGTGCGGTAGGTGGCGGTCAGCGTCACCGACTCGCCCGGCCACAGGCTCACCTCGTTGTCCGACCAGCGCACCGGCAACACCGGCTTGCCCGCCGCGTCGACGAGATGCACGTCCGTCAGCAGCGACGGGGTCTTCCCGTCGCCGGTGGCGCGCAGGGTCACCGTCGTGGTCGACGTGCCGTCCGAGGACACGGTGGACGCCGTCGCCGACACCGGTGCCCGCGCCATCGAGGCGAGCCCCTTCAGATCGGCGTAGCTCGTCGTCGGTGTGTGGTACCAGTCGGTGTTGTCCCAGTCGAGGGTGTCCGGCCGGGTGGAGAGCCAGTACACGTTCCGGCTCACCTCCTTGCCGGAGGAGTCGGTGAGGGTCAGACGGACCAGGTACGTCGTCGCCAGTCCGCTCACCGACGAGGGCAGTGTGAGTACGGTGCTGCGGGCGCCGTCCCCGTTCACCGACACCCCGGTGACGGTCCTGTCGTACTTCTGCGTGCCGTCGGGGTTGAACAGCGTGGCCCGAACGGTGAGACCCGAGGCGGCGGCGTGCCGGTTGCCGACCACGACGACCGAGCGGTCGTCGTAGGAGTACTGCACGTGCAGTGGCTCGTTCGCCTTCTTCGCCCCGAAGTAGGCTCCGCCCTGGTCCAGGTAACGGTCCATCAACTGCCAGTGCAAGGACGTCCAGCCGCTGTTGAACATCCAGTACACGACCCCGGTGGCGGGCTTCGAGGCGTCGGTGGCGCCCCGCTGGTACGCCTCGAACTGGGCGCGGACCGCCTCGTACTGCGCGAGCTGTGCCTTGCGCACATAGTCGGTGAGACCTGTCGGGGCGCCGTAGCGGCCGGTGAGGGCGTTGTCGTAGATCTTGAGGGTGCCGAAGACGGATGACGGGGAGCGGTGGTACTGCTTGACGCCCGGGTTCTTCCACAGTGTGTCCAGCTCGTCCGGTGTCATCATCCGGTGCAGTGTGTCGAGCGTGGGGATGTCGGGGCCCGCGCTGGTCTCGGAGTTGAAGCCGGTGGCTCCGCCCTCGCGTTTGGCGTACCAGTAGCCCGGTGGGACCCAGTCGTAGGGCCCGGTCATCTTCATGCCCGAACTGCCGAGCTGCGGCGAGGACTTGTCGGAGGCTGCGGCGACCACCGGGGTCTGCCAGTCGGCCGCCTTCAGGGCGTCCAGGTAGTTCTTCTCGATCGTGGCGTCGGGGGCGAAGTCGCTGCCGATCAGGAACGAGATCACGCTCGGATGGTCGCGCAGCCGGGCGGCCTCGGCGGCCATCGAGGCCTTGGCCACGGGATAGTCGGCGTCGGTCCATGTGTCGCCGGACTCGCCGCTGCCGTTGACCTGCCCCTCCCACTTGTCGCAGCACTCCCAGCCAGGCAGCGTGAGGATGCCGTACCGGTCGGCGAGGTCGAAGAACTCGTCCGGCTCGATGTGGCCCTCCAGACGAATGGTGTTGAGGCCGAGATCGAGGGCGTACTTCAGCCGGTCCTCCACGTAGGTGCCGTCCCAGCGCAGGAACTCGTCCGGGGACCAGCCGCCGCCCTTGACGAGCAGCCGGCGGCCGTTGATCCGGTACTGGCGGGCGCCGTCGGAGTTCAGCGGCGCCTGCACGTCCCGGATGCCGAAGGACTGGTGCGCGGTGTCCGACACGGTGCCGGAGACGGACGCGGTGAGGTACAGGTCGTACAGAGGTTGCCCGCCCATGCCCGCCGGCCACCACACCCGGGGGGAGTCGAGGTGCAGTCCGGGGGTGTCGGCGGGGGTGAACGTCACGGTCTTCGTCTCGTGCGCGGCGAGCGGTACGGCCTTGGTGAAGGTGGTCCCGCCGACGCTCCCGGTGACCTCCGCGGTGACGGCCGTGTCCGAGTCGTTGCGGGCCCGCGCCTTCACCGTCAGGTCCGCCGAGGCCAGGGACGGCACGTCCAGGGCGGTCATCACGTGCGCGTCGCGCAGCGCGACCGGACCGCCGCGACGGACCAGGACGTCCCGCACGATGCCCATGTTCTGGTCCGGCGGCGGCTGCAGCCAGTCGATCCAGCCCATGGTCAGGTTCTTGTTCGGCTCGTTGGGCCGGATACGGAAGGCGACCGTGTTCGTGCCCGCTCGCACGAGCGGGGTGACGTCCAGTTCGTGATGGGTGTAGGCGCCGGTGACGTCCGCGGTCCCGGCGACCTGCTTGCCGTTGACGTACACGTCCGCCGCCGAGATCACCCCGCTGAAGTCGAGATAGGTGCGCTGCCCTGTGTCGGCCACCGTGAAGTCGGAGCGGTACCACCACGGGACCTGGAAGTCGGCCTTCGGGATCTTCTGCTGGTTGGTGGAGTAGAAGGGGTCGGCGTAGACACCGTCGGCGAGGAGGGCCGCGAGGACGGTGGAGCGCGGGCCCGCCGGGTACCAGCCGGTGGTCGGATAGCCGGGGGAGGAGACGGCCGACGGGGAGTCGCTCACCCTCGCCGTGGACTGGATCGCGTAGCCGGAGAGCGCGGTGCCGGTCCCGGCGGCGGAGGGGACGCGGGTGACCCGGGCCCGCCCGTGCGACTCGGCCGGGGACTGGGACCCCGCCCAGGCGCCGGTGTCGAGCGAGCAGAGCAGGCCCAGCGTGACGGCGGCCGTGGCGAGGCGGCGGTGAGCGGCGGGGCGAGGGAACACGGCGGTCTCCAGCCTCGGTAAAGTTAGGAAACTTTACTAACCTGGCTCAAGCTAGGGCGCCGAGTGGGCCGTGTCAATCACCGTGGCCGGGGTGCCCGTCCGCAACGGGCGCGGCCTTCACGTCCCGGACGACCTTCGCTCGAACACCGTCTCCCGCGCCGTGCCCAGCGCCGTGGCGACCGCTCCGAGGAGCACGGCGTCCTCACCCAGCCGGCTCGGGGCGAGCTTCGGCCGCAGTGGGGTGAGTGCGCGCAGGTGTTCCCGGACCGGGCCGAGCAGCAGGTCCACGCTGTGGCCGACACCCCCGCCCAGTACCACCAGGTCGGGGTCCAGTACGGCGGCCGCCGCGGCCACGGTGTGCGCTATCCGCTCGCCCTCCAGCTGCACCGCCCGGCGTGCCGCCGCGTTGCCCTGCCGAGCCGCGTCGAAGACGGCCTTCGCGGTCAGCTGCCCGCTCATTCCGAACCGGCGGGCCGCCTCCACGACGGCCACTCCGGACACCGCGTCCTCCAACCGCTCCGGCTTCTGCTGTCCGGGCCACGGCAGGAACCCGATCTCCCCGGCGAGGCCGTGCGCCCCGGTGAACAGCCGTCCCTCGCTGACCACACCCATGCCAAGACCGGTGCCGATCAAGATGTACGCGAACAGTCGGCTGCCCGCGCCGACGCCGTAGGTGTACTCGCCGAGGGCGGCCAGATTGGCGTCGTTGTGCACCTCCAGCGGGACGCCGAGCTCTTCGCGCAGCCGGTCCAGCAGACCGGCCCGGCCCCAGCCCGGCAGGTGCATCGCGTACCGCACCCGCCGCTGCTTCTCGTCGTACACACCGGGGGTGCCCACCACCCCGTGCACCACCTCGGCCGGGTCCACACCGGAGCTCGCGACCACCTGCCGGGCCGCGGAGACAACCAGTTCGGCCAGTGCCTCGGAGCCGCGGGCCCGGTTGCGCACATCGGTCCGGGCGACCAGCGTGCCGTCCAGGTCGGCGACGGCCACCCGCAGCCAGCCACGGCCCACGTCCACACCGAGCGCGTACCCGGCCGCCGGGTCGGGGGCGTAGAGCACCGCCGTCCGGCCGCGCTCCGGGGCGTGGGTGCCGACCTCGCGGACCAGTCCGGCGGCCTCCAGCGAGGCGAGCGCGCTGGACACCGTCGGCTTGGACAGGCCGGTGTCACGGGCGAGTTGGGCGCGCGAGGCCGCACCGGTTGCGCGCAGCCGGTCCAGCAGCAGCCGTTCGTTGGTGCTGCGCAGACGCTGCCGGTTCCAGGGCTGGTCCTGCTGGTCCACGGCGTCGCTGGCGGGCATCGGACCATTCTCGTGCATGAACGGCGCATACTTGACGCATCTAGTAAGTCTCCTTAACTATATCGGCCACTCGGTGCCACTCGGCCCCGCCGGGCGAGCCCCTCTCCCTGCCGCGCGTCAGGAGTCCCCATGTCCGGTAGCCCGCCACCCACGGGTGGCTTCGTCCGTCGCGTCGGCCTGTTCCAGGCCACCGCCATCAACATGAGCCAGATGTGCGGGATCGGTCCCTTCGTGACCATCCCGCTGATGGTCGCCGCCTTCGGCGGCCCCCAGGCGGTCATCGGGTTCGTCGCGGGCGCGGTGCTCGCCCTGTGCGACGGACTCGTCTGGGCCGAGCTCGGGGCCTCGATGCCCGGCTCCGGGGGCAGTTACGTCTACCTCCGCCAGGCCTTCCAGTACCGCACCGGCCGGCTGATGCCGTTCCTGTTCGTGTGGACGGCGATGCTCTTCATCCCGCTGATCATGTCCACGGGCGTGGTCGGCTTCGTCCAGTACCTGGGCTACCTCGCCCCGGACCTGACCAAGAACCAGGGCGACCTGGTCGGCCTGGGCATCATCGCCCTGGTGGTGATCCTGCTCTGGCGGGGCATCGAGCACATCGCCCGCATCACCGCCGTGATGTGGGCCGTCATGATCGTCTCCGTGCTCCTGGTGATCGTCGCGGCCGCCACGGACTTCAGCCCGCACCTGGCCTTCCACTACCCCGCCCACGCCTTCGACCTGACGAGCAACCACTTCTGGCTCGGTTTCGCCGGGGGCCTGACCATCGGTATCTACGACTACCTCGGCTACAACACCACCGCCTACATGGGGGCCGAGATCAAGGACCCCGGCCGCACGCTGCCGCGCTCCATCATCTTCTCGATCCTCGGCATCATGGCCATCTACCTGCTGCTGCAGATCGGCACCCTCGGCGTCATCGACTGGAAGCGGATGACCGACCCGCACGACATCGCCTCCACCTCGGTGGCGTCGGCGGTGCTGGAGGAGACGTGGGGCAAGGGCGCCGCCGACACGGTGACCGTGCTGATCCTGATCACGGCCTTCGCCTCGGTGTTCACCGGCCTCCTCGGCGGCTCGCGAGTGCCCTACGACGCGGCCCGCGACCGGGTGTTCTTCCGTCCGTACCAGAAACTGCACCCCCGGCACCGCTTCCCGACGCTGGGCCTGGCCACCATGGGTGTGATCACCGCGGTCGGCTTCCTGATCGGCCGCCACACCGACCTGGCGACCCTGATCCAGCTGCTCACCACGGTGATGGTGATCGTCCAGGCGCTGGCCCAGATCGTGGCGCTGAGCGTCCTGCGCAAACGCCGGCCGACGCTCGTGCGTCCCTACCGGATGTGGCTCTACCCCGTGCCGGGCATCGTGGCCTTCGTCGGCTGGTGCGTGATCTACGGCTACGCCGACAAGAACTCCCCGGGCCGCCACCCCATCGAATGGTCCCTGGCCTGGCTCGCCCTGGGGTGTGTGGCGTACCTGGTCTGGGCGCGGCTGGAGAAGGTGTGGCCGTTCGGGGAGAAGGAGATCACCGAGGACTTCGTCACGCCGGCGGCGCCGGAGGCGGAGCCCGCCGGGACCTGACCGCCGCATGTGCGGCGGGGCCGGTCCGCCGTCCAGGACCGGCCCCGCCTCCTCCCTTTCCTCAAGGCTCTTCGATCACGGCATGGGAGCGCTCTTCGCCGCCGTACCGGCGCACATCATTCCGAGGATCACGGCCAGCGCACCGATGACGACGTTGTTGACGATCACTCCGGTGTCCGGGCTGCTGCCCACGATCCAGGGGGCGATGACCATCCAGGCGCCCATGGCACACATGGCCCAGCTCAGGCCGTACATCCGTGCCGGGGCCGTGGTGAATCCGAGGGCCAGCAGTCCTATCGCGATGCCCATGATCAGGTTGTGGGTCGCGAGAGCGGGCTGGCTCGTCGTGTAGTGGAGGATCCACGGGGACGCGGCGCAGTACAGACCGAGCAGGAAGACCGGTCCGTCCACGAGCGCCACATCACGACCGCCGAGCATGCGGGCATAGCGTGCCCGCATTTCGGACACATCAGGGTGGCTCGTCATGTCACCTCTGTGCGAGACGTTGGCCATGTTCGTCTCCTTCATGGGTTGCAGGCCTGACCGCTTCAGCGCGGTATGCGGTAAGCGCCGCTTAAACCGATTCTGCTCTTATTTCTTCTTTATGTGTAGGCTCGCGCAGCAGGTCCCGCAGTCGGTGCAGTCCGCGCCGAGCGTGGCTCTTCACGGTGCCGAGCGGCAGTCCCGTACGTGCCGCGATCTGCGTCTGCGTCAGGTCCTCGTAGAACGCGAGCCCCAGTACCCGTCGCTGGGGCGCGGGGAGCCTGGCCAGTTCCCGCCGTACGAGGACCCGGTCGAGCACGGCTTCCGGCCGGCCGTCCCCGGTGTCGGTGGCGGCGAGCATGTGGAGCGTCCCCGCGGCAGCCACCAGTTCACCGCGCCGTGCCCGCGCCGACAGCGCGTCGGCGATCCTGCGCCGGGTGATGCCGACGATCCAGCCGCCGAGCGGCCCCCGCTCGGGCCGGTAGCGGCGGCGCCCGCGCCACACGCCGAGGAACACCTGCTGGGTGACGTCCTCCGCCTCCCCGGCATCGCCCAGCGAGCGCCGGGCCAGCGAGTACACCAGTGCCGACCAGCGGCGGTAGACCGCGGCGAGACAGGCGTCGTCATCCGTGGCCAGGCCGTGCGCCAGTTCCTCGTCGGTCAGCGGTTCGGCGGGTCGCGGTTCGTCGCCGTATGCGGTCATGTCCACGGCTCCTCACCTCGTAGGAGAGCTGCATCCGTGCGCCATCGTCGGAGCCCGCGGTGAGGCGGGACAAGTCGCATCGGTTGTGCGTCGTACAGTCGACGTATGGGTGCTTTCGAGGCGCGGAGCCGACCGGGCGAGGGCGCGGTCCCGCCGACCGCCGGTGCCGCGATGACCACCGGCGCGCTGGCCCGCAGGCTTGGCGTGTCGCCGACCACCCTCCGCTCCTGGGACCGCCGATACGGCATCGGTCCCGCCGTGCACGCGGAGGGCCGGCACCGGCGCTGGACACAGCGGGACGTGGCGCTGCTGGAGGCGATGTGCCGGCTGACCTCGGCCGGCGTCCCGCCCGCGGAGGCGGCCCGCGCGGCGAAGGAGGCGGCGGGCGCGGGAGACCGCACGGCCGCGGCACCGCCCCGTGCCACGGTCACGGCTCCCGCCCCCGGGCGTTCACGGGCCGCCGGTGCTCTGCCGTTGGGCGATGTGCGCCAGGAGTGCCGGGGGCTGGCCCGCGCCGCCGTGCGTCTCGACGCCGCGGCCGTCGAGGCCCGGCTCGCCTCGGCCGTGGCGGAGCACGGACTCACCGTCGCCTGGCAGGAGGTGGTGGTGCCGACCCTGCACGCCGTGGGACGCAAGTGGGCGTCCTCGGAGGACCGCTACGTCGAGGTGGAGCACCTGCTGTCCTGGCACGTCTCCACCACCCTGCGCCGCCACACCCGGCCGCCCGCCCCGGCGGGCGGCGACCCCGCGGCCGGCCCTGTACTGCTGGCCTGCGTCCCCGGCGAGGAGCACACCCTGCCGCTGGAGGCGCTCAACGCCGGGCTGGGCGAACTCGGGCTTGCCACCCGGATGTTCGGCGCCGCGGTACCCGCTCCCGCGCTGGCGGCCGCGGTACGCCGGCTGGGTCCGGCCGCCGTGGTCCTGTGGGCACAGGCACGCTCGACGGCGAGCCCGCCGCTGGCCCGCGACGTCGCCGCCATGGAATGGGGCGTGAAAGGGGCACGCCGCCGCCCGCTGGTGGTGCTGGGCGGCCCGGGCTGGGCAGGGCGCCGGACCCGGGGCATGCCGCGTCCGGCGGGCCTCCGGGAGGCCCTCGACCTGCTGGCCGACGGCTATGCGGCTGCCCGGGCGGCCCGGCCCGGCGAGGCGCCGTGACCGGCCGGGGCATGCCCCCTGGCCCCCGAACCGGCCTCACCCGCGTGCCCTCGCCTGCCGGAAGCGGGCCAGGCCCTCGGACAGCTCGACGATCGGGTCCGGATAGTCCACGGCGGCCCGGTCCAGGCCTCGCAGTTTCCACGGCTCGTGCACCGACGGGCCCTCCAGCGGCGCCAGTTCGGGCACCCACCGCCGTACGTACGCGCCCTCGGGGTCGTACCGCCTGGCCTGGGTGACCGGGTTGAGCACACGGTTCGGACGGGTGTCCGTGCCGGTCCCGGCCACCCACTGCCAGTTGAGCTGGTTGTTGGCGAGGTCGCCGTCGACCAGGAACCTCAGGAAGTGCCGGGCGCCCACGCGCCAGTCGACGTACAGCGTCTTGGTCAGGAAACTCGCGGTCAGCAGACGGCCGCGGTTGTGCATCCAGCCCTCGTGGCGCAGCTGGCGCATGGCCGCGTCCACGATCGGGTAGCCGGTGCGGCCCTCCCGCCAGGCCTCGATGTCGTCCCGGGCCGTGCGCTCGGACCGCCAGTGGTCGTGCTTCGTACGGTAGTCGGCGTGGGCGGCCGCCGGGCGCGCGGCCAGCAGCTGGCGGTGGAAGTCGCGCCAGGCGAGCTGCCGTACGAAGGCCTCGGCACCCGGGCCGCCCGCCTCGTGGGCCCGGTGGACGAGTTCGACGGGGGAGAGCGTGCCGAAGTGGAGGTGGGGCGACAGACGGGAGGTCGCGTCGCCGGCCAAATCGTCGCGGCGGTCCTCGTAAGCGGCGACACCGCTGCCCAGCCAGGCGGCGAACCGCCTGCGACCCTCCGTCTCGCCGCCCGCGGCCAGCCCCTCCGACACCCCCGACAGCGCGGCCCGGGACGGCAGTTCCTCGGACCCGATGCCGTCCGGTACGTGCACCGCGCGGGGTGCACCGAGGGTGTCGCGCGGTCTCTGGCCCGACCACTGGCGGTAGTACGGGGTGAACACCGCGAAGTGGTCGGAGGAGGCCGGGGTCAGCGCACCGGGCACCACCGCCGTGGTCACCGTGTCGTGCACGTGCAGCCGGCGCCCGTCAGTCTCGAGGGCGTGCCGCAGCCGCTCCTCCCGGCGCCGCGCGTACGCGCTGACGTCGGCCGCCATGTGCACCTCGTCGGCGTCCGCCTCGGCCACCACCTTGCACACCTCGTCGACCACGTCACCCGACCGGACGACGAGCCGGCCGCCGCGCCCGCGCAGCCCCGCGTCCAGGTCCCGCAGGCAGTCGGCGAGGAACGCCAGCCGGTTGGGCGCGGCGAAGCCGGCCCCGGCCACGCCCCGGTCGCGTACGAAGAGGGGGACCACCTGGCGCGATCCGTCCAGGGCGGCCCGCAGCGGCGGGTGGTCGTGCAGGCGAAGGTCGGCGGTGAACAGGACGACCGAGACGTTCATGGCGCGGCTCCGGGTGAGACGGTCGGACGAGAGGGTGCTTCCGGTCCAGGGGGCCCGGCGGTTGCGGGGGTCAGCCGACGGGCGCGCTTTCCTCCGTCCGGGTGGGCGGGCTCTGCCGCGCGGCCCGTGCGATGTTGCGGGCCATGCCGCCGAACACGACGGCGTGGAAGGGCGACACGCCCCACCAGTAGGCCTGGCCGAGCAGGCCGCGCGGATGGAAGAGGGCCCGCTGGCGGTAGAGGCTGTGGCCGGTGCCGTCCGGTTCGGCGTACATCTCCAGCCAGGCCAGACCCGGCAGCCGCATCTCGGCTCGTAGCCGCAGCAGGTGCCCCGGCTCGATCTCCTCCACCCGCCAGAAGTCCAGCGAGTCACCCGCCCGCAGCCGCTGCGCGTCGCGGCGGCCCCGGCGCAGGCCCACTCCGCCGGCCAGCCGGTCCAGCCACCCACGCAGGGCCCAGGCGAGCGGGAAGGAGTACCAGCCGTTGTCACCGCCGACGCCCTCGATCACCCGCCACAGCGCGTCCACGGGGGCGTCCACGCGTGCCTCACGACGGTCGGCGTACAGACTGCCACCCGCCCAGTCGGGGTCGGTGGGCAGCGGATCGCTCGGCGCGCCGGGCACCGAGGCGGAGGACCAGCGTGTGGCGACATCGGCCTCGCGCACGCGCCGCAGGGCCAGCCGCACCGCCTCGTCGAAGCCGATCGGGTGTCCGGGAGGGGCGGGCACGTACCGGGTGATGTCCTGCTCCCCGCAGACCACCTCGTGCCGCAGCGACTCGGCGAGCGGCCGGGCGATGGACGCGGGCACGGGGGTCACCAGGCCCACCCAGTGACTGGACAGCCCGGGCGTGAGCACCGGCACGGGAACCACGAACCGGCGCGAGAGGCCCGCCACGCGCGCGTACCGGGTCATCATCTCCCGGTACGTGAGGATGTCCGGGCCGCCGATGTCGAAGGCCCGGTTGACCTCCCTCGGCATCCGCGCGCTCCCGACGAGGAGACGCAGCACGTCCCGTACGGCGACGGGCTGGATACGGGTGTGCACCCACCGCGGGGTGACCATCACGGGCAGCCGCTCGGTGAGGTGGCGGAGCATCTCGAAGGAGACGGATCCGGAGCCGATGATCACCGCCGCCCGCAGGACGGTCGTCGGCACCCCCGAGTCCAGCAGGATACGGCCCACCTCCGCCCGTGACCGCAGGTGCGGCGAAAGTTCCTGCTCCGGCACGCCTGCCGGGGTGAGGCCGCCGAGGTAGACGACGCGGCGCACACCCGCCGTGCGGGCCGCCGCCGCGAAGATCCGCGCCGCGCGGCGGTCGTTCTCCTCGAAGTCCTTGCCCGTCCCCAGCGCGTGCACCAGGTAGTAGGCCACGTCGACGTCCCGCATCGCCGCCGCGACCGAACCGGCGTCGGTGACGTCCGCCCGCGCCACCTCCACCTCACCGGTCCACGGCTGGTCGCGCAGCCTACCGGGGGAGCGGGCCAGACAGCGCACCCGGTGACCGGCGGCCAGCAGTTCGGGCACGAGCCGGCCGCCGATGTACCCGGTGGCACCGGTCACCAGACAGCGCGGCCCCGCTCCGCGGTCGTCGTCGCTCATCGGCCGTCCGTCCTTCCCGTCGGCGCGTCTGGGCGCGCGTGTCGCCCCCTGACATCCCTTCCACGCGGGCGGGACGTTCGGATGCGCCCTCAGGGACATCGGCCCCGACCAGGGACATGCCCACGTAGATCCGGGGAAGGCGGAGCAGTACGCACGGTGAATATCCCGTAACCCTGTCGATACTGGAGGTGACCTGCTGCTATGGGCGCGAAGGTGTTGGAGCGGTTCCCTGCGGGGGCTCCGCGCGGATCGTGGCCGGCGGAGGAGTTCGCGGCGGCACGCCGCGCCGAGGGCGAACCCGCCACCGTGGTGATGGACCTGAAGTCGGACGCGTTCCTCGTGGTGGTCGAGCGAGGGGACGACGACGGAAGGTCCTGACCCGGACCCCGGCGTCCTACGGGCCGGCCGTGAGTTCGCGCGCCCGGCGCACGAAGGCCTCGTACAGATCACGCGCCGCCCGCGGCACGGACTCCGCCCGGCGGCGCTGGAGCATCAGCAGCACCCGCGTGGTGTCGTCGGTCAGCGGCCGGTGGGTGAGCGCCCCGGACCGCTCCAGAGGATCCCCGACCACACTGAAGTCGGGCAGCACCGTCGCCCCCAGCCCCTCGGCGACCATCAGCTTGCCCATCTCGGCGCCGTCGGTCGAGTACGAGAAGGACGGGGCGCGTCCGCCCAGCAGCCGGTGCACGTAACGGTGCATCACATAACCGGCACGCATGGCGATCAACGGCACGCCGAGCAGGTCCTCCACCGAGACCACTCGCAGGGACGCCAGCGGGCTGTCCGGTCGCACGCACACCACCGGACGGCCGCGCAGCAGCTCGGTCGACTCGAAACCCGCCGGGACGTCGTCCCCGTCCAGGTGGTTGACCAGCCCGAGGTCGAAACCGCCCTCGGTCAGCGACCGGTGGATCTCCGCCTGCTGTGCGCCGACCACCTCCACCTGTGTGACGGGGTGCGCGGTCCGGAAGTTCCGGACCACCGGGATGAGCAGCGGCACGGTGGCCGCGTTGACGGTGCCGACCCGCACCATGCGGCTGACCCGGTGCTGTTCGCCCGCGGCCGACCGCAGCCGGTCCACCGCCTCCAGTACACCCACGATGTGCGGCAGCAGCTCCCGGCCACCCGCGCTCATCGTCGCCCCCGACCGCTTGCGCTCCAGCAGATCGACCCCCAGCTCCCGCTCGAGGTTGCGCACGGTCTCGCTCAACGCGGGCTGCGACAGCCGTAGTTCCTCGGCGGCCCGGCGCAGGGAACCGAGCCGGGTGACCGCCGCGATGTATTCCAGCTGTTCTATCCGCACGACCGCAGAATGCGGCCGTTTCCAAGGTGTGTTCAAGGGTTTCCCTGTCACACCTTCGTGAAATTCAATGGTCCGGGATACGAGACCGGTCGGGTTCTCCTTGACTGCCCTGACGGGCGCTGCCACGATCGACGGCATGAAGATGCGACTGGACCTCACGCGGCGACGCCATGTCGACCTCGCGCGCGTCTCCAGCGCCTCCTGTCGCGCCGTGGCCTGACCCCCTCCGAGAAACGCCGCGTCTTTTCCTTTTTCAGGCCTGAATTCACCGTGCCCGCGCACCCTCTTGAATTCGGCGTGCCCGAAAGTGTTCCGCAACAGGAGTTCCGCATGTCCGCAGCACCCGTGAAATTCGCGTACTGGGTCCCCAACGTCAGTGGGGGACTGGTCACGAGCAGGATCGAGCAGCGCACCGACTGGGGGTACGACTACAACCGGGAACTCGCCGTCCTCGCCGAGAACAACGGCTTCGACTACGCCCTCAGCCAGGTCCGCTACATGGCCAGCTACGGGGCCGAGTACCAGCACGAGTCGACCAGCTTCAGCCTCGCCCTGCTGCTCGCCACCCAGCGGCTGAACGTCATCGCGGCCGTCCACCCCGGTCTGTGGCACCCGGGCGTCCTCGCCAAGCTCGGCGCCACCGCCGACCACCTGTCGCACGGCCGCTTCGCTGTCAACGTCGTCTCCGGCTGGTTCAAGGGTGAGTTCACCGCGCTCGGCGAGCCCTGGCTGGAACACGACGAGCGGTACCGCCGCTCCGAGGAGTTCATCACCGCCCTGCGCAGGATCTGGACCGAGGACCACGCCGAACTCGCCGGAGACTTCTACCGGTTGCGTGACTTCTCCCTCAAGCCCAAGCCCCTCAACACCGCCGAGCGCCCGCACCCGGAGATCTTCCAGGGCGGCAACTCCACCGCCGCCCGGCAGATGGCCGGCCGCGTCTCCGACTGGTACTTCTCCAACGGCAAGGACTTCGACGGGGTCACCGAACAGATCGCGGACCTCCGCAAGGCGGCGGCCGAAGCGGGGCGCACGCCACCGAAGTTCGGTCTCAACGGCTTCCTCATCGCCCGCGACACCGAGGCCGAGGCGCGCGAGACCCTCCGCGAGATCGTGGCAAACGCCGACACCGAGGCCGTCGAGGGCTTCGGCGCGGCGGTGAAGCAGGCCGGGCAGTCCACCGGCGACGGCAAGGGAATGTGGCAGGACTCGAGTTTCCAGGACCTCGTCCAGTACAACGACGGCTTCCGCACGGGCCTCATCGGCACCCCCGAACAGATAGCGGAACGCATCGTCGCCTACAAGAAGCTCGGCGTAGACCTCTTCCTCCTGGGCTTCCTGCACTACCACGAGGAGGTCGAGTACTTCGGCAAGCGGGTGCTGCCCCTCGTGCGCGAGCTCGAGGAGCGACTGCCCGAGACCCGGGACGCGTCCGTCCCCGCGCACGCCTGACCATCCGCTCCTGCTCGAAAGAGGACCCCATGGCCACCGTCCTGTCCGTCTCCGGCAGCCCGTCCGCCTCCTCCCGCACCAACCGTCTGTTGCGTCACCTGGACCAGCGCCTGATCGCCCAGGGCCACCAGGTGATACCGCTCGACGTCCGCACCGTCCCCGCCGAAGCCCTGCTGGGCGCGGACTTCCGGCACCCGGCGATCGTCGAGGCGACCGAACTGGTCGCCCGCGCCGACGGCGTCGTGGTCGGCACCCCCGTCTACAAGGCCTCGTACTCCGGCGTCCTCAAGGCGCTGCTCGACCTGCTGCCGCAGTACGCGCTCACCGGCAAGACGGTGCTGCCGCTCGCCACCGGGGGCAGCACCGCCCACGTGCTCGCCATCGACTACGCGCTTCGCCCGGTGCTGAGCTCCATGGGAGCCGCGCACATCGTCCAGGGCTGGTTCACCCTCGACAAGGACATCACGGTGCACGAGGACGGCGCCCTGACCGTCAGCCCGGCCACCGGTGAAGCCCTCGGCCAGGTGCTCGACCAGTTCTCGGCCGCGCTGGGCCGCACCCCGCTGCTCGCCGCGGCGAGCTGAGCGCCGTGACCGCACATGTCATCGCCGACGACACGGAGGCCCTTGCCGCAGCGGCCGCCCTGGCCGAGGAGTTCCGCGCCGGCGCCTCGGTACGTGACGCCGAACGCAGGCTGCCCCGCGCGGAGTTGGACCGCCTGTCGGCCTCCGGGCTGCTCGCTGTCACCGTTCCCGCCGACCACGGCGGCGCGGACGTCTCCACGGCCACCCTGGCGGAGATCTTCCGGCTGCTCGGCACCGCCGACGGCAGCCTCGCCCAGATCCCGCAGAGCCACTTCGCCTACGTCAACGTCATCCGCCGCCAGGGAACCGAACCGCAGCGGAAGTTCTTCTTCACGGAACTGCTCGCGGGCCGCCGCTTCGGCAACGCCCAGTCGGAGGCGGGCACCAGGCACGTCCAGGACATCCGCACCCGCCTGGAACCCCGGCCCGACGGTTCCTACCTGCTGACCGGCGTCAAGCACTACTCCACCGGCGCCCTCTTCGCCGACTGGATCCCGGTCCTGGCCCGCGCCGAGGACGACGACCTGCATGTGGCCTACGTGCCCCGGGACGCCCCCGGTGTGTCGGTCGTCGACGACTGGGACGGCATGGGGCAGCGCACCACGGCCAGCGGCACCGTCCGCCTGGACGCCGTCCCCGTGCCCGCCGACCGCGTCCTCCCCCACCACCTCACCTTCCAGGGTCCGCAACTCCACGGTGCCGTGGCCCAGTTGCTGCACGCCGCCATCGACACCGGGATCGCCCAGGGAGCGCTGGAGGAGGCCGCCGCGTTCGTCCGGACGAAAAGCCGGCCCTGGTTCGAGAGCGGCTTCGAGACAGCCGCCGAGGACCCTTTGCTCATCCAGCGCTTCGGTGAACTCGCCCTCCAGGTGCGCGCCGCTCGGGCGCTGCTGCGCGAGGCCGCCCGCACCGTGGACACGGCGCGCGCCGACCTCACCGACGACTCGGCGGCCGAGGCCTCCATCGCGGTCGCAACGGTCAAGGTGGCGGCGGCACAGGCCGCGGTGGAGGTGGCGGGCGCGCTGTTCGAGGTGTCCGGCACCCGGTCGGCACTCGACTCCCTCAACCTGCACCGGCACTGGCGGGACGCCCGCACCCACACCCTGCACGACCCGGCCCGCTGGAAGATCCAGCACATCGGCCGCTACGTACTGAACGGCACCCGCCCACCCCGCCACGGACTCCTCTGACCCCGCCGGACAGCCGAGCCACGGACACCCCCGATCGGAGACCCCACGTGTCCCTCACCTTCCACTGGTTCCTGCCCACCAACGGCGACAGCCGCCACGTCGTCGGCGGCGGCCACGGCACCCCGGCCACCGCCTCCGGGCGGGACCGGCCGCCGACGGTCGCCTATCTGAGCCAGATCGCCCGGGCCGCCGAGGACCTAGGCTTCGTCGGCGCGCTCACCCCGACCGGTGCCTGGTGCGAGGACGCATGGCTGACCACCGCGATGGTCAGCCAGAACACCGAGCGGTTGAAGTTCCTGGTCGCCTTCCGGCCCGGCTTCGTCTCACCCACGCTCGCCGCGCAGATGGCCTCCACCTTCCAGCGGCAGACCGGCGGGCGGCTGCTGCTCAACGTGGTCACCGGCGGCGAGAGCCACGAGCAGCGCGCCTACGGCGACTTCCTGGACAAGGACGCCCGTTACCGCCGTACCGGTGAATTCCTGCAGATCGTACGGGAGTTGTGGGAGGGCAAGACCGTCGACCTGCACGGCGAGCACCTGCAGGTCGAGGACGCGAAGCTGGCCCGGGTGCCGGACCCGGTGCCCGAGGTCTACTTCGGCGGGTCCTCGCCGATCGCGGGCGAGGTCGCGGCCCGGCACGTCGACGTGTACCTCACCTGGGGGGAGCCGCCCGCCCAGGTCGCCGAGAAGATCGCCTGGATCAGGGGGCTGGCCGCGAAGGAGGGCCGGACGCTGCGGTTCGGGATCCGGCTGCACGTCATCACCCGGGACACCGCCGAACAGGCCTGGGCCGAGGCGAACCGGCTGCTGGACGGCTTCGACCCCGAGACCGTCGGTGCCGTGCAGGCCGGGCTGGCCCGCAGCGAGTCCGAGGGCCAGCAGCGGATGCTCGCGTTGCACGGCGGCGGCCGGGGCGGGCTGGAGATCCACCCCAACCTGTGGGCCGGGATCGGGCTGGTGCGCGGGGGCGCGGGGACGGCCCTGGTCGGCAGCCATGACGAGGTCGCCGACCGGATCGAGGAGTACGCCGCCCTCGGCATCGAGGAGTTCGTCCTGTCCGGGTATCCGCATCTGGAGGAGGCCTACTGGTTCGGCGAGGGGGTGCTGCCCAGGCTCGCCGGACGCGGGGTGTGGCGGCATCCCTTCGGACGGGGCACCGCCCCCGCCGCTCAGGTGCCGTTCGCGAGCTGAGGCCCACGCCCGGTCAGGGCGTCGAGGTGAGCCCCGCGCGACCGGGCCGTCTGCCCCTGCACCAGGAGGAACATCCCCTCCCTGGCGAGGCGTTGGGCCTTGCTGTCCAGGGACAGCGCCCGGCCGCCGCCGGCCACCACCGCCGCGGTGGTGGCCGTTCGCATGACGTCGTACGACTGTGTCCGCAGCGTCAGCCGTTCCGCCAGGTGCTCTTCGGATGCCGGCGGCTCGTCGGCCAGGGCGTAGGCACGGCGGCGGACCTCGGCCAGCCGAGCGCGGATCGGGCCGGCCGTCTCCTCGTCGAGCAGGGCGAGGGCCGCCTCCGCGACACCGAACACCGCGGGGGAGGCGTTGACCGTCCTGTCGCGGTCGGTCGCCGCCCAGTCCTCGTACGGCATCCGGAGAGCCACCGCCTCCTCGGGCAGCCACAGTCCGTCCAGCTCCAGCGACACCGTGCGGGCCGCGGTGAGCGCCGCCAGACGCATGGGCCGCGACGCACGCAGTCCGGGCTGGTCACAGGCCTCGGTGAAGGCGAAGACCACCTCGCCGGAGTCGGTGATCCCGGCCAGCAGCAGCACGTCGTTCAGACCCCAGCCGGTGTACCAGGGGACGGCGCCGTCGAACCGCAGGCCGCCCCGGTCCCGGGTGACCCGCACCGGAATGCGCGGATGGGCCCGCAGATGCGCGTACGCCACCCCTGACATGAGCTCGCCGCGCGCCAGCGGACCCAGCAGACGCTCCCGCACCGGCGCCTCGCCCCTGGCCAGGACCTGCACCGGTGTGTGGTGCTGCGTCTGCACGAACCACGTCGAGCAGCAGGCCCCCGCCAGGATCTCGGCCGTCTCCCGCGCGACCGGGGCGGGCGCCGCCGAGCCGCCGTACGCCGCCGGCGCGCTCACCCCGAGCAGCCCCGACCGCTTGACGGCGTCGATGTGGCCCACGGGCACCTCCCCCTGGTCGACGCGCTCCGCGTTCGGGGCGAGCAGCTCGTCCGCGAGCCGGCGGGCGCGGACGACGAGGGGGTGTGCTGGGATGGTCATACGGAGAATTCTCCCGATTCCGCCGGCGGAGGTGTCGATCCGGGGGTGTGCCGTTCGTGTAGGAGGTGGGACAACCCCACCGGGAGCACCCCGGCGACACCGAGGAGGACGTCATGAAGCACTACCTGCTCAGCGTGGTCCAGCCGGCCGGCGGACAGCCGCCCGAGCCCGACGCGCTCGCCAGGATCATGCGCGACGTGGAGGCCTTCAACGACGAGCTGCGCGAGGCGGGGGCCTGGGTCTTCGCCGGGGGGCTGCACGGCCCGGAGACGGCCACCGTGCTGCGGCCCAAGGACGGCGACGTCCTCGTCACCGACGGACCGTACGCCGAGGGCAAGGAGTACCTGGGCGGCCTGTGCCTGATCCAGGCCCCCGACCTGGACGCGGCCCTCGAGTGGGGCCGCAAGGCGGCCCTGGCCACCACTCTCCCCATCGAGGTGCGCCCCTTCGTGGACCAGCACTGATGCCGGACACCCCCGATGTCGAGGCCGTCTTCCGCGCCGAGTACGGGCGTGCGGTCTCCGTCCTCGTCCGCTTCCTCGGTGACATCGACCTCGCCGAGGAAGCGGTCCAGGACGCCTTCGCCACCGCCGTGCGGAAGTGGCCGGAGACGGGGGTGCCGCCGAGCCCGGCGGGCTGGATCATCACCACGGCGCGCAACCGCGCCGTCGACCGGCTGCGCCGCGACACCGGCCGGGACGCCCGGCACGCCGAGGCCGCCCGGCTGTACGCGCCCGACGCACCGGCCGAGGAGGGCCCCGTGCGCGACGACCGGCTCCGTCTGATCTTCACCTGCTGCCACCCGGCCCTCGCCCCGCAGGCCCGGGTCGCCCTCACCCTGCGCCTGCTCGGAGGCCTCAGCACCGCGCAGATCGCCCGCGCCTTCCTCGTGCCGGAGCCCACCCTGGCCCAGCGGCTGGTGCGGGCGAAGGCGAAGATCCGCGACGCGGGCATCCCGTACCGCGTGCCCCGGGACGCCGACCTGCCCGACCGGCTGGGCGGCGTCCTGGCCGTCGTGTACCTGATCTTCAACGAGGGATACACCGGCGCGCCCGAGCTGTGCGCCGAAGCCGTACGGCTGGGCCGTCTGCTGTCCGAGCTGATGCCGGACGAGCCCGAGGTCACCGGCCTGCTCGCGCTCATGCTGCTGATCGAGGCGCGGCGGCCCGCCCGGCAGGACGAGGACGGCGCCCTCGTTCCGCTGCCGGAGCAGGACCGCGCACGCTGGGACCGTGACCTGATCGCCGAGGGCCAGGACCTGGTCCGCCGCTGCCTGCGCCGCAACCGGCCGGGGCCCTACCAGATCCAGGCCGCGATCAACGCCGTCCACAGCGACGCGGACACGGCCTCCGCCACCGACTGGGGGCAGATCCTGCGCCTCTACGACCAGTTGACGGCCGCGGCCCCGAGCCCCGTCGTCGCTCTCAACCGGGCCGTCGCCGTGGCCGAGACCGAGGGCCCGGAGGAGGCGCTTGCCCTGGTCGACGCGCTCGACCTGCCCGGTTACCACGTCCGCCACGCCGTCCGGGCCGAGCTGCTGCGCCGCCTGGGTCGGCCCGTCGAGGCCGCGCGGGAGTACGAGACCGCCATCGAACTCGCGCGGAGCCCGGCCGAGCGGGCCCACCTCCGACGACGCCGACGCCAATGTCCGTGAGACCCCCGCCCGGCTGTGCGCGGGGGGCGTGCGAAACTCCGTCGATGACCACTTCACCGATCACCGCGGACGCGTCCGGCACCTGGCAGCTCGGCGACCTCCCCGTCCACCGCATCGGTTTCGGCGCCATGCGGCTGACGGGCAGCGGGCCCTTCCACCACGGCACGCCGAGCGACCGGGAACGCTCCCTCGCCGTACTGCGCAGGGCGGTCGAACTGGGCGTCAACCACATCGACACGGCCGCCTTCTACTTCTCCTCGACTCGCTCCGCCAACGAACTCATCAACACCGCGCTGGCTCCGTACCCCGACGACCTGGTCATCGTCACCAAGGTCGGCCCCTTCCGCGACTACTCCGGCGAATGGGGCACCGCCGCCCGGCCGGACCAGCTGCGCGGGCACGTCGAGGAGAACCTGCGCCAGCTCGGACGCGACCACCTCGACGTGGTCAACCTCCGCCGGATGCGGCAGGACTCGATCGCCGAGCACTTCGGTGCCCTGGCCGAGCTCCGTGAGGCCGGGCTGATCCGGCACCTGGGCGTGTCCGACGTCGAGCCGCGCCATCTCGCGGAGGCGCTCGAGATCGCGCCGGTGGTGTGCGTGCAGAACCGGTACGGGCTCGACAGCCCGGACCCCCGGACCGACGAGCTTCTGCGGATCTGCGGGCAACAGGGCATCGCGTTCGTCCCCTTCTTCGCCGTGGCCGGGGAGGGCGGAGCGCACGGTCCGAGCGGGGAGGAGCCGGACGAGGTGCTCGCCGTAGCCCGCGATCACGGGGCGAGCCCCGCGCAGATCCGCATCGCCTGGATCCTGCACCAGGGCCGTCACGTGCTCGCCATTCCGGGCACCGGCAACCCCGGCCACCTGGCCGAGAACGTCGCCTCGGGAGCCCTGCGGCTCACCGACGGCGAACTGGAGCGGCTGAACGCGCTGCACACCGGGCGGCCCCTTCCATAATGGGGATGCGGGTACTGCCGTAGGACGGCATCCGGCCGACCGCGACAAGCAGACGGTCCACCGGGGGTGGACGAGGACGGGGTGAGGAACGTTCCCATGAGCGACGCGAAGGACGAGCGCCGCCCGGCCGGCGAGCTGGAAGCGAGCGTCATGGCCGCGCTCTGGGCCGCCGGTACGCCCCAGACACCCGGTCAGGTCCAGCTCAGCCTCGGCGCCGGCCTGGCGCGCACCACGGTGACCACGATCCTGTCCCGCCTGCACGACAAGGGCGTCGTCGACCGGCGGCGGCAGGGGCGGGGGTACGCCTACTTCCCGGTCCAGGACGCCCAGGGCCTCACCGCCCGCAGGATGCACACCGAACTCGACCGGGACAGCGACCGCGAGACCGTGCTCGCCCGCTTCGTCGCCCAGCTCAGCCCGGACGACGAGCGGATCCTGCGGGACCTGCTCGAACCCCCCGCAGAGCGATGACCGTCCTGCTGCTCCTGCCGCTGGTGCTGCCGCTCGCCCTGCCGGCGCTGGCCCGGCGGGCCGTCGACCGGCTCGTGCCCGTGGCCGCGCTCTGGGCGATCACCGTCTCGGCGGTCGTGTGCGCGGGCTGCTCGCTCGCCGCGCTCGGCGCCTTCGTGCTCACCGGGCTGCTGAAGCTGTCCGTCTTCGCCGCGCTCGGTGAACTCGTCCACCCGCTGCGCACCGCCTCCGACGTCTTCGTGGTCCCGGCGGCCGCCACCTCCGTAGGCGCGCTGGCCGTGTGTGCCTGGACCCTCGTCCGCTCGGTGCTGCGTCAGGCCCGCGCCTTGC
Source organism: Streptomyces sp. NPDC001843 (assembly GCF_042891955.1). NCBI lineage: Bacteria > Bacillati > Actinomycetota > Actinomycetes > Kitasatosporales > Streptomycetaceae > Streptomyces > Streptomyces sp. NPDC001843. The sequence continues at coordinate 30,283 of NZ_JBIATQ010000017.1, read as the reverse complement.
GTGCGGCCCGCTCGGCGGCCGGGCGCGGACCCGCCGTGGGCGACCTGTGCGTGGTGGACTCGCCGCACCCCGACGCATACGCGCTGCCCGGGCGACCGCACCGGATCGTCGTCACCACCGGGATGCTGCGCAGCCTGGACGCCGCCGAGCGGGAGGTCCTCTTCGCCCATGAACGGGCCCACAACCAGGGCGGCCACCACTACTTCCTCGCCGCCGCCGAACTCGCCGCGCAACTCCACCCCGCGCTGCGTCCGGTCCGCGAGACCATCCGGCTCGCGGCCGAGCGCGCCGCCGACGAGGCCGCGGCCGGCGCCGTCGGCGACCGGCGCCTGACCGCCCGCGCCATCGCCCGCGCCGCCCTCGTGGGCCAGGCCGCCCGTGGTGCCCGCCCGGACCTCGCCCCCGGTGTGACGACCGGGCCCGTTCCCCAGCGCGTACAGGCCCTCCTGGCCGCGCCACGTCGCGCCACCCCTTGGATCGCCCTCGTGCTCGTCGCCTGCACCGCCCTGTCCTTCGCCGCCTCCGCCACCGGGGTGATCGACTTCCACCACCGGGTGGAGGTCGCCCAGGGCGAGGAGCGGGGCTAGCGGGTGTCTTGGATCATCCCGGGGTCGCGGGGTCTGGCACGCGCTCTCTCGGCTTCGCTCGAGCGGGGGGATCCCCATCGCGTTGTCGCCCTCCTCCGCCTCGCAGCCCCCCATCGCCCCCGCTCGGGCCGGCTGGATAGCGCCTTCGGTCCATGCCCGGCCTGATCCACAAGACACCCCTGGCAGACGGGTGCCGCACGCCCCTCGGGAGACGCCGTGCCGCCGGACTGGCGCCCGTGAAGTTTTACGTATAACCTCACCCGTCAACCACCCCGTCCAGCCCCTCCGTGAAAGGCCCCGATGAGACGCGTCGCCCTGGTCACCCTCGTCGTGGACGACTATGACGAGGCGATCCGCTTCTACACCGACGCCCTCGGGTTCCGGCTCGCCGAGGACGCCCCACGCCCCGACGGCTCCCGCTGGGTCGTCGTGGAGCCCGGTCCGGAAGGGGCGGGCACCGGGCTGCTGCTCGCCCGGGCCAAGGGGGAGACCCAGCAGGCCCGGGTCGGCGACCAGGCCGGCGGGCGCGTCGCGTTCTTCCTGCACACCGACGACTTCGCCCGCGACCACGCCCGGATGGCCGCCGCCGGCGTGACCTTCCTGGAAGAACCGCGCCACGAGCCGTACGGCACGGTCGCCGTCTTCCAGGACCTGTACGGCAACCGCTGGGACCTGCTCCAGCCCGCCGACTGATTTCCTTCGCCGCAGCCGCCGAACGCTCGGCCCGCCGGCCCGCCGGCCCGCACCTCCCGCCGCACCATCCCACCGCCGCCGAGAACCGCCCGCTCAAGGAAAGCCCCGCCATGACTGCTACGCGCGTAGACGCCGAAGTGATCCGCCGCCTGCCCAAGGCCGTCCTGCACGACCACCTCGACGGAGGCCTGCGCCCCGCCACCGTCGTCGAACTCGCGGCCGCGGTCGGCCACACCCTGCCCACCACCGACCCCGACGAGCTGGCCGCCTGGTACTTCGAGGCCGCGAGCTCCGGTGACCTGGTCCGCTACATCGCCACCTTCGAGCACACCCTCGCCGTCATGCAGAACCGCGAGGGCCTGCTGCGCGTCGCCGAGGAGTACGTCCTGGACCTCGCCGCCGACGGCGTCGTCTACGCCGAGGTGCGCTACGCCCCCGAGCTGAACACGCAGGGCGGGCTGGCGCTGAGCGAGGTCGTGGAGGCCGTTCAGGAGGGGCTCGCGGCCGGCATGGCCAAGGCGGCCGCCGCCGGCACCCCGGTCCGGGTCGGCACCCTGCTGTGCGGCATGCGGATGTTCGACCGCGTCCGCGAGGCCGCCGACCTGGCCGTCGCCTACCGCGACGCCGGTGTCGTCGGCTTCGACATCGCCGGCGCCGAGGACGGCTTCCCGCCCGCCGACCACCTGGCCGCCTTCGAGCACCTGCGCCGGGAGAGCGTGCCGTTCACCATCCACGCCGGCGAGGCGCACGGCCTGCCGAGCATCCACCAGGCCGTGCAGGTGTGCGGGGCCCAGCGTATCGGCCACGGCGTGCGCATCACCGAGGACATCGTCGGCGGCAAGCTCGGCCGGCTGGCCGGCTGGGTGCGCGACCGCCGCATCGCCCTGGAGATGTGCCCCACCTCCAACCTGCAGACCGGTGCCGCCGACTCGATAGCCGAGCACCCGATCACCGCCCTGAAGGACATGGGTTTCCGGGTCACCGTCAACACCGACAACCGGCTGGTCTCCGGTACGACGATGACCCGGGAGATGTCCCTGCTGGTCGAGGAGGCGGGCTGGACGGTGGAGGACCTGCGCACGGTCACGGTGAACGCCCTCAAGAGCGCGTTCATCCCCTTCGACGAGCGCAGGGCCCTCATCGAGGACGTGGTACTGCCCGGCTACGTGGCCGCGCTCTGAAGCAGCCCCCGCAGATAGGCGGCCTGTCCGACGTGCTGCAGATCGTCGGACAGGACGCTCACCAGGCGCACGGCCAGGCTGACCGGGGGATCCCAGCGGTCGTCGACGATGCGTTCGAGATCCTTGGCGGGCAGGTCGCGCAACACCCCGAGGGTCTGCTCGTGCACGGCGTCGTAGTACCCGGTGAGCAGGTCGGCCGATTCGACCCGCACCTTGGCGACCTTGGCGGGACTGTGCCCGTACCCCGTGTCCTGGCGCGGCAGATCGAGCCCGAAGCGTTTCTCCCAGCCCTGTGACAGCCACACCTGGTCCAGCTCGAAGGCGTCGGCGACGTGGTCGTCCTGGACCCGGGTGAGATGCCACACCAGCCAGGCGACGGAGTTGTTCTCCGGGGCCGGGCGGGCGTGCAGATCGTCCGGCCCGAGCCCGTCGAGGACGGCGTGGACTTCTTCCTGGATGCGGCCGTAGCCGTCGATGAGGATGTCCCTTGCATGCATGTCTCCACCATGGCGCATCGCGCCCCGTCGTGCGCCCGGTATCCGGCAGCGGCCGTGGCGGAGTCAGCGGGGGCGGGCCCCGTCCTCGGGTGTCGCCGGGCCCCCGGTTTCCAGCAGGCCGACCAGCGCCCGGGCGGCCGGGCTGGTGCCCGTGTGCGGCGGCAGGAGGGCGATGGTCTCGTACTCCGCCTCGCCCGTCCCCTTCAGGGGCAGCGCCGTGAGCGCCGGTCGCTTGTGCCGGAAGTGCCGGGGCACGACGGCGACCCCGAGGTTCTCGTCCACCAGGTCCAGGAGGCTGTGCACGTCGTTGACCTCCAGGGCGACCGTGCGCCGCACGCCCGCGGCGGCGAAGGCCGCGTCCGTGGCGCGCCGCGGGCCCCAGTCGGGGTGGAAGTCGACGAAGACCTCGCCGCGGATGTCGCCCGGGACCAGCGCCGCGCCCGCCGTGGCGAGGCGGTGGCTGGGATGGCACAGCACCGTCATCGGTTCGCTGGCCAGCGACACCGACCGCAACTGGTCGGAGTCCTCCTGTGTCCGGTAGGCGAACGCGAGGTCCAGCCGCCCCGCCGCGACCTCCTCCGCCAGGGCGCCCGAGCCCGCCTGCCGCAGCCGGATCTCCACATCCGGATGACGCCGCCGGAACGCGGCCAGCAGCCCCGCCACATGCACCCCGGCGATGCACTGCTCGGTGCCCAGCGCCAGCGTCCCGCGCAGCACGCCCTGCACCGCGGCGACCGCCTCGTGCGCCGCCCGCACTTGTGCCAGGATCCGTTCCGCCTCGGCGAGCAGCGCGCGCCCCGCCTCGGTCAGGGTGACCCGGCGGGTGGTCCGCACGAACAACGGGGCACGGAGCTCCCGCTCCAGCGCCCGGATCGACGCGGACAGGCCCGACTGGGACACCATCAGCCGCTCCGCCGCCCGGGTGAAGTGCTGATCCTCGGCGACGGCGACGAAGTGCTGGAGGTGGCGCAGTTCCATGATTGAGAAGCCTATCCGCTGAATACCATCGGATTCTTCTGTTGGACCGCTGTACGCGGCCCGGGGAAGAGTGGTCACCGGTAGATCGTGTGCCAACCCCTCTGGAGTCGCGTTGTACACCGCACACCCCGACCGCTACGCCGACATGCCCTACCGGCGCACCGGACGCAGCGGCCTGAAGCTCCCCGCGCTGTCGCTCGGCCTGTGGCACAACTTCGGTCCCGACCGGCCCGTCGAGACCCAGCGCGCCATCCTGCGCCGTGCCTTCGACCTCGGTGTCACCCACTTCGACCTGGCCAACAACTACGGGCCGCCGCCCGGCGCCGCCGAGTCCGCCCTCGGTGACGCCCTCCGGGCCGACTTCGCGCCCTACCGGGACGAACTGGTCATCTCCACCAAGGCGGGCTACCTCATGTGGCCCGGCCCGTACGGAGAATGGGGCTCGCGCAAGTACGTGCTGTCCTCCCTGGACCAGAGCCTGAAGCGGATGGGCCTGGAGTACGTCGACATCTTCTACTCGCACCGCCCGGACCCGGACACTCCGCTGGAGGAGACGATGGGCGCCCTGCACTCGGCGGTCCAGCAGGGCAAGGCACTCTACGTCGGCGTCTCCAACTACTCCCCGGAGCAGACCCGAGAGGCCGCCCGGATCCTCGGCGAACTGGGCACCCCGCTCCTCATCCACCAGCCGCGCTACTCCATGCTCGACCGCCGCCCCGAGGAAGGTCTCCTCGATGTCCTCGACGAACTCCAGGTCGGCTCCATCGCCTACTCCCCGCTGGAACAGGGCCTGCTGACCGCCCGCTACCTCGACGGCATCCCCGAGGGGTCCCGGGCCGCGAGCGACAGTCCCTTCCTCAACTCCGACGCGGTGACCTCGGAACTGGTCGGCAAGCTGCGCGCCCTCGACGAGATCGCCAAGTCCCGCGGCCAGACCCTGGCACAGCTCGCCCTGGCCTGGGTCCTGCGTGGCGGCCGGGTGACGTCGGCCCTGGTCGGCGCGAGCAGTCCCCAGCAGCTCGCGGACAGCGTGGCCGCGACCGGCAACCTGGACTTCGACGCGGAGGAACTGGCCCGGATCGACGCGCTGGTCGAGGTGTAGGGCCGGTCGCGAACGCGTCGTCCGTCAGAGTCGCCGTGCGCATGTCCGGGAAGGCTGCGAAGCTGATCGAAGGAGCACTGTTCCCAGCCCCGACGAACAGCGGCGGTGAGCGCAGTGGCCGATATCGACGAGACCGAGCGGGGAGCGGCCACCGCGCACGTCGACCCGCTGGGCGACCCGATCCTGCACACCCGGTTCGCGCTGCCGGCGAGACCCGCCACGTTCCTGCGGCGGGAGCGGCTCGTCCAGCACCTCCAGCAGGCTCTGCGCACCCCGCTGACCATGGTCAACGGCGCCGCCGGGGCGGGCAAGACCCTGCTGGTCGCCGACTGGGCGGCCGGCCTGGCGGAGCCGGTCGCCTGGCTCACCGTCGAGGCGGGGGACCAGCGCCCCGGGATCTTCTGGGCCTATCTGCTGCACGCCCTGCGGAACTGCGGCGTTCCGGTCCCGGACGACGTCGGCTGCCCGGCCGAGGCGACGCGTGTCGACCGCAGGCTGCCGGCCGCGCTCGCCGCCGGGCTGAGCGGGCAGGACCGGGTCGTCACCGTCGTCCTCGACGAGTACGACCGGGTGCCCGCCCCGGAGATCGCCGAGCAGCTGGAATTCGTCCTGCGCCACGCCGGGCGGGCGATGCGCCTGATCCTCGTCACCCGCACCGAGCCGATGCTGCCGTTGCACCGGTACCGGGCGGCCGGCGAACTGACCGAGATCCGCGACGCGGAACTGGCCTTCACCCCGGAGGAGGCCGTCACCCTGCTGGAGCTGCACGGACTGCTCCTGCCCGTCGACTCCGCGCGGGCCCTCGTGGAGCGCACCCGGGGCTGGGCCGCGGGCCTGCGGCTGTGCGCCCTCGCCGCGCAGGAGAGCGCCGACCCGGAGACGTATCTGAAGGAGTTCGAGGCGGACCGGAGCACGGTCGCCGACTTCCTGCTGGCCGAGGTGCTCAAACGGCAGCCGCGGCAGACGCAGGACCTGCTGCTGCGGGTCAGTGTCCTGGAGCGCTTCTGTCCCGACCTGGCGAACGCGATCACCGGACAGACCGACGCCGAGCCCATCCTGGCCGGACTGCACCGGGAGAACGCGTTCGTCGAGCACCTCGGGCACGGCTGGTACCGGTTGCACCCGCTGTTCGGGGAGATACTCCGGGCCCACCTGCGGGTACGCCTGCCCGGGCTGGAGCCCGACCTCCACCGCCGGGCCGCCCACTGGCTGCGAGGTTCCGGATCCCTGCCCGAGACCCTCGCGCACGGCGCCGCCGCGGGCGACTGGGACTTCACCGCCGGCGCGCTCGTCGACGATCTGGCGATCGGGCAGGTGCTGACCGGCCTGCGCTCCGACGACCTCGCCGAACTGTTCTCCCGGATGGGCACCGAGGCCGCGACTCCCGCGACGGACCTGGTACGGGCGGCCCGTGAGCTGTCCCGCAGCGACCTCGACCACGGCCTGGCCCATCTGCGCCGAGCCGAGGAACGGCTGGCCGACGACGCGCCCGGCCAGGCCGCGGGCCGGCTGACCTGCGCGCTGCTGGAGACCCTGGCGGCCCGGCTCACCGGCTCTCCGGGACGGGCGGAGAAGGCCGCCGCGGCCGCCGAGGACCTGCGGCAGGAGGTCCCCGCCCACCTCCTGGAGAAGCACCCCGAGCTCACTGCCCTGCTGCTGATCCATCTGGGCTCCACCCGCCTGTGGGCCGGGCACTTCGAGGACGCGCGGGCCGCCCTCGCGGAGGTGGTCGGCTCAGCCGGCGGAGCCGCGACCGTGCTGCCGCGCGAGGAGTCGCTGGGGCACCTGGCCCTGCTCGACCATCTGAACGGCTGGCCGGACCGGGCGGAGCGCAAGGCACTGGCGGCGGTCACCGAGACGGAGCGGTACAGCCTGCCCCAACCGGCCGGTTCCGGTGTCGAACGGCTGGTCCTGGCGGCCGTGGCCGTCGACCGCGACGAACTGGAGCGCGCCCAGGCCCTCCTCGACGAGGTGGCCTCCCTCCCCTCCGCGGTGCACGACCCGGTGACGGCGGCGGGGCGGGCCATCGTGACCGCACGCCTGCTGCTCGCCCGGGGCAGCACACGGGCGGCGCTCGAGGCGGCCGGCCCGGCCGTGTCCGCGGAAGTGATCTCCCCCTGGGCGCGGAGCCACGAGACGCTGCTCGTCTGTGCCGCCCACGTGGCCGAAGGGCGGCCCGAGAGCGCCGCCGAGCTGCTCCGGGGGGTGCCCGACGACCATCCGGCGTGCGCCGTGGAGGCCGCACGGATACGGCTCGCCGCAGGCGACCCCGGTGGCGCGCTGGACCTGCTCGCCCACGTGCAAGGCGAGGGACGGACCGGGCCGGCGGTGGCCGTCCGGGCGGCCCTGGTGCGGGCCCAGGCCGCACTGCGGGCGGGGGACACCTCCACCGCCCGCCGGCTCCTCGCCCAGGCGCTCCTCGACGCCCGCCGCGACCGGCTGCGCCGCCCCTTCCGCGACGCCGGCGCCTGGATCCGCCCCCTCCTGGCCGAGCCGGCGCTCCGGCAGCTGACCGCGGGCTGGCTCGTACCCGGCCCACCCGCGAACACCGGGCCGACACCCCGCTCCGGGCCCCAGCCACCGCCGCTCGTCGTGGAGGAGTTGAGCGGACGTGAACGCGACGTGCTGGAGCGGGCGGCCCGCATGATGTCCACCGAGGAGATCGCCGCCGACCTGCACGTGTCGGTCAACACGGTGAAGACCCACCTCAAGAGCGCTTACCGGAAGCTCGCCGTGAACCGGCGCAGCGACGCGGTACACCGCGCCCGCGACCTGCGGCTGCTCTAGGGGGTGTCCTGTGGATCAGGCCGGCATGGACCGACGGCGCTGTCCAGCCGGCCCGCGCGGGGGCGATGGGGGTGCCCCCGCGCGAGGCTGTTCGAGCGTGGGGGAGTGCGTGCCAGACCCCGCGACCCCGGGATGATCCCCAACACACCCCCTGGGCGTACTCGACCAGGATCAGTGTGTCCAAGTCGACGGCGGACCAAGTCATTTGGGCTCAGGCGGCGACAGTGAACCCGTGCCGGCTGCCGAGCGCAGTGAGGGTGGCCTCGCCTGGGATGCCGTCGGCGTTCGCTCCGGTGAACCCCTGGCGACGCTGGAAAGCCGCGTAGGCGTCGACGGTATGGGACCCGAAGGATCCGTCATCACCGAACGTCGGGTCCAGCAGCCCCTCTGCGACCAGGGCAGCCTCCACGGGTCTGACGTCTGCCGGGAATGTCGTGTGCCCCTGTGCAGCGCCCGGGTCGGTGCGTGCGGCAGTGATGACGTGGGAGAGGCTGACCCTGATACCGGCAGGTGGGGCACCAGGCCGTGGAGCGCCCTTCTTCACCCATGCCTCGAGCGGGTCGCCAGGGCACTGGGTGGCGAAGCCATCACGGTGGCCTTTGATTTCCGCTCCGGCGCCGCCCTTCTCCCGCAAGAGGTCGATGGCGTCCCGAATGCCGGCCAGTTGAGCATCGGTCGGATGGGTGAGGCCGGAGTCGCCCACCATGGCGCATACCGAGTAGTGGTCCAGGTTGAGCTGGTGGTTGCCATTCGCGGCTTGCAGTTTGTGCAGGCCACGCCCTTCGAAGACATGTCCGTGCGGACAGACCACGAAGCTGTAGGCGATGTCGGAGTAGTTCTCCTTGTGGTCCGCCAGATGAGCAGCCTGGATGTCCCGCACCCGGCCGGTGCACTTGGGGTGGTTCTCCGGCTTGGCGAGCTCAGCGGGGACGGGGGCGCCCTCATAGTGGACCTTCACGCCACGAGTGGACGCGATGTGCACGAGGGGCGATCGGGGCGGTTTGGCTCCCCAATCGGCACGAGTGACGAGATGCATTCCTCACTCCCTTTGCGAGTTGCGGGTCGACGCCGTCGCATATCGGCAGGAAATCCCTGGGCCGAAGTCCAAAGGTCTCGGTGCGCCGTTCGGGTGCCCATGTCTCACCGATGCGCGAGAGCGGTCGGTGTCACAGGAGTTGGGTCGGTAAAGGCGCAAGCACCTACGATTTCCGCGGGCCTTGCGAATACCACCGCAGCTCCGTGAGCGATGTTCGCGGCCAACGCATGGAACATACGTAGCGTCTTTATCAGGGTGCATCTGCGCACTCGGAGAAGTCAAGCAATGCGGTCGGCGGACGGTGGATGTTCGGCCTGACGGTTCGTAGGCCGGCCCACGACAGGGTCCAACGCCCCGTTTGCCGCGTGACTGACACGGCCATACGGTCGAAGTAACGAATCTCTCGCGCCTTTCAGCCTCGTTCGCGCATTCCGGCAAGGCATCTTCCCGGGCCGGGGATTCCGGTGAGCATCCGCTCCCGGGCCCGGCACCGTAAGGAGCCATGGAGACGTGACTCCTGATCGAAAAGTCAGAAGGCAGAGAAATGGGCATGAAACTGACCCAGCTCCGAGCTCTCGTCGCACAGGCGGGGTTCACCGGCAGCGACATCAACATCGCGGCGGCTGTCGCCATGGCGGAATCCCGGGGCGATCCGGCCGCTGTCGGGGACCAGGAGCTGGCCGACAACAAGTGGGGGCCGTCCTTCGGTCTCTTCCAGATACGCTCCCTCAGGCACCCGGAGCAGTTCTCCCCGCCGGACATGCTCAGGATTGCCGTAAAACTCAAGGACCCGCTCTACAACGCCAGGACGGCAAAGGCCATCAAGGACGCCCACGGCTGGGGGCGATGGTCCACGTTCACGAACGGGGCCTACCGCCAGTACATGGATGGCGGCGCCGCCGCATTCGAGCCCTTCCCCGGTGCTTCGTTCTTCCACACCGGGCAGAGATCGCCGATCATCACCGCGATGCACAATCGGCTTGTCACCGAAGGATGCAATCGATACGAGTCCAGCCGTGGCGCCGACGTGTGGGGCCCGGGCGATGTGAAGTCCTTCGCCGCCTGGCAGCGGAAGCTCCACCTGTCAGGCAGCGATGCCGACGGCGTTCCCGGTAAATTCAGTTGGGACATGCTGCACGTCCCCCACGTCTGAAGGGCCGCCGTACGGAAAGTCGCTTCCGCACAGCAAGCCCATCGTGACGGGGGTCGGTTCACCACCGCTCCTACGCGCTCGGCGCGATCAGGACTACCCCTGTGGGAAATCCTGGTCGGAGAAGCCGCTCTCGCCGAAATCGGCATCGCTCATCGCCGCGCCGATGAAGCCCTGCATGAGTTCCTTCAGGTTCAGTTCCTTGGCACCGGCCGGAGCGGTGGGCCTGGTGCCATCGCTCACCCGCAGTGTCAAGCCCAGCTTCTTGACCTTGGCGTTCTCGGCCAGTCTGGCGAGGTCGACGTCCACCTCGGTCAACTCACCGTTCTTGAGCGTGAAGTCCGCCGTCACCTTGGAGTCGGGGGCGTCCTTCAGGTCCTTTTCCGTCGGCAGCTCCATGCCTGGCGGCAGGCCCTTCGCCAGCGGGCGGATCTCGCCGAACAGCTCAGTGATCAGCGTGCGGAAGGGGGCCGTGGCGGCGACGTGCTCAGTGCCGTTCTCGCCGTCGGCGGTCGTGAAACGCACCTCGCGGGCGACAACCCCGCGGAGGGCCTCGACGAGCTTCTTCTGCGTCTTGGCGTCGAGGGACGGAGCGGCCGCGGGACCGCCCTGGGCCTTCTGGCCTTCGGCGGCGGCCTTCTTCATGTCCTTGGTGTTGAACTTGACCCACTTGCCCTCGAGCATGTCTTTGATCGCCCCGGCCTCCGGGGGCAGGTCGTCAGCGGCCGGCGCAGGGCTCCCCGTCAGCTTGCCGAGGGTCTCGGTGTCGGCACGGACGTAGGCGTAGTCGCCGATCACGCGGTACTCGGCGAGGTCGCCGTCCGGGCTGCTGATCTTCATGGCCATGCCGACCAAGTCCTTCTCACCGGACTCTTCGATCGGCTTCCTCGACTGCACGGTCAGGGTGATCTTCGCACCGTTGATCAGCTTGGCGGCCTCATCCGGCATCTCCTCGCCGGGCGCGGGCTCGGACTTGGCGTCCAGCGCCTTCAAAGACGCGACATCGGTGTCCAGGTCGAGCTCGAAGGAGAGCGTGTTCTTCTTGCCCAGCTTCTCGAAGGCCCGGTCGAGCTTCTTGCCGGCGGAGAGCTGCTCCACCGTTCCGCAGGCGACGGAGCCCGCGAGGACGGCACCGGCGACGGCGGTTGCGGTCAGGGTCTTGCGTATGGCGCTGATGGTGTTCTCCTCGTGGGTTCGATCACGGTGTGATCGATCAGGAGACTCACCACCCGCTCGGAAGGTTGCCCCGCCCCGCCGGTGACAGATCCGGTCATGCCCGGCCGGCTATGTCACCGCGGCCAGCGTCGCGTAGACCACGACGTTGCCCAGGTAGCCGGTGCGCTCGGTGTAGCCGCCACCGCAGGTGATCAACCGGAGTTCGGGCCGACCGGAACTGCCGTAGACCTTCTTGCTGGGGAACCTCTTCCTGTCGTAGAGCTCGACGGCGCGCACGGCGAACACCGCTGTCCGCCGGTCCGCCCGGCTGATCTCGATGGTCGTGCCCTCGGTCAGGGCGCCGAGGTCGTGGAAGACACCGGGGTCGCCGGTGGGTGTGTCCACATGCCCGGCGGCGACGGCGGTTCCCGCCGAGCCGGGAGCCGTGCCGTCGCCGTACCAGCCGACGACGGATCTGCCACCTGGTGGAGTCCGTAGCGCCCCTGCCGCATCGAGGCCCACTCGTGTGATCGGGGCGTTCACGCCGATGGCGGCGATCCGGAGCCCGACCGGGTCCGCGGGGGGCAGCGGATGGACCGCGGGGCGGGTGGAGTCCGCAGCGGTCGAGAAGGCCTGGACCCGCGAGGGCTGCGGTGGCTCCTCGTCATGCACCCCGCTGATCAGCAGCACCGCACCTGCCGTCATGGCGCAGGCCAGGAGGAGCACCGCGGGGATGGACGGTTCTCGGGAAGCGTTGGTGTGGGGTCTGGGTGCCATCGTGGTCGAGCCTCTGCTTCACGGCGGGTGCGTTGCCGGCCGGCGGAGTGGCGCGGTCGGATTCAGCCGTCGCTCGGGCGGCGGCACATCCGGAGCACACCCCCCGCGGCGGCCGTGACGAGCACCGCACCACCCAGGGCGAGCCCCATATCTGTGTGTTCGGCCGGTCCGAAGCCGGCGCTCACTGAGCCGCTCGGAGGGCGGCCGGTGACCTGGTACGTTTCCGTGACCTTGGTCAGTGGGGGACACTTCAGGGTGACTGTGTCCGTGCCCGGCCTGGTTCCTTCCGGGATCTGGAACTGACCGGTGAGTACCCCCTCCTCGTCGCCTTCGAAGAGGTGGAACTCACCTCCTGCCTCCGACCGGCCCTTGCCGTAGTCCGCGTCAGGGTCGCAGGCTCTCGTACTGACCGTGACCGTGGAACCCGGGTAGGCGTTCCACGGGTCGATACGGATGTCCGAGTCATCAGCGGCGGCAACGGCCGGGATCTGCAGTCCGAGGGCACCGAGAGTCAGGCCGATACCCGCACCCATGTGTGTGTAACGCATGTGGATCCTCCAACGGAGCAGTGTCCGGCCTGTCTGCGCGGCGCCTGCGCTGTGTTCCGTTCACGAGGCAACCGACAGACCGCCGGTCCCGCAACCACAGGAGTGGCCGAATGTGTCACCCAGTCAGATGCCGGGATGTTCCCCCGCGATCGCTTGCGCAGGTCACCGACGCGAAGAGCACCGATACCGATCACCCGCCACCCCGCCCCCATAACGGTGAAGTCGGATGTGGGGGCCGGAGCTCGCCCTGGATGGTGCGGCAGGCATGATCCTCCCGTGGTGAAGACATGGCGGATCCGGGTGGCGCGGTGGGCGATCGCCTTGGTGTGGTTCTACGAGGGGTTCTGGTGCAAGATCTGGCCGGGGCGGGAGGATCAGCGGGCGATCGTGGGTGACGTACCGTTCCTGCCGGGATGGGCGGTGACGGCGGCGCTCGTCGGAATCGGTCTGGCAGAGGTCGCGATCGGCGCATGGGTGCTGAGCGGGCGCAGGGCGCGGCCGGCCGCGCTCGTGCAGACCGTGCTGGTGGTCGCGTTCAACCTGGGCGGCCTGCTCTTCAGCCCCGGCCAGATCGACGAGCCGGGACGGCTGGTCACACAGGACCTGGCCTTCCTGGCGCTGATCTGGATGGTGACCTGGACGGTGGCCGAGTGAGCGGGACACCGTGGGCGCGCGGTCGGCTGCTCGGCGGATTCGGCGGCCCGCGCCTGCTCTTCGGACGGATGTACGAGGACTCGAGTGTGGAGTTGGCGGTCTTCCCACCGCCGGGCGCGCGGGTGCTGTGCATCGCCTCGGCGGGAGACACAGCGGCAGCCCTGCAGTCGGCGGGGTACGAGGTGACGGCCGTCGATGTCAACCCGGTGCAGCTCACCTACGCGCGGGAGCGGCTGGTCGGCGGCGGGACCCGGGAGGGTACGGCGGAGGCGGTCATGCGCCTGGGCCGCGGCGCCGCGGCGCTGCTGCTGCCCGCATGGCGGCACCGAGAGCTGCACGGTTTCCTGACGCTGGACGACCCGGTGGAGCAAGTCCGGCGCTGGCGGGAGGAGTTGGACACCGAGGGTCTGCGCCGGCTGATGCGGGTCGCGCTGCGCCCCGGCGGAGCCCTGGCGGTGGCGCTGCGCCCGTCGTTCGCCGGTGTCGTACCGCCGCGTTTCGACGAGGTGCTGCGGCGGCGCCTGGAACGGACAGTGGGCAGGCACCCCAATGCGCGCAATCCGTTGCTGTGGCGGCTGCTGGTGGGCGCGGAGCCGCCGGGCACCTCGGCACTGTGGGCGCCGGGCGTCCGACTGGTGTGTGACGACGTGGTGCACGCGTTGGAGCGGGCGCCGCGCGGCGGCTACCACGCCGTCACCCTCTCGAACGTGCTGGACGGGCCGGGCCCCGACTTCGCCCGTCGGCTGCGGGCGGCTGTACGGCACGCGGTGCGGCCCGGTGGGGTGGTGGTTCTGCGCAGCGCCCGGGAGCCTGGTCCGGGCGGGCCGGGCTGGGCGGCGCAGGACCGCTCCCCGTTGTGGGGTGTGGTACGGGCCGTGCGCCTAGGGGGCACTGCCCCGGATCGGAGGATCGAGCCGTGAGGCACCTGCTGCAGCGTCATCCCGTCGCGATACGCACGCGCTTCGCCCACTCGCTGGTGCTGACGTACGCGCTGCCGGCGGAGGTGCTGCGCCCGCTGGTCCCACCGGGCCTGCAACTGGACACATATGGGGAGCACGGGTTCGTGGCGGCCGCGCTGGTGGACACCCGCGCCCTGCGGCCGGCGGTCCTGCCCGCCTGTTTCGGGGCGGACTACCTGCTCACCGGTTACCGCGTCTTCACCCGTTTCCGCACCCCGGGCGGGCGCGTCATGCGCGGACTGCGCATCCTGCGCAGCGACACCGACCGCAGGCTGATGGTGCTCGGCGGCAACTTGCTGACCCGCTACAACTACCGGCCGGCCCGGATCACGGCCCGGGTCGAGGGCGAGTCGCTGGAATTCCGCGTGGACAGCGCCGACGGCCGGGCGGACCTGCACGTGCGCGCGGACCTCGGCGGCCCGCCGGCGCCGCTGCCCGACGGCAGCCCCTTTGCGGACGCGCGTGCCGCCCGGCGCTTCGCGGGCCCGCTCCCTTACACCTTCGAGTACGAACCGCAGACCCGTTCGATGATCGTGATCAAGGCGTTCCGTGCTCACTGGGACCCACAGCCCGTCTCGGTCGACGTGCACCGCCTTACCTTCTTCGACCACGGCCCGTTCACCGGCACGCGGCCGCTCCTCGCCAACGCCTTCCACGTCGCCGACCTGGAGTACGGCTGGCAACGCGGCCTGCGCCGGACCGAGAGCGGTGGTGAGCGGTGACCCACCGATCGGGGGTGCGCGACGTGGTCGTCTACAACTGGCCGCAGTACGCTGCCGGCCTGTGCGCCGCGGCCGTCCTCGCCGCCCTGTCCGGTCGTCTGCCGTACCCGCTGCGCACCCTGGCCCGCGCAGGCTCGGCAGCCGCTGTCGGTCTGCTCACCTCCGCCACGGTCGCGAGCTGGCACGTCTACGATCGCTCCGGACTGTACGACTACGACTGGTTGGACACGCTGCTGCCGCAGACGCCGTCCGAGTATCTGGTGGTGGGCACCGGCCTGGACGAGGCGAGCGACCCGTTGGCCGCCCGCTGGCCGGCCTCCCGGCAGCTCACCGTCGACCTCTACGACCCCGCAGTGATGACAGAGGGCTCGGTGCGCCGGGCCCGGCGCCGGGTCCCCCCACCTCCGCACGCCCTGCCCGGCCGGCCGGACACCCTTCCCGTGCCCCGGGCCGGAGTGGACGCCGTGTTCCTGATCTTCGCCGCCCACGAGCTGCGGCAAGCGGAAGACAGGGAGCGGCTGTTCGACGAGTGCGCCCGGGTACTGCGCCCCGGCGGGCGCCTGATCCTGGTGGAACACCTCAGGGACAGCCGGAACACGGCCGTCTTCGGGCCGGGTGCCTGGCATTTCCTGCCCCGCGCGGAGTGGTTCCGGCTGGCCGCGCACGCCGGCCTGCGTCCGGCCGCCGAGCACCGCATCGCCGGCCTGGTCACCGCGCTCGCCTTCACCAGGGGACCGGCATGACCCACATCCTCGCTCTCACCTGGCAGTTGCGCCTGGTCGGTGTGGCCCTCATCGGCATGGGGCTGCTGCACGTCGTGCTGCCGCGCATCCTGGGCTGGCCGGACGACCTCGGCAACACCAGCCTGCTGACCCGGCAGGTCTCCTACGCGCACCTGTTCTTCATCGGCCTGACCTGCGTGCTGCTCGGGGCACTGCCGCTGGCGTTCGCCCGGGAGCTCCTGAGCGGCGACCCCCTGCCGACCGTTCTGCTGTGCGGGCAAACCCTGTTCTGGGGCCTGCGCTGGGTGATGGAGTTCGCCTACTTCTCACCGCGGTTGTGGCGGGGACACCGGCTGCGGACGGCGGGTCACGTCGCACTCTCCGTGCTCTGGACGTGGGTGACCGTCGTGTTCGCGTTGGGGACGGTCCACGCAGCAGGCCAGTAGCGCAACGGGGCGCCGGCCGAGGCCGGCGTCATCCCGCCGCGCGCCCACTGGCCCGCCCCGTGCTACGGCGAGGTGGGCAGCTGCGGGGAGCGGAGCACGAGCAGGGTGATCTCGCTGGGGGCGAAGACGCGGAACGGCGGCCCCCAGAAGCCGGTGCCACGGCTGGTGTAGAGGAGGGTGCGGGTGCCGTGGTGGCTGAGGCCGGCGAGGGCGGGCTGGTCGATGCGGACCAGGTGGTGGAAGGGCCAGATCTGACCGCCGTGGGTGTGACCGGAGAGCTGGAGGTCGATGCCGGCGGCTGCCGCCCGGTCGACGAACTTGGGCTGGTGTGCCAGGAGCAGGACGGGCAGGTCGGGGCCGGCGCCGTGCAAGGCTCCGGCGAGATGGGCGCGGTGGCCTGCCAGGCCCGAGGACTCGGCGGTGACGTCGTCCACGCCGGCGACCACGAGGGTGTCGCCGCCGCGTTCGAGCAGCAGATGGCGGTTGCGCAGCGGCTCCCAGCCCAGCTCGTCCATCAGGTCGACCCAGCCCTGGGCCTCGCTGTAGTACTCGTGGTTGCCGGTGACGTACACCCGGGCCCGGGTGGCCCGCACGGTACCGAGGGGGGCGGCCTGGGCGCGGCGGCGTTCGGCCGTGCCGTCCGCGATGTCACCGGTGTGGCAGACCAGGTCGGCTTCCAGGGTGTTCACCGTCTCGCACACCCGCTCCGACCAGCGGGCACGATCGAGCGGTCCGTAGTGGGTGTCGGTGATGAGGACGACGCGGAGGCCGTCCAACCCGACGCCCAGTCGCGGCAGTTGCACGTCGAGTCGGCGCACGCGGGGTACGCGGCGGGCTTCGGCGTACCCCCAGGCGAGCAGTACGGCGGTTACGCCGAGGACGGCCCAGGTGACGATTCGGGCCCGGTCCTGGCTATCGCCGACGCCGGCCACGGCCAGGGCGAGCCGCAAGAGGACCCCGAGCAGGACGGACCAGGTGAACAGGACCCAGCTGGTGCCCAGCAGGGTGTCACCGATGATCGCGGCCCGGTCCTGCTGGCGCCGGCCGTGACCGCGCGTCATGGCGAACGGCATGCCGATGAGGCCGAGGACGAACAGGGCGGTACCGACCAGCGTGACGGTCATCGGCCAGTGCTGGCCGCCGTACAGGAGCACCCAGCAGGGCACGGCCCACAGCAGGACGGGGGCGATCAGGGGGATGTAGCGCATCAGGCGGTGCAGCCGGCTCTGCCGCGGCGCTCGCGCTCGACCCTCGGCGGGACGGGTGTCGCTGGTGTCGGTCACGCTTTCCCTCCCGGACCGGGCTGCTGTCTCGCGCACTGTATCCGGTCGCCCTCGGGCCGGGGGATCGGCCTTCAAGGGCCGGGCCCCTTGGGGCGAAGGGTTCTCGGCGGGTCGTCAGGACTCCACCGCAGGTCACCTCCCACCGACAGTGCCGACCGGCGGCCTCGCAGCGAACGACGGGCGTGGGGCGGAGGCTGCCGGCCGGCAGCCTGGGTGCAGACGGAAGTACCTGACGAGAGCCCGACCGGCCGGCGCTCGACCCGGGAGTTCCACGGTCGCGCGGTAGTCGCTGCCCGAACTGTGCCCGCCGACGTCCCGGGCCGACTCGGCTAGGTGGAGCCTGTGGCGCACCGGGGAACCGCCTGCTTCGCTACTGGGCCGAGTGCAGGGGACAGTCCCGCCGCGCCTGGCTTGTCACCGGCCACGCCCCGGTCCGATGCACGAATGCCGGCCGCAGGTCGGGGTCCTCGGGGGCGTAGTAGCGGTGGAACACCGCGGTCGCCCCGCCGGACAGGGGTGGGACGATCCAGCTCCAGTCCGTCGGCACCGGGCGCCCGTGCCGTTCCTCGCGCTCGACGTGCGCGAGGAACCGCCGCGACTCCGTGTGGTGGTCGGCCATGGTCACCCGCGCCCGCTCGAAGGAGTGCAGGACCGCCAGGTTGAGCTCGACCAGAGCGCGGTCCCGCCACAGGGTGCGCTCGTCGCGCGTGTCGAGACCGAACAGCTCGGCGACGGCGGGCAGCTGGTTGTAGCGGTCGGTGTCGGCGAGGTTGCGCGAGCCGATCTCGGTGCCCATGTACCAGCCGTTGAAGGGCGCGGCCGGGTACGTGACCCCACCGATCTCCAGCGACATGTCGCTGACGGCCGGCACCGCGTACCAGCGCAGGCCGAGGCCGGCGAATCCGGGATGGCGCGGATGCGTCAACGGCACCTCCAGCACGGCGTCCTCGGGCACCTCGTAGAACGCCGGAGTCAGGCCGGAACCGGGCTGCACCAGCAGCGGCAGTACCTCGAAGGGTGTTTCGCCGCCCTTCCAGCCCAAGTCCCTGGCCAGCGCCACCCGGTGGGCGCTGCGCGGGTCGTCCGCGTAGCGCACCAACTGCTCGCCCAGCAGCGTTGCGGCGGGACGGCCGGGGCGATCGGGGGCGAACACGCTGATCACGGGCCGGATACGGCCTCCGTTGGTCGCGATCCGCAGATGCTCGAAGCACTCCCTGGCGATGTCGTCGGGATGTGTGACGTGCCGCAGGTCCCGCACGATCAGGTTGTTCCAGTAGAGCCGGCCTATACAGCGCGCCGAGTTGCGCCAGGCCACCCGCGCGCCGAAGGCCAACTCCGCGGGGGTGTGCACGTACGTACCGAAGCGCTCCACCTCCGCGGTGACCTCCGCGAGCCGCCGGCGCGGATCGCCGCCGCCCGGGTTCTCGTCGGCGTACTGGCGGATGAACACCTCGGCGGCCGCCAGGACGGCCTCGTGCGCCGACGGGCGGCGCCGAGCCGGGTCGGATGAAAAGGGGAGTCGCACCGGATTCTCTCCTGCTCGGGGTCTGGTGCTCACACGGGTCCGGCACACCGGCGGTGGTCCGGTGGCCGCTCGGCCGGGAGCGGAAGGGGCGAAGCCGAGTCCGGCGGGCGGGCGTGGCGAGCGGGTGGCCGCGCGCCGGGGCCGGGTCGGCCGGATCGGGCCGGAGGCTCAGTCCTCGGGCGGTTCGCGCAACTGCCGGGGCAGCAACGCGGCCTCGAGGGCGGGCACGTCGAAGGGGTCGAAGTGGATCCGCTCCTGCGGGATACCCTGCCGGGCCAGGGTGGCGCTGGCCTGCGTGACCATGTCCACCGGCCCGGAGAGGAACGCCTCGTGCCGGTACCACGGCCCGAACTCGTTCAGCACCCGTGGCAGGCTGCCCTCCAGCCCCGCGATACGTTCGTGCGACACCGCTGCCCGCACAGAGAGCCAGTGGTGCCGCTGGGACATCCTGAGCATGTCGTCCAGTCCGTAGAGCTCCTCGGCGGTCCGCGCGCCGACGAAGACGTCGACGTAGCGCTCCGTCCCGGTGCGGGCCGCGTCCTCGACCAGGGCTTTGATGGGGGCCATGCCGGTTCCGCCGGCCACGCACACCAGGTCCCGGTCGCTGCGCGGGTCGAGCGTCATGTCGCCCTGGGTGGGGCCGAGCCGCACGACGTCCCCGGGCTTGGCTCTGTAGACCAGGCTCTGGCTGACCTGCCCCTGGGCGACCGCACGCACATGGAAGGTCACGGTGTTGTCCGGTCGCGGCGCGTGGGCGGGCGAGTAGTAGCGCCACGCCTTGGGCTGCCAGGGGGTCTCCACGCTCGCGTACTGGCCTGCCGTGTACGGGTAGGGCGCGTCGGGCCGCACGGTGATCTCCGCGATGCCATGGCCGCGCTGCAGGTGATGGATGATCTCCGCCTCCCACACCGCGGGTGCCATGCGGGCGTCCTCCCCCGCGGCGTGTGTCATCACCTGCGCGACGACTCCGTATCCGTGCGTCCATGCGGCGGCCATCTCCGGGCTCCACGCCGGACCGGCGTAGCGGGCCAGGGACGCGAGCAGGCACTCGCCCACCGCGGGATAGTGGCCGTCCAGCGTCCCGAACTTGCGGTGGTCGCGACCGAGCCGACCGCAGAACCGGATCAGGTTTTCCGGGTCGTCGACGAGGTCGACGATCCGCAGCAGCCCGCGCAGCAACCGGTCGCGCTGGACGTCCAGGTTGTCCGGGAAGAGCCCGCGCACCTCGGGGTGGCGTGTGAACAGAACGGCGTAGAAATACACCGTCATATCCGCGGCGTACGGGCCGACGACGGCCACACTCGCGCGCATCAGGGCGATTTCCTCCGCCGTCAGCGGCACGATGTCCGGCAGTGGGCTCGGCGCCGGGGGCGAGAGCGCGGATGGGGGCACCGTTGTTTGCGCTGCGTCATCCGCTGTGGCCCGGCGTCCTTTGTCTCCTCGCGACCCACGGGTGAATATCACCGGGCGCCACTCACTTCAGCGATCGTCCTCACGTCCTGACCGTTCCGTGGCGAGCGGCGGCAGCAACGCCGTTGGCGGGTGTGCCCCGGGTTCATGGGCGGTGGCTGTCGCCCGCTGCCACTGCCGTCCGTCTTCCTCGCCCTCGGTTTACGCATGTACACACAAAGTCTGTTTGATCGCCCGTGCAGGGAGATTTCTGGCAAGTCGGGGGTCGGTTTCAGGCCACCGACCAACACGCCACTACACCAGCACACGGTGCACAGGAGGCAGGTAAAACGCCACTGCATCGGCACACGGTTCACAAGAAACATGCACATCTGTCGAGCGCGACGACATCCTGCGCGCCGACGGCCGCGGGGGCACGCAGAGAACCCGGATCGTTCCGGCGAACCCCCGTGGAGGAGGGCGCCGCCGTTCCGCGCCCGTCAGAAGACGCGGATAGGGATTTCGGCGGGGGCGGTGAGGAGTTCGGAGATCTCGTCGTCCAGGCGGACCAGGGTGATGGAGACACCGGCCATGTCGAGCGAGGTGCAGTATTCGCCCACGTAACTGCGGTCGATCTCGATGCCTCGCTCGGCCAGCTGTCGGTGGGCCCGGCCGTACACGAGATACAGCTCGCCGACCGGTGTGCCGCCGAGGCCGTTGACCATCAGTGCGACGTGGTCCCCCGAGGAGTACGGCAGGTCGTCCACGACCGCGCTGACGAGCTCGCTCACCATCGCGTCCGCCGACTGGAGTTTCTCCCGCTTCCGGCCCGGCTCGCCGTGGATGCCCACGCCCATCTCGACCGCGTCGTCCGGCAGGTCGAAGAGCGGGGAGCCCTTCGCCGGCGGTGTGCAGGCGGTCAGTGCCATGCCCATGGAACGGGTGACGGAGTTGACCTTCTCGCCTATCCTGTGGACCTCGTCCAGATCCGCCCCCTGTTCGGCGGCCGCGCCGACCGCCTTCATCACGAAGAAGTTGCCTGCCACTCCGCGTCGGCCGACGGTGTACGTGGAGTCCTGCACGGCCACGTCGTCATCGATGAAGAGGGTACGGACGTTCAGCCCGTCGGCCTGGGACAGCTCCTCGGCCATCTCGAAGGCCATCCGGTCCCCGGTGTAGTTGTTGACCAGCAGCAGAACGCCCTTCGGGGAGGCGACCAGCTTGACGGTCTCGTAGACCGAGTCGGCCGGCGGCGCGGCGAACACGTCGCCCGGACAGGCCGCGTCGAGCATTCCCCTGCCCACGGTCATCACATGCGCCGGCTCGTGACCGGATCCGGAGCCCTGGACGATGGAGACCTTGTTCTCCCGCGGGGCGTCGGCACGCATGATCAGGTTGTACTCGGGGACGTACTTCAGTGTGTCCGGGTTGGCCAGGGCCAGCCCCTCCAGCATCTGCGCGACATAGTTCTGCGGGTCGTTGACGAACTTCTTCATCGCGTCGCTCCTTCGCGTCGGTCGGGTGTGTCCCACTCGTCGGCGATGCGCTCCGCCATGACCGCCACGGCCACCGCGCCGGGGTCCGGCGAACCGATGCTGCGCTCACCCGTGTAGCTCTGCCGGCCTCGTCGGGCCTGCATGGATGTCGTCGCGTCGGCCGCGGTGCGGGCCGTCACGGCGGCCAGCCGGGCGAGTTCCGCCGCCTCGGGCCCCGGTCCGCTCTCGGCCAACCGCCGTTCCAGGGCATCGGTCATCGGTACCAGCGCGTCCAGCAGCGTCTTGTCACCGAGGTCGGACCTGCCGCGCACCTTGATGCCTTCGGCCGCGGCCCGCAGCATCGCGACCGCGTCGGTGGCAGACAGCTCCGGCCGGTCCTTCACGGCCCCGGACGCCCGCAGCAGGGCGGTGCCCCAGAGCGGCCCCGACGTGCCGCCGACGCGCTTGGAGACCACCAGGGCGACCTTCTTCAGGAATTCGGACGGCGAGTCGGACACGAGGGTGTCCCAGTCGGCGAGCACGATCTCGAATCCGCGGGCGAGCGAGTAGCCGAAGTCCCCGTCACCTGCGACGGCGTCGAGGTCGCCGAACGCCTTTTCGTTGTCCACCGCGGTCCGCGCCATGGTCCGGACGACGAAAGCGAGGTCACCGGTGGGTGTCGATGGCGATGACATGGTTCTCCTGGTTTCGACGACATGGACCGACATGGACTTCGACGGCATCAGTCCGTACGGGGGCCCGGGCCTCCGTACGCGGTGAGCAGGGCGGCCAGGTCCGCGAGGACCACCCAGGGCCCGGGGCGGGTGCCGAGCGGATCGCTGAGTACCCGGGCGCGGGTCTCCTCCGGTGCCGGATCGCCGAGCGAGGTGACCACCAGTGAGGCCCCGGTGAAGTCCTCCTCTCCGGTGTAGGCGCTGGTCGTGACGGCGCACACCAGCCCGGCGCCGAGCGCGGACAGCATGCCGTTGCGGCTGTCCTCGATCGCGACGGCCCGCTTCGGATCGAGGCCGAGCCGGTCGACGGCGAAGGCGTAGATGTCCGGGGCCGGCTTCTTGCGCTGGACCACGTCCCCGGCGAACACGCTGAAGTGGGGGCTCAGCTCCGGCCCCATGGCGAGTTCGAGCACGCTGCGGACTGACGCCTCCGCGGAGGTGGAGGCGACCGCGAGCGTCCACCCGGCCTCGTGGGCCTCCTGCGCGACCCGCCGCACACCGGGCCTGGGCGGGATGTCTCCGCCGCGGATGATCCCGGTGTAGATCTCCGTCTTGCGCCGGTGCCAGTGGGCGACCTGCTCATCCAGTGCGTCCGGGTCGGTGGGCAGACCGGCCGCGGCGACGAAGTCTGGGGTCAGCAGTGTCCGCATCCGCTCCTTGCCGCCGCCGACCTTCACCTTCTCCGCGTACTCCGCGTCGCTCCACCGCACGGGCAGGCCGAACTCCTCGAAGGTCTGGTTGAACGCGCGCAGGTGTCCGTCGCGTTCGGTGTCGGCGAGGACGCCGTCGCAGTCGAAGACGAGGGCGGGCATGGCTCAGCCCGCCCGCCCGGCGCTGCCGAAGAGCCGCATCAGGGAACCCGCCAACTCGATGACGTCCTGACGGACGGCCCGGAAGAGCGACGGTGGGTCCCACTTCTGCCGCTCGGCGGCCGTTTCGAGAAAGGCCAGGTTCGACTTCATGTACGTCTCTTTGAGAGCGGTGGAGATGTTGACCTTCGCGCATCCCCGGGATATGAGGTCGTGGAACTGCTCGTCGGACAGTCCGCTGCCGCCGTGCAGCGCGATCGGCACCGGATGGGCCGCCACGATGTCGGACACGCGCTGGGCGTCCAGCACCGGCGCCTGCTTGTACGATCCGTGTGCGTTCCCGATCGCCGGTGCGAAGACGTCGACCTGGGTGGTCCGCAGGAAGTCCAGCGCGACCGCGAGGTCCTGCCGCTCGGCGGCGCTGTCGGTACCGATGCCGTCCTCCACGCCGGTGATCGACTCGATCTCGCCCTCGACCGCGGCCCCGTACGCGCGGGCTTCCGCGACGACCTCGACGGTTTGCCGCTTGTTCTCCTCGACCGGCAGCGTGGACGCGTCGAAGAGCACCGAGTTCCATCCGCGTCGCAGGCACTCGGTGATGACCTCGCGTTCCGGACAATGGTCGAGGTGCAGGGTGACGGGCACCTCGATGCCGGCGGTCATCGCGGTCCACATGGCGTAGAGCACGTCGCTGCCGATGGACCTGACCGTCTTCACGGAGGTCTGCACTATCAGAGGCGACGCGTTCTCCACCGCGGCCGCCAGCACGGCCTCCAGCGTGAGGTCGTTGAACACGTTGATAGCCGGTACGGCGTAGCGCTCGTCGAAGGGCGCGGAGAGTATCTCGGTCAGCGGTGTCACACCCACGGGGGCCTCCACGTTTTCCGCCCCTCTCCATTTCACGCCCGCGCTCCGGGCCCCGCCACTTGTCACCGCAAGCGCGCCGTCGTCGACGGCCTGATCGGGAGGGAGGGGGCGTCTCGGTGACACGTTTCGCGTAGGTCGACGTGCTGTCGAGGCTGAAGCCCGCGAGATCACTCTCCACAGAAGCGGATGAAATGCCTGATAACGCCATTAGTCTGTTTATGTTCCGCGACGCAGCCGGGTCGCCCGCGGTATGCAGAAAGTCGGCGCAGGTCCGGAGGGTGGCCAGGACCCGCGGCAAGCAGGAGGCAAGATGCCCTCTAGAAGTGGCGAGCCCAGGGGCGGCGCCGCATCCGCGGAGCTCTTGGGACGGTGTGCGTGGGGGGCACCGGACGGAGAGTTGTCGAGGTCGAAGACGTTGATGCTGGCCCTGCAGCAGGCGAAGGCGTGCGTGGACGGTCTTGGCGCTCTGGCGCACTGGCGTAGTGCCGGCCGGTTGCGACTGGTGGCCGTGAGCGGGCTTGCGGCTCCCTGTTTCGAGGCGTGGGCGGATCTGGGGCTGGACGAGCCGGCGGCACCCGCGCGTGCGGTGCGCAGCGATGCGTATGTGTGGACGACTGGGGATGGCACATTCACCGAGGCTCTTGGTACGGCTGCGGTGCCGCTGCCTGGTGCCGACGGGCCGATCGGGGCGCTGTCCGTTCTCAAGGAGGGGCCGGGGGAACCGGACCTGGCGCAGCGCTCTCTCCTCCGGGCACTTGCGGTATGGGCGGCCGAGCGCCTGGAGACCTTCCCCAGCACGCCGCCCGGCACGGACACATCGGCCGTAGGGCCCACGGCCGGTGTTTCCGGTGGCGGCCCGCCGGGAGTGGCGACTGCCCGGGATAGCTCGTCCGACGCCGTGCCCGGGTCCCCTGGTTTCCGCGACGTGCTCGGCTCCCCTCTCGCCGCGATGCATGGCATGCGAGAGGGATTGCTCACGGTCGGTGACGACTGGCGGATCACCTTCGCCAACGCAGAGGCCGAAGACCTGCTCGGCGACGGGTGCACGCCACTGGTGGGCACTTCCCTGTGGGACGGTCCGGCTGACCGCCTGTCCCGTCTGGAAGGCCAGTGCCGGCGGATGGCCGCGGAAGGTCGGCCGGTCACTTTCCTCTCCCACTCGTCGGCCGATCAGCGGTTGCACCAGGTGCGGCTGGTGCCCGCTTCGCGGGACAGCGGTCTGGCGATCCACTTCGTCGACGTCACCGGGCCTCTGGTGGACGTCTCCAGGAGCACGGCCGTCGACACGGGCAGGACAGGCGCGGCCGAACGACCCGTCCGGATGAGCGAGGTCACCGCCGCAATGGCCAAAGCCGTCACCGCCGCGGACGTGGTGCGGGTCGTCGAGGAGCGTGTCCTGCCCGCTCTGGGCGCCGACGGCCTGCTGGTACAGGCGCTCGACAATGACCAACTGGGCCTGATCGGCTGCGTCGGTTACCCGCAGAGCTTCATAGACGTGGTCGGCACACGACTCACCCCGCTGGCCGCCAGCCCCGCGGTTGCCGACGTGCTCCGCACGGGCACACCCCGCTTCATCGAGTCGCAGGCCGAGTATCTCCGGCTCTACCCGAAGGCGAAATTCCTCGCAGACGCTTCGCCGAAGAACGCCTGGGTGTTCGCGCCTCTGATTGCTTCTGGGCGTCCTATCGGCAGCTGTGTCATATCGTTCGCCCGACCGCGTTCCTTCAGTGACGAGGAGCGAAACCTGATCCTGGCGCTGAGCGGATTGCTCGCCCAGTCCCTGGAGCGGGCCCGCCTCTACGACGTGGAGCACGCGCGTGCCCAGGAGCTCCAGCGTGGCTTGCTGCCCAGGGCGCTGCCCCGTCTGCCCGCTGTCCGTGCCGCGGCCCGGTATCTGCCCGCCAGCAAGGGGGAGAAGGTGGGCGGCGACTGGTATGACGTGATTCCGCTGTCCGCCGAGCGCGTCGCCATGGTGATCGGCGACGTCATGGGGCACGGCATCACCGAAGCCGCCACCATGGGCCGCCTGCGCACCGCCGTACGCACCCTCGCCGACCTGGAAATGGCTCCGGACGAACTGCTCTACCACCTCAACGAGCTGACGAGCGACCTCGGCGAGGACTGCTACATCACATGCCTGTACGCCATTTTCGACCCCGCCACCCGTACATGCTCGTTCTCCCTGGCCGGCCACCCGCCGCCGGTCGTGGTCCATCCCGACGGCACGGTGCGTTGCCCCGAGCCGACGGCCGACCCGCCGCTGGGCGCAGCGGTGCCCCCGTTCACCATCCACGAGCTGCGCCTGCCTGAGGAGAGCATTCTCGTCTTCTATACCGACGGTCTGGTCGAATCCGCCACGCGAGACATCGACCAGGGCTTGGTCCAACTCCAGCAGACCCTGGCTCGCGCAGTGGCTCGTACCTCGTACTTCACGGCCGAAAGAGGCCGACAACGCCACGACGTCGCTGAGCGGCGTCTCGACCGCCTGTGTGACCTCGTCGTCTCGGCCATGCTGCCCGACGCCGAACAGACCAACGACGACACAGCGCTCCTGATGGCTCACACACGGTCGACCGCTCCCGAGGACATCGCCTCCTGGAGCCTGCCGGAGCATCCGTGTGCGGCCGGGCAAGCACGCGAGTACGTGCGCAAACAGCTCGCCGTTTGGGATCTGGACGACTGCGTGATGACCACCGAGCTGATAGTCAGCGAGCTGGTCGGCAACGTCATCCGGCACGGCAAGGGCCCCATCCGCCTGCGTCTGCTGCGCAGCGCCTCGCTGGTCTGCGAGGTCTACGACGGCAGCCTCACCACGCCCCGCATCCGCCGCGCCACTCACACCGACGAAGGCGGCCGCGGCTTGCAGTTGGTGGCCGCCCTCTCCCGGCGCTGGGGTGCCCGCTATCTCCATGACGGCAAGTGCATCTGGACCGAGCAAGAACTTCCCGCTCCGTGGCGCACTGGCGAGCTCTGATCGTGCTGGGCACGGCCCAGTTCCTGATGGTGCTGGACACCTCCGTGATGAGGTCGTCCACCTCGTGGCGCTGACCTGCGCCTACGTGACCATCGATATCTTGACCTGCGCAGATGCTTGTTCCAGCACCTTTCAGGCACGGCGCGGTGACTAGGGACTGGCGCTGTACCGCGAACGGACGCTTCCATGACGCGCACGGGGCCGGGCTCTCCGCCCGGACGGCCTCGTCGTGCTGCCGCAGCCCGTGCGCGCCGATTCCACGCGCCCGCCTTCCTTCCTCCGCTCGCGCCGGTCAGCTGAGTGTGCAGACCGGGTTGCCGGGCAGGCCGGAGGAGGCTCCAGTGGCGTTGAAGCCGAACGTCGTGCTGCCGGACGGCGGGATGGCGCTGTTGTAGTCGACGTTCGAGGCCGCGACCGCGGAACCCGACTGCGTCAGCTTGGTGCTCCAGGCGGTCGTCACCTTCTGGTCGCCGGGCCAGGTCCAGCCGACCTGCCATCGGCTACTGGTGGAGGTGCCGGTGTTGGTGACCGTCACCTCGGCGGTGAAACCACCGGGCCAGGAGTTGACCAGCTTGGTGGTGACGGTGCAGCCGGAACTCCCCCCGCCGCCGGTCGAGCTGCGAGTGGTCGCCAAAGCGCCGTCCGAGGCGGCCGATGTGCCTCCTGAGCTGTCGTGGGCCTTGACGGTGTAGGTGTAGGAGGTCGAGGCGGACAGGCCGCTGTCGGTGAAGGACGTGCCGGTGGTGTCACCCACCTGCCGCCCGTCGCGGTAGACGACGTAGCCGACGGCACCGGGCGAGGCGCTCCAGGACAGCGAGACACTGCTGCTGGTGGTGCCGGTCACCGTGAGACTCGCCGGCGGGTCCAGCGACCCGCTGCCGCCGCTTCCACCGGTGGTGTAGCTGACGCCGGTGTACGTCTGCGCACATCCGGAGGAGCAGGAGCTCGGCATGGCGAAGGTGTACGTCCGTCCGCCCTGGACGAGCTTGCCGTCCACGTCACGGACCCGGATGGTGTAGCTCGATCCACTCGAGGAGTTCGGGCCGATCTTGTACTGCTGTCCCAGGTCGCTGATCATGTCGGCCGCCACCCATGCTCTGCCGTCGTAGTACTCCACGCCGTGGATGCCGTTGGGCAGGTGTGTGACGTCGATGGTGGGCCACCACGTCGCCGCGTTCTTGACGAAGCCGATCGAGATGTCGCCGGAATAGTCGGGCGCCGAGATGAACGACCAGGAGATGTGCCGGTTGTTCCAGTGGTTGGGGTACATGTCCGCCACAGGCCGGCCACTGAGTTCGTATGCGTTCAGCGAGTGCGTGACCAGGTCCAGGTGATACGGGTCGTCCCGGCACCATGCGTTGGTGTCGCCGCAGCTGTCGGCGACCAGCATGTCCAGGCTCGCGCCGTTGTACTTGTCCGACGTCCAGTTTCCGTTCCGGCAGAACGCCTGGCCCGCCGCGCCGTCGTTGGTGCCGGTGCAGTAGTCGCCGATCGTCACCCGCACCCAGCGGCCGCAGTTGTGGCCGTTGTCGAACAGTCCCATGCTGTCGGCGTCACTGGACGGGATGGGACGCGGGGTGGGCTGCCCGGTGTAGTCGCCCGGTGTGTTCCACACGTTGAGCGCCACGTAGTTCTGTGACTCAAGAGCCGTTTGCGGCACCCCGCACCCGCCGTACGGCGATCCGAGGCTGTCGAAGTGCGTGGCGTTGCCGGTGTGGCCCGCCGGGTCCGCGGAGGCGGCGCGGCCGGCCGATGCGGCGGACGCCGACGCGGCGACGGATGGGGAACACAGGCCGTAGAGGAACGAAGAGGCGAGCAGCAGTAGGCCGAACACCCCTGTGATGAGTAATCGCCGGCCGGCGCGTCGTGCGAGAGGAGCGTTGATCACGGTGACCTCCTGAATGCCGGACCCGATGCCCGGCACGTCGACTGGCCCGACCTCGCGGTCCCCGCGCACACCGGTCGGGCTCATGCCAATGATGCGACCGGAACCGCACCTGGTCACCCCCGTGCAGGAACGTCGGAACAAGTCGTTCACGACACCACCAGCCATCGCTGTAACAATAAGTGGGAGCGCTCCCAATACACGGCTCGGTCGCCCCCCGGACCGCTGTGCGTCGGCACATGGCATGGGGCCACAGGGGTCGCCCCTCGTAATTTGGGGTAGAGAGTCCGCCGTGTACGCGAGCCCTGACGACGAAGCTACGGCACACCTGCTCGTGGTCGCTGCTTTCCATGAAGCTGCCGCGAAGGCCGGCGAGCAGGACGACGTCTCCATCGGCGAGTTCTCCCGAGCCGTCCTCGCCCGCTTCGACGAGTACGGTGAGCTCCAGGGCCGCCTCTACGACGTCGTCCGCGGCTACGCGGTAAAGCACGCCTCCCTGGAGGATCAGGCGGCGCTGGAACGGTGGATCGCGGAGAAGACCGGCTCCTGACGCACTGGCGTCCGTCTGGTCCCCGACAAGCGCACATCACGTGCAGTAGCGGTGATCGCTATGGAACCAGGGCGGTGGACACGCCCCCGGCGTACGTAACGCGTGCACCAGGTTGCGGAGCCTCTTCGGCTGGAAGTGCCTCTCGTCACCGCGGTTGGTTGAATGCTTGGCCGGCGTGGGCTGCGGCCTCGGGGTGGACGTCGTGGGCGGTTCGACGTCGGTGATCTTCTGCCAGTCGTCCGGGCGAGCACCCGTTGGACCGCGAGTACCTGGGCGGCTCGCAGGCGTGCCTGGATGCCTTAGAGGTCATCTCCTTTGGCTGCCTCGGCAGGCTGTGGGTCGTGGTGGGATCGTTGAGCGGCTGGTGCCGGACGAATGCGGGAGTTTTTCCGGTGGGTGGCGCCGGAGGCGCCTTCGCGGACTCAGGGCGGTGGCCACCGCCGGCATGGTGCCCTTGAGGTGCTGGCCGCGATCGTGTTCGTGGCCGCGTCGGGCTGCACGTGGCAGCAGTTGCCTGTTCGTAAGCACTTGTTTGGGCTCCACTGCGCGGATGGGAAGTGGCTCCACCGCGTACGAAGCTGATCTGGCCCCACGGGTGAGCGGGCAGCGCTTCCAGAGCGGATATCCGGTGGCCTTGGGGTGAGTAGGTCCAGCACAGTTGGGCTATGACGATCTCCGGGGCCCCGTTCATGCCTGGCATCGAGTTAGTACTGCAGCCGCAGTTGCCGTGACCGGCGGTCCGGACTCTCGTTGGACTGTGCATGGGTGGGGACGTCACGATTGACGAGGTGCACCGCT
>NZ_JBIATQ010000016.1:0-175481 GCF_042891955.1 Streptomyces sp. NPDC001843 | reverse complement strand
TGCAGCGTGGCCCCGACATCGGACGTACGGGTCGTCGTCATCGACTGCACCGACACCGGAGCGTCACCACCGACCGCCACGGTTCCGACCTGGATCTGCCGGCTCTTCCGGCGCTCGGCGAGCTTGGTCGGAACGGACGGAATGCCGAGAGAAATCGCAGTCATCTGCAGTGCAACCCCAAGTCGTGGATCATGATCCGGTCCCGTTCAGGCATCGGGCTCCAGGATTCGAGATTACGGCACCGGCGAACGCGCCAGCACATCCCACCCGGAAACCCACTCAATAGGAGGCGGCCCGGAACTCCCCCATGTTCCGGGCCGCCGGGAAACGCCGCGCGACTACGAGATTTTGACCGGGTTAACCACGTCCGCGATCAGGACCAGGATCGTGAAGCAGACGAAGATCCCGGCCACCACGTAAGCCACCGGCATCAGCTTCGCCACGTCGAACGGGCCCGGGTCCGGACGGCGCAGCACCTTCGCCACGTGCCGGCGCAGCGACTCCCACAGGGCGCCCGCGATGTGCCCGCCGTCGAGCGGGAGCAGCGGGAGCATGTTGAACAGGAAGAGGGAGAGGTTGAAGCCGGCGACCAGCATGACGAACATCGCCAGCTGCTGGGTGGGCGGGATGTCGAGGGTGAAGATCTCACCGCCGACGCGGGCCGCGCCGACCACGCCCATCGGGGAGTCGGGCTGGCGGGGGGCGTCGTTGAAGGCGGCGTTCCAGAGGGCGGGGATCTTGCCGGGGAGCGCGGCGATGGAGTCGACGGCCTCGCCGAGGCGGTCGCCCATCCAGGTCACCGATTCGCCGAAGTCCTGGCGTACGACGCCGTTGGCGGCGCTGAAGCCGAGGAAGCCGGCCTTGGTGTAGCCGTTGACGATCTGCCCGTGGGAGTCCTTCTTCGCCACCTGGTTCTCGACGAGGGTCGCCTTCAGGGTGACCTCGTGGCCTCCCCGCTCGACGACGATGGGCACGGTCTTGCCGGGGTTGGCCCGGATCAGGTCGGAGAGCCTGTTCCAGCTGTCCGTCCTGACCCCGTCGAAGGAGACGATCTTGTCACCGGCCTTCAGCCCCGCGGCGGCGGCCGGGGAGACGGGATCGGACTTCTTGCAGGTGTCCCGGTTCTGCGTCTGGGAGATCACGCACTTGGAGACCGAGCTGACGGTGGTGGTCTGCTGTGTGATGCCGAAGCCCATCAGCACCGTGAGGAACAGCACCACCGCGAGGACCAGGTTCATGAAGGGGCCCGCGAACATCACGATGACCCGCTTCCACGGGGCGCGCGTGTAGAACAGGCGGGTCTCGTCGCCCGGCTGGAGCTCCTCGTAGGCGGCCGAGCGGGCGTCCTCGATCATGCCGCGCCACGGCGAGGTGGAGCGCGCGGTGATCCGGCCGTCGTCGCCGGGCGGGAACATGCCGATCATGCGGATGTAGCCGCCCATGGGGATCGCCTTGAACCCGTACTCCGTCTCGCCCTTCTTGCGCGACCAGACGGTGGGGCCGAAGCCGACCATGTACTGCGGCACGCGGATGCCGAAGAGCTTGGCGGTGGAGAGGTGTCCCAGCTCGTGCCAGGCGATGGAGACCAGCAGCCCGAGCGCGAAGACGCCTATGCCGAGGATGAACATCAGGGTCGTCATGCACGCGCCTCCGCGGTCGCCGTCTGCGCTGTCAGTTCCCGGGCCCGGGCCCGTGCCCAGGTCTCCGCCTCGAGGACGTCCGACACCGTGAGCGAGGTTCCCGTCCTGGGGGTGCCGTGCTCCTCCACCACCCGGGTGACGGTCTCCATGATCCCGTTGAACGGCAGCGCGCCCGTACGGAACGCCTCCACGCACTCCTCGTTGGCGGCATTGAACACCGCCGGGGCCGTGCCCGCGAGCTCTCCCACACGGCGCGCCAGGTTCACCGAGGGGAAGGCGTCGTTGTCGAGCGGGAAGAATTCCCAGGTGGAAGCCTTGCTCCAGTCGAAGGCGGGCGCCGCGTCGGGCACCCGTTCGGGCCAGCCGAGGCCGATGGCGATCGGCCCGCGCATGTCCGGGGGCGTCGCCTGGGCCAGTGTCGATCCGTCCGTGAACTCAACCATCGAGTGGACATACGACTGGGGATGCACGACCACCTCAATGCGGTCGAAGGGAATGTCGTAGAGGAGGTGCGCCTCGATGACCTCCAGACCCTTGTTCACCAGTGTCGCGGAGTTGATCGTGATCACCGGGCCCATGGCCCAGGTGGGGTGCGCGAGGGCGTCCTCGACCGTGACGTCGGCCAGCTGCTCCTTGGTGCGGCCGCGGAAGGGGCCGCCGGAGGCGGTGACGACCAGCTTGCGCACATCGGCCCTCCTCCCGGCGGCCAGGGCCTGGAAGAGCGCGGCGTGCTCGGAGTCGACCGGGATGATCTGGCCGGGCTTGGCGAGCGCCTTGACCAGCGGGCCGCCGACGATGAGCGACTCCTTGTTGGCGAGCGCGAGGGTGCGGCCCGCTTCCAGGGCGGCGAGGGTGGGCGCCAGGCCGATGGAGCCGGTGATGCCGTTCAGCACGGTGTGGCAGTCGGATGCGGCGACGTGGGTGGCGGCGTCGGGTCCGGCGACGATCTCGGGGAGCGGCTCCCCGTCCCCGTACCGGGCGCCGAGCGCCTCGCGCAGTGCCGGTACGACTTCCTCGCGGGCGACCGCGACGGTCCGCACCCGCAGCCGGTGCGCCTGCTCGGCGAGGAGGGTCACCCGGCCGCCGTTCGCGGACACGGCGGTCACCCGGAAGCGGTCGGGGTTGCGCAGCACGAGGTCGATGGCCTGGGTGCCGATCGATCCGGTGGAGCCGAGGATCACCACGTCCTTGGGACCGTCCCCCGCGAGAGGGTCGTAGACGAGGTGCGGGTCGGCGAGGGGCGCCGGACTGGCGGGACTGTCGGTCATCCCTCCATTGTTGCCGCAACCGGCGGCCCGCAGGACAGCGCATCCCTCGGGTGGGTGCCTTATCAGCTCTCATCGCCGGATGGGAGGAATTCGCCGATGTGAAGTCTCGGTGAAGATCGTGTGATAACACTTCTGTCTGGCCGGGCGGCGATACGCAGCCGCCCGGCCGTGGACGACACCCTGGGGGGATTCTCCATGCGCATACGCGCCGCTCTGCCCGCGCTCGCGGGCGCCGCCGTGCTCACCGGCACCCTGCTCAGCACGCCCGCCGAAGCCGCCGGCGGGGTGAGCATCTACCACGTCTGGTTCGACAGCCCCGGCTCGGACAACCGCTCCAACGCCAGCCTGAACGCCGAGTGGGTGCAGATCAAGAACACCAGCGGTTCGGCGGTCTCCCTCAAGGGCTGGATCCTCAAGGACGCCTCGAACCACAAGTACGTGTTCCCGAACGTCAAGATCGGCGCGGGCAAGACCATGAAGGTCCACACCGGCCAGGGCTCGGACACCGCGTCGAACAAGTACCAGGACCGCCGTGCCTACGTCTGGAACAACACCAGCGACACGGCCACGCTGACCAAGGCGAGCGGCACCAAGGTCGACTCCTGCTCCTGGACGACGCGGGACCCGAGCGACAAGTACTGCTGACCGTCGGGTACGGCTGCCCGTCCCGTCCGGCGGGCTACCGCACCGGACGGTGCACGTTCTCCCGCCGGGACGGTCCGGGGGTCGCGTCGGCGATCCACGGGCCGTCCCCGGACGGGTCGATGACTCCTTGCTCCAGCCACTCGTAGGCGCCGCCGAGGACACCCTTGACCACCTTGCGGTCGATGTCGTCGGTGTTGTTCCAGAGCCGGCCGAAGAGTTCCTCGACCCGGATGCGGGACTGGCGGCAGAAGGCGTCGGCGAGCTGGTAGGCCTCGCGGCCGTGGTCGCCCTGGCCGCGCAGCAGCTCGGCCCGGACGCAGGCGGCGCTCATCGCGAACAGCTCGGCGCCGATGTCCACGATCCGGCCCAGGAAGCCCTGTTTGGTCTCCATCCGGCCCTGCCAGCGGGACATGGCGTAGAAGGTGGACCGGGCGAGCTTGCGGGCGTGCCGCTCGACGAAGCGCAGATGGCCGGAGAGGTCCACCTCGTGCTTGAACTCGCTGTACGAGGAGGGCAGCTGCCCCGGGCCCGCGACCAGCTTCGGCAGCCACTTGGCGTAGAAGACCCCGGCGTTCGCGCCCGCCTTCGCCTTGTCGGAGAGGGTCTTGTCGGGGTCGATGAGGTCACCGGCGACCGACAGGTGGGCGTCGACGGCCTCGCGGGCGATCAGCAGGTGCATGATCTCGGTGGAGCCCTCGAAGATCCGGTTGATGCGCAGGTCGCGCAGGATCTGCTCGGCGGGTACGGCGCGCTCGCCGCGGGCCGCGAGCGACGCGGCCGTCTCGAAACCGCGGCCGCCGCGGATCTGGACCAGTTCGTCGGCCATCAGCCAGGCCATCTCGGAGCCGTACAGCTTGGCGAGGGCGGCCTCGATACGGATGTCGTTGCGGTTCTCGTCGGCCATCTGGCTGGACAGGTCCAGCACGGCCTCCAGTGCGAAGGTGGTTGCCGCGATGAAGCTGATCTTGGAGCCGACCGCCTCGTGCAGCGCGACCGGCTTGCCCCACTGCTCGCGGGCCGCCGACCACTCGCGGGCGATCTTCAGGCACCACTTGCCCGCGCCGGCGCACATCGCGGGCAGTGACAGACGGCCGGTGTTGAGGGTGGTCAGGGCGATCTTCAGGCCCGACCCCTCCTCGCCGATGCGGTTGGCGGCCGGGACACGCACCTGGTGGAAGCGGGTGACGCCGTTCTCGATGCCGCGCAGGCCCATGAAGGCGTTGCGGTTCTCGACCGTGACGCCCTCCGAGGCGGCCTCGACCACGAACGCGGTGATACCGCCCTTGTGTCCCTCGGACTTCGGCACGCGGGCCATGACGACGAGCAGGTCGGCGATGACCCCGTTGGTGGTCCAGAGTTTCACGCCGTCGAGCACGTAGTCGTCCCCGTCGGGGACGGCCGTGGTGGCCAGCCGGGCGGGGTCGGAGCCGACGTCCGGCTCGGTGAGGAGGAAGGCGGAGATGTCGGTGCGGGCGCAGCGGGGCAGGAAGGTGTCCTTCTGCTCCTGGGTGCCGAACAGCTTCAGGGGTTGCGGTACGCCGATCGACTGGTGGGCCGACAGCAGCGCGCCGATCGCCGGGTTGGCGGAGCCGGCCAGGGCGAGGGCCTTGTTGTAGTAGACCTGGGTCAGGCCCAGGCCGCCGTACTTGGTGTCGATCTTCATGCCGAACGCGCCGAGCTCCTTGAGCCCGTCGATGACCTCGTCCGGGATCTGCGCGTCGCGCTCGATCCGGGCGCCGTCGATCTTCGTCTCGCAGAAGTCGCGCAGTTTGGCGAGGAACTCCTCGCCACGTTGGGCGTCCTCGTCGGCGGGGAGGGGGTGCGGGTGGATGAGGTCGAGCCGGAAGCGGCCGAGGAACAGCTCCTTGGCGAAGCTGGGCTTGCGCCAGTCCTGTTCCCGGGCGGCCTCCGCCACCTGGCGGGCCTCGCGTTCGGTGACGGTGGGTTTCTTGGTGGTGGGGGCGGACATGAGGCTCACCTCGCCGCGAAGAGGGATGATTGCGGACCGTTCGTTACCGACCAGTGCTACTGGATCGTTGGTACCCGAAACGGGCCGTCCCCACCAGTCCTGGCGCGTCCGTTCGGCCCATACCCGTGCCGCGCGGCTCCGCCGGTTCGACGAGTTGGGCCGGCCCCCGCGGGAGGGGTGCAGGGCGTACGTCTCCTCGCCCCCGCCGCCCCTACCCTTCCCGACCCCCAGGGGCTCCGCCCCTTCAACCCCACCGGGGGCACGCCCCCGAGCCCCCGCGGGGCTCCGCCCCTGCACCCCGTCGATGCTGCCGCACCCCGGACCTACGCGAGGCTCCGCCCCCTGCACCCCACCGGAGCCACCACACCCCGGACTCCCGCAGGTCTCCGCTCCTACAACCCCACCAGCCCCCCGAGGCCGAGCCCCCGCACCCCACCGGGGTGTGGTCCGCGGGGTTGCATCCGGGGTTCTTGCAGGGGGACGGTGCGTGTACCGCCCCCGGGAGGGGCCGCTCGGACGGAAGGTTGCCGTCACTGCTGCCCGCATGCCTGCCCGCGTCGGGCCACAAATCGGTGTCGAAGCGCTTCGACGGACTATGGACACCCACTCCCGCTGGAGCTACTGTCGATACACCCTCACTCGCCCTTGTCAACCACGCGCACTGTCGAAGCGCTTCACAAAGCTTGGAGAGCTGGATGGTCACCCTCGCCGAGGTCGCCCAGCACGCCGGAGTCTCGGCGAGCACGGTGAGCTATGTCCTCAGCGGCAAGCGGTCCATCTCCGCCACCACCCGGCAGCGGGTCGAGCAGAGCATCCGGGAGCTCGGGTACCACCCGAACGCGGGCGCCCGCGCCCTGGCCAGCAGCAGGTCGAACATCATCGCGCTGATGATCCCGCTGCGCACCGACATGTACGTACCGGTGATGATGGAGATCGCCATCGCGGTGGCGACCACCGCCCGCACCCACGGCTACGACGTCCTGCTGCTCACCGGCGAGGAGGGCCCCGACGCGGTGCGCCGGGTCACCGGCAGCGGGCTGGCCGACGCGATGATCCTGATGGACGTCGAGCTGGACGACGAGCGGCTGCCGCTGCTGCGCCAGACCGACCAGCCCTGCGTCCTCATCGGGCTGCCCGCCGACACCTCCGGCCTGACCTGCGTCGACCTGGACTTCGCGGCGACCGGCGCGCTGTGCGTGGAGCATCTGGCGAAGCTCGGCCACCGTGATGTCGCGGTCATCGGCGAGGCCCCCGCGGTCTACGAACGGCACACCGGTTTCGCCGAGCGCACCCTCGACGGCCTGCGCACCCGCGCCCGGGAGCTGGGCGTGCGGATACTGCACCGCCCGTGCGAGGGCGGGTACGACGCGATGGCCGTCACCCTCGCCCGCATCCTCGACGAGCGCCCGGGCACCACCGGGTTCGTGGTGCAGAACGAGTCCGCCGTCGAGCCGCTGCTCGCCCTGCTGCGCCAGCAGGGCCGGGCGGTGCCCGAGGACGTGTCGGTGGTCGGGATCTGCCCGGAGCAGGTCGCCGTCCAGGCCTCGGTGCGCCTGACGTCGGTCGCCATCCCCGCCCAGGAGATGGGCCGGTACGCCGTGGAGCACCTGGTGGCCAAGCTCGACGGCCGCGGCAGCGACGAAGTCGTGCTGATCGCACCCGAGTTGACCCCCCGGGCCAGCTCCGGCCCGGCGCCGTCCGGTTCCTGATCCACCGGACTTCCCCCACAACGTCCCGCGAGCCCAGGCACCCCCATGCCCGCATGCCCGTCGGCATGCCCGTCCGCATCCCAGGAGCCAGCCCTGTGAACCAGCCTGCCGAAAACCAGCCTGCCGCAGCGCGTCCCAAGGTCAGCCTCGCGCAGTCCTCCCCCACCGTCGGCACGTTCCGCGAGCGGGACGGGGCGCTGGAGTGGAGCGGCCGCCAGGAGACGGTGCGCATCGAGCCCTGGGGCCCGGACGCGGTCCGGGTCCGCGCCCGGCTCGGCGGCCCCGTGCTCGACGCCCTGCCGGGCGCCCTGCTCTCGACGCCACCCGCCGCCGAGAGCACCGTGAAGATCGGGGACGGGGAGGCCCGCCTGACGGTCGGCGCGCTGACCGTGGAGGTCGACGCCGAGGGCCTGATCCGGTTCCTGCGTACGGACGACCTGTCCGAGCTGCTGGCCGAGGAGCGCGCCCACTTCTGGTGGCCGGGCTCCCGCCTGTACACGGCGGTCGGCAACGGCCACCACCGCCTCGAGCAGCGCTTCGCCGCGTACGGGGACGAGAAGCTGTTCGGCCTGGGCCAGCACCAGCACGGCCGCCTCGACCAGAAGGGCCTGGTCCTCGATCTGGTGCAGCGCAACGCCGAGGTCGGCATCCCGGTGCTGGCCTCCAGCCGCGGCTACACGCTGCTGTGGAACAACCCGGCGATCGGCCGGGTGGAGCTGGCGCACAACGGCACCCGCTGGGTGGCGGACTCCGCCCGCCAGATCGACTACTGGATCACCGCGGGCACCCCGGCCGACGGCCAGCGCCGCTACAGCGCGGTGACCGGCCGCACCCCGATGCTGCCCGAGTGGGCGGCGGGCTTCTGGCAGTGCAAGCTGCGCTACCGCACCCAGGGTGAACTCCTCGCCGTGGCACGCGAGTACAAGCGCCGGGGCCTGCCGCTGTCGGCGATCGTCTGCGACTTCTTCCACTGGACCCACCTGGGCGAGTGGAAGTTCGACCCGAAGGAGTGGCCTGACCCGGCGGCGATGGTCCGTGAACTGGAGGAGATGGGCGTCAAACTGGTGGTGTCCGTGTGGCCGTCGGTGTCCCCGCTGTCGGAGAACCACCCGGTGATGGAGCAGCGCGGCTACTTCATCGGCACCCAGTACGGTCCGATGGCGCACGCCGACTGGCCGGACAAGGAGGTCGCCTCCACCGTCCAGGTTGCCTTCTACGACGCCACCAACCCCGAGGCCCGGGAGTTCGTCTGGTCCCGCGTGAAGGAGAACTACCTGGATCCCTACGGCATCACGGCCTTCTGGCTGGACGCCTGCGAGCCCGAGCTGAAGCCGGGCTTCGCGGAGAACCTGCGCTACTGGGCGGGCCCCGGCCTGGAGGTCGGCAACATCTACCCGGCCGAGAACGCCCGCGCCTTCCACGAGGGTCTGCTGGCGTCCGGCGAGGACGAGGTGATCACCCTCAACCGCTCGGCGTGGGCGGGCAGTCAGCGGTACGGCGCCGCCCTGTGGTCCGGTGACATCGGCACCGACTTCCCGACCCTGCGCCGTCAGATCGCGGCCGGTCTCAACACCGCGCTGTCCGGCATCCCCTGGTGGAACACCGACATCGGCGGCTTCCACGGCGGCGACCCTGACGACCCGGCGTACCGCGAGGTCATGGTCCGCTGGTTCCAGTTCGGAGCGCTGTCCCCGCTGATGCGCCTGCACGGGTTCCGCGACCCGGGCATGGAGCTGGGGCCGGAGATGACCGGCGGCCCGAACGAGGTGTGGTCGTACGGGGAGGAGGCCGGCGCGATCCTGGAGCGGTACCTGCGGCTGCGCGAGCGCCTGAAGCCGTACGTCCTGCGGGTCATGAGGGAGGCCCACGAGGAGGGGCTGCCGGTGATGCGGCCGCTGTTCCTGGAGTTCCCGGACGACCGGACGGCCTGGTCGGTGGACGACGCCTACCTCTTCGGCCGGGACCTGCTCGTCGCCCCGGTGCTGACGGCCGGCGCCACCTCCCGCACGACGTACCTCCCGGCGGGCACCCGCTGGACGGACGCGTGGACCGGTGAGTCTTACGACGGCGGTACGACCGTGACGGTCGACGCCCCCCTGGACCGCATCCCGCTGTTCCTGCGGGACGGGGCGACACTGCCCATCGTGGAGCAGGAGCAGGAGCAGGAGCAGACGCAGGAGTAGCGGCCCCGGGCGGAATTGTCTCAACTCCGCTGGGTCGCACGGCGGTTACCGGGGGTAGGTTCGCTGCCCCCGGTCCCACGTGACAGGAGTCCGCCCCCATGTCCTCCGGTCCCCTCGCCCTCGGCCTGGCCAATCTGCTGCTCCGGCCCGGCGCCCGTTCCCGCCGTACGCCCGACCGCGCGTTCGACCGACTGCTGGCCGAGGCCGGGCAGGCGGACGGCGACGAGCAGTTCGTCGACGACTTCCGGTTCCTGCTGCGATGTTGGGCGGACGCCGAGGACCTCACACCGGTGGGCTGGCTGTCCGCTCGGGGACACGTCGGCAGACACCTCGCCGCCCGGGCCCGGATCCGGCGGCTGATCGCCGAGAACCCGGCGATCGAGGAGGAGCCGATCCAACGGCCGGTGTTCGTCGTGGGTCTGCCCCGTACCGCCACCACGCTCACCCACGGCGTGCTGTCGCTCTCGGGCGAACACCGCTGCCCGCTGCTCTGGGAACTGCTCGCGCCCGGCCTGTACCGGGGGCCCGGCGAGCGGGAGCGGGCGATCACGGCGGCACGCCGGCTGGTGGGCTCCATCGACCTGTTCGCGCCGCACTTCCGCGACATCCACCGGCTGCTCCCCGAGGGCCCCGAGGAGTGCACCTTCGCCCTGCCGCACACCGTGATGCCGCTGTCCCAGGCGCGTGTCCCCGGGTATCTGGCCTGGCACGGCGCACGGGACTTCGTGCCCGACTACCGCCACCTCAAGCAGGTCTACCAGGTGCTCCAGTACGGGCGTCCCCGCCGCCGCTGGGTTGTGAAGTCGCCCCTGCACCTGGAGAACCTGGACGCGCTGCGCACGGTCTTCCCGGACGCCACGATCGTGTGGACGCACCGCGACCCGGAGACCGTCGTGGCGTCGTTCTGCAGCCTGGTGGAACACGGCATGGCCGTCAGCACCAGCCCTGTCGACCTGCACTGGATCGGCGCGACCTGGCTGGAGCTGCTGAGCCGCAGCGCGGCCCGCGGCCTCGCCTCCCGTGCCGCCATCCCTCCAGAGGCCCTGGTGGACGTGCCCTACGCATGGCTCGCCGGCGATCCGGCCACGGGCGCCCCCAAGCTCTACGCGGCCGTCGGTGCCTCGTGGACCGACTCCGAGGCGGCCCGGCTGCCCGCGGTCACCGCCCGCCCCAGGAGCGCCCGACCGCACCGGTACGACCTCGCCCGGTACGGTCTGACCCGCGACGACGTCGCGGCGGCCTTCGCGGACTACGACGCCCTCCGGGCGGAGGTCGACCGTGCCTGAGGGATCAGCTGCTGCTGACACTCTCGCTGTTGGTGGTGAAGTTCAGGCCACCGGACGAGGACGTGATCTCGAAGCCGAACTGCAGGTCACCTATGGTGACGTTGCCGAACCAGCCCTTGGTGTCCTTGATCCACTTGAGGATCGGCAGGATGTTGACGGTGCCGGAGGACGAGTTGGACGTCCGGACGAACGAGAAGACGTCGTTGGCCGTGTTGTTGCCCTTGTAGACGTTCCAGGTGGAGCCGCCGAGGGTCACGGTGCCCTGCGAGGTGCCGAGCGGGCCGACGGCTCCGGTCTTGTTGACCCAGAGCATGATCTCGTAGGCGTGGTTGGTGTCCCAGATGTCGTAGGAGGTGTTGTACGAACCGGACGACGGGACGGTGACGTTGTAGCTGCTGGTCAGCGAGGACAGGGAGGTGATCGACTTGTTGATCACCTTCTTGGCGTTCGGGTAGGACTTGATGCCGCCCGTGTTCGGGTGGTTGGCCCAGACGCCCCAGTTGGTGCCGGAGTTGGCCCAGATGCACTGGCTGCCCGCACCCGAACCCCAGATGTCGTTGTAGAGCGTGTAGCCGTTCAGGCTGGTGTTGCCGTACTGCTCGCAGGAGTTCCAGACGGCGGCCGAGGCGGGGGCGGAGGCGAGGCCGACGGTGGCGCCGAGGGCGAGGACGGGGGCCAGCAGGGCCTTGGCGGCCCTGCTCAGCGTGCGTGTTGCCATGGTGTCCCTTCCATGGGTGGGGGGAGGTTGGTTACCGCGCCCCCAGGGTGAGGACGCGGTCTTCTCCGGCGACCAGGTCGAGCGGCCGAGCGCTGGAGGAAGTCCTGAGTTCGATGCGGTGGGTGCGGGTGGGGCGCACCACCGCGGTGGCCGTTTCGCGGTTCCATGTGAGGTCGAGCTCGGCTCCGAACCGTGTGCGGACGCCCCGGAGTTCTCCCTCGGGACAGGCCGCCGGGAGCGCGGGAAGCAGGACGAGCCGGTCGGGGGTCGACTGCACGAGCATCTCGATCAGTACGGCGGGCAGGGTGTGTGCGGCGTCCGCGTTGTAGACGTGGCGGTTCGGGTAGTGCGCGCTCATCAGGGAGGCGTGGAAGAAGTCGCCCTCCAGCACGGCGGCGAGCGCGCGGGCGACGCGTTCGCCGTCGCGGAGCCGGGCCGCGATCAGGGCGTGGTGGAGATGGCCGTGGGCGGAGTCGTTCTCGGCGCCGCGCAGTTCGAGGGCGCGGTGGGCGGCGTCCGCCAGCCGCGGGGTGTCGTAGGGGGTGATCTCGTCGAGGGGCCAGACGCCGTAGAGGTGGCTGAGGTGGCGGTGGTCGTAGCTGTCGTCCAGGCCCGGCCAGGCCCATTCGGCGAGGGCGCCGTCGGTGTTGATCCGGTGGGGCGGGAGACGTTCGGCGAGGGCGTGCCAGCGGTCGGCGTCGGGTGATCCCCGGTGGTAGTCGGCCGCCGTCAGCAGGGCGTGCCGGGCCGCCGAGAGGTCCATGGCCGCGTTGATCGCGCCCCAGCTCGCGTTCGCCGGCCGGTTCTCGGGCGAGTAGGAGGGGACGACGACGAGCCGGCCGTCGTCGTCGGTGCGGGTGAGGAAGTCCTCGTAGAAGCCGGCGACTTCGGCGAGGACGGCCGCGGTGCGCGGGTCGCGTTCGCCTCGGATCTCGTCGTGGTCGACGAGGGGTTTGAGCAGCCAGTCGGCGCCGGCGGTCCACAGGTGCAGCGGGTACTCGCGGTCGAAGTGGTACGTCAGCCCGGACTCGCCGTCGGTGTGCGCGGGGGCGACGGCACCGCGGGCGCCGAAGACGGCCCTGGCGTTCTCCCGCCAGTCGGGCAGTTGCCGCTGGATGAGGCCGGCCAGCGCTTCCGTCACCTCCGGCAGAGCGGCGGACGGTGCGCAGGCGGTCTGGAGGTTGACGTTGGCGTCGTTGGTGAACGCCCCGGACCAGGCGGTGTCCCAGTCGCCGGTCCACAGTCCGGTGAGCCGGGGCGGGTTCATGCCGGAGGCGGACAGCAGGTGGTAACGGCCGGCCGCGAACAGCCGCTCGAGGAGGGCGGTGCTGCCCGGCCGCCTGAGCAGCTCCGAGCCGGGCAGCGCGCGTTCGGCGGGGTCGGCGGCGAGGTCGAGGGTGACGCGGTCGTAGGCGGTGCGGTGCAGGGGGAGGTGGCGGGCCAGGAGGGCGTCGTAGGTCTGCCCGCCCCACACGTCCCTGAGCTCCTGGGCCTCGGCCGCGGTGTCCGGCTCCCCCGTGTGGCGGTGGACCCGGGTGAGGAGCAGGACCGATGCGGCGCCCGTGACCCGCACGCCGGTCGGGGCGAGGGCCGTCGTGCCGCCCGTGACGGCGACGAGGGCCAGTCCCGTGTAGGCCCGGTCGCTGTCCGGGTAGCGGACGCGCAGGGTGAGCAGGGCGCCCTCGGCGGTGAGGAGGGCGCCGTCGTCGACGACCAGTCCGGCGGGCGCGTTCGGCAGCCGCGGGTCCAGGCTGATGTCGAGGGTGCCGCCGGGCGCCGTGACGCACTGGACGACGAGGTCGTCGGCGCGGGAGACGAAGACACGGCTGGTCCGGTCCGCGTGGACGGCCGTCGTCTCGCCGGTGGTGAAGTCCACGGAGCGCCGGTAACCGGTGCGGTCGTCGGCGTGCTCGTCGGTGGTCCGCAGCCGGGTCTGGAAGGCGGGATGGAAGGGCTGCACCCATAGCAGTGGGCGGCCGTCGGTGAAGTCCTCCGCCGCGGTGAGGTCACCGGCGAGCAACCTGTCCCGCAGGGCGGGGAGTTCCGCGGCGAGCCGGGGCGGGCGGGCGTGTTCGCTCCCGTTGGGGCGGACCAGGGTGTGATGGGTGACGACGACCCGGTCGTCGTCCAGGTCGCCGAACACAAGAGCGCCGTGGTGGCCGTTGCCGCTGAGGAAGCCGTCCTCCCAGCGGGCGGCCGGGAGGGGTTCCCAGGTTCCGTGCACGGGTTCGTGGGTCATGGTCGCAGCACCGCCGTTCCGTAGCGTCCGAGTGTGATCCGGTCGCTGATCGTCCCACCACTGAGCAGGTCGTGGTGGGTGCCGGGCACCTCGACGCTCACCGGGTCACGCCGGTGGTTGAGCAGGAACAGCAACTCGCCGCGCCGCACGGCCTCCACCCCTTCGGGCAGACCGTCGAGGACCGGGCGGACCCCTGCCTCGGCCGTGATCCGGGCGAGCAGGGCGCGCAGCGCCTCTGGCTCCGGCAGCGTGGAGACGTACCAGGCACGGCCCCTGCGCAGTACGGCTGGCAGTCCGTCGAGTTCGCCGCCCTGGTACGGAATCGTCTCTTCGGCGGTGCCGGCGGCCTCGATCTCCTCCGACCACAGCGTTCCGCGGAAGCCCTCGCACTCGACGCTCTCCCCCGCGTCCAGCGGCCACCACTCGTGCAGCGTGCGGATGCCGAACAGTTCGCGCAGCCGGGCGTCCATGCCGCCGGGGCGCACCCGGTCGTCCTCGTCGGCGACCGCGGTGTGGAAGCCGCAGACGAGGGTGCCGCCGCCGCGGACGTAGGCGAGGAGGTTGTCGATGGCCGCGTCGTTGAGGAGGTACAGCTGCGGCAGAGCGACGCACTTGTAGCCGGACAGGTCGTGCTCGGGGTGGGCGAAGTCCGTGGTGAGGCCGGACTCCCACAGGGCGCGGTGCCAGGCGTGCAGGACGGCCGGGTGGTCGACCTCACAGGACGGCCGGCCGTCCTGGGCGACGGCCCACCAGGCGTGCCAGTCGTGCAGGATCGCGACGTCCGCCCGGATGGCGGTGCCGGACACGTACTCGCCGATGCGGGCGAGGTCGGCGCCGAGTCGCTTGACCTCCTGGAAGGTACGGCCCTCCTCCCCCGCGTGGCTGATCATCCCGGAGTGGAACTTCTCCGCGCCCTGCCGGGACTGGCGCCACTGGAAG
Source organism: Streptomyces sp. NPDC001843 (assembly GCF_042891955.1). NCBI lineage: Bacteria > Bacillati > Actinomycetota > Actinomycetes > Kitasatosporales > Streptomycetaceae > Streptomyces > Streptomyces sp. NPDC001843. The sequence goes on along the minus strand of NZ_JBIATQ010000016.1, from coordinate 160,885 downwards.
TAGCAGACGGCGTCCGCGCCCCGGGCGACGGCCTGCAGGGACCAGAGCCGGTTGAGTCCCCTGGGCTTGGGGTGGTTCACGCCCCGCCAGTTGACCGGTCCCGCCGCCTGCTCCATGAGCATCCAGGGGCCGCGGGCCTGCGAGCGGGTCATGTCCTGCACCAGCGCGCCGTGCTGGGCGCCGAGCGGGTCGCGCGGGTCGGGGTAGAGGTCGACGGAGACGACGTCCTCCTCCTCGGCCCAGCGCCAGGCGTCCTGCCCGAACCACAGCGGCATGAAGTTGGTGGTGACCGGGATGTGCGGGCTGTGCCGGCGGACGATGTCCCGCTCGGCGACATAGCACTCCAGGAGCATGTCGGAGGTGAAGCGCCGGAAGTCCAGCACCTGGGCGGGATTCTTCATGTAGTGGGGCTGCCGGGCCGGCAGGACGCCGTCCCAGCTGTCGTAGCCCTGACTCCAGAAGGCCGTGCCCCAGGCGGTGTTGAGCGCGTCGAGCGTGCCGTACTTCTCCCGCAGCCAGCGGCGGAAGGCCGCCGCCGCCTCGTCGCCGTGGTCGATGGTGCAGTACTCGTTGTTGATGTGCCACATCCTGAGGGCCGGGTGGCCGCCGTAGCGGGCGGCCAGGTCCTCGGCGATCGCGGCGGCGTAGCGGCGGTAGGTGGCGCTGGAGTGCGAGAAGTGCTGGCGGCCGCCCCACCACTCGGTGCGGCCGTCCTCGGTGCGGGGCAGGGTGTCGGGGTGCAGCCGGCCCATCCAGGGCGGGGGCGAGGACGTGGGGGTGGCGAGGACGACGCCGATGCCGCTGTCGTGCATCAGGTCCATCAGTGTGTCCAGCCACCCGAACTCCCTTGCTCCCGGGTGCGGTTCGAGCTTCGCCCAGGAGAAGACACCGAGGGTCACGGAGTTGACCCCGGCGTCCTTCATCAGGCGGATGTCCTCGTGCCAGGTCTCCTCCGGCCACTGTTCCGGGTTGTAGTCGCCGCCGAAGAGGATCCGCCCTCCGGTGACGGCACCGAGGTCCGGCATCAGGCCGGCTCCCCGTACTGGATGCCGCGCCCGTTCGTGGCCAGGTAGACGCGGCCGTGGACGCGCGGGTCACCGGTGATGGCGTCGCCGGTGAAGCCCCACTGGTGGGCGTCGTCGTTGATCCGTACCCATGTCTTCGCCTCGTCGTCGGAGCGCAGGACCGCGGTGCTGTCGCCGGTGGCGCCGACCTGGTAGATCGCCGGGTAGCCGGCATCGTCGGCGGCCTTGCCGAACCCGAGGACGTACGAGGCCCGGCAACTGCCGACCTTGGTGAAGGCGGCGCCGCCGTCGGTGGAGCGGTAGAGCCCGTTCCCCTTGGTGCTCAGCCACAGGTCACCGGAGCGTCCGGGCGCGGCGGCCAGCTTGAACTGGCTGTCCCCGGACGGAAGTCCGGCGGCGCCCCTGCTGAACGTAAGGCCGCTGTCGGAGCTGGTGTACACCGTGCCCGTGTCGGTGTCGAACGTGTAGAAGCGCGTCGGGTCGGCTGGGTCGGCGACCGGTGTGGCGCCCTTGGGAAAGGTGGAGATCTCGGCCCAGGTCGCACCGTTGTCCGTCGAGCGCTGCGCCGGGTACTTGGTGCCGTCCCAGTGCACGAAGGTCCACAGCAGCACGCTGCCGTCGGCGTTGACGGCGATCGGTCCCGGAGCGTCCTTGGCGATGGCGGGCTGGGCCGCGAAGGGGGCCCAGGTCTTCCCGCCGTCGTCGGAGAAGGCGCCGTTGCCGTGGTCGCCCCAGCCCGTGCGGACGACGTACGACGGCTTCCGCGCGGCCTGCGCGAGCCCGGTCGCCGTCCCGAACACAGGATTGGTCGCCATGCCGCGCGACGGGGACGCGGTGAGCCGCTCGTGGTACAGCACGCCGATGTCCCCCGACCCGCTGATCAGATGCGCCGTCCCGGTCGGCGGCGAGATCAGCTGGCGCACGGACGTCTCCTCCAGACCGCGGGTCCGCGGCGCCCAGTGCTTCAGGTCGCGGGTGCCGTAGAGGGCGGCGCCGGTGCCGTACACGACGTGCTTCGAGTCGTACGGGTCGACGGCGACCGCCTGGATCCACCAGCCGAACTTCGGCTCGTCCGCGCCGAACGTCAGGAAAGGGGTCTCGGAGACGTCGAGGACGGCCCTGTCCTTGAGGGACTCCCAGGTACGGCCGCCGTCCGTGGTGCGGAACAGGGTGTCCACGGCCGACCAGCGGTTGTTGGTGGAGACCACGACGGTGCCGGCACGGCGGGCGTCGACGGCGACCCCGCCGTAGCCGAAGGTGTCCGCACCCTGGGGCTTCACCGGGGTGACCTCGGTCCACGTGTCTTTGGTGGTGTCCAGCTTGTGCACGCCGCCGTCGGTCTGCCCGTTGGGTCCGGGGGCGTCGGCGTACGTCACGTACAGCTCACGGGCGTGCCGGTCGTACGCGGCCCGGATCGGCACGCCGGCGGACGTGCCGGAGGGCTGTCCGGGGACCGCCTCCCAGGCCGTGCCGTTGGTCGTGCGGTACAGGCTGGCGGTGGTGCCGCCGCCGTCACCCCAGCCGGCGTAGACGGCCCGCCCCGCGGCGACCAGGAAGGTGACGCCCTGCCCGGAGGGGATCGGGGTCGCCGGGAAGCCCCCGGCCGCCGCCCAAGTGGCGCCCCGGTCCGCCGACTTGAGCAGTCCGTCGTGCCGGGTGCCCAGCCACAGGGTGTCGCTGTCGCGTGGGTCGACGAGCAGCCGCTCGCCCGCTCCCCTGCCGTCCTCGTTGGCGCCCAGCTTCACCGACAGGTCGGTGCGGGTCCAGGTGGCACCGCGGTCCTCGGAACGCAGGACGGCGCCGTTGCCCGCCCAGGACTGGGTGTAGGTGCCGAGGGCGAGGTACAGCCGGTCGGGGTGTGCGGGGTCCACCGCCATGGCCTCGACGCCGAGCAGGTTCCAGTCGTCCCAGCCGATGTGGTCGATGAGCGGGATCCAGCGGGAGCGGCGGTCGTCCCAGCGGTAGGCGCCGCCGATGTCGGTACGGGCGTAGGCGAGGCCGCGGACGGTGGGGTGGAAGAGGACGCCGGTGATGAATCCGGTGCCGCCTATCACTGCGTTGCGCCAGCGGTATGCGGGCCGCTTGGCTTCGGCGGCGTGGGCGTGGAGGGGCAGGGCGGTCATCGCTGCGGCGGCTGCCGTTCCGGCCAGTACGGCTCGGCGGCTGAGGGGGGAGGCGGGCATGGCGGGACCTCGTTGTGTTCGTTGGGCGGGTGGATGCTGGGGCGGGGGGGGGACGCGCAGCCCGGCGCTTACGGGGTGCCGCTGCGCCCACCCGTGCAGCCCTGGGGGTCCCCCCAGGCCCTTGAGGCACTGGGGGAGGCACGACTGCCCGCAGCTGAGGCATGCGCGGCAAGCGCAACGCCCAAGGGGCGCGGGGCGGTGTCGATTTGCGGCTCCGCCGCGTGGGCGCGACCAGCCACGACGGCGCTGTGGACAACACCCGGCGCGAACTAGCCCTTCACGGCCCCCGTCAGCATGCCCTTCTTGAAGTGCTTCTGGACGAAGGGCGACAGGACAGCGACAGGCAGCAGCGCCATCACCATGACCGCCATCTGGACGGCCAGCCCCGACAACTGGCCGGTCCTGATGGCCTGGCCGAGACCGACCGGCTGCTGCTGCCGCTGCACGAGCTGGATCATGACGTTCTGCAACGGCATCTTGTCCTGGTCGTTCAGGTAGATCGAGGCGTTGAACCAGGCGCTCCAGTACCCGACGGCGTAGAACAGCGTGATCACCGCGACGACGGCGCGCGACAGCGGCATGACGATCTGCCAGAGGATCCGGAAGTCACCGGCGCCGTCGATGCGCGCGCTGTCGGTGAGTTCCGGCGAGATCCCCATGAAGAAGCCGCGCAGCACCAGGATGTTGAAGACGCTCACCGCGCTCGGCAGGATCAGCGCGAGGTAGTTGTCCGACAGGCCGAGGGACTGCACCAGGAGATAGGTGGGGATGAGCCCGGCGCTGAAGAACATGGTCGCCATCAGCGTCATCAGGATCCAGCGGTGGGCGAGCGAGCCGCTGCGGGACAGGCCGTAGGCGCACAGGACGGACACCGTCATCGAGAACAGCGTGCCGACCAGGGTGACGAGGATGCTGACGACCGTGGCCCGGGTGACCTGACCGCCGCTGAGCAACTCCTTGTAGGCGATGAAGGTGATGCCCTTGGGCACGATCACCAGGCCGCCCGCCTCGTCGATGGTCTTCCGCGAGGAGAGGCTGGTGACAACCACGATCCACAGCGGGAAGAGGACCGCGAGGCAGGCGAACGACAGGGCCAGGCCCTTGCCCGCGAGGCCGGCCTTCGAGGGCTCTTCCTCCCACGCCGGGCGTTCGGGCGCTGCCCACCGGTGCGGCCTGCTCGCCGGTTCGTCGATGACGCTGGTCACTTCTTGTACACCCCCTGCTCGCCCATGAGATGGGCCACCTTGTTCGCGGTGAGGACCAGGCCGATGCTGACCACGCCCTTGATGAGACCGGCGGCGGCCGCGTAGCCGAAGTCCTGGTTGCGCACGCCGTTCCACCACACGAAGGTGTCGAGGATCTCCCCGGCGTCCGGTCCGACGGCGTCGCGTTGCAGCAGGATCTGTTCGAACCCGACGGTCAGGGCGTCACCGACGCGCAGCACGAGGAGCAGGGCGATCACCGGGCGCAGAGCGGGGAGCGTGACGTGCCACATGCGGCGCCAGCGGCTCGCGCCGTCCATCGCGGCGGCTTCGTAGAGGTCCTGGGGGACCGAGGCCAGCGCGGCGAGGAAGACGATGATCCCCCACCCGGCGTCCTTCCACACGGTCTGCGCGGTGACCAGGAAGGGGAAGGTGTGCGGGTCGGTCATGATGTCGAAGCCGTCGTACCCGTGCTGCCGCAGCAACTGGGCGAGCATGCCCGCGCCGCCGAACATCTGCTGGAAGACGGCGATGACCAGCACCCAGGAGAAGAAGTGCGGCAGGTAGAGAACGGCCTGCGCGACGGCCCGCACCCGGGGCCGCACCACGCTGTTGATGAGCAGCGCGAGCAGGATCGGGATCGGGAAGAACAGCACGAGCTGGAGGAAGAACAGCACCAGTGTGTTCCGCACCGCGCTCCAGAAGTCGGGGTCCTGGAAGATCCGCTGGAAGTTGTCCAGGCCGACGAAAGGGCTGTGCAGGATGGAGACGATGCCGTTGTCGCTGATGTAGGGGTCGTAGTCCTGGAAGGCGACCACGTTGCCGAGGATCGGCAGGTAGTTGAAGACCACCAGCAGCAGGACGGCCGGCAGCGTCATGAGGATCAGGACGCGGTCGCGTCGGAACCTGAGCCGGAAGTCCAGCTTGCCCGAGCCGCGTCGCTCCCGGGTGCCGGTGGTGTCGGCGGACGCCACCGGGGTCTTCGCCGGCGTGCTGGCCTCGGCGCTGCTCCGAGGCACCGTGCTGTGGGACACGGTTGTTCTCCTAGCCTCAGAGCCTGGTCAGCTCGCCGCCGAGCCGTTCTCGTCGAGCAGCTTCTTGTACCAGTCGCGCAGCTTGTCCCCGCCCTTCCGCTTCCAGTCGGCGATGGCCTGCTGCATGTCGCTGATCTTCTTGTGGCCGCGGACGATGTCGTCCTCGAGCTGCTCGAAGTTGTCGGCGAGGTTGGTGTAGCGGGAGGGCTCGGTGACCTGCAGGCCCCAGAAGGACGACTTCTTGGTGAAGGAGCCGACCCGCTGCTGCCACTCCACCATTCCCTTGGTGTAGTCCGGGAGGTCGGGGTGCGCGATGGTCGATTGGTTGAGACTCGCGACCATCGTGAAGGCGTTGACGACCTCGTTGTTGCCCTTGTCGTTCTTGACGGGCAGACCGTCCTTGAGCGTGTAGTGCGTGCCCTCGACGCCGTAGTTGGTCATCATCCACTCCTTGGTGCCGTACGGCGCCGAGGTGACGTTGGCGACCGCCAGCACGTCGCGGATGACGGACTCGGAGGCCTTCTTGCTGACGAAGGTGAAGATCGAGGCCGGGTTCGCGGCCCAGAACGTCGGGTCACCGCCGTCGTGGGCCCACAGGTCCATGCCCCAGACCTTGAAGTCGGGGTTCTGTGTCATCTGGGCGGCCTGTCGCCCGTACCAGTTGGAGATGTCGTCGTTCCAGATCAGGAACTCGCCGGCGGTGAACTTCGGGGTGGGGTCGCCGATCTGGCTCTTGCCCAGCCTGAACTGGGGGTGGACGTAGCCGGCGGCCATCAGCTTGCGTGTCCACTCCAGCGCTTCCAGGTACTCCGGGGTCTCGATGCGGTTGATCATCTTGCCGTCGACCACGGTCCAGCCGAGCGACTTCTCCCCACCGCTGATCACGCCGAAGGTGTTGAACGCGGTCCACTTCATGTCGCCGCAGGCCCACCGCTTGGACTTGGGACTGGTGATCTCCTTGCACAGGGCCGTGAACTCGTCGGCTGACTTCGGGACCTTGTACCCCTCCTTGTCGAAGATGTCCTGGCGGTAGAGAGGCACGATGTTCTGGACGTACGGGGCGGGCATCGGCAGGCCCAGCAGCTTGCCGCCGAAGATGGAGCGCTGCCAGGCGGCGCTGGGGAAAGCCGCGAGGTTCGCGTACTCCTTGACCTTGTCCCCCGACAGGTAGGGGCCGAGGTCGGCGAACTTGCCGATGATGGCGCTGGGTATCCGGCCGGTCATGTTCCAGCCGGGGATCACCACCACGTCCGGGATGTCACTGGAGGCGAGGACCGCCCCGAGCTTCTGGTCGTAGGTGTTGCCGTCCTGGTTCCGCCACTGGACGTCGACGCCGGTCAGGTCGTTCATCGCCGCGTAGTAGGCGTTGTTCTGCTTGGGCGGCGAGCCCCAGAACGGCGCCATGACGGTGACCTTGCCGCCCTTGCCGAGCTTCTTCGGCACCGAGGTCTTGAGGGTGTCGACATCGAGCTTGGCGGTGAAGCCCATCGCCGAGCCGTTCTTGGACGGGATGTCCGGCTGCACCGCGCTGCTGGCGACGTAGGCGGGCAGGATCTTCTTCGCGGCCTTGCCCGACGTGGTCCCGTCCCGCGACCCGCTGTCCGACCCGCCGCAGGCGGCCAGCAACGGCATCCCTCCGGTCACCGCTGCGGCGGCGACCGCCGTGGAGGCGAGGAAGCTTCTCCGGTTGGGTCCGGAGGAGGCGGAGGCGGCGTTCGGCGTCATTGCGTCAACCCTTCATGGCGCACCAGGACACCCGGCGGGAGGCCGTCGGCTGCGGTGTCTCGAGTGGAACTGGCTGAGCTGAAGCGGCTCGCGGCGGTTCAGCGTTCGTCGAAGCGCTTCGATGTTGCTGCGAGGTTAAGTGAAGCCCTGAGGGCGCACAAGGGTCGTCTCCAAGATTCCTGCGGGTGCGAACGGAACCTCTGAGCCTCGTGCCCGCTCTGAAATATCGGTGCGGAATCCGACTTGTTGTGCCGAGGTGTCTTGACACCTCCGGGGTTGTCGAATGAGCATCGAAGCGCTTCGAAAGCGCCTCGTCGCTCCATCGCAAGGGGACCTGCCCGTGACCGACCGCCTCCCATCCGCGCCGCCTTTCCGCGATCCGCAACTGCCGTTCGCGAAGCGCATCGACGACCTGCTGGCACGGCTCACGCTGGACGAGAAGATCGCGTTCCTGCACCAGTTCGTGCCCGCCGTGGAGCGGCTCGGCATCGACGCGTTCCGCACCGGCCAGGAGGCGCTGCACGGCGTGGCCTGGATGGGCCCGGCGACGGTGTTCCCGCAGGCGGTCGGCCTGGGCGCGACCTGGAACCCGGACCTGGTCCGCCGGGTCGGCGAGGCGGTGTCCAAGGAGGTCCGGGCGATGCGCGCCCGCGACGAGCGGGTCGGCCTCAACGTGTGGTCCCCGACCGTCAACCTGCTGCGCCATCCGCTGTGGGGCCGTAACGAGGAGGGCTACTCGGAGGATCCGAAGCTGACCTCGGCGATCGCCACGGCGTACACGCACGGCCTGCGCGGAGACCATCCGACGTACTGGCGCACCGCACCGGTCCTCAAGCACTGGCTGGCACACAACAACGAGACCGACCGGGCCACCTCCTCGGCCTCCGTCCGTCCGCGCGTGCTGCACGAGTACGACCTTCGGGCCTTCAAGGAGACGGTGGAAGCGGGTGCGGTGGCCGGGGTGATGCCCGCCTACAACCTGGTCAACGGGCGCCCCAACCACGTCTCCCCGTATCTGCGCGAGCACCTGCGCGCCTGGACCGACGAGGATCTCCTGGTCTGCTCGGACGCGGGCGCGCCGTCCAACCTGGTCGACTTCGAGCACTACTTCGACACCCACGAGGAGGCCACCGCGGCCGCCCTGCTGGCCGGCGTCGACAGCTTCACCGACCACGGCACGGACAGCTCTCAGATCGTCGCCCGGGTGCGCGGGGCCCTCGACCGGGGCCTGCTGACCGAGTCGGACGTCGACACCGCCGTCCGCCGCCAACTGTCGGTGCGTTTCCGGCTCGGCGAGTTCGACCCGCACTACGATCCCCACCTGAGCACCGGCGAGTTCGACACCCCGGGACACCGGGCGCTCGCCCAGGAGGCGGCCGAGCAGGCGGTGGTGCTGCTCAAGAACGACGACGACCTGCTGCCCCTCGCCCCGGACACCCGTATCGCCGTCGTCGGCCTGCTCGCCGACGAGTGCAAGCTCGACTGGTACAGCGGCACCCTCCTGCACCGGTCCACTCCGCTGGAAGGCCTGTACGAGCGGTTCGGCGCGCAGCGGGTGGAGTTCGCGGAGGGGGTGGACCGGGTCCTGCTGAAGACCGCCGCCGGCACGTTCCTGCACGCGGCGCCCGCCCCCGAGGCCCCCGACGAGGTCCGTGGCGCCGAGGGGGCGCTGGACCCGGCCCTGCTCGCCGGCCGCACCGATCTCCCCCCGCTCACCACCGACGCCAGAGGCACCGAGTTCGCGCTCGTCGACTGGGGCGAGGGCGTCCTCACCCTCCGCGCCCCCGACGGCCGCTATCTGTCGGTCGCCGACGACGGCTACCTCCGCGCCTCCGCCGACCAGCCGGGCGGCTGGGTCGTCCAGGAGACGTTCCGCCTCGAACCCCACCCGAACGGTCACCTCCTGAAACACCTCGGTACGGGTCGCCACGTCTGTGTGGCCGCCGACGGCGTGAAGGTTGCCGCGGAGGACGGGGAAGGAGGGGAGGACGGCGAGGTCTTCGAGGTCGTGTTCGCCGAGCGGGGCGAGGACGCGGTGACCCGGGTGGCCGCGGAGGCCGACGTGGTCGTGGTGGTGGCGGGCAACGACCCGCACATCAACGGCCGTGAGACCGAGGACCGTACGACCCTCGCCCTGCCCACCCACCAGGAGCGGCTGGTGCGCGCGGCGCGGGCCGCGAACCCGAACACGGTGCTGGTGCTGGTCTCGGCGTACCCCTACGCCGTGGACGTCGCCCGGCTGCCCGCCGTGCTGTGGACCGCGCACGGCGGTCAGGCGGCGGGCACCGCCCTGGCCCGGGTGCTGGCCGGCGACGTCGCTCCCGCGGGCCGTCTGCCGCAGACCTGGTACGCGTCCGACGCCGAACTGCCCGACCTGCTCGACTACGACGTCATCGGGGCCCGCCAGACGTACCTCTACTACGAGGGCACGCCCCTCTTCCCCTTCGGCCACGGCCTGTCGTACGCGTCCTTCTCCTACGCCGACCTGGCGGTCCGGGTGGCGGACGACACGGTGCACGTGTCCTTCACGGTCACCAACACCGGCACCGTCGAGGCGGACGAGGTCGCCCAGGTCTACACGCGCGCGGTCGACCCGTCGGCCGTCCGGCCACGCCGTGAACTGGCCGCCCACCGCCGCGTCACGCTCGCCCCGGGCACCCGGACGGAATTGAGCTTCGAAGTCCCGTTGTCCGCCTTCGAGTTCTGGGACGTGACACGGGGTCAGTGGCTGATGGAGGAGGGACCGTACGACCTCCTCGTCGGCGCTTCCAGCGAGGACGTCCGGCTGCGCACGACCGTCCACCTCGACGGCGATGCCGCCGCGCCGCGCCCGGTCCTGCGGCACGGCCTGGAAGCGGCCGACTTCGACGAGCAGTCCCGCGTCGCTCTCGTGGACCGTACGAAGGTGTCGGGTGAAGCGGTGACACCCTCGAACGGCGGCGACGGCGGCACCGGTGAACTCGTCTACCGGGACTGCGACTTCGGTGACGGCGTGACGGAGGTGAGCGTGGAGGTGGCCGGTGAGGGCGAGGTCGAGCTGTCCCTGGACGGCGGTCCGGTGCTGGCGGTCCTGACGCCGGCGGAGCCCACGGCCGGCCCGTACGACTACACCTCGCTCGACGCCGGCATCGTCGCCGAGGGCGTGCACGACGTGCACCTCAGACTGCGCGGCCCGCTGCGGCTCGCGCGCGTCGGCTTCTCCGGTTGAGGGTCCGGACGAAGCCGCCACAGAGAAGGGGCCCGGCACCGGTGGGAAGCGGTGCCGGGCCCCTTCGGGAGTCTCGGGCGACTGGTCGGGGTGCCTAGAGCGCGAGTCCCGTGAGCACCAGCACCCGCTCGTAGGTGTAGTCCTCCATCGCGAACTTCACGCCCTCGCGGCCCACGCCGGACTGCTTGGCGCCGCCGTACGGCATCTGGTCGGCGCGGTAGGACGGGACGTCGCCGACGACCACGCCGCCGACCTCCAGGGCACGGTGGGCACGGAAGGCGGCCTGGAGGTCGTGGGTGAACACACCCGCCTGGAGGCCGTACTTGGACGCGTTGACGGCGGCGAACGCCTCGGCCTCGCCGTCCACCTTCTGCACCGTCAGGACGGGTCCGAAGACCTCCTCGCAGGAGATCGTGACATCGGCCGGTACGTCGGTGAGCACGGTCGGCGCGTAGGAGGCGCCGTCACGGTCACCACCGGTGAGGAGGGTGGCACCGGCCTCGACCGCCTCCTTCACCCACGACTCCACGCGCTTGGCGGCGTCCTCGCTGACCAGCGGGCCGACGTCGGTCTTGTCGTCGGCCGGGTCACCGGTGCCCTGGGCCTCCACGGCGGCGACGATGCGCGGCAGCAGCCGGTCGTACACGGAGGCGTCGGCTATCACGCGCTGCACGGAGATGCAGGACTGGCCGCCCTGGTAGTTGGAGAAGGTCGCGATACGGGTCGCGGCCCAGTCGAGGTCGGCGTCGGAGGCGTAGTCGCCGAGGACGACCGCGGCGCCGTTGCCGCCGAGCTCCAGGGTGCAGTGCTTGCGCGGCACCGAGTCCATGATCGCGTAACCGACCTTCTCGGACCCGGTGAAGGAGATCACCGGCAGGCGCTCGTCCTGGACGAGGGCGGGCATGCGGTCGTTGGAGACCGGGAGGATGCTCCAGGAGCCGGCCGGGAGGTCGGTCTCCGCGAGCAGGTCGCCGATGATCAGCCCGGAGAGGGGGGTGGCCGGGGCCGGCTTCAGGATGATCGGCGCGCCGGCGGCGATGGCCGGGGCCACCTTGTGGGCGCACAGGTTCAGCGGGAAGTTGAACGGCGCGATACCGAGTACGACGCCCTTGGGGAAGCGGCGGGTGAGCGCGAGGCGGCCCTGGCCGCCCGCGTCGGTGTCGAGGCGCTGCGCCTCGCCGCCGTTGAAGCGGCGGGCCTCCTCGGCGGCGAACCGGAACACGGAGACCGCGCGGCCGACCTCGCCGCGGGCCCACTTGATCGGCTTGCCGTTCTCGGCGGAGATCAGCTGGGCGATCTCCTCCGTGCGCTCGGCGAGGCGCTTGCTGACGTGGTCGAGGGCGGCGGCGCGGACGTGGGCCGGGGTGGCGGCGAAGTCCTCGCGGACGGCGTGGGCCGCGGCCACGGCCTCCTCCACCTGGGCGTCCGTCGGCACGCTGACCTTGCCGACCAGTCGGCCGTCCCACGGGGAGGTGACGTCGAAGGTGTCCTCGCCGGTGACCTGGCGGCCGGCGAGCCAGAAGGCGGTGGTGGAAGTCATGTGTGGTTCCGGCCCTTCCGTGGTGCGGGGTGTGCTTGCGTTCGGGTCCACGGTAGGGCGGGGGCGGCGGGATCGGACTTGTCCGAGTCGTAGTGGTGGCGGTTGGCGGTACGCCGTATTGGCGGGGTTGCGGTAGGGGAACCGCAGGGTTGTCTCGCCCCCGCCGCCCCTACCCTTCCCGCCCCCAGGGGCTCCGCCCCTTCGACCCCGACAGGGGGCTGCGCCCCCTGAACCCCCGCGGGGCTTCGCCCCTGCACCCCCAGACCCCGCTTCGGCCTGAACGGCCTCGCCCTCAAAGCTGGCGTTGCTGGAGGTGCGGTGGCCGGGCCTGTCCGTGTGCGCAGACTGACCGACCAGGAGGGGCAGAAGCTGCAGCAGATCGTGCGCCGCGGCAGCACCAGCTCGGTGCGCTACCGGCGCGCGGTGATGCTGCTGGCCTCCGCCGGCGGTAACCGAGTGCCGGCTCTCATGGGGTCATGCCCTGATGGCTCCCCCGGCCCTGGGGGGGATGACAATGCCCCGGCCCGTCACCGGACGGCTGGCCGGAGCTCAGGCAGGTCGCCGAGGATCACCGAAAAGTTCCGTCAGGCGCTTCGGCTCCGCATGCCCGCTGACGCGAGCACCACCGTCGGCACCGACACCAGGACCGCCCACCCCAGGCGGCGTGATTGGTAGGTGGAGCACATCGCCTCCACTCCGTCCTCCATCGACCCGTGGGCGGTGCTCCGGTCGTTGCCGAGGACGGAGTGGCATTCAGAGCGGGGGTAGGCCGAGCTGATGTCCGGCGCGCTGGTCAACAACCACAGGATCACGCCGACTCCGGCGCATGTCAGAAGCCACGCAATTGTTTTGTTCATGCCGTGACAGTATTCCTGCGGATGCCGGCCGCCTCAGGTATGCGCAAGGGGGCGGGCTGACCAGCGAACGGCGCGACGCACCACCGTGGCCAGCCGTCGCTTCGCCGACGCCGATGACTTGATCACTGCCGTCCGACGTGGCTAGGCCAGCTCCAGTACCGCCACGACGTACTCGACGGCTGCTTCACCGGCACCGAGCTCCGACGCCGGCCACCATGACGACATCACGCACGCAACGCAGCAATCGGCGAGCCCTTTCGGTACTCAGATGTGCTGCATCCAGATATTGGGCTCTACGTAGGTGCCCTGATCAGCGGAGCGGTCGAGCCGCAGCAAGCTCAACCCTTCAGGGATGACGTAGTCACCCGTTTCGGGGAACACCATGCCGGTCCACCGCTCCCACTCAGCGATCGTGCCGGTCATGGTTTGCGACTCGGGAGCCGCTGCCAGAATGCGGGCGCCCAGACGCTGGTGCGTCCGGATCCACGGATCGAGGGCCATACCGTCCTCACGGGTCCACCTCATGAAGGCCTCGATGGACGTCAGCGGGTAGCGGGCTTTCAAGGTCGGGCGGACCGGTGCGATGACGCGCGGCCATCCCACATCCTCGGCGAGCCGGCGCAGTGCTTTGAGCGTTTCCCCGGCAAGGCCACGTCCTTTGAGCGAGGGGGTGACGATTGCCCCGCAGATCACCAGGGTGTCGGGGATGACGCCTTGTTCTCGGCCCTCCACGGCGCGGATCGTGGCCTGGGTGTAGCCAGTGGGGAGTGTCTCCGTTCGCCCATCCCACCGGATCGGTATGCCCCAACCGGTCGCGACAGGCGTGCCATGGTCGTCCACCAGCGTGAGATCAAGGTCGGCGAACCACTCCCTGATCCTGCCGATGTACTGCTTGGCCAGCCGATCGGCTGTGATGAACTCCGGGAAGCCCTCGCTGAAGAGCTCCTGCATCTGCTCATCAGGCCAGGTGCGTGCGTCTGTTCGCTCAACGGTCAAGGTCACCGGCCCGTTTATAGCGCACCGACCACAGACGGAGCGACGGAACCGCCGGGGTCACGCCCCGCCGACCCTGACGACACCACGCTTTGAAGGTCAGTAGCCTCGATCGTTCATGAGTCCTCATCGGTGTGCTGACGGGGACTCTGTGTTTGCGAGGTGCGGTCTTTTCAGGTTTGGTGCAGGCTGAGGGCCCGGCTCTCGTGTCGGGTGCGCGCCGGGTTCCACTTCGCCGGGTGGTGGGGCGGATTGTCGGGACGGTCGAGTTGCGCAGCCAGCAGGACCCCAGACAACTCCCATCGTTGCAAGTCAGGAGCACTCTCCGCGTAGGGACGGGACTTGGCGGCGGCGCTCAGACCGCCCCGGGTATCACGAGCCCCGACTCGTACGCCACTATCACCAGCTGCGCCCGGTCACGTGCCCCCAACTTGCCCATGATCCGGCTGACATGGGTCTTCGCGGTGAGCGGGCTGAGCCCCAGCGCTTCGGCGATCTCGGTGTTGTTGAATCCGCGCGCGACCAGGGTGAGCACCTGCCGCTCCCGCTCGGACAGCCCGTCCGGGCCGCCCACCGCTGACATCAACGTGTCGGGTGCGCGCAGGAAACGGGCGATGAGCCGTGAGGTGGGTCCTGGTGAGAGCAGGGAGTCCCCGGCGGCCACGGTCCGGATGGCGTCGAGGAGTTCGGCCGGCCGGATGTCCTTCACCAGGAAGCCGGACGCCCCGGCCCGCAGCGCGTCGACGATGTGCTCGTCGGTGTCGTATGTCGTCAGGACGAGTACCTTCACGCCCGCCAAGTCCTCGTCGGCGGCGATGAGCCGGGTCGCCTCGATGCCGTCCAGGTCGGGCATGCGGATGTCCATCACGACGAGGTCGGCCCTCGCGGAACGGGCGAGGTCCACGGCCTGCCGCCCGGTGCCCGCTTCGGCGACGACCTCCATGTCCCCGGCGGACGCGACGAGCATCGCGAACGAGGCCCGTACGAGGGTCTGGTCGTCGGCGAGCAGTACGCGGATCGGCATCGGGGCCGTCACGAGGGTTCCTCCCGGGGCAGCGGCAGCTCGGCGGTCACTTCGAAGCCCACGGTGGGACCCGGTCCGGCGTCCAGTGTGCCGCCCACGCTACGGGCCCGCTCACGCATCCCGACGAGCCCGAACCCCGGCGTGCCGCCGACGGCTCCCTGTCCGTGCCCCACCCCGTTGCGCACCGCGCTACTCACCCCGTGGCTCTGCCCCGCCCCGTCGTCGGCGACGGTCACCCGCAGGGTGCCCTCCGCCGCCCGCAGTCCCACCCGGACGGTCAGGTCGTCGCGGCCCCCGTGGCGTACGGCGTTGGTGAGCGCCTCCTGCACGATCCGGTAGGCGGCTGCGCCCACCGAGGGCGGTACGCCGTCCGCGTGGACGGACAGTTCGACCTTGGCCCCGGCCACCCTGGCCGCCTCCGCGAGCGCGCCCAGCCCGTCGAGCCCGGGCAGCGGCCCGCGCCCGTCCGGAGAGCCGAGCCCGGAACCGGAACTCGATCCGGAGCCGGGTTCGGCCGCCCACTCCCGTTCCCCTCCGACACTCACGCCCACCTCGTTCGCCCGCAGCACCTCCAGCGTCGTACGCAACTCGCCCCGGGCCGTCCGGCAGGTCTCCGCGATGTCGTCGAGCGCCTGGGCGACCGCCTTGCGGTCGAGCCGGTCCGGATCCGCGGTGAGGACGTGGGCCGCCACGGACGTCCGCACACCGATCAGGGTGATGCTGTGCGCGAGCAGGTCGTGCAGGTCGCGGGCGATCCGCAGCCGCTCCTCGACGACCCGGCGCCGCGCCTCCTCCTCGCGGGTCCGTTCGGCCCGCTCGGCCCGCTCGACGATGGAGGCGACGTACTGGCGGTAGAAACGGGCGTCGACGCCGAAGAACAGGACCGCGATGACCCAGCCGGAGATCCGCAGGAGCTCCAGTGCCCCGTCAGGGTTGGTGAAGCTGTTGATGATCAGTGTCGGGCCGAGGACGACGACAGCGGTGAGCAGCGAGCGGCGTACCGTGCCGGTCGCCGCGACCGTGTAGAGCGCCAGGAGGGTCGCGGGGATCGGTACGGCGTGGTTGTAGTCGAGGACGTGGTACGGGGTGACGCAGGCCGCCACCGCGAGCAGCACGAGCAGCGGACGGCTGCGCCGCCACACGAGCGGCACATGGGCGCCGGCCAGCAGGGCCCAGCCGGGCGGACCGAGCGGGAGTCCGTCGTCGAGGAGCAACGCGAAGATGACGGCCAGCACGGCGACACCCACGGCGAGGAACGCGTCGTTGCGGGTGCGGTGCGGCGCGGTGAGCGGGTCCCGGTTGACGACCGCCATGACGCGCTCGATCCGGCGGGGCCGCGCGTCACCCCGTACGACGGTGGTTCTCAGGTCCCCTGCGGCTGAGGCCGCTCCCCGATCTTGCACGACTCCATCTTCCGTCATGGGGGCGCCCCTCCGGCAGAAGGCAGGAGAGGCGCCCGGTCGGCTGTGGTGAGCCCGGCAGGTCAGGGCGCGCCGACCTGTTCCGGCTGCCGTGGCGGCTCGGTCGGTTCGGACGGCCCGGCGCCGGGCGCGGGTTCGCGGGAGAGGCCGCCCGGCCACCACATCTTCCGGCGCAGGGCGACGCTGGCACTGGTCACCAGGTACGTCCGTACGAGGAAGGTGTCGAGGAGTACGCCGACGGCGATCACGAAGCCGAGTTCGACGAGTTGCACGAGCCCCATGTTCATCAGCACGGCGAAGGTCGCGGCGAGGACCAGGCCGGCCGAGGCGATGACGGCGCCTGTGCTCCGCAGGGCGGTGAGCGCGGCGGCGGCCGGTTCCGCGCCGGCCAGGGACTCCTCCCGCATCCGGTGCATGAGGAAGATGCCGTAGTCGACGCCGAGGGCGACGAGGAACACGAAGGACAGCAGCCCGAGCCCCGGATCGGTTCCCTTGATACCGAGGACCGGCCCGAGGACCAGCCCGGCGATCCCGAGGGCCGCGCCCCAGACCGCGACCACGGCGGCCACCAGGATGAGCGGCGCGACGAGACTGCGCAGCAGGACGAACAGGATGAGCAGCACCGAGACGAGGACCAGGGGTACGACGATCTTCGTGTCCCGGCTGTTGGTGTCCTCCAGGTCGATCTGCTCGGCGCTGTCCCCGCCGACGTACGAGCCCTTCAGCTCGCTGCGCAGGGACTTGATGGTGGCGGTCTCTCCCGCCGACTGGGGTGTGTCCTTCGCGATGACGGAGATCTCGGCCCAGCCGCCTCCGGTGCGGCTCTTCTCGGCGCTCTCGACTCCCCGGGTGGCCCGGATCGCCGCGAGGGTCCGGTCGACGCGGTCCGCCGGGGTGATCACGTCGATGGGCTGGGTGCCGCGCTCGGGGTAAGCCCGGGCGAGGGTCTCCATGGCGGTGACGGCCTCCGGCTTGGTGACGAAGGAGTCCTCCTGCTTGACCGGTCCCGACAGGTTGAGCGTGCCGAGGGCGAGTGCGCCGAGCAGGACGGCTCCGCTCGCGAGCACGGTCAGCGGCCTGCGTCCGGCGGAGTCGCCCATCGCGGCGAAGAGGCTCCGCCGCTGTTCGGGTTCGCTGCCGTAGGCCGGTACGAGCGGCCAGAAGACCCGCCGCCCGAGCAGTACGAGGACGGCGGGGAGCAGTGTCAGCATCGCGATCAGCGCGCACAGCACACCGACCGTGCCGAGCGGGCCCATGCCGCGGCTGCTGTTGAGATCGGCGGCGAGCAGACACAGCAGGCCGGCGGCGACGGTGCCGGAGGAGGCGAGCACGGCGGGCCCGCAGCCGCGCAGGGCGGCGACCATGGCCTCGTACGGGCGCTCGATGCGCCGCAGTTCCTCCCGGTAGCGGGAGACGAGGAGCAATGCGTAGTCGGTGCCCGCGCCGAACACGAGGATCGTCATCACGGCGGAGCTCTGGCCCGTGACGGTGGTACCGAAGGCCTGGTTGAGCCCGTACGCGACGCCCATCGACATGAGGTCGGCGATGCCGGCGACTACGAGCGGCACGAGCCACAGCACCGGACTGCGGTAGATCAGGATCAGCAGGAGGGCGACGACGGCGACGGTGGTGTAGAGCAGTGGCCCGCCGAGTGAGTCGTAGACCTTGCCGGCGTCGGTGCCGAGCGCTGCGGTGCCGCCCACCTCGACGCTCAGCCCGTCCTGGCTGCGGGCGATGCCCCGGACGTCCTCGACGAGCGCGTCCCGCAGCTTCTCGTCGCGCCCGGGCTCGTTGCTGACTACGGGGTACATGAGGGTCGTACCGTCGTCGGACGCAATCCCCTTGGGCGCCCCGCCGACCAGCTCATGCGCTGCGGCGATCTCCTCGACCTGCCCGGCCGCCACCCGCCGGTCGTCGGCGCTCAGCCCGCCGCCCCGGTGGTACACGATCACCATCTCGGTGCTCTCGCCCCCGGGCAGCGCGTCCTGTATCCGGGCCACTTGGGTCGAGTCGGCGCTGGAGGGCAGGTAGTCGGTGGCCCGGTCGTGCTGCACGTCGGCGAGCTTCGCCGCGAACGGGCCGACCAGCGCGAGCACGGCCACCCATAACCCGAGCAGCGCCCAGGGCACGGCCCGCCTGCGTCCCACGCCCTTCGTGGTTGTCTTCCCGACCGTCATGGGCAGATCTCCCTCGCTACGACGACTACCGTTTCAGCTGTCAGCCTTCCGGCACGGGGAGGGGTTTACGTCGGACGGGAGGGGGAGCCCGCGGGTACTGCCTGGGGTGGCGGGGGGTGCGGATTACTCCCCCGGGAGTAAGGAGCCGCGGGTGCGTGTTCGCCTGCGGGTGGGTGGGGGCTGGCCGCGCAGTTCCCCGCGCCCCTGGAAAGTCGAAGAACAAGCTGAGATGTCATTCCGGGGCCCCGGCACGCCGCCGAGGATCACCGAAGCCGGCGTCTACTCCGTCGACGTGGCCTTCAGCGCCAGCCACAGCTCCATGCGGACATCCGGGTCGTCCAGGGAGCGGCCGAGGATCTCCTCGACGCGCCGCATCCGGTAGCGCAGCGTATGGCGGTGGACCCCCAGGTCCGCTGCGGCCGCGTCCCACTGGCCGTGGCGGGAGAGCCACGCCCGGAGAGAGGCGACCAGGTCGCCGCGGCCCGTGGCGTCGTGTTCGTGCAGCGCGCGCAGCAACCCGTCCGCGAACGCCTTCACCGCGTCGTCGGCCAGCAGCGGCAGCACCGATCCCGCCGCCAGTTGCTCGTGCTCCACCATCACCCGGCCCCGCCGCCGCGCGACGGACAGCGCCTGCTCGGCCTGCTTGTAGGCGGCCGCGGCGGCGATCGGGCCGGCCGGCGCCGACATGCCCGCGACCAGCTCGTCCTCGTCGCCGACGGTCTGCTCCGGAGCGCTCCGCGCCGCCTCCAGCGCCGCAGCGTGCTCCGTGCAGGCGGCCACCGCCGCACCCTCGTCCGCGGCGAGCACCACCAGCCGCTCCCCCTCGGGCACGACCAGCACGGCCTCGCCCGAGCGGGCCGCGGCGGACTCCACCGACTCCGCCAGCGCGCCCAGCGGGTCCGCGCCGGCGTCGGTGGCGAGCGACGCGGCGACGATCACCCGGAACGGCGCGTCGAGCAGTCCGCCGTACAGATCCCCGGCGACGGCCCTGGCGTGGTCCGGATGGCCGGCGAGCAGCATCCGCAGCACGGCCGCTCCGACGCGCTGCTCGGCGGCCTGCAGCGACCGGGACCGTTCGGTGGTGAGGGTGAGCAGGGCGATGGCGGAGTGGACGGCGTACCGCTCGGCCGTGCCGAGGGCGGCTGCCGTGCCCACGGCGAGGGCCGCGCGCGGTCGCCGCCCGGTGCCCAGGGTGTGCAGCTCGACCCGGTCGTCGTGGTCGGGGAGGCCGACCACCGACGAGGCGGGCGCGGGCCGGTCCCGCAGCCGTTCCACGTCGGCGGTGAGCCGGGCGGCCCGCCGCCCCGCCCACTCCGGCGCGGTGGCGACCACGGCGCCCGAGGCGTCGTACAGCGCGGCCCAGCCGTCGACCTGTGCGGCGAGCGCGCCGAGCAGCCCCTCGGGGCCCGTGCTGAGCGCTTGCCTGGTCAGCTCCCGCTGGGCGGCGAATCCGGCGGTCACCGCCCGGTACTGGTCGGCGGCGATGGCCGCGGACACCGCCTTGCTGATGGCGAGGAAGGGGGTGCGGCGGGGCACCTCCAGCAGCGGCAGTCCCTCCTGCTCGGCGGCGTCGACGAGGGCCCCCGGGATCTCGTCGTAGTTGACCCCGACGGCGAAACCGAGCCCGACGACGCCCGCGCCGACCAGCCGCTTCACATAGCGCCGCATCGCCTCGGGGTCCTCGGCGTCCAGCTTCAGCGCGGTGATCAGCAGCAGTTCCCCGCCCTCCATGTACGGCACGGGGTCGGCGAGTTCACTGACGTGTGCCCATCGGACGGGCACGTCGAGACGGTCCTCGCCGGCGCGCACGGTGAGTTTGAGCGCGGAGTGGTGGACGAGCGAGGCGAGCGTCGGGGGCATGGGGCCTTCAGGTCTGGGGAGATCGGGTGATCGTTGTGATCATTTGGCCGCCGCGTATGAACGGCCTATGCCGATTCTGCCTCACTGTACGGTCTCCCGCTGGCCCTCTGTCTGCCCCTTTCGGAAGTCCCTAGCCGCGCAGATCCACCAGCAGCGGCGGGGCGTGCTCACCCTTCACGTCGGTCAGGGACAGCACCGCGTGGCCCGGGGGTACCTCGTGGGCCAGTTCGGAGGCCGACCAGCGCTCCCGCTCGACCTGCTTCACGGTCACGGCGTCCGTGGTCACGGCCTTCCCGGTGACGAGCTTGCGCAGCGCGTGGATGGCCCGGGTCATCGGCTGGTCGGCGAAGACGGTGTGCTTGGCGACCTCCTTGGTCTCCACCCACTCGGTTCCCCAGGCGTGCGCGAACCTGCTGCCGTCCCAGGTGGTCACGCCGGAGAAGGCCATACGGCAGCCGACGGCGCCCAGCAGCGGACCGTGCAACGCCTCGGGCACGTCGGCGATCGTGCGCAGGGCGAGGACGACTCCGGCGTTCAGGGAGCGCAGGCGCTGGATGCGGCGCACCGACTCCCCGGTGATCGTGCCGGTGGCGTCGTCCAGGACCAGGCAGGCGAAGTGCCCGGGCCGGTTCTCCCGTACGACGGTGCTGAACTGGGCGAGGACGAGCCGGGTGAGCAGGCGGGCGGCCTCCTCGTGGCCGCGCTCGGGGAGGTCGATGCGGACGCGCAGCGGATGGTGGGCGACCGCGCGCAGCGAGAAGGGGCGGATCTGGTCGCCGGCGCCGAAGAACTCGGCGAAGACGGGCCGGTCCAGTAGCGCGAGCCGGCCGGCGAGGACGGGGCCGACGTCGGCCGCGCCGCCGGTCTGCCGCATCCGGGCGTCGAGTTCGCGGCGCATCACGGCGTGCCCGTCGCCGCTGAGCGCGTCGCGCAGGGCGGCCAGCGCCCCCCGGTCGCCCTCCAGCAGGTCGCGCAGTGCCGGCAGCGGCGGGAAGTGTCCGTGCGCGGAGCGGTACGGGCCGAGCAACTGGGCCAGCGCGGTGGCGGCGCTCTGCGCGCTGACGGTGTCGAGGTCGCCCGCCAGGGCCTCGGCGAGGAAGGCGGCGGCCTCGTCGGGGTCTTCGGCCCCCGCGTACGGGTCGAGGTCGTGGACGGAGGCGGGGTCGCCGATCCGGACGACGACGTCGAACGCCGGGTCCGGGCCGGGCGCGGAGCCGGTGGTGCGGACCACGACCACCGCGCAGCGGCCGGTGAGCGCCTGCAGCGCCAGCGCCTCGGTCACCGGTTCGATCACATGCCGGGTCTTGCCCGCGCCCGGCGGTCCCACCAGCAGGAGGGAGGTGCCGAGGACCTTCGGGCCGACGGCCGCGCCCGCGCCGTGGTAGGCGCGTGGCGTCCGCTCCCCCGGCGCCCAACGCCCGATGCGCACCTGGCCGTCGAGCAGATCGTGGTGTGCGGTGCGGTGCGGGAGGTCGCGGGCCCCGGACGGGTGCGTCCAGGCCGCCGCGCCCTCCCGCAGCACGGTGTCCGTGAAGTGCGCGAGCCGCCCCCCGCTCCGGGCGTCGGCCCAGGCGCGTTCGATCCGGGCGCAGTCCACGTCGTTCATCCGGCCGCCGGCCACTTCGGCGGTGAGGACGTCGGCCGCCTGGTGCTGCCCGGCGTGGCGGAGTTCGGGCCACTGCGAGCGCGGCAGGTCCGGGGCCGGTGGCGCCGTCGGGTCGGCCGCGGCGCTGCGGCGGGCGGCGAGTTCCCTCCCGTACGCCCACCAGCCGCCGACGCGGGCGAAGGGCCACAGGACCAGCAGGGTGATCAGCGCGTACAGCCCGTCGGTGAGCAGTTGTGAGGTGAACACCTCGTAGCCGCCCGTGATCAGGACGATGAGGGAGAACAGCGGGTCGACGACCGGAAGGGCGTCCCAGCCGGCGCCGAAGGCGTCGGGGAAGACCAGGCTCAGCGCGGCGAGCCCGCCGAGGGCGGCGAGCAGGGCCCGCGCGGGTTGCGGGCGGCGGCCGACGACGTGCCGTACGACCTCGGGCCAGCCGCCCAGCCGGGCGACCCCGTAGACGAGGACGGCGAAGAAGACGCCGTCGTAGACCACGGCGGCCTCACGGCCCTGCATCCCCTTGGGGGAGGTGGTGCCGGCCCACCACCAGTCGTCCGGCGTGAACAGCCTCAGCAGTGCCCACTGGTAGGGAACGCCGCCGTGGCGCCACAGGGACCAGAGGAGCAGGGCCACGACCAGGGGGATCAGCAGGCCGACGACCGTGATCCCGGGAAGCCGGTCCGGTGACTGCGCCCCCTTGGGGGGACGGTACCCGAACCGCCAGATGCCGAGTCCGGTGTCCGGGCGCGGCTCGTCGAGCCATTCGGCGACGGCCGACCGCCGGGGGGCCTGCTGCTCGAAACCGTGGGAACCCGTCTGCTGCGGCGGCCTCGCGGGCCGCGGCGGCACCGTGGGCGCGTCCTGCGGCCGCGCCGGACGCGGCACGGGATTCGCATGCGTACCCTGCGCGTCCTGCGTCCCGTCGCTGTCCATCGCCGTTGCCCCCTGACCAGCCGTTCCGTCCACCATCAGCGAGTCAATCTAACGCCCAGCCCTGGGGAGTTCACCGCTTACGCGGCCGAGAGAGCGGACAGACGACTTTCGAGTGCCGGATCGAGCGGTTCCCGGGCCGCCATGTCCACCGCGGACAACAAGAATTCCCGACAACGCCCACATGGAGCATGCCCAGCCCCCTCTCCCCGCCCTAGCCTGCGAGAAAAGAAGGCAAGAGCCGTCAAGGCAAGTCAAGGCCGCAAAACCACCAGGAGCCCCTCATGAGCGCACTTCCGCAGGAGCGCCGCGTCGTCACCGCCATCCCCGGCCCGAAGTCGCAGGAACTGCAGGCCCGCCGCACCGCCGCGGTCGCGCAGGGTGTGGGCTCCGTGCTGCCCGTGTTCACCACGCGCGCGGGCGGCGGCATCATCGAGGACGTCGACGGGAACCGGCTCATCGACTTCGGTTCCGGCATCGCGGTGACCAGCGTCGGCGCGTCCGCCGAGGCCGTCGTACGCCGGGCCACAGCCCAGCTCGCCGACTTCACCCACACCTGTTTCATGGTCACCCCCTACGAGGGCTACGTGGCGGTGGCCGAGGCCCTCGCCGAGCTCACCCCGGGCGACCACGCGAAGAAGTCCGCGCTGTTCAACTCCGGCGCCGAGGCCGTCGAGAACGCCGTCAAGATCGCGCGTGCGTACACCAAGCGCCAGGCGGTCGTCGTGTTCGACCACGGCTACCACGGCCGTACCAACCTGACGATGGCGCTGACCGCGAAGAACATGCCGTACAAGCACGGCTTCGGCCCGTTCGCGCCCGAGGTCTACCGGGTGCCGGTGGCGTACGGCTACCGCTGGCCGACCGGTCCCGAGAACGCCGGCCCGGAGGCCGCGGCGCAGGCCATCGACCAGATCACCAAGCAGGTCGGCCCGGACAACGTGGCGGCGATCATCATCGAGCCGGTGCTCGGCGAGGGCGGCTTCATCGAGCCGGCCAAGGGCTTCCTGCCCGCGATCCGCGAGTTCGCCTCCGACAACGGCATCGTGTTCGTCGCCGACGAGATCCAGTCCGGCTTCTGCCGTACGGGCCAGTGGTTCGCGTGCGAGGACGAGGGCATCGTCCCCGACCTGATCACCACCGCCAAGGGCATCGCGGGCGGTCTGCCGCTCGCCGCCGTCACCGGCCGTGCCGAGATGATGGACGCCGCGCACGCCGGCGGCCTCGGCGGCACCTACGGCGGCAACCCGGTGGCCTGTGCCGGTGCGCTCGGCGCCATCGAGACCATGAAGGAGCTCGACCTCAACGCGAAGGCGAAGAGCATCGAGTCGGTCATGAAGTCCCGCCTGTCCGCCATGGCCGAGAAGTTCGAGGTCATCGGTGACGTGCGCGGCCGGGGCGCGATGATCGCGATCGAGCTGGTCAAGGACCGTACGACCAAGGAGCCGAACCCCGAGGCGACCGCCGCGCTCGCCAAGGCCTGCCACCAGGAGGGCCTGCTGGTCCTGACCTGTGGCACCTACGGCAACGTGCTGCGTTTCCTGCCGCCGCTGGTCATCGGCGAGGACCTGCTGAACGAGGGTCTCGACATCATCGAGCAGGCGTTCGCGCGCATCTGAGCGACGGGTCCGCACCCGTCACCGACAGCGAGGCCACGGGTACGGCAGGCCGTGTGAAGAACGTGTGCGAGGTGGATGTCGGGACGCGATTCCGTCTGTCCTGGCGCCACCCCCTGTCGTAGGTTCTATCCAGATGAGAGATACACCCCGCCCACAGGGGACTGTGGGCGACATCAGGCCGGGGCCTCCCCAGCTTCGACCTGGTCGTGCCCTCGCGCACACAACCGGTGCCTCCGGCTCCGGATCTCCTCACCGATCGGACGGTCGCTCGCCCCAAACCCCCCGGGGCGCGCGACATTCCGGTCCGGACGGCCGCCCCGGAACCACCCCCCCTGTTCCGGGGCGGCCGACCTCCTTTCTTCTCCTCCTTCTCCTGGGCCTGCCGGCCCTCTTTTTCGTGCTCATCACCTGGCAGGTCGTCACCGGCGGCCCGCTGGAGCGGCTCGACGAGCGTCTGAGCGGCGCCCTGGTCCACCCGGACGGCACCTCACAGTTCCTGGCCGATCTCGGCAACGCCCAGATCGCGGTGCCGGTGCTGGCGGTGGTCCTGGTCTACGCGGCCTGGCGGGCCCGTGCCACCGGTACGGACCGCTGGTGGCAGCCGTCGGCCGCCGCGGCGGCCCTGATGGCGCTGGTCCCGGCGGTCGTCGTACCGCTGAAGGAGTGGACCGCCCGCCCCGGCACCCCCGTCGTGCCGCCGGGCGTCGGCTACTACCCGTCCGGGCACACGGCCACGGCGGCGATCGCGTACGGCTCGGCGGCCCTGCTGCTCCTCCCCCGGGTCCGTTCGCCGCTGGGGCGCCGCGCACTCCTCGCCGCCGGTGCCGCCCTGGTGCTCGGCGTCTCCTTCGGCCTGGTCCGGCACGGCTACCACTGGCCACTGGACGTGGTGGCCAGTTGGTGCCTGTGCACGGTGCTGCTCGCCTCCATGCATCTGGTGGCCGGCCGGGGCTCTTAGAGCCGGGTCAGCTGTCGAAGCCCAGTCCCAGCCGGTCCATGGTCTTCAGCCACAGGTTGCGTCTGCCGCCCTGGGCGTCCGCGCGGGCCAGGGACCACTTGGTGAGGGCGATGCCGGTCCAGGCGAACGGTTCGGGCGGGAAGGGCAGGGGCTTCTTGCGGACCATCTCCAGCTCCGTCCGCTCGGTGCGTTCCCCGTCCAGCAGGTCCAGCATCACGTCGGCGCCGAACCGGGTGGCACCGACACCGAGGCCCGTGTAGCCCGCCGCGTAGGCCACCTTCCCCTGGTGGGCGGTGCCGAAGAACGCCGAGAAACGTGAGCAGGTGTCGATGGCGCCGCCCCACGCGTGCGTGAAGCGGACGCCTTCGAGCTGCGGGAAGCAGGTGAAGAAGTGCCCGGCGAGCTTGGCGTAGGTCTCCGGGCGGTCGTCGTACTCGGCGCGAACGCGGCGGCCGTAGTGGTGGACCGCGTCGTAGCCGCCCCACAGGATCCGGTTGTCGGCGGACAGCCGGAAGTAGTGGAACTGGTTCGCCGAGTCGCCGAGGCCCTGTCTGTTCTTCCAGCCGATCGCCGCCAGCCGGTCGGCGGACAGCGGCTCCGTCATCAGCGCGTAGTCGTAGACCGGGACGGTGTAGGAGCGGACGCGCCGCAGGAGGTTCGGGAAGATGTTCGTGCCGAGGGCCACCTTGCGGGCACGGACCGAGCCGTAAGGGGTGCGTACGGCCATGCCGGCGCCGTACGGCTTGAGGGTGAGGGCGGGCGTGTGCTCGTAGACCCGCACGCCCAGGCGGGCGCAGGCCCGCTTGAGGCCCCAGGCGAGTTTGGCCGGGTGGAGCATGGCCACGCCCCGGCGGTCGTACAGACCCGCCTCGAAGGTCGGCGAGTTCACCTGCTCGCGCACCGCGTCGGCGTCCAGGAACTCGATGCCGTCGGCGAGGCCCTTGTCCTGCAGCTCCTTGTGCCAGTCGCGCAGTTCCCACGCCTGGTAGGTCTCGGTGGCGACGTCGATCTCGCCGGTGCGTTCGAAGTCGCAGTCGATGCCGTGCCGGGCGATCGCGGCCTCGATCTCGTCGAGGTTGCGATCGCCCAGCTTCTGCAGGGTGTGGATCTCGTCCGGCCAGCGGGCCAGGCCGTTGGGCAGTCCGTGCGTGAGGGAGGCGGCGCAGAAGCCGCCGTTGCGGCCCGAGGCGGCCCAGCCCACCTCACGGCCCTCCAGCAGCACCACGTCCCGCTGCGGGTCGCGCTCCTTGGCGTTCAGCGCGGTCCACAGTCCGCTGTAACCGCCGCCGACGACCAGCAGGTCGCAGGTCTCGGTGCCGGTGAGGGCGGCCTCGGGGTGGGGCTTGCCGGGGTCTTCGAGCCAGTACGGGACCGGCTGTGCTTCGGAGAGAGACGTGATCCAACGGGTCATGGCGCTCGGGGCCATGATTTCAACTCCCTACAGAGGTCTTCCGATTCTTGGGGTCATGCCTTGTGCCGGTTGCGGCGGTCGGTGATGACCATCGAGGCCAGCACGAGCAGGACGGCGACCAGGAACATGGCCGTACCGATGACATTGATCTGGACGGGCGTTCCGCGCTGCGCCGAGCCCCACACGAACATGGGGAAGGTGACGGTCGAGCCCGCGTTGAAGTTGGTGATGATGAAATCGTCGAAGGAGAGCGCGAAGGACAGCAGCGCGCCCGCGGCGATCCCGGGCGCCGCGATGGGCAGGGTGACCCGCAGGAACGTCTGTGCCGGGGAGGCGTACAGGTCCCGGGCCGCCTCCTCCAGGCGCGGGTCCATCGACATCACGCGGGCCTTGACCGCGACGACGACGAAGCTCAGGCAGAACATGATGTGCGCGATCAGGATCGTCCAGAACCCCAGCTGAGCGCCCATGTTGAGGAACAGGGTGAGCAGCGAGGCCGCCATGACGACCTCGGGCATGGCCATCGGCAGGAAGATCAGCGAGTTCACGGCGGACCGCGCGCGGAAGCGGTAGCGGACCAGCGCGAAGGCGATCATCGTGCCGAGCAGCGTCGCGCCGACCGTCGCCCAGACGGCGATCTGGAGGCTGACGGACAGCGAGCCGCACATGTCGGCGACGCCGCACGGGTCCTTCCAGGCGTCCAGGGAGAACTGCTGCCACGCGTAGTTGAAGCGCCCCTTCGGCTTGTTGAAGGAGAACACCGTTACGACGACGTTCGGCAGCAGCAGGTAGGCGAGCGTGAGCAGTCCGGCGATGACGACGAGATGGCGCTTGAGCCAGGTGACGAGTGGCATTTAGAGCAGGTCCTCCGTCCCGGACCGGCGGATGTAGACCGTGACCATGAGCAGGATCGCGGCCATGAGGATGAAGGAGAGGGCGGCGGCCGTCGGGTAGTCCAGGATCCGCAGGAACTGCGTCTGGATGACGTTGCCGATCATGCGGGTGTCGGTGGAGCCGAGGAGTTCGGCGTTGACGTAGTCGCCGGCCGCCGGGATGAAGGTCAGCAGCGTGCCGGAGACCACACCGGGCATCGACAGCGGGAAGGTGACCTTGCGGAAGGTGGTCCAGGGCCTGGCGTACAGGTCGCCGGCCGCCTCGTGCAGCCGGCCGTCGATCCGCTCCAGCGAGGTGTACAGCGGCAGGATCATGAACGGCAGGAAGTTGTACGTGAGGCCGCACACCACGGCCAGCGGCGTGGCCAGCACACGGTCGCCCGCCGTCCAGCCGAGCCAGTCGGTGAGGTCCAGGACGTGCAGGGCGCCCAGGGCGCCGACGACCGGGCCGCCGTCCGCGAGGATGGTCTTCCAGGCGAGGGTGCGGATCAGGAAGCTGGTGAAGAACGGCGCGATCACCAGGACCATGATGAGGTTCCGCCAGCGGCCCGCGCGGAAGGCGATCAGATAGGCCAGGGGGTAGCCGAGCACCAGGCACAGCACGGTCGCGGCGGCGGCGTAGAGGACCGAGCGCAGGAACTGCGGCCAGTACTCGGCCAGCGCGTCCCAGTAGGTCGCGAAGTGCCAGGTGACCTTGTAGCCCTCCTCCAGGGAGCCCGTCTGCACGGAGGTGGACGCCTGGTAGATCATCGGCAGGGCGAAGAAGACGATCAACCAGAGGATGCCGGGCAGCAGCAGCCAGTACGGGGTGAGGCGGCCGCGTCGGCGCGGGGGCTTCTTCGCCGGCTCGGCGGGGGCGAGGGGCGGGGGCGCCTCGGTGAGCGTCGACATCAGGCGGCGACCTCTTCCTCGGTGCCGGCACCTATGTCCTGCGCCGCGTCCAGCCCGAAGGTATGCGCCGGATTCCAGTGCAGGACGACATCGGTGCCGGGCACCAGACGGGCGTCACGGTCGATGTTCTGGGCGTAGACCTCGAACTCGGGGCAGACCGGGCTGTCGATCACGTACTGCGTGGAGACGCCGATGAAACTGGAGTCCGCGATCTTCCCGGAGATGCGGTTGCGGCCCTGAGGGATCTCCCCCGCGTCGTCGGCGTGCGTGAGGGAGATCTTCTCCGGGCGGATGCCCACCAGCACCCTGCCGCCTGCCGTCGCCGGGGCGGAGCACCGCGCCCGGGGCAGCACCAGCTTGCCCCCGCCCGCCTTCAGGACGATGTCGTCCCCGCTGCCGGAGTCGACCTCGGCCTCGATCAGGTTGGAGGTGCCGAGGAAGTTCGCGACGAACGTGGTCCGCGGGTTCTCGTACAGGTCGGTGGGCGAGCCGAGCTGTTCGACGCGGCCCGCGTTCATCACGGCGACCGTGTCGGCCATCGTCATGGCCTCCTCCTGGTCGTGCGTGACGTGGACGAAGGTGATGCCCACCTCGGTCTGGATCCGCTTGAGCTCCAGCTGCATCTGCCGGCGCAGCTTGAGGTCGAGGGCGCCGAGCGGCTCGTCGAGGAGGAGCACCTTGGGATGGTTGATGAGCGCGCGGGCGACCGCGACGCGCTGCTGCTGGCCGCCGGAGAGCTGGTGCGGCTTCTTGCGCGCCTGCTCGCCGAGCTGTACGAGCTCCAGCATCTCCTCGACCTGCTTCTTCACGCTCTTGATGCCGCGCCGGCGCAGGCCGAAGGCGACGTTCTCGAAGATGTCGAGGTGCGGGAAGAGGGCGTACGACTGGAAGACCGTGTTGACCGGCCGCTTGTACGGCGGCAGGTGGGTCACGTCCTGGTCACCGAGGTGCACGGTGCCGCAGGAAGGTTCCTCCAGGCCGGCGATCATGCGCAGGGTGGTGGTCTTGCCGCAGCCCGAGGCGCCGAGCAGGGCGAAGAAGGAGCCCTGCGGGACGGTCAGGTCCAGCGGGTGCACGGCGGTGAAGGAGCCGTAGGTCTTGCCGATCCCCGAGAGGTGGACGTCGCCGCTCGAGTCCGTCGTCTCTGTCGTCCTCATCGTCGTCACGCCCCTGTCAGCTTCGCGAACTTCTCTTCGTAGGCCGTCTCTTCCTTCTGGCTCAGTGACCGGAAGGCGTGGGACCTGGCCTGCATGGCCTTGTCGGGAATGATCAGCGGGTTGTCCGCCGCACCCTTGTCGATCTTCGCAAGGTAGGGCTTCACACCGTCGACCGGCGTCACGTAGTTGATGTAGGCGGCGAGCGCGGCGGCCTGCTGGGGCTCGTAGTAGAAGTCCATGAGCAGCTCGGCGTTGGTCTTGTGGCGGGCCCTGTTGGGGATCAGCATGTTGTCGGTCGACGTCATGTAGCCACTGTCGGGGATGACGAAGTCGACGTCCGGGCTGTCCGCCTTGAGCTGGACGACGTCACCGGCCCAGGCGACGCATGCCGCGAAGTCGCCCTTGGTGAGGTCGGAGGTGTAGTCGTTGCCGGTGAAGCGGCGGATCTGGCCCTTGTCGACGGCTCTTTGGAGGCGGGCGATCACCGCGTCGTAGTCGTCGTCGGTGAACTTGCCGGGGTCCTTGCCCATGTCGAGCATCGTCATGCCGACGGTGTCGCGCATCTCGGAGAGGAAGCCGACGCGGCCCTTCAGCCTGGGGTTGTCGAGAAGGTCGGAGACCGACCTCACCTCGATGCCGTCGAGCGCCTTCTTGTTGTAGGCGATGACGGTCGAGATGCCCTGCCACGGGTACGAGTAGGCGCGGCCCGGGTCCCAGTCGGGGTCGCGGAACTGCGCCGACAGGTTGGTGTAGGCGTGCGGCAGGTGGGAGGGGTCCAGTTTCTGCACCCAGCCCAGGCGGATCAGCCGGGCGGCGAGCCAGTCGGTGAGGACGATGATGTCGCGGCCGGTGTCCTGGCCGGCGGCGAGCTGCGGCTTGATCTTGCCGAAGAACTCGTCGTTGTCGTTGATGTCCTCGGTGTACCTGACCTGGATGCCGGTCCGCCTGCGGAACGTCTCCAGCGTCGGGTGGTGCTTGCCGCTGTCGTCGACGTCGATGTACTCGGTCCAGTTGGAGAAGTCGACGACCTTCTCCTCGGCCGAGTGGTCCTCGGCGGACGTTCCGCCCTGGGTCTTGCCGGCCGCGGGGATCCCGCAGGCGCTCAGCGCCCCTAGACCGCCCACGGTGAGCGCGCCGCCCGCGGAGGCCCGCAGCAGCGAACGGCGGGTCATGGCCGCGCGGCCACTTCGGAGGCTGCGCCGTATCGCGGCCACTTGGACCGGAGACAGGCGGTCGGGCTCGTACTGCTCCATGCGCGTGGTTGCCCTTTCGGGAGGATGGGTTCGGCCCGCCGTGGTCGCGGCGGTGGCCGGTCTTCGCTATCGGTCCCCGAAGATCGTGCGGTGCCAGTCCTTGCGGACCACCGCCGTGTTGTCGAACATGACGTGCTTGACCTGGGTGTATTCCTCGAACGAGTACGCCGACATGTCCTTGCCGAAGCCGGACTGCTTGAAGCCGCCGTGCGGCATCTCGCTGATGATCGGGATGTGGTCGTTGACCCAGACGCAGCCCGCCTTGATCTCGCGGGTCGCGCGGCCCGCGCGGTAGACGTCCCGGGTCCACGCGGAGGCGGCGAGGCCGTACTGGGTGTCGTTGGCCAGCCGGATGCCCTCGGCGTCACCGTCGAAGGGGAGGACGACCAGCACCGGGCCGAAGATCTCCGCCTGGACGACCTCACTGTCCTGCGGCGCGTCGGCGATCAGGGTGGGCCGGTAGTAGGCGCCGTTCGCGAGTTCCCCCTGCGGCGCCTGGCCGCCGGCCACCACGCGCGCGTAGCCCCGCGCCCGGTCGACGAAGGCGGCGACCCGGTCGCGCTGGGCGTGCGAGACGAGCGGGCCGAGGTCGGTGCCGGGGGCGAAGGGGTCGCCGAGCCGGACGCTCTCCATGAGGGCGGCGGTCTGCTCGACGAACGCCTCGTAGAGCGGGCGCTGCACGTACGCGCGCGTGGCGGCGGTGCAGTCCTGTCCGGTGTTGATGAGGGCGCCCGCGACGGCGCCGTGGACGGCCGCCTCCAGGTCGGCGTCGTCGAAGACCACGAACGGTGCCTTGCCGCCGAGCTCCAGGTGGAGGCGCTTGACGGTGGCGGTGGCGATCTCGGCGACCCGTCTGCCGACGGCGGTGGATCCGGTGAACGAGGTCATGGCCACGTCGGGGTGACCGACGAGGTGCTCGCCGGCCTCCCTGCCGGTGCCGGTGACGATGTTGATCACCCCGTCGGGGATGCCGGCGTCGGTCGCCGCCTGCGCGAAGAGCAGCGAGGTCAGGGGGGTGAGCTCGGCGGGCTTGAGCACGATGGTGTTGCCCGCGGCGATCGCCGGGAGGATCTTCCAGGCGGCCATCTGGAGGGGGTAGTTCCAGGGTGCGATCGAGCCGACGACGCCTATGGGCTCGCGGCGGACGTACGAGGTGTGGTCGCCGGAGTACTCGGCGGCGGCCTGTCCCTGCAGGTGCCGGGCGGCGCCCGCGAAGAAGGCGGTGTTGTCGATGGTCCCGGGGACGTCGAACTCGCGGGTGAGCTTGAGCGGCTTGCCGCACTGGAGGGACTCGGCGCGGGCGAAGTCCTCGGCGCGGTCGGCGACGACGGCGGCGAAGCGGTGCAGGGCGTCGGAGCGCTCGCCCGGGGTGGCGGCGGACCAGCCCGGGAAGGCCTCGCGGGCGGCCGCCACGGCCGCGTCGACGTCGTCCGTTCCGGCCAGCTCGTACGTGTACGCCTCCTTGCCGGTGGCCGGGTCGACCACGGCGTGCGTGCGGCCGGAGGTGCCCTCGGTCAGGCGTCCGGCGACGAACTGCGCGCCGTCCGCGAGGCGCTCCTGCGCGGGGAATCGCTCCGGGGTGGCGGTACCCGGTTTGTGCATGTCGCTCTCCTCCGCCGTCACCCCGTCCTGGAGGCGGGTGGCGTAGCTCCAGCTCGAATTGAGTGCCGATCCTGACAGAGGGAAGGCACTCCAACAAGTGATTCCGTTGTTGCCTTTTGGTTACGCAACGGAATCTGTCGACCAGGTGTCGAGTGGGGCCGGAAATGCCAGGACGGAGTGTCAGTGGTGCGTGCCAGACTCGCGTGCATGGGGAAGATCGACGGCGTGGACGCGCTGATCACGGAGGTCCGGGCAGGGGCGAGGGTGAAGTTCCTGCACTTCTGGGGGCACCGGCCGCGGCCGGACGGGCGGGTCGGCGCGAGCTGTCTGAGCCAGTGGTGGCCGTCGCCGTTCGTGGTCGACGGGGTGGAGTACGCGACGGCGGAGCACTGGATGATGGCCGGTAAGGCGCGGCTCTTCGAGGACGCGGAGGCGGAGCGCAAGGTGCTGGCGGCGGGGCACCCCTCGCAGGCCAAGAAGGCCGGACGGCTGGTGCGCGGCTTCGACGAGGCGATATGGGAGCGCGAGCGCTTCCGGATCGTGGTCGAGGGCAGCGTCCACAAGTTCTCCGGCCACCCGGAGCTGCGGGAGTTCCTGCTGAACACCGGTGACCGGGTCCTGGTGGAGGCGAGCCCCGTGGACCGGGTCTGGGGCATCGGCCTCGCGGCGGACGACGAGGCGGCGTCGGACCCGGAGCGGTGGCGGGGGCCGAACCTGCTCGGCTTCGCGCTGATGGTGGCGCGGGAGCGGCTGGCGCAGGGGGCCTGAGGGGGTCCGGACCCCGGGGGTCAGGACGTCGTGATGAAGAGGACGGTCGCGAGCAGGCCGAGGACGATGCCGGCGACGCCGCAGATGAGGCCGGCCAGGGACTGACCGCCGTTGGTCGCCTCACCGCGGCGGGCCTTGCCGCGGCCGATCACACCGAAGACAACCGCGAGTACGCCGAGCACGATGGCCAGCGGCCACAGCCAGAAGCAGAGGGCGGCCAGGATGCCCAGCGACAGCGCCGCCGTACCCATCCCGTTGCTCGGCATCGGCTGCGTCCCGGGCCAGCCGTAGCCGTGCCCGGCCGGATAGCCCTGACCTGGCCCGCCCGGGTAGCCGTAACCCGGCTGGCCCGGGTAGCCGTACGGGAGCTGTCCGGGGCCGTCGGGAGATATGGGGGGCGGCGGGACGGGGGCGTACTGGGGCTGCGGGGCGGCCACCGCGGGCGGGGCGAAGGGGTTGGCCCAGGCCGGGGGCGGTGCGGGGGCGCCATGCGGGCCTGGGTGGACGACCGGTGGCGCCCAGGGACCGGGGTCGGCCCGAGGGGCATCGGCCGGTGCGGGCGCGGCCCAGGGAGAAGCGGGCGCGGGTCCCGGAGCGGGCGCAGGTCCCGGAGCGGGCGCCGGCCCCTCCGGGGCTCCCGGCTTGTCCAGGGTCGCCCGGGGCCCTGGGTCGCCGGGTGCGTGATCCGCAGGCGGGCGATCGGCGGGCGGCGCCCACGGATCCCGTGCGGTGTCGTCCGCGCCCTGCCCCCGGACGGACCCCGGCTGCGGCTCCTCGTCGGACATGGTGCGCGGTCCCCTTCCCCTGGCGTCCCGTCATGCTACGGCCGGGCCACGCTCGGCACGGGCCCGGGCCTACGATGATCCCCGAGTCATCGATCAGCCGATCACCCGCGCCACGGGCCACGGTCCGTGGGCGCCGTTCCGGGGAGGAACCTTGACCGACCAGACCGCCGTACCCGCCGCCGGCACGGCCGACCGCGATCTGCGGGCGTTCATCGCCGGACTGCCCAAGGCCGAACTGCACGTCCACCACGTCGGCTCCGCCTCCCCCCGCATCGTCTCCGAACTGGCCGCCCGCCACCCCGACTCCAAGGTCCCCACCGACCCCGAGGCCCTGGTCGACTACTTCAGCTTCACGGACTTCGCGCACTTCATCGAGGTGTACCTGTCGGTCGTCGACCTGATCCGGACCCCGGAGGACGTCCGGCTGCTGACGTACGAGGTGGCCCGCGACCTGGCCCGGCAGCGGGTGCGGTACGCCGAGCTGACCATCACCCCGTTCTCCTCGACCCGGCGTGGCATCGACGAGGCTGCGTTCATGGACGCCATCGAGGACGCGCGCAAGGCGGCCGAGGCCGAGTTCGGGACCGTGCTGCGCTGGTGCTTCGACATCCCCGGAGAGGCGGGCCTGGTGTCGGCGGAGGAGACGGCCCGGCTGGCCACGGACGACCGGCTGCGTCCGGAGGGGCTGGTCTCCTTCGGGCTCGGCGGCCCGGAGATCGGCGTGCCCCGGCCGCAGTTCAAGCCGTACTTCGACCGGGCGATCGCGGCCGGCCTGCACTCGGTGCCGCACGCGGGCGAGACCACCGGCCCGCAGACGGTGTGGGACGCCCTCACCGAGCTGGGCGCCGAGCGCATCGGGCACGGCACCAGCTCCGCGCAGGACCCGAAGCTGCTCGCCCACCTCGCCGAGCACCGCATCCCGCTGGAGGTCTGCCCGACCTCCAACATAGCCACCCGTGCGGTCCGCACCCTCGACGAGCACCCGATCCGGCAGTTCGTGGAGGCCGGGGTCCTGGTCACCGTCAACTCCGACGACCCGCCCATGTTCGGCACCGACCTCAACAACGAGTACGCGGTGGCCGCCCGCCTCCTCGACCTGGACGAGCACGGCCTGGCCGACCTCGCGAAGAACGCCGTCGAGGCCTCCTTCCTGGACGCGGCGGGCAAGGTCCGGATCGCACAGGAGATCGACACCTACACCGCCGCGTGGACGGCCTCCTGACAGCCGCCCCGACGGGCGCCGCCACAATGGGCGCATGCAGACCGTGACCGCCGTGGCCCACCGCGGCGACCCCTACCGCTTCCGCGAGAACACCCTCGACTCCCTGCGGTCCGCGCTCGAACAGGGCGCGGACGCCGTCGAGATCGACGTACGGCTCACCCGTGACGGCGTTCCCGTGCTGCTGCACGACGAGACGCTGAAGCGGCTCTGGGAACACGACCGGCCGCTGCGCTCGCTGTCGGGCGACGAGGTGCGTGGACTGACGGCGGGCGGGGTGCCGACGCTGGTGGACGCGCTGGCCGCGACGGACGGCGCCCGGGTGATGATCGACCTGCCCGGGCGGGCCGACGCCCGGGCGGTGCGCGGGATCGTCGGCGTCGTACGCGACTGCGGGGCGCAGGACCGCGTCTACTACTGCGCCGGCGCCGAGATGATGCTGGCGGTGCGGGCCGCCGATCCGTCCGCCGAGATCGCCCTCACCTGGACGACACTCGCGCCGCCCCGGGCCGGGCTGCTCGACGCGGTGCGCCCGCGCTGGCTGAACTACCGCTTCGGGCTGGTCGACCGCGCCGTCGCGGCCCGCGTCCACCGCGACGGCCTGCTGCTGTCCGTGTGGACCCCCGACACCCGCCGCTCTCTGCGCCGCCTCCTCGGCCTCGGCGTCGACTCGATCACGACGAACCGCATCGACCTGCTGTGCGCCCTGCGCACCCCCTAGCGGCCGGCGAACTCCACCGGGGGCGCGATCGCCTGGGCGTCCGCCCCCTCCCCCACCCACAGGCGGATGAACAGCGCGGCCGTCGCCTCCAGCAGCCCGGCCCGGTCCAGCCCGCCGGCGACCTCCAGCCACCACAGCGACAGCAGTTGCCGGTCCTCCGGGTCCAGCCAGCGCACCGCCTCGGCGACCTCGCGCCGCTGCCCCTCCAGTTGGAGCTCCAGCACGGTGAGCCCGGCGAAGTCGGCGGCGTCCCCGGGTACGTTCTCCTCCAGCCGCCGCACCGGCCTGCGGCGTGCCCGGTCCCGTATCTGGTGCATGGCGATGGCCATCAGCCAGGACCGGAAGCTGTCCGGGTCGCGCAGGGTGCCGAGGTCGCCGACGGCCCGCAGCATCGTCTCCAGGACGACGTCGTCGACGTCGGCGTGGCCGTTCAGCGCCCGGCCGACGACGTTGTACACCAGCGGCAGCCAGCCCTCGACCAGCTCGTCCATCGCCCGCCGGTCGCCCTCCTGCGCGGCGGCGATGGTCGAGCGCCACTGCCGCCCGGCCTGGTCGCCGGTGTACGTCCTCATGCGCGCACCTTCTCTCCGGGCCCGGGGTGTCGACAACGCCGGGGATCACATCTGCGGAGACGGTGTGGAGGGCTCCGGACAACAGTTCTTCCGCTCCCTAGGGACCAACCCCGACAACCTCCGGGCAGGGAAGGGCAGTTGGTGGGGGTCGGGCCAGGGTTTACGCCCTCCTCGACGACGATTCGGGGGGCCGCGGCACGACGCGAGGATGATCACACAGTTCTCGTCCGGCCACCTCAGGAGCACTCGATGCGCGTACGCAGCCGCACCACCGCACTCACCGCCGCCCTCGTCCTGGCCCTGGCGGCGGGCCCGCTGGCCTTACCCGCACTCGCCGCGTCCGCACCGGCCGCTTCCGCACACCCCGCGCCCACCGCACACCCCGCGTCCACCGTGGACGCCGACGCGCTGCGCGCCGCGATCACGGGCCTGCCCGACGCGGACGCGACCGCCGCGCTGGTCAGGGTCGGCGGCACCGACGGCACCTGGCGGGGCAGCGCGGGGGTGCACGACCTGGCGAGCGGCCGGGCGGCGGACCCGGACGCCCGCTTCCGGGCGGGGTCGACCACGAAGGTGGTGACGGCGGCGGCCGTGCTGAAGCTCGCCGCCGAGGGCCGCGTCGACCTGAACGCCTCGATCGAGCGCTACCTTCCGGGACTGCTCGGGCCGAAGTTCCACCAACCGGTCACCGTACGGCAGTTGCTGAACCACACCAGCGGCATCCAGGCCGGTGACGGCTGGGGCGACTCCTTCGAGGACCAGTACGCGCACCGCTTCGACACCCTCACCCCGGCCCAGGTCGTGAAGTCGGCGGTGGTTAAGGGGCCGGAGTTCCGCCCGGGGAAGAGGCAGGACTATCTCAACATCAACTACACGATCCTGGGCATGCTGATCGAGAAGGTGACCGGGCGCTCGTACGCCTCAGAGGCCACCCGTCTGGTGCTGCGCCCGGCCGGCATGCGTGACACGTACTTCCCGGGCACCGATCCGCTGATCCGCGGACCGCACAACCACGGCTACCAGAAGGTGACGAAGGCCGACGGGACGACGGAGTTCGTCGACGTGACGGAGTGGAACCAGGCGGACCGCTGGGCGGCCGGCGACATGATCTCCACGACCGCCGACCTGGAGCGGCTCGTCGACGCGCTGTTCAGCGGCCGGATCGTGCCCGGGCCACAGTTGCGGGAGATGTTCACCGTCCCGGCCGGCATCGAGGGGGCGACCTACAGTGCCGGGCTGCAGCGCTTCGAGTACGAGGGCCGGGAGTACTGGATGAAGTCCGGGGGCCGGTACGGCTACAACACCGTGATCGCCGCGACCCCGAACCTCAGCCGTACCCTCGTCTACTCGGTCGGCTCGACGGACGCCAAGGGCGAGGAGATGAACCCGGTGGCCCAGCGGATCGCCCTGGCCGCGCTCAAGCAGCGGCAGCCGGAGCCGGGTTCGACGGATTCGACGGGTTCGACGGACTGAGTGCCTCCAGCCGCTTGATCTTCTGCCGCACGACGTACAGCGGGACGACCCCGAACACCCCGAACGACATGTCGATCACCGACCACCAGAAGGGAATCCCCCGGATCGGCCCGCAGATCAGGGCGAGCGGGATGATTCCGGCGCAGGCGATCATCCCGAACTCGACGACCCAGATGTTGCGGACGGGGTCGCGGTACGGCCCGTAGAAGGCGACC
This sequence comes from Streptomyces sp. NPDC001843, assembly GCF_042891955.1. Classification (NCBI taxonomy): domain Bacteria; kingdom Bacillati; phylum Actinomycetota; class Actinomycetes; order Kitasatosporales; family Streptomycetaceae; genus Streptomyces; species Streptomyces sp. NPDC001843. The sequence goes on along the minus strand of NZ_JBIATQ010000016.1, from coordinate 122,566 downwards.
GCGATGACCAGGTGGGCGAAGGCCAGCCAGTCCGTGCCGTACAGCAGGAAGGGGTATTCGGCGTCGGCGGTGTCCACGCCCTGCCGCACGCGCGAGATCCAGTCCGTGAGCCCCGGGAGGTGGTCGGGCACGGACAGCCACCGCAGCAGGTCCTCCGTCCAGCGCAGTTCGTGGACGAGCGGGAAGGCGGTGGCTCCGCTGAGCACGAGGCACACGACGAAGCAGACCAGCCAGACGCGGATGCCCTTGAGTTGGGCGGCTCTGTCGCTCATGGCAGGAGCGTACGCCTGGAGTTGAACGTGTTCAAAACTGGGGTGGCGGTGGCTGTCCCCGTCACCTCCCCCGCACCGAGGGCTCGGCGGCGGGCACGGTCGGTGTCACCAACCGGGCCCTGCCGGGCGCGGCCGACGGGGCCTTCTCGGCCGTCCCGCGACCGCCGGTCCGGCTCGCTCCGGAGGGACGCGGAGTGGGGCGGTCACTGGGAGCGGTGGTCTGGCCGCGGCCGGGCGGGGTCGACGGTGACGGCACGAGCGACGGGGTCGGCACGGCCGGCGGGCTGCTCGAGGTCGCCGGGCCCAGCGGGACCACCGGGGAGGCGGGCGGTTCGTGGGACGTCCGCAGCAGCGGCAGCGCCAGGACCGCGGCGACCGCGCACGAGGCGCCGACCCCGGCGACCGCGCGGAGCAGCCTGCGGCGGGCCGCGCCCCGGCGGATCTCCTCGAACCGGCCGGGGGGCGGGGCGAGATGCGCGGAGGCGGGCCGCAGGATGACGGCAAGGGGGTCGTCGGGGTCGAAGTCCGGACCGTCGTCAGAGTGTGTGATCAAGACTTCTCCTCAGGTGGGCGCGCAGCAGTTCGCGGGCCGCGTGCAGGTCGGCCTTGACGGTTCCTTCCTTCCGCCCGGTCAGCACGGCCACCTCCCGGATCGGCATGTCAGCGTAGTAGTGCAGCAGGATCGGCGTGCGCAGCCGTTCCGGCAGCGCCTGCACGAGCAGCCGGACCGAGGGGTCGGCCTGCTCGGCGGGCGGACGGACGGCCGCTTCGACCCCGGCCCGGCGCACGGCCCTGCGCTCCCGCTCGAGGCCCCGCCAGTGGTCCCTCACGAGGTTGGCCGCGGTGACGTAGAGGAATCCCCTGGGCTCCGCCACGGACGTCCAGCGGGCCCAGAGCCGGGTGAACGCCTCCGACGCGATCTCGTGGGCGGTCCCGTCGTCGTCGACCAGACGGCGGCACCAGCCGGCCAGGCGGGGGTAGAGGGCGGCGAACAGCTCGGCTGCTGCCTTCTCACGGGACCGTTTCAACGCTCTCCATCGGGGGTTGGGCACTCGTGGGGGAAGACCCCGGGCCGCCGGTGTGCGTTGCGCCGGCCCGGGATCGGGGTGGTGTCCGGCCGGGCGGGGTCAGCGGCTCGCGCTCAGCGCGGCGAAGACGATGACGTTGTCGAGGTAGCCGTCCCCGGTGCGCGGCCCGCCGCACGTGATGAGCCGCAACTCCGGCCGGTCCACGTCGCCGTACACCTCCTTGGTCGGGAAGTCGGCCTTCGCGACGGTCCGTACGCGGGTGACGTCGAACCGGGCCGAGGTGCCGTTCTCCAGGCGCGTCACGATCCGGTCCCCCGGGCGCAGCCGGTCGAGGTGCCGGAACACGCCGTCCCCGTAGGCGCCGACCGTCACATGACCGAGGATCACCGACGGCCCCGTCTGGCCGGGCGTCGGCGAGTGCCGGTACCAGCCGGCCCGGTCGTGGGCCGTGACCGGGGGGACCTGCACGGTGCCGTCGGGGGCGAGCCCCAGCCGCAGCAGCGGGGTGTCGACCCCGATGGCCGGGATCCGCAGCCGCACCGGGACCGAACGGGCCGCCGCGCGGACCGGACGGGTCGAGGGTCGCCCGGGCGTGTGCGTGCCGGCGGGGCGGTCCGCCTCCGGCCGGGCCGGCGAGTGCGGGCCACCGCAGCCGGTGAGCAGTGCGGCGGCTGCCGCGCCGGCGAACGCACGCCTGGAGAGCCGGTTCACGCCCCGGTGACCCGTCGGCGGCGGATCATCAGGAACGCCGCACCACCCACGGCGACGGCTCCGGCGACGCCCCCGCCGATCAGCGTTCCGTCACTTCCGGAGCTGTCGGACCCGGAGGCCACACCGGTGTCCGCCGCGCCCCTGGGGACGACGGCCACCTGCCCGCCGTCTCGCACCTTGCTCGGGACGGCGCTCGGCCGGGTGGCCGGTGCCTGAGTGCCGGCGCTGCGCTCGCTCGGGACCGGCGACGGTGCCTTGGTGGCGCCCGGGCGGGTGGACGGGACGGGGCTCGGGGTCGCGTCCGCGAACGCGGGCACCGTGCTCGCCAGCACGGCCACGCAGGCGAGTGCCGCGGCACTGAGGACGGTTCGGCGCATGAATCACTCTCTTTCGTCGGTCGGCCCGCCCGGTGAGCGGGCGGGCCGTGTCACGGATCGAGCAGAGAGACGAGGGAGCCGCGGGGCGGGTTGTAAAGAGATGGCAAAGCCGTGGTGGCCGCCTAAGTCCGAGCTGTGTCGTCCGAGACCGCCGGACGAACGACGGGGCGTACCCCCGGTGCCTACTTCCGGGCCGTGCGGACACCCCCGGCATCGCCCTGACCGTCACGGAGCGCCTCCCGCAGCTCACCCCGTCGCCGTATCCCCAACTTCTTGTACGCGTTGGTGAGGTGGGTCTCCACGGTGCGCCGGGCCAGGTGCAGCAGGGCGGCTATCTCGGTGTTCGTGCGGCCGTCGGCGGCGAGTTGGGCGATGCGGCGCTCGCTGCCGGTGAGGGAACCGGATCCGGTGCGGGCGGTGCCGGTACGGCGGGCGCCACTCTCCCGCAGGGCCTCCTCGGCGAGCCTGCGCAGTCGCGGTACGCCCAGGCGTTCGGCGCGTTCGGCCGCCTCCCGCAGACCCTCCCGGGCCCGGGCCCGCTCCCCGGCGGCGGTCAGCTGCCGGCCTCGCGCGACGAGCGCGGCGACCAGTTCCGGCTCCGTGCCGGACCGGGCCTCGCGCAGCAGCCGTACGGCGTCCTCGGCGAGCTCCAGACCGCGCCGGCCGCCGGTGACCGTGCCGAGCACCCGCAGGGCGCGGCCCACCGTCCGGGGCGTCCCCCACACCCGGGCCAGGCGCAACTCCTCCTCGGCGAGCGCCAGCGCCTCCCGGGGGCTACCGAGGGCGAGCCGGCACTCGGCGGCGGCCGAGCGCCACGGGGTGACGACCGGGCTGACCACCTCGCGGGCCGACTGGCGGCGGCCGCACTCCAGGAAGTCGTGCAGCGCCCCGGCCGGGTCGCCCGCGGCGGCCCGTTGCACGCCCCGCGCGTACAGGAACCGGTTCAGCTCCCACGAGTCGGGCGCCGCCCGCAGGTCGAAGCCGTCCGCGAACCGCCGTGCCTCGTCCGCGCGGCCCAGTTCCACGAGCGCGATCAGGGTGTGGGCGTGTGCGTTGGCGGGTCCGGCGTCCGCGCTCACGGACGCCTCGGCCGGCAGCCGCCCGTACTCGCCGCGGGCCGCCGCGATGTCGTCGCGTACGTTGAGCAGCGCCTGGTGCATCGGGTGCAGCAGGTCGGGCCGCTGGCCGGCCAGGCCGCGGTCGACGAGCCGGTCCGCCTCGTCGAGTTCGTCGGCCCACTGGGCGACCGCGGCGGCGGTGCCCAACAGGAACGGCTCGGTCAGCGGGTCGGCGGGCTCGGCGAGCAGGGTGCGCACCTGCCGCATCGCGTCGTCCGCCGAGGCCAGCCCGGCGGTCGCCGCGCGCCGTACCAGCAGGGCCCTGGCGGCCGGGCCGACCTGCTCGGGCGAGCGCTCGGCGGTGTCGCTCAGCCGCTGGTACACATCGCGGCGCACGGTCTGGTCCTGGTCGGACAGCAGGGCGGACGCGCTGTGCACGAGGCCCGCGAGGTCGGGGCGGCCGCTGAGCTGGCCGTCCACCGTGCGCAGCACCTCCACGGCGACGCGGGCCTTGCCGCGTCCGGCCAGCGCGGTGCCGAGGGCGACGGCCGCCCGCACCCGGTCCTGCGGTGTGCCGGGCAGCCGCATGGCCTCGGTGAGCCGGGAGATCCCGGACGCGGCGCCCGGGCCGGCGCACTCCAGGGAGCCGAGCCCGGTCAGCAGCCGCTGCCGGCGCTCGTCGGGCAGTGGTTCGTCGAGGGCCCGGCGCAGGAAGGCGACGGCGTCGTCGGCGCGGCCGTCGCGCAGGGCGTGGGCGGCGGCGTCCTGGAGCACGCCGGACGCCCACGGCTCGCCCACCGGGCCGGAGCGCAGCAGTTGCCGGGCGACCGCGTCGGTGGGGGCGCCGCGGTGCAGCATCGTCTCGGCGGCCTGCCGGTGCGCCGCGCGCCGCCGGGCCGCTGGCACGCCGGTGAGCACCGCGTCCCGCAGCAGGGGGTGCGCGTACCGGGGGCCGCCGTCCGGGCCGGGCCGCAGTACCCCCAGGCCGGTCATCGCGGTGAGCCAGCCCGTCACCCGGGCCGGGTCCGCGCCCGCCAGGTCGGCGAGCAGCCCGCCCAGCCCCTCGGCGGAGCAGCCCGGGCCCGCGCCGGCTCCCCCGTCCCAGCCCTCCTCCAGGGCGGCGAGCGCCCGCGCGACCTCGGCCGTGCCGGCGCCGGCGCTGTCCAGCCACCAGGACACGGCCGCCTGGTACGCGCCCGGGTACAGCGCGGCGGACGTGTCCGGCACGTCCGGGTGCCGGTCCGGGCCGCCGAGGTCGTCGAGGAGGGCGCGCAGCAGCATCGGGATGCCCGCGCCGGCCCGCGCACAACTGTCGGCCCACTCTTCGGTGGCGGCCGGGAACCGGGTGCGCACCAGTGCGGCGGCCGCTTCCGCGGTGAGCGGCGCGAGGGTGTGGGTGTGGACCAGGGCGGGCGACAGGGTGTGGGTGAAGCCCGGGCCGGACGGGTCGACGTCGTACTGGCTGCGTTCGGTGACCGCCAGCAGGATCGGCAGCCGTAAGCGGTCCACGTGCCGGGCGGACTCCACCAGCCAGCGGTACGAGGGGGCGTCGGCGAGGTGGACGTCGTCCACGGCGATCAGCAGCGGCGACTCGGCGGCGTATCCGCGCAGCACCCGCCACAGCAGCAGACCCTGCTCGCGCTCGCCGCCGCTGCCCTCGGGCTGCCCGAACCACTGGACGGGGCCGAGCAGTTGCAGCACGGCGGCGAACGGCACGGTGGCGTCGCCGGGTGAGCAGCGGGCCCGCAGCACCCGCATGCCCTGGTCGGCGGCGTGCTCGGCGGCAGCCTCCAGGGCGGTGGTCCGGCCGGTGCCGGTGGCCCCGCGCAGCAGCACCAGGCCGCCCGCGCCGGCCCGGGCGCGTGCCAGGCCGGCGTCGAGCAGTGCGGCGGCCTCGCGGTGTTCGCGCGGCGGATCACCCTGCGGTCGGGACATCCCTGCCTCCTTGCTCGGACGAGTCACCGTCGTGGACGTCGTGTTCGTCGTCGTGGACGTCGTGGACGTCGTGTTCGTCGTCGTGGACGTCGTGGACGTCGTGGACGTCGTGGTCACCGTCATAGACGTCGTGGTCCTCGTGGACGTCGCAGAGAACGTGGAGTGTCGCGGAGATCGCGCACCTCGCGGGGGTCGTGCACGTCACCCACGTCGTGGGCGTCGTACCGCCGATCTCGTGGTGCCGCTCGTGGTGCTCCACGATTGCGCGGGCCCCTCCGGCCCATGAGTGTGAGGAACACACGCCCGCCACCGATCCCGCAGAGATGGCGGGCACGTGGACTTGGGGGAGACGGTTGCTCAGCTCATCGCGGACCACACGCCCCGGTACGGCCGGCTCAGCCGACCGGATACCGGTCGTGGTGCACGCCCCGGACCCGATCCTGCGCGAGGGTGTGCTGGGCCAGTTGCGCCGGTATCCGGAGGTCGAGCTCCGGGAGGAGAGCGCGTCGGGGCCCGGAACGGTGGCACTGCTCGTCGACGACGTGCTCGACGAGGCGGCGCTGACCCGGCTGCGCCGGCTGGTGCGCAGTGAGGGGGCGCGGGCGGTGCTCGTGGTGAAATCCCTGCGGGAGGCCGAGCTGCTCGACGTGATCGAGTGCGGGGTGGGCGCCATCGTGTGGCGCCACGAGGCCACCGCGCCCCGTCTGGCGCAGGCCGTCCTCGCTGCGGCCCGCGGCGACGGCGACCTGCCGGCCGACCTGCTCGGCCGGCTGATCAACCAGGTGGGCACCCTGCACCGCAGCGCGTCCGGCCGCTCGGGCGCGCCCGCCTCGGGCCTGACCCCGCGTGAGGTGGACGTACTGCGGCTGGTCGCCGAGGGGTTCGACACCGGAGAGATCGCCGGCAAGCTGTCCTACTCCGAACGGACCGTCAAGAACGTGATGCACGGGCTGACCACCCGGCTGCATCTGCGCAACCGGGCGCACGCCGTGGCGCATGCCCTGCGGGAAGGCTACATCTGATCGAACGGGCATGCGATACCCGTCCGTTGGGCCTTCCCGCCCGCATCAGCCCTGCGCGGCCTGGATGTAGGCGACCGCGTCGCCCACCTTGACGAAGCGGGCGGCGGCGGCGGGCGGCACCGGGACCCGGAACTTGGTGGCGACCTGCTCGATGATCACAGCCATCAGCGACTGGTCGATGGACAGATCATCGGCGAATCGCTTTCCCAACCGGATGGAGCCTGTGTCGAGGCCGGTCTCCTCATTGATGATCTCGGCAAGGCCGTCGAGAATCTCACGCTCGCTCACCGCCATTGCGATGCACTCCTTCCGTGTCATGCAAAAACCGTAGTCCCGGCGGTTTCTACCGCTGAGAACTGTCCGGTGTCATGCTGGGAACCGTGACTGCCCGTATGCGTGGATCTGTGATTTCCATCGGGATAAACTATCTTGGCAGCCCCCACCCCCTCCTACCGGCCGCCGTCGACGACGCCGCCAGGTTGCGGCAATTCTTCACCGACTGGGGCTTCGCGGCGCACGAAGCGTCCCGGGATCTGTCCTCCGCCTCCGCTCGCGGCATCGTGGACGAATTGGAGGCATGGGCGGACTCGGCCCGGCAGGGGGGCAAGGCGGTCGGGGCCGTCGTCTACCTGGCGGGACACGGGAGGCTGTCCAGTGGGCGGCACTACGTACTGACGGTGACCAGCCCGGCGAACGGCCCCTACTTCGCCAGCAAGGCGATAAGCGCCGAGGAGTTGGTCCAGGCCGTCCTCGCCAGCGGCGCGGCCACCGGACTGATCCTGCTGGACGCCTGCTACTCGGGGTTCGCCGCCCACGAAATCCAGCAGGCCGTGGATCGCGCGGCACTCTCGCAAGGGGGGCCGGGAATGGATCTGGCGGTACTCGTCCCTTCGCTCCACCATCAGAAGTCGTACAGCGGACTGTTCGTCGAGAACATGCTGGAGTCGCTGCACAGCGGCTCGAAAGGCGGCCATTGGAAGGATGGCGACGAATACGTGACTCTGTTCGAGCTGCGGGAAGAGCTGAGGCTTCGTCTTGACGACGAGCAATGCGCCTATGTGGCGGGCCGCGACGGTCTGAAGATCGTGCCCAACCCACGCTACCGGGCCGACGCGGCCGACCGGGCCGTCGAAATGGACGCGCTCCTCGACCGGCTCACGGACGAGGACCGTGAACACTTCCTGCGCAAAGCGGCCAGCACCGACGCCGGGGACATGGGCTGGTTCTTCACCGGTCGGCACGCGCTGTCCCACGAGGTGGTGCAGTGGATCGACCGTCAGGACCAGGGAGTCCTGGTCGTCACCGGCGCTCCGGGCACCGGCAAGTCGGCCTTCCTCGGGCGGCTGGCCGTGCTCGCCGACCCCGGGTCGCAAGCGGCCTGTCGGGTACTGGGACTGCTCGACGAGGCGGGCGGCGCCCGGCCCCCCGTAGGCGCGTTCGACGCGGTCGTGCATCTCAAGAACCGCCGGGCGGACGACGTGGCCCGGGACATCGCCGGTCAACTGGGCATCGACCTCACCACTTCGACGAGCCCGCCGCGCGATCTCGTGCTGGCCCTTCATGACAGCGGCCGCTCGGTGACCGTGCTGGCCGACGCGCTCGACGAGGCGGAGCAGGGCGAGGAGATGTACATCGCCCGGGATGTGCTGCGGGCCATCGCCGGTCTCCCCGGCTGCAGGCTGGTCGTGGGAACCCGCAGGGACCGTGACGGCCGAGCTGCTCCGGCCGGCCCCCTGACCGGCCAGGAGAGGGACTCAGGCCCGTTGATCGAGTCCCTCCGTCCCCGCCGCGGGGTCTTCCGGGTGATCGACCTCGACGATGACGAGGACGCGGACGCGGACATCGAGACCTACGTCGAGGCGCGTCTGGCGGCGGCCACCGACGGAGGCTCACCGGGCAGCGCCCGCTGGCCCACGCGGGAGCGCAGGCGCATGGCGGCGCACGAAGTGGCCCGTCAGGCGGACCGGGTGTTCCTGTACGCCCGTTTCGCCGTACGTGCCCTGGAAAATCTTCGAGAGGAAATGGTCGACAGGCCTCTGTGGCAGCACGAGCTGCCGACGGCCGTGGGAGAAGCGGGTCTGCATCAGGTGTTCATCCAGGACCTCCGGCGGTTCGACGACACCGTGCTGATCACCGAGGTGCTGACCCCGCTGGCCTTCGCACGCGGCAAGGGCCTGCCGCGCCGTCAGATCTGGCCCGAGCTGGCGAGCGCGCTGTCCGAACACCGCTCGGGGCGCGCCTACAGCGCCGCGGACGTCTCACGGGCGATCCGAGAAGCCGGTTCCTATCTCATCGAGGGCACCGAGGACGGACAAGCCGTCTTCCGCCTCTACCACCAGTCCATCAGCGACTTCTTCCGGAGCGAGGTAACCGGTGCGAGAAGAGCCTGAGATCGAGGCCGTGATCGTACGGCGGTTACGGGCGTTGGCAGGCGTGGACAACTGGGAACGGGTGAACCCCTACACAGCGCGCTACCTGGCGGCCCATGCGCGGGCGGCCGGCGGCCTCGCCGCGCTGGTGGACGACGCGGCCTATCTGGTGGTCGCCGACCCGGAGATCCTTTCGGCGGCCCTGGGGACGGGTCTGGACCACGGTCTGCCGGAATTGGCCCGGCTGTATCTGCGCTGTGCACACCTGTTGCGTGGGCTGAGTCCCGACGAGCGGGCCGCCATCCTCGCCCTGACCGCTGCCCAGCAGGGCGAGCCGATCTCGCTCGCCGTTCCGCCGAACGCCCCGTGGTGGCCCAAGTGGGCGCGTTTTCCGGCCACTCCGTACCACCGCGTGCTGGAGGGCCACGACGGCCCGGTGCGGTGCGTGGCGGCAGCGGTGCTCGACTCCGGAGCCGTTGCCGTCACCGGTGGTGAGGACCAGACTGTGCGGGTGTGGGACCTGACCGTGGGTGCCACCGTCCGGATCCTCGAAGGACACTCGGGGACCGTGCGCGCGGTCGCGACGACCACGCTCGACGGGCGACCGCTCGCGGTCACCGCGAGCGATGACGCGACGGTGCGGGTGTGGGATCTGACCAGTGGCCGCCCGCTGCGGGTGCTGGAAGGCCACGACCGATGGGTGGGGGCCGTCGCCGTGGGGAGGACAGCGGCAGGCACGCCGGTGGTCGTCAGTGGTGGCGCCGACCGCAAGGTACGCATCTGGGATCTCGCGGACGGAACGCCGGTCGGAGCGTTGGAAGGACACACTCGCAGCGTGCGTTCGGTGGCGACCGCCGAGCTGGACGGACGACCGCTGGTGATCAGCGGCGGCGCCGACCATGTCCTGCGCTGCTGGGATCTTTCCGACGGATCCCCGTCACGGCTGCTGGAAGGTCACACGGGCTGGGTCCTGGGCGTCAGGGCCGGTCGGGTCGGGGGACGTCCGCTGGCGGTCAGCACGGGCGACGACCACAGTGTGCGCGTGTGGGATCTGACGGGCGAGTCCCGGCCTCAGGTGCTCGACGGGCATACGGGATGGGGGCGTTCGGTGGCTCTCATGGCGGACCGGGCTCTGGCGGTGACCGCCGGTGCGGACCGTACCGCCCGGGTGTGGGACCTCACCGACGGGACACAGCAGCAGGTCCTGAGCGGACATCTCACGGGCCTGCACGGGGTCGAGGCGACCGTCGTGGACGACCGGCCGGTGGCCGTCACGACGGGGGCTGACGCCACAGTGCGGATCTGGGACCTGGCAGGTGCGGCCCGGCACTCCCAGGACGCGACGATCCACGCCGACCGTGTCCTGTCCGTCGCCACCGCCGTGCTCGGCGAGCGCCCGGTCGCCGTGTCGGGTGCCACCGACCGTACGGTCCGGCTGTGGGACCTGACGGACGGGACGCCGCTGGGAGTACTCGAGGGGCACACCGGCTGGGTGGGCAGGGTGGAGACCACCGTCGCCGAAGACCGGCCGATCGCGGTGAGCGGGGGCGCCCACGGGGAGGTACGGGTCTGGGACCTGACCACTCGGCGGGAACTACTGCGGCTGCGTGGCCACGAGAGCTCGGTACTGGACGTCGACGCGGTGCTGCTGGGCGACCGGCCGACCGGGCTGACCGCCGGCAACGACGCCACCGTCCGGGTGTGGGACCTCGTCGACGGCGAGGAACTGCACGTCCTCCACGGCCACACGGGGGGACTGCGGACCGTCTGCGCGACCATGCTGGAGCGAAAGCCCATCGCCGTGTCGGGCGGCACCGACTGCACGGTGCGGATCTGGGACCTGGAAGAGGGCGTGCAGGTCCGCTTGCTGGACGGACACACCGGATGGGTGCGTGAGGTGGCCGCCGTGCCCGGCAGGCCCAGCGCGGTGAGCGCCTCCGACGACGGAACCCTGCGTGTGTGGGAGCTCGCCGACGGATCGCAGAGCGCCGTGCTGACCGGCCACGACGGACCGGTTCTCACCTGCACGGCGGCGATGGTCGGTGACCGCACCATCGCGGTCAGCGCCGGAGAGGACGACACGGTGCGGGTCTGGGACCTGGACAGCGGCCGCCATCTGCGCATTCCGCTGTCGGGCTGCTACGACATGGCGGTGCACGGCTCGGCCCTGGCCGCGGCGACGCACCTCGGAGTCTGTGCCGTGGAGCTGAGGGAGTTCCTGCCGTGAACGACGTATCCGTGAACCGGCCGGCCGGTGGGGACATCGCGGTCATCGTGCCCGGGATCCTGGGCAGCACCCTGGTCAGAGGCGATCGGCGGGTATGGGGCTACCGGCAGGTCTTCAGAAGCGTCCATCGTCTCGGCAGCCGGCTGACACAGGACCTGTCACTGCCCGCCGCCGCGTTCGCCGACCCCTCCGCGGGACACGACGACGGCGTGAGAGCCGACGGGAGTCTGAAATCCCTGGCGATCATCCCCGGCTTCGTGGCGATGGACGGCTACGACCGCCTGGTGGGCGCGCTGCGCAAGCGGTTCACCGGAGACCTCGAGAGCGTCCACGAGTTCTGCTACGACTGGCGGCAGTCCAACGAGTATTCGGCGGAACGCCTGCGTGATTTCGTCCAGAAGCTGCTGCGCCGAAGACGAGCCACGGTTCCGGACGCCAGAGTGGTACTGATCGGGCATTCCATGGGCGGTCTGGTGGCGCGGTTCTACGCGGAATGCCTGGACGAACAGCGGGATGTGCGCCGGGTCGTCACCATCGGCACGCCCTTCCGGGGGTCGGTGAAAGCCCTCACGGTGCTCGCCAACGGGTTCGTGCGGCTGGGGCCCGTGAAGTTCTCACTCGGTGAACTGGCGCGGTCGCTTCCCTCCGTGGCGGAACTCCTGCCGATGTACGACTGCCTGGGCTCCTCCCCCGACCGGTTGGGCCCGCTGACGGACGGCACAGGGGCAAGCGCCGTTCCCGGCCTGCCCGCGGTGGCACTCGCTCGAAGCCGGGACTTCCATCAGCGCATGGAAAGAGCGGTGGCGGCGAACGGGGACGACCGGCCCACGTACCACACGCTGCTCAGTCATTGGCAGACCACCGATCTGTGGGCTCTGGTCGATGACAACGGCGAGACACGGGCCCAGCCGTCCAAGGGGTACGAGAACGGCGGTGACGGTACGGTGCCGCGCTGCTCCGCCTCGCCGCCGGAGTGGGCGGACGACGCGGGCGCGGTCTTCATAGCGGGGAAGCACGCTGCGCTCCAGCAGCAGAGGGAGACCCTCGTACAGCTCAGAGGGGTGCTGACGGCCCGGCCGCGACAGGCCCAGGCCATGCTCGACGGGGTGAGCGTGGAAGCCTCTCCCTACGCGGAGGTCGGGGAGGAATGGCGGGTGACGGCGTCGTCGGTGGAGGGATCCGACGGGCTTCCGCTGGTGCTGACAGTGGTGGACCCGGAGGACGCCGTCGAACGGCCGCCCTTGGTCGAACATCTGATGCGGCCGACAGGGCGCGGTAGTTACACGGCCGTTGTGCGACTGCCACGAGGTGGACTGTTCCGTTGGACCGTCGCCACCCCCTTGACGGCAGCCAATCCGGTCGACCCTGTGTCGGACGTCGTGTTCTGCGCGGAGGAGGCGTAGGCGCACGGCCCGGCCCGGTGAGCCGGCAACGAACGGGCGGTCGAGCCGATGCGTGAGTCCGCTCAGGCGGGGCGGGCGAAGAAGACGGCATAGGTACCGCCCACGCCGATGCGCTCGGCCGAGGTCAGCCATCCGGAGGAGCCCAGGATGCGTCCGATGCCGTCGAGGGTGAAGCGGCGGGAGAGGAAGCAGCGGACCTCGTCTCCCTCGGCGAGCCATATGTCACCCACCTGGGTGCCGTGGCGCAACCGGGCCGTACCCGTGACCGCGTCGTCGACGAATTCGACCCGAAGTTCCAACTGGTCATCGGTCAGCCCGACCGCACGCAGTGGGATCAGCATGATGTCACGCATCTCGGGCGTGGCATACGGACCCACGACGTTCTCACCGGGCGACGGAGGAAGAAAGACACCCAGCATCAGGACGTCCCGCTCCGTACAACTGGCCCGTATATGCCGGAGCGTTTGAACAGGGTCCTCCATATTCCCCAGCGTTCCTCCGAGCAGGCACAGCAGCAGCGCGTCTCCGCCCGGTTCACGCCATGAGGCGATTCTCCCGGTCGGTGCGTTCTCGATGTCCCAGCACGTGAAGTCGCTGTCCCCGGGTAAGTGCGGCGACATCCGTGCGCGGGCCGCATCGAGGAGCCGCGGACTGAGGTCCAGTCCCAAGTACCGCTCCAGTGCGAACCCGCGACGGCGCAGCCCGGCGACCAACTGGGCGGAGTGCACACCGTTGCTGGTACCGATGTCGCACATCTGGCGGGGCGCTTGGGCAGCGCCCCCGAACACGGCGCACACCGCGTCGACCTCACACTCGGATCGGCCGTCGAGGTATTCGTCCGGATGCTCCTCGGCGAGCCGCACATGCCGTTCCGCCGCTGATCCCATGTACAGGAAGCGCACCGGCATCCGACGCTCCCTCAACTGACACAGCAGCGAAGCGACGGTGGGCTCGCCGTCGCATGACCGGAAAGTCCGCGTCACACCAGCCATGCTCCGTCCCGCATCAACTCACGGTCCGCATGCTCGTTGAGCTCACGCCAGGACTCGATGCGCTGCGGGTCGAATCGATAGAAACTGTAGGACGGAGACTCCCGCGGATCCCAGCCACATTTCTCGTTGTAGGCGTCACCGTATTCGGCAGGGAGTTCGCCGTCCTTGACGTGGACGGCGGATGCCTCTATGAGGACGACATCGCGCGTATGACCCAGGACTGCTTTGACCCGACCCGTCGCTACGATGTTGCGGCCCGTGGGATTGGAGCGGACCGTGGCCACGAAGATACTGTCGCCATTCCACCAGAAAGAGAGGGGCACCAGGGTCGGGGTTCCTTCTCCGTCGGCCGAGGCGACCCAGAGATCCTTGTCGGACGTCAAGCGCGTGAGGGCGTCTTCCTTGCGCTTTTGCAACGGACGTGGAGCCTCCGCCATTTCACCGTTCCTTTTCCTCGGGGTGGGTGCGCTCGACCGCATCGTAGCGCACCGCCCCGACCCGGGAGCGACTTTCACCGATCACGCCTAAACCTGGCCACCGGCTCACTGCTAGGCAGGATAAACGCAGCGGAAACCGATCTCGTTGTGTCGGTCCGTGATCAGGTCTCGCCCACGGTAGTACGTGGTCAGACAGGGTGAAGGAGAGGTCCAGGCCCCTCCGCGCAGCACATGGAAGGCGTCTTTCCGGTTCATGAACTCCGCCGGCCGTCGCCCCTTGAAGAAGGGGTCCATGTCCTCGCGGGTGAAGTAATTCGTACGGGTCATCTCCCAGACGTTCCCGGACATCTGCAGCACACCGTACGGACTGGCGCCCGCGGGCAGGGCGTCCGCGGGGAGCAGTGGCGCGGCGGGGAAGTCCGACGCCTCGACGGAGACCAGTAGATCCTCCCACTCGGCGAGGTCCTTCACCTGACAGCCGAACACCCGATCGACGTAATGCACGTGCTCCGGCGCGAAGGCTTCGCCCCACGGGTACGCCCGCCCGTCCGGCCCGCGGGCGGCCTTCTCCCATTGGTCTTCGCTCGGCAGCGCGCCGCCGGCCCAACGGGCGAACGCCCAGGCGTCGTACCAGTCGACACCGACGACGGGCAGATCCGCGGCGTTGAACCGGGGATCGAGGCGATGACTGGGCAGGTGACCCCGCCCGGCCGGCTGGTCGGGATGGTCGAACCGGGTACTCCCCGCCACATCCTCCAGGAATGCGTCGTAACGCCGGTTGGTGACGGCGACGCGGTCGATCAGGAACGCTGGGAGTAACACTTCCCGGGGTGGATTGTCGGTGTCATCCAACTGGAACGGGTTGTCACCGCGACCGCCCTGTCCGCACCTGAACGGCCCGGCCGGAACGAGGATCACGTCCTCGTTCCGCCGGGCCGCGGGCCGTGCGGCCACCGAACGGGCACCCTGACCGAAGAATTCGTCCTCCAGTTCTCGCAGTCGCTGCGGGTTTTCGGACCCGAAGATTGCCAGCAAGGCTCTCTTGACGAAAGCAGCCCCACAACCGACAGGTTTGCGAAGGTATTCGGGCCGGGTGAAGTTGCTCGGCCATCCGGATATCCGGATCAGATCCGGGACACCAGCGGTGATGCGATACCTGCCTATCAGTTGTATGCTCGTGAAGGCCACCCAGTCGACCGGGTCGTGAACACCGTTCACTATGGCCCGGATTGCGGCCGGATGGTCACGGAAATTATCCGCGAGCAGACGCAAGCAGGCAGCCCGCACCTGCCAGACGTCATGCGTGTCCGATTCGCGGAGGAGCATTCCGAGGGCTTCCGTACCGCGCACCGCGACGGCGTCCCGCAGCGATTGGATAATTTCGTCCGCAAGACGCCAGGAGAGCGCCTCGTCAGCGATCACCGCATTACCATTTGTGGATCTCTGCGCTCTGGTCCCGTGTGCTCAGGAATTCCTCGAGGTTCAGTTCCTCTTCCGGAGCCTCCGGTTCGTAATCGAGGTTTTCGGTGCCCTCCGCCGCAAACACGCCCATGACCTCCTCCGTCGCCTGGAGCCTGTAGAGATTGTACGGGCGCACGATCCACGCCGTGCGTAATGATTCGGTCATCCCTGGCTTCGGAAAACGGCGAGGATCGTTCCGCCGCAAAATCGACCGGCCTACCCTCCGGATCGCTGCGGGGCAAGAGAACCGGGGGCGGTCGTTCCGGTGTGCGCGCAATTGGAAACCACTGCCCGCCGCTGATGCGGGTGGATTCATGATGCCGTGATCGTCTCCACCACCCGGCGGCGTCGGGCCCGAGGACCGTCCGCGGCAGCGCGGCCAACCGGAGTCACGCCGGCTTCGGTCGAGGGCTACAACCCCACGATCCCGTTCCACCGCTTCGCGAACTCCAGCCGTTCCGTGGAGGTGATGTCCCGCGCGATGGCCAGCCGTTCACGCATCGTCGCGTCGGGGAAGATCAGGGGGTTGTCGGCGAGGGCGGCCGTGTCCTTGTCCTTGGACGTGGCCAGGACCTCCTTGGCGGCCAGGACCGGGCAGACGTAGTTGACCCAGGCGGCGAGTTCGGCGGCGACCTCGGGGGCGTAGTAGTAGTCGACGAGCCGCTCGGCGTTGGCCTTGTGGTGGGCGCGGTCGGGGATCATCAGGGAGTCCGACCAGAGTTCGGCGCCCTCCTCGGGGACGACGAAGCGGATGTCGGGGTTGTCCGCCTGCAGTTGGATGACGTCGCCGGAGTACGCCTGACAGGCGAGGACGTCGCCGCTGACGAGGTCCTTGGTGTAGTCGTTGCCGGTGAAGCGGCGGATCTGGCCCCGGCGGACCTCCCGTTCGACCTGGTCGCAGACGGTGTGGAAGTCGTCGGCGGTCCACTTGGTGACGTCCACTCCGTTGCCCTGCATCAGCAGCGCGAACGCCTCGTCCAGACCGGAGAGCAGGGTCACGCGGCCCTTGAGGTCGCTCGCCCAGAGGTCCTTCACGTGCCGTAGCTCGCGGCCCAGCTTGCGGCGGTTGTACGCGATCCCGGTGATGCCGGACTGCCACGGCACGGTGAACTTCCGTCCCGGGTCGAAGGCGGGCGAGCGCAGGAGGGGGTCGAGGTGCCTGGCCACGTTCGGCTGGTGGGCGCGGTCCATCTCCTGGACCCAGCCCAGGCGTACGAAGCGTGCGCACATCCAGTCGCTGATGACGATGAGGTCGCGGCCCGTGGACTGGTGGTTCATCAGCGCGGGGCTGATCTTGCCGAAGAACTCGTCGTTGTCGTTGATCTCCTCGACGTAGTCGACGGAGATGCCGGTGCGCTTCTCGAACGCCTCCAGCGTCGGCCGCTTGCCCGGGTCGTCGTCGTCGGTGTCGATGTACAGCGGCCAGTTCGCCCAGGTCAGCCGTTTGTCGGTGACGGAGGAGTCGGGGGCCGCGCGGTCCCCGGGCGCGACGTACGCGGCGGGCACCCCGCACCCGGCGAGGGCGCCGAGGGCGGCGGTGCCGCCGAGCGCGTGCAGGACGGAGCGGCGGGAGGGCAGACCGGAAGCAGGCATCCCGGCAGCATGCCGCCCGGCCCTGTGCGCAGACAACCGACGCTGCGGCCGGAGGGACCCGGACGGGCCCGACACCCTGTCGATCAGCGCGCGGTGAGGCCCCAGCTCGCCACCAGGCCCAGCGCCTCGTCGGCTCCCGAATCCGGCGCGGGCAGATAGCTGACCAGGACCTGACCGTGCTCGGGGATGTGCAGAACCTCGAAGTCGAGGGCGAGAGGGCCGACGAGCGGGTGGCTGAGGGTGTAGCGGCCGGGGCCCTTGTCCCGGACGTCCTGCCGCGCCCACAGCGCTCCGAACTGCTCGCTCCTCATCGCGAGGGTGCCGATCAGCGAGGCCAGCGCCGGGTCGTCCTGGTAGCGGCCGACACTCACCCGCAGGAACGCCACCGTCGCCTCCGCCTTCGCCTGCCAGCTCTCGGCGAACAGGGCGCGGTAGTCCGGGTCCAGGAAGACGAGATGGGCGAACGTCCGCTGCTCGGACGGGAGTTCACCGAAATCGCCGAAGGCGGCGGCCGCGAGCGGGTTCCAGGCGAGCACCTGTGTGAGGTGACCGCAGACGTAGGCGGGCCCGGGTTGCGCGTCGACCAGGCGGCGCAGGGAGGGTCGTACCGCGTCGGAGGCGGGAGCGGCGCCGGGGCGGGCCCGGTCGGGGCGGGCGAGGTTGCGCAGATGGCCCAGTTCCGCCACGTCCAGCCGCAGCGCCCGCCCCACCGCCTCGAGCACGCCGTCCGAGACATGCGGATTGCGGCCCTGTTCCAGGCGGACGTAGTACTCGACGCTCACGCCGGCCAGCTGCGCCAGCTCCTCGCGCCGCAGCCCCGGCACCCGCCGGGGCCCGTACGCGGTCAGGCCCACGTCGGCCGGTGTGAGCCGGGCCCGCCGGGACCGCAGGAACTGGCTGAGTTCGGTGCGCCTTTCGCCCACTGATGTCATGCCCCGAGTATCCCGGAGCGGACGGGCGAGGAGGGTGGCCAAGTCTTTCCCCCCTATAAAGCCTGCCTGTCGAGCCCGGACGCCCCGGGCGCAGAGTCGTTGCCGTCCACCGGACGACCCCATCATGAAAAGGACGTACGACGATGACTCTCCCCCTCCGCCCCCTCGGCTCCTCCGGACTGTCCATCTCCGCGATCGGACTCGGCGCCTGGGCGTTCGGCGGCGACGGCTGGCGCTTCACGTGGGGTGCGCAGGACGACGAACGGTCGATCGCGACCGTGCACCGCGCCGTCGAGCTGGGCGTCAACTGGATCGACACGGCTGCCGTCTACGGGCTCGGGCACTCCGAGGAGGTGGTCGGCAAGGCGCTGGCCGCACTGCCCGAGGCCGACCGGCCGTACGTGTTCACCAAGGTGGGCCTGGTCTGGGACCCGGAGAATCCGGCGGCCGCGCCGAGCCGGATCATGCGGCCGGACAGTGTGCGACGGGAGGTCGAGGACTCGCTGCGCCGGCTCGGCGTCGAGGCCATCGACCTCTACCAGGTGCACTGGCCGGACACCGGCGCGCCCCTCGACTGGAACGGCGACGGCGGCACGGCGGCCGGGCAGGCCACCCCGCTGGAGGAGTACTGGCAGGTGATGGCCGATCTGAAGACCGAGGGCAAGGTGCGCGCGATCGGCCTGTCCAACCACGGTCCCGAGCTGCTGGAGACCGCCCGGGCCATCGCGCCGGTCGACGCCGTCCAGCCCCCGCTGTCCCTCCTCAACCGCTCCGCGGAGCCGGAGATCGACTGGGCCGCCGACCACGGCACCGGCGTGATCGTCTACCAGCCCCTCCACTCCGGCCTGCTCACCGGCACCTTCACCCGGGAACGGATCGCCTCGCTCGACCCGGCCGACTGGCGCCGCACGCACCCGGACTTCACGACCCACCTGGACGCCAACCTCCGTACGGTGGACCGCGTCCGCACGGTCGCCGAAGCGCACGGCACCACCACGGGCGCGGTGGCCATCGCCTGGGTGCTGGCGCGGCGGGGAGTCACCGGCGCCATCGCAGGGGCCAGGCGGCCGGAGCAGACGGCGGACTGGGTACGGGCGGCCGGACTTCACCTCACCGACGAGGAAGTCCGGTTCGTGGCGGGACGCTGACGGGCCGCGGCCCCGGACGGGCTGTCCACCGTCCGGGGCCGCGGGCTCGGTGCTTCAGCCGTCCAGCGACGTCATGACGTGCTTGATCCGCGTGTAGTCGTCGAAGCCGTACGCCGACAGGTCCTTGCCGTAGCCGGACTTCTTGAAGCCGCCGTGGGGCATCTCGGCGACCAGCGGGATGTGGGTGTTGATCCACACGCAGCCGAAGTCGAGCTTCTTGGACATCCGCATGGCGCGGCCGTGGTCCTTGGTCCACACCGAGGAGGCGAGGGCGTACTCGACGCCGTTGGCCCACTCGACCGCCTGCTCCTCGTCCGAGAAGGACTGGACGGTGATGACGGGGCCGAAGACCTCCTTCTGGATGATCTCGTCGTCCTGCTTCAGGCCGGAGACGACGGTCGGGGCGTAGAAGTAGCCCTTGTCGCCGACCTGGTGGCCGCCGGTCTCGACCTTGGCGTGGGCGGGGAGGCGCTCGATGAAGCCGGAGACCTGCTTGAGCTGGTTGGGGTTGTTCAGGGGGCCGTAGAGGACGTCCTCGTCGTCCGGCTGCCCCGTCTTCGTCTCCGCCGCCGCCTTCGCGAGCGCGGCCACGAACTCGTCGTGGATGGACTCCTGGACCAGGACGCGCGTGGCGGCCGTACAGTCCTGGCCGGCGTTGAAGAAGCCCGCGACCGAGATGTCCTCGACGGCCTTCGGGATGTCGGTGTCCTCGAAGACGACGACCGGGGCCTTGCCGCCCAGTTCCAGGTGGACGCGCTTGAGGTCCTTGGAGGCGGACTCGGCGACCGACATGCCCGCGCGGACGGAACCGGTGATCGAGGCCATCGCGGGGACCGGGTGCTCGACCATCAGGCGGCCGGTGTCGCGGTCGCCGGTGATGACGTTGAAGACGCCCTTGGGGAGGATGGAGCCGATGATGTCGGCGATCAGGACGGTGGAAGCCGGCGTGGTGTCCGAGGGCTTCAGCACGACCGTGTTGCCCGCGGCGATCGCCGGGGCGAACTTCCACACCGCCATCATCATCGGGTAGTTCCACGGCGCGACCTGGGCGCAGACGCCGACCGGCTCGCGGCGGACGATCGAGGTCAGCCCCTCCATGTACTCACCGGCCGAGCGGCCCTCGAGCATCCGCGCCGCGCCCGCGAAGAAG
Source organism: Streptomyces sp. NPDC001843 (assembly GCF_042891955.1). Classification (NCBI taxonomy): domain Bacteria; kingdom Bacillati; phylum Actinomycetota; class Actinomycetes; order Kitasatosporales; family Streptomycetaceae; genus Streptomyces; species Streptomyces sp. NPDC001843. The sequence continues at coordinate 102,451 of NZ_JBIATQ010000016.1, read as the reverse complement.
CGGATCTGGTCGACCATCGGCGGGATCTCCTCGGAGCGGGTCAGCCCGACCGGCTTGCCCGTGTTCTCCACCTCGGCCGCGATCAGTTCCTCGGCGCGCTCCTCGAACGCGTCCGCGATCTTCAGCAGGGCCTTCTGCCGCTCCGCCGGGGTCGTGTCCCGCCAGCCCGGGAAGGCGGCGGCGGCCGCGGACATCGCGGCGTCGACGTCGGCCTGCCCGGACAGCGGCGCGGTCGCGTACGCCTCGCCCGTCGCCGGGTTGACCACCTCGGTGGTCCGTCCGTCGGCGGCGTCCCGGAACTCACCGTCGATGTAGTTGCGCAGACGACGCAGCTCGGTGCTCACTGCCGGCCCTCCAAGTGGGGTGTCCATTGACTGAGACACCCACACTAATCCGAGTGCCGACGTTTTCAACACCCCCGGTCGCGCCTTGAGTGCGGAATCCGCAGGCTTCAGGCACGTAAACAACGAATTTCATCGATCTAGCCTTGCGGAACTGTCGAGACGTCGTGCAGAGTGAGCTCGTGGCCAGTCGAAGCGCAGACCAGAGGGACTCCCGCGAGTCCAGGAACGGCAGCCCCCAGCTGGATGCCGTCTCCCTCGCCATCATCGAGCAGCTCCAGGAGGACGGCCGCCGGCCGTACGCCGCGATCGGCAAGGCCGTGGGCCTGTCCGAGGCGGCTGTGCGCCAGCGCGTCCAGAAGCTGCTCGACCAGGGCGTGATGCAGATCGTCGCCGTCACGGACCCGCTCACCGTGGGCTTCCGCCGGCAGGCGATGGTCGGGATCAACGTCGAGGGCGATGTCGAGGCCGTGGCCGACGCGCTGTCCGACATGTCGGAGGTCGAGTACGTGGTGATGACGGCGGGTTCGTTCGACGTCCTCGCCGAGATCGTCTGCGAGGACGACGACCACCTGCTGGACGTCATCAGCAAACGCATCCGGGCCCTGCCCGGCGTGCGCTCCACCGAGAGCTTCGTCTATCTCAAGCTCAAGAAGCAGACCTACATGTGGGGAACCCGATAACCGTGAGCCAGAAGGACCTCAGCCGAACCGCGTACGACCACCTGTGGATGCACTTCACCCGCATGTCCTCGTACGAGAACTCCCCCGTCCCCACGATCGTGCGCGGCGAGGGCACCTACATCTACGACGACAAGGGCAAGCGCTACCTCGACGGTCTCGCGGGTCTGTTCGTGGTCCAGGCCGGTCACGGCCGCACGGAGCTCGCCGAGACCGCCTTCAAGCAGGCGCAGGAACTGGCGTTCTTCCCGGTGTGGTCCTACGCCCACCCCAAGGCCGTGGAGCTGGCGGAGCGGCTCGCGGACTACGCGCCCGGCGACCTGAACAAGGTCTTCTTCACCACCGGCGGCGGTGAGGCGGTCGAGACCGCCTGGAAGCTCGCCAAGCAGTACTTCAAGCTGGTCGGCAAGCCCACCAAGCACAAGGTCATCTCCCGCGCGGTCGCCTACCACGGCACCCCGCAGGGCGCCCTGTCGATCACCGGCCTGCCCGCCCTGAAGGCTCCGTTCGAGCCGCTGGTGCCGGGCGCGCACAAGGTCCCGAACACCAACATCTACCGCGCCCCGATCTTCGGCGACGACCCGGAGGCCTTCGGCCGCTGGGCCGCCGACCAGATCGAGCAGCAGATCCTGTTCGAGGGCCCGGACACGGTCGCCGCGGTCTTCCTGGAGCCGGTGCAGAACGCGGGCGGCTGCTTCCCGCCGCCACCCGGCTACTTCCAGCGGGTCCGCGAGATCTGCGACCGGTACGACGTGCTGCTCGTCTCCGACGAGGTCATCTGCGCCTTCGGCCGGCTGGGCACCATGTTCGCCTGCGACAAGTTCGGCTACGTGCCGGACATGATCACCTGCGCCAAGGGCATGACCTCGGGCTACTCCCCGATAGGCGCCTGCATCGTCTCCGACCGCCTCGCCGAGCCGTTCTACAAGGGCGACAACACCTTCCTGCACGGCTACACCTTCGGCGGCCACCCGGTGTCGGCCGCGGTGGGCCTCGCCAACCTCGACCTGTTCGAGCGGGAGAACCTCAACCGGCACGTGCTGGACAACGAGGCCGCGTTCCTCGGGACGCTGCAGAAGCTGCACGACCTGCCGATCGTCGGCGACGTCCGCGGCAACGGCTTCTTCTACGGCATCGAGCTGGTGAAGGACAAGAACACCAAGGAGTCCTTCGACGAGGAGGAGACCGAGCGCGTCCTGTACGGCTTCCTCTCCAAGGCGCTGTACGACAACGGCCTGTACTGCCGTGCCGACGACCGCGGCGACCCCGTCGTCCAGCTCGCCCCGCCGCTGATCTCCGACCAGGGGACGTTCGACGAGATCGAGCAGATACTGCGCGCGACCCTCACGGAGGCGTGGACCAAGCTGTGATCGGCTGACAGTGTGATCAACTACGGCCCCGGGCCGCCCGTTCGAGTGAGAAAGGGCGGCCCGGGGCCGTGTGCTGTCCGGCCTCCCCCGGTGCACTGCCTAGCGTGCCGAGTGACCGATCGTCCCCGCCTTCGTTCCCCCGTACGAGGGACTTGGCACGGGAATCGAGGATCAGAACCGAGGTGTACGCCCATGGAGGCCCCGCCGGACAACGACGTGCTCTGGGCACGCTCCCTGCAGTACGCGCACCCCGACGGCTCTCCGGCGCTGGCCGGTGTCTCGGTCGGCGTGCGGGAGGGCGAGATCCTCGCCGTCAGCGGTCCGCGCGGCAGCGGCAAGACGACCCTGCTGCGCTGCCTCTCCGGCGAGCTGCGGGCGCAGGCCGGGGAGGTCTGGTTCAACAGCGTGCCGGTGCACACCATGGGCCCCCTGCGCCGCGAGCGGCTGCGCCGGGACCGCTTCTGCTGGATCGACCCGGCACCCGCGCTGATCCCCGAGCTGACCGTCTGGGAGAACACCGCCCTCCCCCTCATGCTGCGCGGCACCGGCCGCCGCCGGGCCAAGGCGGCCGCGCAGGAGTGGCTGGAGCGCCTGGACGTCGGCGACAAGTCCCGCAAGCGTCCGCACGAGCTGGTGCAGGCCGAACGCCAGCGCGTCTCGATCGCCCGCGCGCTGGCCCCCGCGCCGACCGTCCTCTTCGCCGACGAGCCGACGGCTCCCCTGCACCGCGCCGATCGCGGGCACGTGCTCAGGACGCTGACCACCGCGGCCCGCTCGCACGGCATCACGGTGGTACTGGCCACCCACGAAGCCGAGACCGCGGCCCTCGCCGACCGCACGGTGACGCTGCTGGACGGACGGCGCGTCAACACCGTGCATCTGCCGGAGGCCCCCGAGGCGGAAGGCCGGGCCTCGTGCTCGCTCTCCGTCTGACCCGGCTCACCCATCCCGCCGTCCAGCTACGGCGTCTCCTGGTGGCGGCGGCCGCCGCGGGCACGGGGTTCCTCCTGCTGTGCACCCTCGGCTACGCCCTGGGCCACCCGGACGCGCCGCCCGCCTCCCTCCTCCTCCGCCTGGGCTGGTGCGCGCTGCCGCTGGCGGCCACCGTCCAGCTCGCGGTGGCCGTCGCCCGCGCGGACCCCGGCACCAGACCCCGGACCGGCCTGTCGGCGCTGGGCCTCGGGCCGGCCCGGCTGATGGCCGAATCCGCCCTGACCACAGCCCTGTCCTGCACACTCGGCTCGACGACGGCGCTCGTGCTCTTCCTGCACCTGCGCGGTGACCTGCCCGGCACGCCCTTCGACGGCGCCGCCGCCTTCCTCGCCACCGGACGGCCCCTGCCCGTTCCGGCCGCCCTCACCCTGCTGGCCCTGGCCCCGGTCACCGCGTCGGCGACGGTGGCGCTGGTGTTGCGGCCCCGGGACGCCCGTGTCCGGGTGTCCTCGCCCACGGCTACCGCCGTAGCTGCCGTAGCTGCCGTAGCTGCGGGCAGTCGTGCCGCCCGGGGCGGTGGGGAGGGTGGGCGATGGGGGTCCCCCCGCTCGAGCGAAGCCGGGAGTGGGGGAGGCGCCCCGCCGGCGCCGGGTCGCGCGACCGGTGGCCCTGCCGTGGCCGACGGCGCACGTCAGTCCCCGGACGAGGTGACCGAGGCGCCGGACCCCGACGCCCCCGGCCGCGCTGCACCGCCCCGCGAAGCCCCCGGCGGCCTCCCCTGGGGCATCGCCGTGCTGGCCGCAGGCCTCGCGGTGGAGTCCTACGCCGCCCCTTCCACCGCCACCCTCCCGGAGGGCCCCGCGGCGGTACTCGCCGGCTGGACCCTCACCGCCCTGGGCCTCCTGCTCGCCGCCCCCGGCCTCACCCACCTGTGCGGCCGTCTGCTGCAGGCGGTCCGCCCCGGCGCGCTCAGGCTGCTCGCCGGCCGCGGTCTGATGGCGGAGGCCGCCCGTATCGGCCGCCCTCTCGGCGTCGTCTGCGCCGTCGTGTCCGGCGTGTACGCGATGACGGCACGGTACGACCGCGGCGCGGCGTCCTTCGGTCCGCTGACGCGCCTCGGGACCCTCCTGGTGGCCGGCTGCACGGTGGCCACGCTTCTCATGGCGGCCGTGGAGGCCAGGGAGTCCCGCGCCGACACCACCGCCGCGCTGCTCCGGCTCGGTGCCCGCGCCACGGTGCTGCGCGCCGCCGCGGCCCTGCGCGCGAGCGCACTGCTCGCCCTGTTCGGCCCGCTCACCCTGGCGGTGGCCGGTCTCGCCGCGCTTCCCCTGGCGCGCTGATCAAGCTGAGAAAAAAATTCCGCGACCGCCGATGAGTTCCGCGCCGGCCGCCGGTCCACATCCCCGTAACGAGCACCGCACCCCGACGGGAGACCCGGCATGTACCAGCAGATGATCTTCGTGAACCTGCCCGTGAACGACCTCGACGCCTCGAAGAAGTTCTTCACGGAGCTGGGTTACTCGCTCAACCCGCAGTTCAGCGACGAGAACGCGGCCTCCGTCGTGATCAGCGACACCATCGTGGCGATGCTGCTCACCAAGCCGTTCTACGCGACCTTCACCGACAAGGAGATCGCCGACGCGACGAAGACCAGCGAGGTGCTGGTGTGTCTGAGCGCCGAGAGCCGCGAGAAGGTCGACGAACTGGTGGACAGGGCGGTGGCGGCGGGCGGCACCGACACCGGCCGGACCCAGGACCACGGCTTCATGTACGGCCGTGCCTTCGACGACCTCGACGGACACACCTGGGAAATCATGTGGATGGACCCGGCGGCGGTCCAGGGCTGAGACCGGCGGACCCGGAGTCGGGCGCGGGCGGTTGTGCCAGCATGGGCGGGTGCATCCGACACCCGCCCAGCCCCACCGTGCCGCCCACGACCACGAGATAGAGTCCCTCGCCGAGTTCGACGAGGTGGTCGCCGAGCACGGCACGCTCGCCCGGTTCCGTGTGCAGGCCGTCGACCTGACCGACCGTACAAGTGAGTTGCTCCGCTTGGACGCCTCGGGCGCCGTCTTCCTCGGCTGCCCGATGCGCCCCGAAGCGGCCGCCCGCGTGCGTGCTGCCGGGGCGTTGGTGTTCCCGCCCGTCCCCGGCCTGCCCTTCGACCCGTACCGGGGTTTCGTCTACACCTCCGACGAGCTGTTCGAGGCACTCGACGAGGGGTACGAGGCGACACCGGACGCCCAGGCGTACGCCTGGTTCCAGCGGACGAAGGCCGACGGGGACGTCTACTCGTCCATGCTGCGCGCGATCCACGATGACGCCGTCTCCGACGCGCTGGACGAACTCCTCGCCGGAGAGCGGGTGGTGGGCGTGATGGGCGGCCACGCGATGGCGCGCGGCACTGAAGCCTACGCCGGTGCGGCCCGCCTGGGCCGGGAGCTGGCGCGGGCCGGGTTCACGGTGGCCACCGGTGGTGGGCCGGGGGCGATGGAGGCGGCCAACCTCGGTGCGTACGCCGCCCCGTTCGACGACGGGATGCTCAAGGAGGCGCTCCAACTCCTCGCCAAGGCGCCCTCGTTCCGGCCGTCCGTGACCGACTGGGCGCACGCCGCCTTCGAGGTCCGCGACCGCTGGCCGGAGGGTGGCGCGTCGGTGGGCGTCCCGACCTGGTTCTACGGTCACGAGCCGCCGAACGCCTTCGCCGCGCACATCGCCAAGTACTTCGCCAACGCCACCCGCGAGGACGGCCTGCTGGCCCGCTCCAACGCGGGTGTGGTGTTCCTGCCGGGCGCCGCCGGGACCGTACAGGAGGTCTTCGACAACGCGACCCCGAACTACTACGAGTCGCGGGGCGAGCCCACGCCGATGGTGCTCGTGGACCGGACGCACTGGACGGAGCGGCTACCGGTGTGGCCCCTGTTGCGGGCGCTCGGACAGGGCCGGCCGATGGAGTCCCGAATCGCCCTTGTTGACCGGATCGAGGAGGCTCCGGAGGCGTTGAAACGTCTCGCCGGTTAATAAGCGGGCAAAGCCAACGCGTGTAGAATGCTGATGCGTTGACACTACTTATGGAGCGCTTATAAACCTGTGAGCCTCTAGGGGTTGATGATGCTGACGATCGCTCACAATGCCGTCGTCGCGCCATCTCCCGCCCAGCCCCCCGCAGCTATGCAATCTGTAAAGGACAAACGTGTCCAAAACTCGCCGCAGCTCTCGCCGTTCCGTGCGCGTCCTGGGTGTCGCCTCCGCAACCGCCGCTCTGGCGCTGGGTGTCGCGGGCACCGCGCTCGCCTGCGACATCAGTGACTTCTCCGCCGAGGCCACCTGCGACGGCAGCAACGGCGTCATCGTCGTCACGGACAAGGACGCCGGCGGCACCCCGGCCGTCATCACCGTGTTCCTGGAGAACAACGGCGCCGACGTGAAGAAGGTCGGCAAGCCGACGGAGGTCAAGGGCTCCGCCGTGGGCACCAAGCTCACGTTCACGGAGGACTGGAAGCCGAACGCGACGTACCGCGTCCACGTCAAGGCCGGCAACAAGGTGGACAAGGACATCACGCCCAACCTGACCACCCCCTCCACGGCCTGCAAGACCGAGGAGTCCGAGAAGCCGACCGCGACCGAGACGGAGACCGCGTCGGCATCGGCGTCGGCTTCCGCCGACGCCCCCGCCCCGGCCAAGTCCGCGAGCCCCTCGGCCACGGCGTCGGTCTCGGCGTCGGCGTCGGCGTCCGAGAGCGCCGACGCCGCCCCGGCGGGCACCTCGGACAACGCGCCGTCCCCGGCGGTCGGCGAGTCGAACCTCGCCGAGACCGGTGCGAGCTCCAACACCGGCCTGATCGCCGGCGTCGCGGCCGCCCTGGTCGTCGTCGGCGGTGGCGCGGTCTTCTACGGCATGCGCCGTCGCGGCTCGCACAGCGGCCGCTGACCTCTCAGTTCCGGTCCGCCTTCGTGGCCCGTCCCGCTGTTCCGGGGGCGGGCCACCGGCGTTCGTCCGCAGGCGGTTCCCCGTCCAGTACGACGATCTCGGCCGCGTCGAACTCCACACCGACCGCGCCGCCGACCTCCGGCGCGTCCCTCAGCGCACACGCCGCCTCCAGGCGCGGGGCGCCGTCCGGCTGGAGATGGACGGCGACATGGGTGCCCTTGAACGTACGGGCGGTCACCGTACAGCGCAGGCCCTCGCCGGCCGGGACGAGCCGGACACCGGCGGGCCGGACCAGCACCGTACGGGCCCCCTGCGGCGCTCCTTGCGGCACCGGCAGCTTGCCCCACGGGGTGTCCGCGGCCTCCCCGGCGACCGTCGCGCCCGTCACGTTGTCGAAGCCGAGGAAGCGGGCCACAAACTCGTCGGCCGGCCGCTGCCACACCTGAAGGGGCGTACCCGACTGGGCGATCCGCCCGTCCCGCATCACCACCACCCGGTCGGCCAGTGCGAACGCCTCCCCCTGGTCGTGCGTCACGGCGAGCACGGTGGTCCCCAACCGGCCGAACAGTTCCCTCAGTTCCACCACCAGCCGCTCCCTCAACGAGCGGTCGAGCTGCCCGAGCGGCTCGTCCAGCATCAGCAGCCGGGGCCGTGGCGCGAGCGCACGGGCGAGTGCGACACGCTGCTGTTCACCGCCGGACAGCCCGGCGACGGCCCGGCGGGCCGCGCCCGGCAGACCTACCAGGTCCAGCAACTCCCGCACCCGCGTGTCCTGTTGCGCCTTCGCGGTCCCGTGCATCCGGAGCCCGAAGGCCACGTTGCCGCCCACGTCCCGCTGCGGGAAGAGCTGGTGGTCCTGGAACATCAGCCCCACCCCGCGCCGGTGCGCGGGCACCCCGCTCTGGTCACGTCCGTCGAGCAACACCCGCCCCGAGTCGAGGGGTTGCAGCCCGGCGACCGCCCTCAGCAGCGTCGACTTCCCGCTGCCGCTGGGCCCGAGCACGCACACGATCTCGTGCTCCGCGACGTCCAGGCCGACCGTGTCGAGCACGGCCCGCCCGCCGAAGCGCACGGTCGCGGCATCGAGGCTCAGCAGCATCAGAACTCCCCCGTCCGGTCCGTGCGCAGCCGCTCCAGGACCAGCAGGGCCGTCGCGCACACCAGCATCAGAATCGTGGAAAGGGCCATCGCCTGCCCGTAGTTGAGATCTCCGGGCCGGGACAGCAGCCGCGCCACCGCGACGGGCAGCGTCGGATTGTCGGGCCGCGCGATGAACACGGTCGCCCCGAACTCCCCGAGCGACACCGCGAAGGCGAACCCGGCCGCGATCAGCAGCGCCCGCCGCACCATCGGCAGGTCGACCTCCCGCCACACCCGCCAGGGAGAAGCCCCGAGCACGGCCGCCGCCTCCCGCAGCCGCCCGTCCACGGCCCGCAGCACGGGCAGCATGGTCCGTACGACGAAGGGCGCGCCGACCAGCGCCTGCGCGAGCGGAACCAGGATCCAGGACTGGCGCAGATCCAGCGGCGGCTTGTCCAGCGCGATGAGGAAACCGAAGCCGACGGTCACGGCGGACACGCCCAGCGGCAGCATCAGCAGCGCGTCGAAGCCCCGCACGATCCGCCCCGCGTCCCGGCGGGCCAGCGCGGCGGCGGCGAGGGAGCCGACGGCCAGGGCGATGGCGGTGGCGGCGGCGGCGTACTCCAGCGAGGTCCACACGGCGTTCAGCGGCGCCACCAGGAAGGTCCCGCCGTCGGAGTCGGTCAGCGCCCGGTAGTAACCGAGGCCGGGAGCGTCGAGGGAGCGCCGTACGAGCACGGCGAGCGGCAGGACGAGGAGCAGGGCGACGGTGACCAGGACACCGGCCAGCAGCGCCCACTGGCCGACCCCGCGCGGCGTGCGTGCCGTCACCGAGGCGTCCACCAGGCGCAGGGCGGTCTCCCGGCGCCGTACCGTCCAGGCGTGCACGGCGAGGATCGCGCCCACCGCCACGAACTGCACCATCGTCAGAACCGCGGCCGTGGACAGGTCGAAGATCTCGGAGGTCTGCCGGTAGATCTCGACCTCGACGGTGGAGTAGGTGGGCCCGCCGAGGATCTGCACCACGCCGAAGGAGGTGAAGGTGAACAGGAACACCATCAGCGCGGCCGCGGCCACGGCGGGCCCGAGCGCGGGAAGCGTGACCTTCCGCCAGGCCCGCAGCGGCGACGCGCCGAGCATCCGGGCGGCCTCCTCCTGCCGTGGGTCGAGTTGCGCCCACAGCCCGCCGACCGTGCGCACGACGACGGCGTAGTTGAAGAAGACGTGCGCCAGCAGGATCGCCCACACGGTGGTGTCCAGCCGTACGCCCCACAGGTCGTCGAGCAGCCCGCCGTGTCCGACGAGCGCCAGGAAGGCGGCTCCGGCCACGACGGTCGGCAGCACGAACGGCACCGTGACCACGGCCCGCAGCACCTGCCTGCCGGGGAAGTCGAGACGGGCGAAGACGTAGGCGGCGGGCAGCGCGAGCAGCAGGGTGAGCGCGGTGGAGGCGAGCGCCTGCCAGACGGTGAACCACAGCACATGGCGGATGTCGGGCTGGGTGACCACGTCCGCGATCCGCCCGAACCGCCAGGCGCCGTCCACTTTCAGCCCGCGCGCGACGATCGCGGCCACGGGCCAGGCGAAGAACACGGCGAAGAACGCGACGGGCACGGCCATGAGGCCGAGCCGCACCGCGTTCCCGCGCGCGCCCCTGCGCGGTGTTACCGCAGTACGAGTGACGTCCACGACTTGACCCACTGGTCACGGTTGGCGGAGATCTTGCCGGGGGCCATGGTCTCCGGATCGGCGGCGGCCGGTCCGTACTTGGTGAACTCGGCGGGCACGGCGGCGCCCCTGACGACCGGGTAGACGAACATGTTCAGCGGCATGTCCTGCTGGAATTCCTTGGAGAGCAGGAAGTCGATGAACGCCTTGCCGCCCTTGGTGTTCTTCGCGTTGCTCAGCAGCCCCGCGAACTCGATCTGCCGGAAGCAGGTGCCCGTCGACACACCGGTCGGGGCGGTGCTGGGCCGCTTCTTGGCGTAGATCACCTCGGCGGGCGGGGAGGAGGCGTACGACACGACGAGCGGCCTGTCGCCGCCGGCCTTCTTCCCTTCGGAGGAGCCGGAGAACTCCTGGTAGTAGGCCTGCTCCCAGCCGTCGACGACCTTGACGCCGTTGGCCTTGAGCTTCTTCCAGTAGTCCGGCCAGCCCTGGTCGCCGAACTGCGCGGCGCTGCCGAGCAGGAACCCGAGGCCGGGTGAGGAGGTGGCGGCGTTCTCGGTGACGAGGAGGTTCTTGTACTCGGGCTTGGCCAGGTCGGCGAAGGACCGGGGCGGGGCCAGCTTGTGCCGGGCGAAGTACGCCTTGTCGTAGTTGACGCAGATGTCGCCGTAGTCGACCGGCGTGACCCGGTCCTTGCCCTTGTCGAGCTGATATCCGGCGCCCACCGTGTCCAGGCCCTTGGCCCGGTAGGACTGGAACAGCCCGTTGTCGAGGGCCCGTGAGAGCAGGGTGTTGTCAACGCCGAAGAGGACGTCTCCCTGCGGGTTGTCCTTGGTGAGGATGGCCTTGTTGACGGCCTGGCCGGCGTCGCCGCTCTTGAGGACCTTGACCTTGTACCCGGACTTCTTCTCGAAGTCCGCGAGCACGCTCTTGGACACGGCCCACGAGTCGTGGCTGACGAGGGTGACGGTCTTGGAGTCCGTCGACCCCTTGGTGCCGGACGCCCCGCACCCCGTCAGAGCGGACAGCCCGACGAGGCCGAGCCCGACGGCCGCGGCCACGAACGTCTTGTGGTGCACTGGATGTCCTCCTGGGGTTGGCCAGGAAGAACGCTGCCCCGCCCGGAACGTCCGGGCAGGGCACAACAGCTTGAGTGGGTGACCGAACTTCCTACCCAGAATGACCTGGGCGAGGTTCAGAGGGTCTGCGGCCCGTCTGCCGCACTCTCAGCGCTGTGGCGCTCCCCTGTCGGAATATGAAGATGTGATGTGGCCAGATCCTATCGCTCCGTGGCCGCCAGCTGACCACAGGCCCCGTCGATCTCCTGCCCACGGGTGTCCCGGATGGTGACGGGCACACCATGCGCGGCAATGGCCTCCACGAACGCCTTCTCGTCCTCCGGCCGGGAGGCGGTCCACTTCGAGCCGGGCGTGGGGTTCAGCGGGATGAGGTTGACGTGCACGGGCCTGCCCTTGAGCAGCCGCCCGAGGCGGTCGCCGCGCCAGGCCTGGTCGTTGATGTCCCGGATCAGCGCGTACTCGATGGACAGCCGGCGCCCGGACTTCTCGACGTACTCGAACCCGGCGTCGAGCACCTCGCGCACCTTCCAGCGCGTGTTCACGGGAACGAGGGTGTCGCGCAGTTCGTCGTCGGGCGCGTGCAGCGAGATCGCGAGGCGGCACTTGAAGCCCTCGTCGGCGAACCGGTGGATCGCCGGGACGAGCCCGACGGTGGACACGGTGATGCCGCGCTGGGACAGCCCCAGCCCGTCCGGCGCGGGGTCGGTGAGGGCCCGGATGGCGCCGACGACCCGCTTGTAGTTGGCCAGCGGCTCCCCCATCCCCATGAAGACGATGTTGGACAGCCGCGCCGGACCACCGGGGACCTCGCCGTCCCTGAGCGCGCGCATCCCGTCGACGATCTGGTGGACGATCTCGGCGGTGGACAGGTTCCGGTCGAGCCCCGCCTGCCCGGTCGCGCAGAACGGGCAGTTCATCCCGCACCCCGCCTGCGAGCTGATGCACATCGTCACCCGGTCCGGGTACCGCATCAGCACCGACTCGACGAGCGTCCCGTCGAACAGCCGCCACAGCGTCTTGCGGGTGGTCCCCTGGTCGGTCGACAGATGCCTCACCACCGTCATCAACTCCGGCAGCAGCGCCTCCCGCAGCTTGCCGCGCGCCCCGGCGGGGATGTCGGTCCACTGCTCCGGGTCGTGCGCGTACCGCGCGAAGTAGTGCTGTGAGAGCTGCTTGGCACGAAACGGCTTCTCCCCGATCTCGGCCACCACGTCCTTGCGCTCGGCGGGCGTGAGGTCGGCGAGATGCCGCGGCGGCTTCTTGGCTCCGCGCGGGGCGACGAAAGTGAGTTCTCCGGGTGCAGGCATAACCCTTCCAGTGTGGCAGATCAACTCCGGGCCCCCAGGCCGGAGCGGGGTGGGGGCGGTCACCCGTGGGTGCTGTCTGTCAGCGTTGGTCGGCTTCGGACGGCCCGGACCCGGCCCCGACCGCTGCGAGGTGGATGCCGGGCTATAGTCGCAGGGTCGCGAAAAACGACGTCTCGCGGGTCCACCCGCCGGGCATCGCACATACATCGATGCAGATGGTTCTGATCGGTGAGCGTCTCCTGCCGAGACCGGACATCCCGTCCGCTCACGGCGCTGTCCATCGCCGACGCGTGTCGGCGCTACAGAGGAGCGCACCATGCAGAAGACCATCGCCATCGTCGGAGCGGGACTGGGCGGGCTGACGCTCGCCCGGGTGCTTCAGGCTCACGGTGTCGCCGCGACGATCTACGAGGGTGAGGCTTCGGCGACGAGCCGTGCACAGGGCGGCCTGCTCGACATCCACGAAGAGACCGGACAGATCGCGCTTCGCGCAGCCGGTCTGTACGACGAGTTCCTCACTCTGGTCCGCCCGGGCGAGGACGCCAAGCGTGTGGTCGACCGCCACGGCACGATCCTGTTCGACATGCCTGCGGACCCCGGTTCGGCCCGTCCTGAAGTGGATCGTGGTGAACTCAGGCGCCTGCTCATCGACTCGCTGGCGCCCGGGACGATCAGGTGGGGTCACAAGGTCGCCTCGGTCCGGCACCGTCCGGAGGGCGGCTACGTCCTCACTTTCGCGGAAGGTTCCGCCACGCGCGCCGACATCGTCATCGGCGCGGACGGCGCCTGGTCGAAGGTGCGTCCGCTGCTCACCCCCGCCGAGCCTCTCTTCAGCGGAACCTGCTTCATCGAGATCGCCCTCACCTCGGGCGGCCAGAACTGTCGGGCGAGCGTGGCTGCGATCGGCAGCGGCACGCTGATGGCGGTCGCGCCGGCCAAAGGCATCATCGCCCATCGCTACGCCGACGGGCACGTGCGCGGATACGTGGCGCTGAACAAGCCGGAAGAGTGGATGAGGTCGATCGACTTCGGCGACCCGTCCGCGGGACTCCGCCGACTCGCCGACGAGTTCGACGGCTGGTCGCCGCTGCTCACCGCCTTCGTGACGGAGAGCGACGCGGAACCGTGGCTCCGACCCATCTACGCCCTTCCCGTCGGGCTTGAATGGGACAGGGTGCCCGGAGTGACGCTCGTCGGCGACGCCGCGCATCTGATGTCGCCCTTTGCCGGCGAGGGCGCGAACCTCGCCATGTACGACGGCGCGGACCTGGCCGGCAAGCTGGTTGAGCAACCCGACATCGAGGTCGCGCTCAGCGCCTACGAAGAGCGGCTGTTCCAGCGCAGTAGCGACGCCGCCGGCCGCTCGGCGCAGAACCTGGAGATCTTTTTCGGCCGGGAAGCACCGCAGAGCGTAGTCACTCTGTTCGATCACTCCTGATACCTCAGTGCTCAGTGCGAGTTCGGTGATGCTGGTGCGCTCAGACGCCTGCTGCCACCGCGGCGCCAAGCCCCAGTAGGACGACGCCGGTCGTCACGTTGAGTCCCCGCAGGACAGTCGGCCGGGACACCAGGTCGCGTCCTCGGTCGACGGCCCAGGTGAGCAGGGCGTACCAGGAGGCGCTGACGAGTGCCCACAAGGCACCCAGGGCGACGGTCGACAGGAACACCGGGCCTTTCGACGTCACGAACTGGGGCAGCACCGAGACGGCGAACACGCCGGCCTTCGGGTTGCCCAGGTCATCCGTGGTCCTCGCGGAGCAACGCTCACCGCGGCCGGTGCGCTGCTCGCCTCGCACGGTCGGACCGTGGACGAGGCATCGGACAAGGCCGAGGCGCAACTGGCCGCACTGCTCGGCCACCTCTCGCTACGGCTGCGGATCGGAACGTTCCAGGCGGCCGCCCTGCACCTGCTGCCGCCCGCCCTGACGGCTCTGCGGCACCGCCATCCGGACGCCGACGTCTCCGTCGTCGACGTGGTGTCCGGACGCGGAGCGGACGAGATCAGCGCGGGCCGTCTGGATCTGGCCATCGTCGCGTCCTGGGGCACGCCGCTCGCGCCGCCCCCGCAGCTACGCGCCCACCCGCTCCTGCTGGACCCGATGGTCGTGGTTCTCCCCGACGACCATCCGCTCGCCACCGGACAGCCCCCGGAGACCGAACTGCAACTGGAACAACTGCGCGACGCGTCATGGGTTTCCATCCTGGCCGGCCACGCCGCCCGCGAGCAGTTCCACGACGCTGCCCGCGAGGCCGGCTTCACTCCCACCGTGCGGTTCGAGACCGAGTCGTACGACGTCGCCCAGGCCCTCGTCGGCACGGGCAGCGCAGTGGCCCTGGTCTCGCGCCTGGCCCTGACCCACACCCCCGGCACCACCCACCGCGAACTGGCCCGTCCCCGGCCCCACCGCCAGCTCTACGCCCTGACCAGGACCGACGCCAGCCTCACACCACTCGCGGACAAGCTCATCGACCTCCTGCGCGACGTCGCCGGCGACATCACCGCCACCTGGGAGGCTCCCCGCGAACCGGTGCCGGCCGATTCCCCGCCGGAGGTCACGTTCTGACCGTGGCCCTGCCTGTTCAGACCCTGTGGTCGATCTTCTTTTCCCGCATCAGCCCGCCCAGCTCCGCGTCCGACAGCGGGTGCAGCGTGACACCGGCAGCGTGGCACCGGCCCCACCACCCCAGGCCGACAGGAACACCGCGAAGCCGAGCGTCGGCACCACGGCCGTCGCCAGCACCCAGACCAGTAAGAGATGCAGAGCGGTGAGCGTCCCTCTGTCGCCAGTCATGTCACGGAGCCTGCCAGCCGGCGTCCCGGCGTACATGAGTACGCGTACTCACTCTCCGTTCGCAGAAATCCGGGCCCCGTTCCGGTGCGGAACGGGGGCCCGTGAGGTCCTGCGCGCGGCTCAGGCCGAGCCGACGAACGTCACCATCAGCAGCCAGACCACCGGAGCGGTCGGCAGCAGTGAGTCCAGGCGGTCCATGATGCCCCCGTGGCCCGGGAGCAGCGTGCCCATGTCCTTGATGCCCAGGTCGCGCTTGATCATCGACTCGCCGAGGTCGCCGAGCGTGGCGCTGGCCGCGACCGCGAGGCCGAGAACGAGGCCCTGCCACCAGGCGCCGTCCTCGATGAGGAACTGCATGCACAGCGCGCCCGCGACCATGGCGAACAGGATCGCGCCGAGCAGCCCCTCGCGGGTCTTGCCAGGGCTGATTCGCGGGGCGAGCTTGTGCCTGCCGAAGCGCCAGCCGACGGCGTACGCCCCGGTGTCGCTGACCACCGTCAGCAGGAGGAAGGTCAGCACGCGCCACGGGCCGTCGTCGGCGGTGAGCATCATCGCGACGAACGTGGCCAGGAACGGGACGTAGAACGCCGCGAAGACGCCCGCCGTGACGTCCTTGAGGTAGCCCTCCGGCGGTTCGGTCATCCGCCACACCAGTGCGGCGAGCGCGGTCAGTGCCATGGCCACCCAGGCGCCCTCCGGGCCCCGGAGGTAGCCGGCGACGACCATCGCCGCACCGCCGAGCGCCAACGGGACCAGGGGCGCCTTGATGCCCTTGCGCTCCTGCAGCCGGCTGGTCAGCTCCCACAGACCCACGACGACGGCGACCGCTATGACGCCGACGAACACGGCCTTGACGACGAACAGGGAAGCGACGATCACCACGCCGAGCCCGACGCCGACCCCTATGGCCGCACCCAGGTCCCGGCCCGCGCTCTTCTTCGGCGGCGCGGGCGCCGGCTGCGGGGCGTCGGGCATGGGCTCCGGATTCTGCGGCGTCGCCCCCGGGGGCGACGTCCGCGGCATGTCATACGGTCCGTAGGGGTGGGCCTGCGGGGTCTCCTGGTCTCCGCCGAACGCGGGTACGTCGGGCACGCTGGGCATGGGGCGAGTCTGCTGCGCGTCCTGCGCATCGTACGCGGGCCCTGCCGGGGCAGGTCCCTGGACCGGTCCCCGGTCGGTGGGCCCCCAGTACCCGGCCGGTGGCCCGGTTTGCGGCGGAGCGCCCCAGGAAGAGTCGTTCATCAGACCTCGAGAAGCTCCGCTTCCTTGTGCTTGAGGAGCTCGTCCACCTGGGCGACGTACTTCGCGGTGGTGTCGTCGAGTTCCTTCTCCGCACGGCGGCCCTCGTCCTCGCCGACCTCGCCGTCCTTGATCAGCTTGTCGATGGCGTCCTTGGCCTTTCGGCGGACGGAACGGATGGACACCTTGGCGTCCTCGCCCTTGCCCTTGGCGACCTTGATGTACTCGCGGCGGCGCTCCTCGGTGAGCTCGGGGAACACCACGCGGATGATGTTGCCGTCGTTGCTCGGGTTGACGCCCAGGTCGGAGTCGCGGATCGCCTGCTCGATGTTGCGCAGCGCGCTCTTGTCGAACGGGGTCACGACCGCCATGCGCGGCTCCGGCACGGAGAACGAAGCCAGCTGGTTGATCGGCGTCGGCGCGCCGTAGTAGTCGGCCACGATCTTGTTGAACATCGCCGGGTGTGCTCGACCGGTGCGGATCGCGGCGAAGTCCTCCTTGGCGACCACGACGGCCTTCTCCATCTTCTCCTCGGCCTCGAGGAGGGTCTCTTCGATCACCACTTGCTCCTGCGTGTCTTGAGTAGGCCCGGCTGCGGTTCCTGTCGGCGGCGGCCGGCTGCGTCGCGTCTTCTTCCTGCACGGTTCCCGACCGGCAGGTCATTGTCCATCCCCCGGCGAGGTCCCGGGTGGTCCGGTCAGGCCCGGCTGCCCTGATCACCCACAAGGGTGCCGATCTTCTCACCCTTGACGGCCCGCGCGATATTGCCCTCGGCCAGCAGCTCGAACACGAGGATCGGGAGCTTGTTGTCACGGCACAGGGTGATCGCGGTGGCGTCGGCGACCTTCAGGTCGCGCGTGATGACCTCCCCGTAGCCGAGGGCGTCGAACTTGACCGCGTCCGGGTTGGTCTTGGGGTCGGAGTCGTAGACCCCGTCCACACCGTTCTTGCCCATGAGCAGCGCCTCGGCGTCGATCTCGAGGGCGCGCTGGGCGGCGGTGGTGTCGGTGGAGAAGTACGGCATGCCCATACCGGCGCCGAAGATGACCACGCGGCCCTTCTCGAGGTGGCGCACGGCGCGCAGCGGGATGTACGGCTCGGCGACCTGGCCCATGGTGATGGCGGTCTGCACCCGGCTGTCGATGCCCTCCTTCTCCAGGAAGTCCTGGAGGGCGAGGCAGTTCATCACGGTGCCCAGCATGCCCATGTAGTCGGAGCGGGCCCGGTCCATGCCGCGCTGCTGGAGTTCGGCGCCGCGGAAGAAGTTGCCGCCGCCGATGACGACCGCGATCTCGGCACCGTCGCGCACGACGGCCGCGATCTCACGGGCGATCTTGTGCACCACGTCCGGGTCGACGCCCAGGCCCCCGCCACCGGCGAACGCCTCTCCGGACAGCTTCAGCAGAAACCGGCCGTGTACTTTGCCGTCGTCGCTCTTCTGGTCCTTGGTGGTCATGGGGATCCCGCCTCTGTTACGTGGTGCACATGCGAAGAAGGCCACTGCCGGTTGGGGTCGCTTCTCGCTCCCATGCGCGGCAATGGCCTCCTCGTCAGTTCTGCTGTCGTCCGCCACATGCCCGGGTGTGGCGGTGTACGCGGACGACTGCTGTCGACCCTATCGGGATTTCCCCAGGGTCACGCGTCGATCGCGGTACGGACTCAGATGCCGACCTTGATGCGCGTGAAGCGCTTCAGGGTGACACCGGCCTCGTCCAGAACCTTCTGGACCGACTTCTTGTTGTCCAGCGCATACGGCTGGCCGAGCAGCGTGGCGTCCTTGAAGAACCCGTTCAGCCGACCCTCGACGATCTTGGCGATCGCGGCCTCGGGCTTGCCCTCGGCGCGGGTGGTCTCCTCGGCGATGCGGCGCTCGGACTCGACGACGTCGGCCGGCACGTCCTCCTTGGCGAGGTACTTCGGCGCGAAGGCGGCGATGTGCTGGGCGACGCCCTTGGCGACCTCGGCGTTCGGCTTGTCCAGCTCCACGAGGACACCGATCTGCGGGGGCAGGTCGGGCATGGTGCGGTGCATGTAGGCGGTGACGTAGCCGTCGGAGAACTGCGCGAAGCGGTCCAGGACGATCTTCTCGCCGAGGTTGGCGTTGGCCTCGTCCACGAACGCCTGGACGGTCTTGCCGGCCTCGATCTCGGAGGCGAGCAGGGCGTCGAGGTCGGCCGGGGAGGTCTTGGCGACGTGCTCGGCGATGGTGTTGGCCACGGCCTGGAACTTGTCGCCCTTGGCGACGAAGTCCGTCTCGCACTTCAGCTCGACCAGGACGCCGGAGGAGTTGTCGTCGGCGATGATGGAGACGACGGCGCCGTTCTCGGCGGAGCGGCCCTCGCGCTTGGCGACGCCCTTCTGGCCCTTGATGCGGAGCGCCTCGACGGCCTTCTCGACGTTGCCCTCGGCCTCGTCCAGCGCCTTCTTGCAGTCCATCATGCCGGCGCCGGTGAGCTCACGGAGCTTCTTGACGTCGGCGGCGGTGTAGTTCGCCATGAGTCTGTGAGTCTTTCTCGAAGTCTTGGGAGATCGGAGATCTGCGCGGTCTGCGGTCTACTGAAGTAGCGCGGACCGCGGACCCGGTGCTGACCTACGGGTGAACAGCGGGGGCGGACTTCATGCCGCCCCCGCCGTCAACGCTGAGGTCAGGCCTGCTCGCCCTCGGCGGCCGGAGCCTCGGCAGCCGGAGCCTCGGCCGCGGGGGCCTCGGCGGCGGGGGCCTCGGCGGCGGGGGCCTCGGCAGCCGGAGCCTCGGCAGCCGGAGCCTCGGCGGCGGCCGGGGCCTCGTCGGCCTTCTTCTCGCCCTCGAGCAGGTCGCGCTCCCACTCGGCGAGCGGCTCACCGGCGGCCTTCTCGCCCTTGTCACCGGTGGCGACGCGAGAGCGGGAGATGAGGCCCTCGGCGACGGCGTCGGCGATCACACGGGTGAGCAGGGTGACGGAGCGGATCGCGTCGTCGTTGCCCGGGATCTTGTAGTCGACCTCGTCGGGGTCGCAGTTGGTGTCGAGGATGGCGACGACCGGGATGTTGAGCTTGCGGGCCTC
Source organism: Streptomyces sp. NPDC001843 (assembly GCF_042891955.1). Classification (NCBI taxonomy): domain Bacteria; kingdom Bacillati; phylum Actinomycetota; class Actinomycetes; order Kitasatosporales; family Streptomycetaceae; genus Streptomyces; species Streptomyces sp. NPDC001843. The sequence goes on along the minus strand of NZ_JBIATQ010000016.1, from coordinate 82,987 downwards.
GCCGACCGCGATGTGCTCCTTCTTGGTGTCCACGATCCAGACGGCGCTGGGCACCTTCTGCATCTCGCGGATACCGCCGAGGGTCTTCTCCAGCTTGGCCTTCTCGCGGGAGAGGACCAGCAGCTCCTTCTTGGTCAGACCGGAGGCCGCGACGTCCTCGAAGTCGATCTGCTCAAGCTCCTTCAGGCGCTGCAGACGCTTGTAGACGGTGGAGAAGTTGGTGAGCATGCCGCCCAGCCAGCGCTGGTTGACGTAGGGCATGCCGACGCGGGTGGCCTGCTCGGCGATGGCTTCCTGCGCCTGCTTCTTCGTGCCGACGAACATGACCGTGCCGCCGTGGGCGACGGTCTCCTTGACGAACTCGTAGGCGCGGTCGATGTACGACAGCGACTGGAGCAGGTCGATGATGTAGATGCCGTTGCGCTCGGTGAAGATGAAGCGCTTCATCTTCGGGTTCCAACGGCGGGTCTGGTGACCGAAGTGGACGCCGCTCTCCAGCAGCTCCCGCATCGTGACGACGGCCATGGCCGTATCTCCTTGAATTTCTCGGTTGTGCCGCGGATGCCGGACGGCTCCCGCGCCTGACGCCCGCGATGCGCCGTTGCCACATGAGGACCGAGGGGCGCTGACACGAACGGACCGTCGCCGGTCACGCCTCGCGTCGGGGCGTGCGAAGTCGACCCGGTGACCCGGATCGCCACAAGAAGTGTACGGGACCGGCGAGCCGCCGGGTGACGCCCATGTCCACAACCCGTGTGCCGTCCACAGATCGGGGTGGGGCCGGCGGCGGTGCGGGACGGTTCTCGCATGCGAGCGAAACGATGTGCGGGCTTGTGGCTGCTCCTACCGCTGGCCCTGTCGGTGAGTGCCCTGTCTCCCCTGGCCCTGTCCTCCCTGGCGCGGGCGGACACCCCTGGCCCCCCGGCCGCCGAGCCACCGGTCCCGGCGATCGGCCGGGCCTGGCCGGTGGGAACCCGGCCGGCGGTGGTACGCGGCTGGGAGCCCCCGGCGTCGGTGTACGGCCCGGGCCACCGGGGCGTGGACCTGGCGGCCGCCGCTCCGGCTCCGGTACGGGCGGTGGCGGCGGGCCGGGTCTCCTTCGCGGGGCGGGTGGCCGGGCGGGGGGTGGTGGCCGTGGAGCTGGCGGGCACCGGCCTGCGCACGACCTACGAGCCGGTGACGCCCTCCGTGCGGAAGGGGGACACGGTGGAAGCGGGTGAGACGGTGGGCAGGGTGGAGTCCACGGGCGGGCACTGCGGGGGCGGGTGCCTGCACTGGGGCCTGGTCAGAGGGCACACCTATCTGGACCCGCTGTCCCTGCTCCCACCGTGGCTGCTGCGCGGAGGGCCGTCGAGACTGCTTCCGGTGCTGGGCGTTCCGCTGCCCGGGTAACGCCGGCGGCCGACGCGGCCGGCGTCAGCCCCGTACGCCGTGCAGAGCCATACCCACCGCGGCTTCCGTGATCTCGGCCGGATCCTCGGCGGCGCCCAGCTCGATCCGCCGCACGGCCGCGTCCACGACGCCCTGCAGCAGCATGGCGGCGAGCCGGGGCTCCGCATGCCCCATCTCCCCCAGGGCCTCGACGATCATCGCGACCAGCCCACCGTGGGCCGCGCGGATCTTCTCCCGCGCCCCGGCGTCCAGCTCGCTCGCCGAGATCGCCACGACGGCACGGTGCCGCCGGTCCCCGACGAGGGCCAGTTGCCGGCGCACATAGGCCTCGACCTTGCCCTCGGGGGTGTCCGCCCGCTCCATCGCCGCAGCCACCTCGGCCGTCCACACCGGGAAGTCGACCTCGCACAACTCTTCGACCACGGCGGCCCGCGACCGGAAGTACTCGTACACGGACGACCGCGCCAGCCCCGTCCGCTCGGCGAGGGCGGGGAAGGTCAGCGCCTCCGTCCCGCCCTCGGACAGCAGGGACCGCGCCGCGTCCAGGAGGGCGGCTCGCTGCATCGACCGGTGCTCGGCCACGGAGGCCGCTCGAATCCTTGGCACGTCGACAACTTTACAAATCAGTCGCCCTGGGGGCGAAGCTCGCCAGCTTGGCCCGCAGTTGCAGCACCGACTTGGTGTGGATCTGGCTGACCCGGCTCTCCGTGACCCCGAGCACGTTGCCGATCTCGGCGAGCGTGAGCCCCTCGTAGTAGTAGAGCGTCACGACGGTCTTCTCCCGCTCCGGCAGCGTGTTGATCGCCCGCGCCAGGAACCGTCTGAGCTCGCGGTCCTCGGCCACCTCGACCGGGTTGTCGGCGTCGGTGTCCTCCAGCGTGTCCATCAGGGTCAGCCGCTCGCCACCCTCACCGCCGGCGTGCAGCATCTCCTCCAGCGCCACCACGTTGGCCAGCGACAGCTGACTGAAGACCGCATGCAGTTCGTCCACCTCGATGCCCAGTTCGGCGGCCACCTCGGGCTCCGTGGGGGTACGTCTGAGCCGTGCCTCCAGCGTCGCGTACGCCCGCTCGACGTTCCGCGCCTTCTGCCGCACCGACCGGGGGATCCAGTCCAGGGCCCGCAGTTCGTCGATCATGGCCCCGCGGATCCGGGTGATCGCGTACGTCTCGAACTTGATCTCCCGGTCGATGTCGAACTTCTCGATCGCGTCGATGAGCCCGAAGACCCCCGAGGACACGAAGTCGGCCTGCTCCACGTTGGGCGGCAGACCGACGCTCACCCGCCCCGCCACGTATTTCACCAGCGGCGAGTAGTGCAGGATCAGCTGCTCCCGCAGCCGCTCGTCCCCCGTCGCCTTGTAGGACCGCCACAGCTCGTCGAGCGTCGAGGGAGCGGGCGGCCGCACGCTGCCACCGTCGCGGGCGGCTGGGGGGATCGCCGCCCGGTCGGACCCGGAGGTGTGCTGGGGCATTCGTCGCCTTGTGCCGTTCTGCCGTGAAGTGCCGTGAAGTGCTGTAACTGAGAGGAGTGGACCGAAGAGGGATCGCGTGGGTGAGGTGTCTGTCTGGTGTCGAGTTGCCGCGGTCTGTGTCGAAGCCTTCGTGAGCGTAGCGTGACTGAGGAGTCGCGGTGCGCGAACGGCGAGCGTCACCCCCTGCGGGGACACCCGTGACGGCGCGTCCACGCCCGTCGGACGCATTGCTCTGTGTGATCGTCCGGGGGTGCCAACTCCGAGAAAACCCAAGGGTGTCGGGGGTTCCCCCGGACGGCCGAACACGCTCGGTCAACATCGGGTCCGATCGTCCTCGACCGGGTTCATCGCCTGGCGTGTCAACTTCCAGCCGTCGCCGTGTCGTTCCACGTAACCAAGTGCTCGGAGTTCGTACAGTCTGGCGACCGCCTCGTCCCGCGTGGTCTGCGCGCCGCACGCGATCTCCCCGGACGGGGCCGGCCGGTGTGCGGGCAGGGCGGCCAGGACGCGCCGGGCGTCCGGCTCCAGCAGGTCGCGCGGCAGGACCGGGCCGCGCCGGGCCGGGGCGAGGTCGCCGATCTCGCCGACCAGCTCGACGACCTCGGCGGCGTCGGTCACGAGCACCGCCTCGCCGCGCAGCAGCTCGTGCACCCCCGCAGAGAGGGCGCTGGTGACGGGTCCGGGCACGCCCATGGTGAACCGTCCGAGCCGCTGCGCCGCCCGCGCCGTGACCAGGGCGCCGCTGCGGCAGGCGGCCTCCACGACCACGGTGCCCCTGGTGAGTGCCGCGATCACCCGGTTGCGCAGGATGAACCTGCTCGGTGTCGGGTGATCACCGGGCGGCAGCTCCCCGATCACGAGCCCCTGGTGCGCGATCCTGGCGATCAGCTGGGCATGCCCGCGCGGGTAGGGCCGGTCGACACCGCAGGCGAGGACGGCGACGGTGGCACCGCCCGCGCCGAGGGCGCCCCGGTGTGCGGCGCCGTCGACACCGTACGCGCCGCCGGAGACGACCACCCAGCCCCGCTCGGCGAGCCCCGCGGAGAGCACGCCCGCCGTGTGGGCACCGTACTCGGTGCAGGCCCGGGCGCCCACGACGGCGACCGATCTGAGCGCCCACATCCGCAGGCCGGCCCGGCCGCGCACCCACAGCCCCAGGGGCCGGGCGTCCCCCAGGTCGTCGAGCTGGCCCGGCCACTCGGCGTCCCCGGGGCACACGAACCGCACCCCGGCCGCCCGCGCGACCTCCAGGTCCCGTTCGGGCTCGGCCCGCCCGGCCCGGGCCCGCAGCCCCGCCCACCGGGTGCCGCTCACCCCGGGCAGCGGCTCACGCCCCTCCCGCAGCCGCCGGGCCACCTCCCGGACCCCGTGCTCCCGCACCCAGCGGCCGCCGGCCTCGTCACCGGGTTCGAGTACCCGGGTGAGGAAGACCCGGCACAGCCGCTCCTCGGGCGCAGCGTCCGCCGCGCTCACGTCAGCGCTCCGATGGCCATCGGTACGCCACGGGGGACGCCGGTGCGCAGTTGGAGGGCCAGGGCGACGTCCGTGGCGTCCGGCCGGTCGTGGCCGACGAGGTCCGCCACCGTCCAGGCGACCCGCAGCACGCGGTCGATCCCCCGGGCGGTCAGCACGCCCCGCTCCAGGTTCCGCTCCGCCTCGTCCATCGCACCGCTCGCCGCGTGCCAGCGGCCGCGCAGCTCCCTGCCCGGCACCTCGCTGTTGGTCCGCCACGGGGTTCCGGCGAGGCGGGCGGCGGCCCGTTCCCGGGCCGCCCGGACCCGGTCGGCGACCGTCGCCGTGGACTCGCCACGCGCACCGGGTCCGGTGAGCTCGGTCCGGGTGACGGGGTCCACCTCGACGCGCAGGTCGACGCGGTCGAGCAGGGGGCCGGAGAGCCGGGACTGGTAGCGGCGGATCGCCGAGGGCGGGCATTCGCACAGGGAGTCGCGCTGCGAGAACCGTCCGCAGGGACACGGGTTGGCCGCGAGCACCATCAGGAACCTCGCCGGGAACCGCACGACGCCCGCGCTGCGCGCGATCACCACATGGCCCGACTCGAGGGGCTGCCGGAGCGCGTCGAGCGTGTGGCTGTGGAACTCGGGGGCCTCGTCCAGGAAGAGCACGCCCCGGTGCGCCAGCGAGACGGCGCCGGGCCTGGCGATGCCCGGGCCGCCGCCGACGAGGGACTGCATGGTGGCCGAGTGGTGCGGGGCGCAGTACGGAGCGGTGTCGACCAGGGGCTTGCCCGGCGGCAGGAGCCCGGCGACCGAGTGCACGGCCGTCACCTCCAGGGAGTCCTGGCGGCCGAGGCGGGGCAGGACGGCTGGCAGCCGCTCGGCGAGCATGGTCTTGCCCGCGCCCGGGGGTCCTTCCAGGAAGATGTGGTGTCCTCCCGCGGCGGCCACCTCCACCGCCGTGCGGGCCGAGCGCTGGCCGACGACGTCGGCGAGGTCGTGGGCCTGCTCGTGCTGCGCGTCGCCGACGCCGTGCATGCCGGTGGCCGCTCCCGCGCCGGGCGCGCGCAGCCCGGCGAGGAGCGGGTCCGGGCGCCCCGGTTCGTCCGGTTCCTCGTCGGGTACGGGTTCGTCGGTCAGGACGGCGATCAGCTGCCGCAGGCTGCGGACGCCGAGCACCGAGACACCGGGCACCAGAGCGGCCTCGGCGGCGGCGCACTCGGGGACGACCACCTGCTCGTACCCCGCGTCCGCCGCGGCCAGCACGGCGGGCAGGATGCCCCGGACCGGGCGGACCCGGCCGTCCAGTCCCAGCTCACCGATCATCACGATGTCGGCGAGGGCCCGCGGGTCGATCCGCTCGGCGGCACCGAGCACCGCGCAGGCGACGGCCAGGTCGAAGCCGCTGCCGGCCTTGGGTACCGAGGCCGGGCTCAGGCCCACCGTGAGCTTCTTCTGCGGCCACTCGCCGCCCGAGTTGACGACCGCCGCCCGCACCCGGTCCCGGCTCTCCGTGAGGCTCTTGTCGGGCAGGCCCACCAGGGTGAAGGCCGCTACGCCCGGTTCGAGGTCGGCCTGGACCTCGACCACCACGCCCTCGACGCCCACCAGCGCCACCGCACACGTTCGGGCGAATCCCATCAGGCCACCCCCCGTGCGTGCTCGACCACGGGCGAGCCGCGATCGGGGAGCAGGACACCGATCAGGTCGATGCGGACGCCGCCCGGCGGGGCGCCCCCGTGTTCCTGGGTCCAGCGTTCCGCCAGGCCGCGCAGGCGCTGCGCCTTGGCCGGTGTTACCGCGGCCATGGGGTGTTCGAAGGAGCCCGCCCGGCGGGTCTTGACCTCGCAGATCACAAGGACGTCGCCGTCCCTGGCCACGATGTCGATCTCACCCGTCCTGCCGCAGCGCCAGTTGCGCTGCAGGACGGTCATCCCGGCCGCCCCCAGCCGCCGCGCGGCCAGGTCCTCGCCGTACTTGCCCGTCGCACTGCGTTGTGCGTTGCGTGCCCTCATGTCGGCACCACCTCCGGCGCCAACGATGAGGGCAGCTCAGCGGACTATTGGATCTTGGTGGACAAGTCCGCGGTTGTGGACAACCCCGTCACCCGCCCGGGAGCTCCAGGTCGCTCTTGTTCAGCTCCTCGATGTTCACGTCCTTGAACGTGAGGACACGCACCTGCTTCACGAAGCGGGCCGGCCGGTACATGTCCCACACCCAGGCGTCCGCCATGGACACCTCGAAGAACACCTCACCCTGGACCGAGTGCACCTGCATCTCGTAGTCGTTGGTGAGATAGAAGCGCCGTTCGGTCTCGATCACGTATTTGAACAGACCGACGACATCGCGGTACTCCCGGTAGAGCTTCAGCTCCATCTCGGTCTCGTACTTCTCGAGGTCCTCGGCGCTCATGGCATGTTCCCCTTCACCGTGCGATCCCCCCATTGTGCGTCAGTCCCGCAGGCCCCTAGACGATTTCCGGGTCAAGGGTCACGGGCCTGGCCGGGGGACCTTCGTCGAGCAGCCTGCCCAGGAGCTCGGCGAGTCTGGTCGGATACACCGTCTCATGTGCCCGGGTGAGTTCCCGGTACGTCCACCAGCGTGCTCCGGCGACGCTGCGCCGCTCCAGTTCGGTGAGGGCCGCCGCGCGGGTCTCGGTCTGGGCCGTACGGGCCAGGTAGTACCACTCGTCCTGGTCCCAGCGGCGGCCGGCGAACGGGAACGAGCACGTGCGCCGCCACAGCACCGGGCCGAGTTCGACCTCGGTGATGCCGGTCTCCTCGGCGAGTTCCCGCAGTGCGGCCTCTTCGTGCGTTTCGTCGCCCTCCAGTCCGCCGCCGGGGGTGAACCACCAGTCGTCGGCCGGGTCGTCCGGCTCGTGGCCGTGCAGGAGCAGGATGCGGTCGTCGGGGTCCAGCAGGATCACCCGGGCCACCTTGCGCAGCCCGCCGCCGCGGGAGTCCCGGCCCGGCTCCGTGGCCTCAGCGGGCACCGGCGGGCTCCGCCGTTCGCGCCGGGGAGCGGTTGCCGCCCAGTCGCTTGGCGACCGGGCCGTAGGCCGAGCCGCCCAGGATGAGCACGGCGCCGCCGACGATCAGCCAGACGATCGTGCGCAGCGGACCCGGCTGGGAGAGTGCGCCGAGGGTCTCGAAGCCGGTGGGGCGCTTCAGCATGCCGTTCATGGGCCAGACGACGGCGTCGACGCGGGCGGAGACGGCGCTGCGGGAGACGGTGCCGCTGGCGGCGTCGGTGAGGTGTGCGGTGGAGTCCAGGGATCCCTGGCGTTCGTCGCCGAGGAGGAAGAGCCGGCCCTTGGGCACGGTCACCGTCGGGATCTGCTTGTCCTCGGCCGGACTGCCCTTGGGCAGGTACGGCTCGTCGATCTGCTTGCCGTTCACGGTCAGCTTGCCGTCGGTGCAGCAGGCGACGGTGTCACCGCCGACCGCGACCACGCGCTTGACCACGTTGGCGCCCGTCACCCAGGTCTTGTCCCGGAAGACCACGACGTCGCCGCGTCGTACCTCGTCGCCGTCGACGCGCTGGGCGAGCACCCGGTCGCCGGCGGCGATCGTCGGCGACATCGAACTGGTGGGCACGGTGTACGGCCGGTAGGCCACCGCCCCCCAACCGAACCCGCCGAGGAACATCACCAGGCCCAGTGCCACGACCACCCCGGACAGCCGCTGTCCCAGCCGGCTGCCTGTCTGTGCCGCTGCTGTGCTCCCGCCGCTGTGCGGGGCCGTACGCGTCGTGCTCTCGCCACCCATGGCCCCGCACCCTACCCGGCGGTACCGAACGGGGGCAGCCCCTCTTTCCCGATCTTGGTCAGCTCTTGCGCTTCCGCCGCCACACCGCCACCGGAAGCACACCCGTCAGAGCGATGGCCTGCGGGGCCACGGAGAGGGGCGCCGCGGCGGCCGACTGCTGGTCGAGGCCCGGCTGGTCGAAGGTGTCCGGAACCGGCAGCGTGCCCCAGCGGTTGATCGGCCAGGCCTTCACGATGGCGCGTCCGACGACGTCCTTGACCGGAACCATGCCGTGGAACTTGTCGTCCTGGTTGTAGCGCGAGTCGCGGGAGTTCTGGCGGTGGTCGCCCATGACCCAGACGTAGCCCTTGGGCACCTTGACCTTGAACTGGCCGCCCGAGTCGTCGTCCGTGCAGGGCGTGTTGCCGGGGTAGACGTACGGCTCGTTGAGTGCCTTGCCGTTGACCTTCAGCGGGCCGGTCTTGTTGCACTCGACGGTGTCACCACCGACTCCGATCACCCGCTTGATCAGATCCTTCTCCTCCGCCGACGGCATCAGGCCGATCCAGCTGAGGACCTTCTGCACGGCGTTGGGTTCGGGTGTGGGCTCACCGGCCAGCCACTCGCTGGGGTCGTGGAAGACGATGACCTCGCCGCGCTCCGGCTCGGAGCCGAACCACGGGGTGAGCTTGTCGACGAGGACCCGGTCGCCCTCCTGCAGGGTGTTCTGCATCGAGTCGGAGGGAATCGAGAAGGCCTGCACCAGGAACGTCTTGATCAGCAGGGCCAGCACTAGCGCGATGCCGATCAGGATCGGCAGCTCCTTCCAGAAGGAGCGCGGCTTCCTCGGAGCCGGCGTCGAGCCACCGGCACCCTGGTCCCCGGTCGGGGGCTGCTGCTCGCCCGGCGCCGCACCGTCACCGGCGCCCGCCGCGGGATCACTCCCTGAGGTCACGGCGTCGTCCGCGCCGGGGGTCGCGTCCACGGGGCGTCCGCGGTCCTCCTCGCCGTCGTGTCCTGACCGTGCGCCAAGGGCCACATCCCCCACGCCAACTCCTCACTCTGTGCCGCCGCCTGCCCCATCCACGGTGCAGGCCCACCACTCCCATAACGAGCGGAAGTTCCGCAGGGCTCGGGAGTTGGATCGTTCCGTTCGGATCGTCGGTGACAACCCTATGCGACGGCTGCGGTGACGAGGCCGTCGTGGACCCCGCGTCGGTGACGGAAGAAAAGGTTTGCGGTTCCTTGAGACGGGTCCAGTGACCCAGTGGCCAGCCGATGACCATGGCGCGTCCGACGACCGACTCCTCGGAGACCGTGCCGCCGTACTTGGTGTTCTGGTGATAGCGGGAGTCCGCCGAGTTGCCCCGGTGGTCGCCCATCACCCACAGCCGCCCTTTGGGGACGGTTATGTCGAACGGCATGAGGGACGGGGCGTTGCCCGGGTACAGGTAGTCGGTCTCGCTCAGGGGAACGCCGTTGACCGTCACCCGGCCCTGCGCGTCACAGCACTTGACGTGATCACCACCGACCCCGATGACCCGCTTGATGAGGTCCTTCTCGTTGTCGGAGGGCAGCAGGCCGATGAACTGAAGCCCTTCTTTGACCTGCTTGACCACCACGGGGTCGTTCTTGGTCGTGGTGGTCTGCTCGTCCTTGAGCCAGCCGCCCGGATCGTGGAACACCACGACGTCGCCGCGCTGCGGCTTGGAGCCGAACCACGGGGTGAACTTGTCGACCAGGACGCGGTCGCCGATCCGGATCGTCTCCTCCATGGAGCCCGAGGGGATCACGAACGCCTGGACGAGGAAGGTCTTCAGCACGAGCGCTATGAGCACGGCCACGCCCACCAGGAGAGGGATCTCCCGCATGGCGCCGCGCCTGCGCTTGCGCTTGACCTTGCGCTGCAGCTTGCGCCGCTCGGCGCGGCTGCGCCCGCCGGACGACGGACTGGAGGTGCGGCGCAGCCCGGTGGGCAGCAGGCTGTCGGCGGGGGTTCCGGGCACGCCGCGTGGTTTGCCGCGGTTACCCATGGGCGCCCTCCGCGGTGGCGGGCACGCGCGCGTAGGCGGCGGGTCGCCTCAGTCGTGTGAGACGGTCGTACGGCCACACGATCCAGTCGGCCCTCCCGATCACGTCACCGACGGGGATCATGCCGCCGCCCGGCGAGCCCAGGTGGTCGCGGGAGTCGCTGGAGTCGCTGCGATGGTCGCCGAGGACGAAGAGGGTGCCGTCGGGCACCTCGACGTCGAAGGGCACGTCGGACGCGCTGTCCCCGGGGTAGAGGAACGCCGTTTCGTCGACCGGCCGGCCGTTCACTTCGATCCTCCCCTCCTTGTCGCAGCAGACCACGTGGTCCCCCCCTACACCCACAACGCGTTTGACGTAGTCGGCGTCCCCGAAATACCCGGTGCCGTCGAACACAATCACGTCGCCACGGCGCGGCTGGGCACCGAAACGGTACGCCAACTTATTTACGAGAACGCGGTCCCCGATCCTCAATCCCTGTTCCATGGATCCGCTGGGAATCTGGAAGGGCTGAACCACGAACGTGCTGAGGAGGAGCAGGAACACCAGGCAGACGAGGAGGGTGAGGGTGATCCGCCCGCCCGGCAGCCAGTCGGTGATCCGCGACACCAACGCGAAACGCGACCGTTCCTCCGTGCCTCCGGTGTCGTCGGGGCAGGAGGAGCGGTCGCGCTCCGTGGGCTGTGCTTCGGCGTCCATCGGGGCCAGATGCTATCCGCCCCCGCTGTGACCTCCGCGGAGAGCTCAGCTCTCGCGCTTCTCCTTGATCTTCGCGGCCTTGCCGCGCAGCTCGCGCAGGTAGTACAGCTTGGCGCGGCGCACGTCACCACGGGTGACGAGCTCGATCTTCTCCACGATCGGGGTGTGCACCGGGAAGGTGCGCTCGACGCCGACCGAGAAGGAGACCTTGCGGACCGTGAAGGTCTCGCGGACACCGGAGCCCTGGCGGCGGATCACAACGCCCTTGAACTGCTGCACACGGGAGCGGTTGCCCTCGATGACGCGGACGTGGACGTTGACGGTGTCACCCGGGCGGAAGGCCGGGATGTCGCTGCGCAGCGACGCGGAGTCGACGGTGTCGAGCAGGTGAGACATTTCGTCTGCTTTCTTCGCTGATGCCACAGGTCATCAACGGGAACTAGGTTTCCAGGAGGACTGCCGTGCACGTCGGGGCGGACGTCGTTTCCCCCTGTGGCAGGGGCGCACACCGGACGGACGCACAACAGCGGTCTATTCTTCCACGCCCTCGGTCCTGCGCCAAAATCGGCCGTAGGGCTCGCCGTCCGGGTCGGGCTCCCAGCCCAGGATGGACAGCATCTCTCGGTCCTTCTTGTCGAACGCCTTGGGATCGCAGCGCTCGATGAGATCGGGCCGGTTGACCGTCGTACGCCTGAGTGCCTCGTCCCGGCGCCAGCGGGCGATCTTTCCGTGGTGGCCGCTGAGCAGCACGTCCGGGATGTCGCGGCCGCGCCAGACGGGCGGTTTGGTGTAGACGGGGCCCTCCAGGAGGCTCGCCATCGCGCCGGGCGCGAAGGAGTCGTCGCGGTGGGACTCGGCGTTGCCGAGGACGCCGGGCAGCAGCCGCGCCACGGCCTCGGTGATGACGAGTACGGCCGCCTCGCCGCCGGCGAGCACGTAGTCGCCGATGGACACCTCGTACACCGGTATCCGGGTGGCGTACTCGTCGATGACGCGCCGGTCGATGCCCTCGTAGCGGGCCGGGGTGAAGACCAGCCAGGGGCGCTCGGACAACTCGACGGCAAGCTCCTGGGTGAAGGGGCGGCCGCTGGGGGTGGGGACGATCAGCGCGGGCGCGTGGGAGCCCGTCTCGTAGCCGTCGGCGAGGACGGAGTCGAGGGCGTCGCCCCAGGGCTCGGTCTTCATGACCATGCCGGGGCCGCCGCCGTACGGGGTGTCGTCGACGGTGTTGTGGCGGTCGTAGGTCCACGCGCGCAGGTCGTGCACCCGTACGTCCAGCTGTCCACGCGCGCGTGCCTTGCCGACGAGGGAGACGTTCAGCGGTTCCAGGTACTCGGGGAAGATAGTGACGACGTCGAGGCGCATCAGGCATCGCCCCCGGAGTCCCCGGCGTTCCCGGCTTCCCCGGCGTCGCGCGAGGACGCGATCTCGGCGCGGTCGTCGATCAGGCCCGGCGGCGGGGCGATGACCGCCCGCTGCTCCTCCAGGTCGATCTCGGTGACGATCTCCGCGACGAACGGGATCATGACCTCGGTCCCGTCCGGGCGTTCCACGATGAACAGGTCCTGCGTGGGCAGGTGCGAGATCTCGGTGATCCGGCCGACCTCCGCGCCGTCCTCGGTCACCACGTCGAGGTCGACGAGCTGGTGGTCGTAGTACTCGTCCTCCTCCTCGGGGAGTTCGTCCGGATCGACCTCGGCGATCAGGAGGGTGTTGCGCAGCGCCTCGGCGGCGTTGCGGTCGGCGACGCCCTCGAAGCGCAAGAGGAGCCGGCCGCTGTGCACCCGGCCGGTGGCGATGGTGAGCGGCCCCGCGGAGGCGGGTTCCGTGGTCAGTACGGCACCGGGTGCGAGCCGGAGTTCCGGCTCGTCGGTACGGACCTCGACGGTGACCTCGCCCTTGATGCCGTGGGCGCGGCCGATCCGTGCGACTACCAGCTGCACTGTGCTTGCTCTCCTGTCGGAACGACGAGCCGGGGACGGCTCATACGACTACGGGCCGGGGACGGCCCGAAGGCCTTCCCCGGCCCGAGCCGGTGCTGCTACACGATCAGCGGACGTGGTCCACGTCGACGAGGTCGACGCGGACGCCACGGCCGCCGATGGCGCCCACGACGGTGCGCAGGGCGCGCGCGGTGCGGCCGTTGCGGCCGATCACCTTCCCGAGGTCGTCGGGGTGCACCCGGACCTCGAGGACGCGCCCGCGGCGCAGGTTGCGCGAGGCGACCTGCACATCGTCAGGGTTGTCGACGATGCCCTTCACGAGGTGCTCAAGCGCCTCTTCGAGCATGCTGCTCAGGCCTCGGTCGACTCGGACTCAGCCGCGGCCTCGTCCTTCTTCTCAGCCTTCTTCTTCTGGGTGATCGCCTCACCCTTGCCCTCGTCGTCACCGCCGAGAGCGTCGAACGACGGGCGGGTGGACTTCGGCTCGGCGACGAGCAGCGGCGCCGGGGCGGGCTCGCCCTTGAACTTCTGCCAGTCGCCGGTCTTCTTCAGGATGGCGAGCACGGGCTCGGTCGGCTGCGCGCCGACACCCAGCCAGTACGCCACACGCTCGGCGTCCACCTCGATGACCGACGGGTTGTAGGTCGGGTGGTACTTGCCGATCTCCTCGATGGCCCGGCCGTCACGGCGGGTACGGGAGTCGGCGACGACGATGCGGTAGTGAGGCGAACGGATCTTGCCCAGACGCTTCAGCTTGATCTTGACTGCCACGGGAGTGGGTTCTCCTGGATTTGACGTGGTTGGGCACGGCGAGACGGCCGCGTGGGGTTGCGGTACCCGAGTGCCCGATGGACGCGTCAGCCGGAGGAGAGAGGGGTCCTGTGCGGCTGTCGAGTACAGCTAGCCATTGTGCCATACCCGGCGGGTCGCTTAGGTACGGGGGCCGTGCGGGCATGCCTGAGAGGCACCCGGCGCGGAGGTGAGGTACGTCGGGTGCCCGCCCGCCGGGCGGGACCGGGTTACGGCTGCCACGAACAGCCGTAACCTCAGCTCGCCGCCGCCCCCACGACCTCCGGGATCCGGAACGGCTTGCCGCACCCGCCGCACACGATCGGGGCCTGCGCCAGGACCGACGGGACCACCCGGACGTTGCGGCCGCAGTCGCAGACCGCCTTGACGCGGACGCCGCCGCCGGACGAGCCGTGGCGGGCGGCCGGGCCGCGGAACGTACGGGAGGTGTCGGCGGACGTGGCCGCCGTGTGGGCCTTGAGGGCGCGCTGCAGGCGCTCGATGGTGGACCGGTAGCGACGCTTCGCCTCGGGGTTGAGCGTGACCAGCGAGAAGCCGCTGCTGGGGTGCGGCTCGTCGGGGTGGTCCAGGCCCAGCTCCTCGGCGATCGCGAGGAATCGGCGGTTGTGGTAGCGGCCGGCGCGGGAGGTGTCGCGCACTCCGCGCGCGGCGGCGATGCCGTGGACTGCTTCGTGCAGCAGTCGCTCGAAGGAGAGCTCGTGTCCGCAGGCGGACGAGGACTCTCCGATCAGGGACTCTGGCGCGGCAAGGTCAGGCAGCTCGGGGTGGTACCGCTGGATGTCGGACCACGCCTGCGCCAGCTCTGCGGCGAGGACAGGTGGTGTCTGTGTCGTGCTCACGTAATGACAACGAGCCGGGGTGCCGCTGTGTTCCGATTCCGGGGCATCCCAAATAATTTGCACGTACCCGTCAGTTGCCCCTGATGCGTCCTGACGAGGGCGGGTGCGCTGATCTGCGGATATGCCGCACAGGTCGTAACAAGCCGGTACGTAGTGCAACGTACGGCCCGGCGCGTACCTGGTGTCCGCGCGCCGGGCCGCCGTGTTCCGCAGGAGCCGCAAGAGGCGTTTCGGCCGCTCGCCGACCGGAAGGGCCGCCCTCAGTAAGCGCGTGCGACGAGCGCGACGTTACCCGGGGAGTCCTCGTCGGCCGGTACCGACCCGTCCTCGGCGACCAGACACCGTACGGTCATCGCCTGCTCGGCCAGCTTGGCCTCGCCGTCCGCGCCGAGCGTCGCCCACGGGATGCGCGCCCAGCCGCCCGCGCCGACCGCCTCCACGGCCTCGTCGATCGAGGACACGTCCGTGGTGCGGGACTCGCGCCGCTCACGGGACTGGCTCAGCAGCAGCGCCTGGTCCTCCTCCAGCAGGCCGGGCAGGACGTCCGCGAGCGTGTCGATCTTCACCGGCTCCTTGCCCCCGGGGATGCGCCGGGCGAGCATCGCGGTGCCGTTCTCCAGGTCGCGGGGGCCGACCTCGACGCGCACGGGCACGCCCTTGAGCTCCCAGTCGACGGCTCGGCGGCCGAAGGGCGTGTCGGTGCGGTCGTCGACCAGGACCCGCAGACCCGTCGCCTTCAGCCGGTCGCCGATCTCCCGGACCTTGGCCAGAACCGCGTCGTCGCCCTTGATCGCGAGGACGACGACCTGGGTCTGCGCGAGGCGCGGCGGGACACGCAGGCCGTTGTCGTCGCCGTGCATCATCACAAGGGCGCCGATCATGCGGGTGGTCGAACCCCACGAGGTCTGCCAGACCAGCTCCTGCTTGCCCTCCTGGGACAGGTACTGGGTGTTGAAGGCCTTGGCGAAGTTCTGGCCCAGCTCGTGGCTGGTGGCCATCTGCAGGGCCTTGCCGTCGCCCATCATGCCTTCGAGTGTGAGGGTGTTGATGGCGCCGGCGAACCGCTCCTTGGCGGTCTTGCGTCCCGCGACCACGTCCATCGCGAGGACGTTCGTCATGAAGTCCTCGTACACCTCGCGGTGGATGTGCGAGGCGAAGTCACGGGCGTCCTCGTAGGTGGCGTGCGCCGTGTGGCCCTCCTGCCACAGGAACTCGGTCGTGCGCAGGAACAGTCGGGGCCGCAGCTCCCAACGGACCACGTTGGCCCACTGGTTGATCAGCAGGGGCAGGTCACGGTAGCTCTGCACCCACTTTGAGAAGTAGTCGTTGATGATCATCTCGGAGGTCGGCCGGACCACCGCCGGCTCCTCCAGCTCCTTGCCGCCGCCGTGGGTGACCACCGCCAGTTCGGGCGCGAACCCCTCGACGTGGTCGGCCTCCCTGGTGAGGTACGACTGCGGGATCAGCAGCGGGAAGTACGCGTTCTGGGTGCCGGTCTCCTTGATGCGGGCGTCCATCTCCGCCTGCATCCGCTCCCACAGTCCGTATCCGTACGGTCGGATGACCATGGTGCCGCGCACCGGGCCGTTGTCGGCCAGTTCCGCCTTGCTGATCAGATCCTGGTACCAGCGGGGGAAGTCGTCCGCCCGGGGTGTGAGAACGGGTGCCTTGGCCATGGCGAGATGGTACGGGCTCACGTTGCGAGGATGTGAATTCTCGCCACAGGCACCGGGAAGGCACAAAGAGGGCCCCTCGGCCACTGGACGCCGCCGCGAGCCCGGAGTTACCTGACATACGTGGAATGTGCGAGCGCACGGCACGGGGGCCACGTGACGGGGCACAGCGGCAACTCTCTGCGGATTGGGGCGCTTACCTATGACACCTACGCTCGTGCGACAACACCTGTCTCATGCGGGGGCGGCTCCCCGTGTGAACCTGTGCGCACGCGCGCGTGACTGGTCCGAGATTCAGGAGCGGATGCTGGTCCCGCTCTACGAGGCCGTCTACGAGCGACTTGAAACAGGCCCCGGCACACGGCTGTTGGGTCTCGGCTGCGGCTCCGGACTCGCCCTGCTGATGGCGGCCTCCAGAGGGGCCGCGGTCGCCGGTGTCGACTCCTCGCCCGAACGACTCGCCCTCGCGCGGCAACGTCTGCAACCGGACGGCTGGACAACACGCGCGCGTGCCCGTACGCGGATCCTCGCCGGATCGGTCCGGGACGCGGCCGGCCCGGACACCCCCGCCTACACCCTCGTCACCGCCTTCGACCCCGTCGGGTCCCTGGCGGCCGGCTCCGAGGACCTCGCCGAGCTGCTCGCCGCGGCGATCCCGCTCGCCCGGCGCGGGGCGCCCGTGGTGCTCGCCGGCTGGGGCCCGCCGGAACGCTGCGCCACGTCGGCGGTGCTGCGGACGGCAGCCGGACGCGCGCGGTGGCGCCCCGCCCTGCGCGACGACCTGGAGGACGTCGCCCAGCGGGCCGGGCTGAAACCGGACGGTTCGGGCCGGGTCTCCTGCCCCTTCGGGTACGCCGACCTCGACAGCGCCGCACGCGGCCTCATGTCGACGGGTCTGCTCGACGGGGCGATCGCCGCGACCGACCAGGAGCGGGTCGGCAAGGAGCTGGCGGAGGCGCTGCACCCGTACCGGCGGGGGGACGGCACCGTCTGGATGCCGAACGTCTTCCGTTACCTGATCGCCCGCGTTCCCTAGAGGCCGCGTTCCCCAGAGCCCGCGTCACCTAGAGGGCGACTCCCCGCTGGGGCTCGTCGTCCTTGGTCAGGCGGGTGATCCCAGCGATCCGGTACGCGTCCACCTCCTCGAGCGTCTCGTGCTCCAGCAGGGCGTGGGCGAGGGCGTCCAGCTTCCCGCGGTGGTCGCGCAGTTTGCGGCACGCCTCCTCGTAGCACTCGTCGACGATCCGCCGCATCTCGTCGTCGATGACGTCGAGGGTGTGCGGCGCGGCGGCGAGCCCGTACGCCTGCTGGGCGTCGCTCGGGAGGGCGGAGAGGCGGCCGACGCGTTCGCTCATGCCCCAGCGGGCCACCATGCCGCGCGCGATGTTGGTGACCTGTTCGAGGTCGTTCTCCGCGCCCGTGGTGACGACCCCGTAGATCACTTCCTCCGCCGCCATGCCGCCCAGGGCGCCGATGATCCGGCCGCGCAGGTACTCCTCCGAGTGCGCGTACCGCTCGACCTCGGGGGTGGACATCGTCACCCCGAGGGCTCGGCCGCGCGGCACGATGGTGATCTTGCGGACGGGGTCGGCGCCGGGCTGCAGCATGCCCAGCAGGGCGTGGCCGCTCTCGTGGTAGGCGGTGCGGCGGCGGTCCTCCTCGGGCATGATCAGGGTGCGTTCGGCGCCCAGTTGCACCTTCTCCAGGGCTTCCGACAGATCGGACGGGGTCACCTGCTCCTGCTTGCGCTTGACCGCGAGCAGTGCGGCCTCGTTGGCGAGATTGGCCAGATCCGCACCTGTCATGCCCGGGGTCGTGCGGGCCACCCGGGCCAGGTCGACGTCCGCGGCGAGCGGGATCCCGCGCGTGTGGATCCGCAGGATCGCCTCACGTCCGCCGCGGTCCGGCGGTGAGACGTTGACCACCCGGTCGAACCGGCCGGGCCGGGTGAGCGCCGGGTCCAGGATGTCGGCGCGGTTCGTCGCCGCGATGACGACCACGCCCTCCGAGCCCGAGAAGCCGTCCATTTCCGTGAGGATCTGGTTCAGCGTCTGCTCGCGCTCGTCGTGCCCGCTCACCGAGGCCCCGCCGCCGCGGGCGCGCCCGATCGTGTCGATCTCGTCGATGAAGATGATCGACGGGGCCACCTTGCGGGCCTCGGCGAACAACTCGCGGACGCGGGAGGCGCCGACGCCCACGATCATCTCGATGAACTCGGATGCGGAGGCGGAGAAGAAGGGCACGCCCGCCTCGCCCGCCACCGCGCGCGCCAGCAGGGTCTTGCCGGTGCCGGGGGGACCCGCGAGCAGCACGCCGCGCGGCATCTTCGCGCCCATCCTGCGGTAGAGGTCCGGGTGTTCCAGGAAGTCGACGACGTCGTCCAGTTCGCCCTTGACCTCGTCGATGCCGGCCACGTCGGCGAACGTGGTGCGCTGGGTGCCCGGCCGCAGCTCGACCGGCCTGGGCGGCGCCTTGCGGCCGAGCATGCCCCCCGGCCCACCGAGGCCGCCCGCCCGCAACCGTCGCGCGAAGAAGATCCACACCGCCACCAGGATCACCAGCGGCACCAGGGAGAGCAGCAGATTGGACAGCAGGCTGCGCTGCTGCACCACCGGCTGCGCGGTCACCGTGACATGGTGGCTGTTCAGGTTCTGCCACAGCCTGTCGTCCGCGAAGGCCGGGCGCTGCGTCCGGAACCTGACGTACCGGCCGCCGCCCTCGGGGTTGGTACGGGCGGTTCTGAGCTGGCCCTCGATCGCGTCGCCCTTGGAGTAGATCTTGGCGACGTTGCCGGCGCCGACCTGCCTGCTGAACTCCGTGTACGAGATCGTCGGCTCGTTCCCCTTGCCGAGGTAGTTCAGCCCGGCGTACGCCAGCAGGAAGACGACCACCGCGGTGACGAGCAGCCCCCACCACCGGCCGCGGATCCTTCTGCCGCCGGTCCGGGGTGGTGTCTCGTCCGGGGTGCCCTCGGTGCGCCACGGGCGGTCAGGGGCCCTGGGGGGTGGCGCGGCATTGCTCATATCTGGACGTTACGGCACACGGCGGACCGTGGCACGCGCTGAGGGCGCCTCTCCTTCACGGGAGGGGCGCCCTCGAGGTGGTACCGGCGTACCGGGTCCGGTAGCCGGTCAGCCCATGAACTTCTTGAACTCGTCCGGCAGCTCGAAGTCCTGGCCGCCCTGCTGGGGCAGGTTGAAGGCGCCCCCGCCCTGGGCGGCCGCCTCGCGGCGCTGCGCCGCCTCCAGCTCCTGCTGCTTGCGCTTCATCGGGTTGCCGGAACGCTGCTTGCCCTTGGCCTTCTTCGGCTGCTTCTTGGTCCGGCCGGGGCCGCCGCCCATGCCCGGGATCCCCGGCATACCGGGCATGCCGCCGCCCTGGGCCATGCGGGACATCATCTTGCGGGCGTCGAAGAACCGCTCGACGAGGTTCTTGACCGCGCTGACGTCCACGCCGGAGCCCTTGGCGATGCGGGCGCGGCGCGAGCCGTTGATGATCGTCGGGTCCTGGCGCTCGCCCGGGGTCATCGACTTGATGATCGCGGCCGTGCGGTCGACGTCCCGCTCGTCCAGGTTGTTGATCTGGTCCTTGATCTGGCCCATGCCGGGCAGCATGCCGAGCAGCTTGCTGATGCTGCCCATCTTCCTGACCTGCTCCATCTGGGCCAGGAAGTCGTCCAGGGTGAAGTCCTGGCCCTTCTTGGACGCCAGCTTGGAGGCCATCTTCTCGGCCTCTTCCTGGCTGAACGTCTTCTCCGCCTGCTCGATCAGGGTGAGCAGGTCACCCATGTCGAGGATGCGGGAGGCCATCCGGTCCGGGTGGAACGCGTCGAAGTCCTCGAGCTTCTCGCCGTTCGACGCGAACATGATCGGCTTGCCGGTGATCTGGCGGATCGACAGGGCCGCACCACCGCGGGCGTCGCCGTCGAGCTTGGAGAGGACCACGCCGTCGAAGCCGACGCCGTCGCGGAAGGCCTCCGCGGTGTTGACGGCGTCCTGGCCGATCATGGCGTCGACGACGAACAGGATCTCGTCGGGGCTGACCGCGTCGCGGATGTCCGCGGCCTGCTGCATCATCTCCTGGTCGATGCCGAGGCGGCCGGCGGTGTCCACGATCACGATGTCGTGGACCTTCTGCCGGGCGTGGTCGATGGAGTCCTTGGCGACCTTCACCGGGTCACCGACGCCGTTGCCCGGCTCCGGCGCGTACACCGCGACACCGGCCCGCTCGGCGACCACGCTGAGCTGGTTGACGGCGTTGGGCCGCTGGAGGTCGGCGGCGACCAGCAGGGGGGAGTGTCCCTGCTCCTTCAGCCACCGGCCGAGCTTGCCCGCGAGGGTGGTCTTACCGGCACCCTGCAAACCGGCGAGCATGATCACGGTCGGGGGCTGCTTGGCGAAGCGCAGCCGGCGGGTCTCGCCGCCGAGGACCGTGACGAGCTCGTCGTTGACGATCTTCAGGACCTGCTGGGCCGGGTTCAGCGCCCTGGAGACGTCGGCGCCGAGGGCGCGCTCCTTGACGTTCTTGATGAACGTGCGGACGACAGGGAGGGCGACGTCCGCCTCGAGGAGCGCGATACGGATCTCGCGCGCCGTGGCGTCGATGTCCGCCTCGCTCAGCCTGCCTTTGCCGCGGAGGTTTTTGAAAGTCGCGCTGAGGCGGTCGGAGAGGGTATCGAACACGGCGGCGTCGGTCCTTGGTGTCGGCGACAATCTGGGCTGCCCTCCAGGGTATCCGGCCCCGCAGGCAAATCGTCCCCGCCCGCTGGATCCGGCGGGCGGGGACGACTGGAGGACGTGCGGTCCGCGGGGGTCAGCTCCGCAGCGTCTCCTCGAGTTTCCGTGCCACGGTCGCGGCTTCCGCGCCCGGCAGCGGCGTGCCCCCGGCGCCGGTGACGTAGAAGGCGTCCACCGCGCTGGACCCGAGCGTGCTGACGTGCGCACTGCGCACCCGCACCGCCGCGTCCTCCAGTGCCCGTCCGATCCGGAACAGCAGCCCGGGCGCGTCCTGGGCGCGGACCTCGATCACCGTGGCGTGGTGGGAGGCGGCCGGGGCGACCGTGACGCGTGGCGGCGGGGCGACCCGGCCGCGGCGGCGGGGGTAGGCGGCGTCGCGTTCGGCGAGGCGGGAGGCGATGTCGAGGCTGCCGTCGAGGGCGCGTACCAGGTCGGCGCGCAGCCGGGCCGCCTGGGGCAGGGAGCCGTACTCCGCGGCGACCCGCCAGTTGAGGAGCAGCACCGAGCCCTCCTCGATGCTCTCGGTCAGGTCCAGGGCGCGCAGTTCCGCCGTGCGGACGGTCAGCCGGTGCATGGCCAGGACACCGGCGACGGCGGGCAGGACGCCGGGCTGGTCGGGGACGGCGATGAGGAGTTCCACGCCGAGGGGCTCGGGTTCGGCCGGGGAATCCTCGGCCGGGGACTCCTCGGCCGGCGGCTCGGTCTGGGCGCGCAGGGCGAGGACCGGCCCGCTGGTGCGGAGCGCCTCGATGGCGAGCCGCTCCTGCTCGGCGGTGGGCGCCGCGGTCTCGGGTTCGTCGGGGGCGTCTCCGGCGATGACGGCGGAGACCCGCTTGACCAGGTCGGCGACGAGGGAGCCGCGCCAGGAGGACCAGGCGGCCGGGCCGGTGGCCAGCGCGTCCGCCTCGGTGAGGGCGTGCAGCAGTTCCAGCGTGCTCTGGGTGCCGACGGCCTCGGCGACCGAGTGGACGGTGGCCGGGTCCTCCAGGTCGCGCCGGGTGGCGGTCTCGACGAGCAGCAGGTGGTGGCGGACGAGCGTGGAGAGCACGGCCACATCCGCGCGGTCGAAGCCGATCCGTGCCGCGACGTCCTTGGCGATGATCTCGCCGGCCACGGAGTGGTCGCCGGGCCAGCCCTTGCCGATGTCGTGCAGCAGTGCGGCGACGAGCAGCAGGTCGGGGCGGCTGACACGGCGGGTCAGCTCGGAGGCGCGGACCGCGGTCTCGATCAGGTGCCGGTCGACGGTCCAGATGTGGACGGCGTTGCGCTGCGGGCGGCAGCGGACCCGCTCCCAGTCCGGCAGCAGGCGGCTGATCAGGCCTTCCGCCTCCAGTGCCTCCCAGACGTCGACGGTCGGGCGGCCGGAGTCCAGCAAAGTCACGAGTTGCTCGCGCGCTTCGGCGGGCCAGGGCGTGGGCAGGGGGCGTGTGTGGGCGGCCATGCGCCGTACGGCGTGCAGGGAGAGCGGGAGGCCGGCCTGCGCGGCGGCGGCCGCGGCGCGCAGCGGGAGTACGGGGTCGCGTTCAGGGCGCGCGGCGCGGGCGAGTACCACCTCGCCGTCCTGCTGCACCACGCCCTCGGCCAGCGGAGACCGTTCGGGGGCCGGCTTGCCGCCGCCCAGCATGGCGCGCAGGCGCGGGCGTACGGCACGCGACCGCAGCACCCGGCCCACTTCGCGCCAGGTGACGTCGCTGGCGTACGAGATGACCCGGGCGGCCTCGTACACCTGCCGCAGCAGGGTGTCGGCGTCGAGCAGTCCCAGCTCGGCGGCCACCTGGTCCTGCTCCTGCAGTGCTAGCCGGTCGGTGGCCCGTCCGGTGGCCAGGTGCAGGGCGTCGCGTACGTCGAGGAGGCGCCGGCGGGCGTCGGCGAGGCCCTCGCGCGGGGCGTCGGCCAGCCAGGAGGCGGCCACGGCACGCAGGGCGGTGGCGTCCCTCAGGCCGCCCCGGGCCTCCTTCAGATCGGGTTCGAGGAGGTACTGCAGCTCGCCCTGGCGTTCGGCGCGCTCGGCGCACAGCTCCTGGAGTTCGGGCAGACGTTTCGGCGCCTGGTTGCGCCAGTCGGCGAGTACCGCCGTGCGCAGCCCGGCGGTGAGGCCGAGGTCACCGGCGAGGTGCCGGGCGTCGAGGAGGCCGAGCTGGACCTTGAGGTCCTCACCGGCGGTCTTGCGGGCCTCGGCCGGTGTGCGCACGGAGTGGTCGAGGGCGAGGCCGAGGTCCCAGACGGGGTACCAGAGGCGGTCGGCCAGGGCGGCGACCGCCTTGGTGTCGCCGCCGTCGTGCAGCAGGAGCAGGTCGAGGTCGCTGCGCGGGGACAGCTCGCCGCGCCCGTAGCCGCCGACGGCGACGAGGGAGACGCCCTTCAGTCCCTCGACCGCCGCGGTGAACAGCCCTGAGAGCCAGTCGTCGGTCAGTTCGGCGAGGGCCGTACGGCGCGGCGGCCCGGACCGCGCCCCCTCGCCGAGGAGTCGCAGCCGGGCCGCCGCGTAGCCGCTGGGTCCCGAGTCGCCTGCTTCTTTCCGTACACCCGTACTCGTCACCCAGCAGCTCCCGCTCGTATTCAGGTGGTTCTGTTCTTCAGCGCGTCCGGTTCCCAGCGCGTCCGGTCACAGCGCGTCCGGTCACAGCGCGTCCGGGCCGCGCTCGCCGGTCCGTACCCGTACGGCCGTCTCGACCGGCAGGGACCAGACCTTGCCGTCGCCGATCTTGCCGGTGCGGGCCGCCTTGACGATGACCTCGATCAGCTGTTCGGCGTCGTCGTCCTCGGCCAGTACCTCGATGCGGATCTTGGGAACCAGGTCGACGGTGTACTCGGCACCCCGGTAGACCTCGGTGTGGCCCCGCTGACGACCGTATCCGCTCGCCTCGGTCACCGTCAGTCCGTGGACGCCGAAGGCCTGGAGGGCCTCCTTGATCTCGTCGAGCCGGTGGGGCTTGACGACGGCGGTGATGAGCTTCATGCGTCCACCTTCTTGGTCTGCGGGGCGGCCAGGGCCGCGGCGGAGACGGACCCGGCGACACCGCCGCCGGCGCCGCTGAAGTCGTATGCGGTCTCGGCGTGCTCGGCCTGGTCGATGCCGGAGATCTCCTCGTCCTCGGTGACCCGCATGCCGATGGTCTTGTCGAGGAGGAAGGCGAGGACGGCGGAGGCGATCAGGGAGTAGGCGAGGACCGCGCCGACACCGGCGCACTGCTTCCACAGCTGGGTGAAGGAGTGGTCGCCGTAGAAGACACCGGTCGCGGTGGACTGGCCCTTGCCGGTGGCGAAGAAGCCGATGAGCAGGGAGCCGATGATTCCGCCGACCATGTGGACGCCGACGACGTCGAGGGAGTCGTCGTAGCCGAACCTGAACTTCAGGCCGACGGCCGCGGCGCAGGCGACACCGGCGATGGCACCGACGGCGATCGCGCCGAGCGGGGAGACCGCACCGCCGGACGGGGTGATCGCGACCAGACCGGCGACCGCGCCGGAGGCGGCGCCCAGCGTGGTGAACGCGCCGTGGCGGATCTTCTCGTAGGCGAGCCAGGCCAGCATGGCGGCGGCGGTGGCGACCTGCGTGTTGACGAACATCAGCGCGCCGACGCCGTCGTCGTTGCCGAGCCACGAGCCGGCGTTGAAGCCGAACCAGCCGAACCACAGCAGACCGGCACCGAGCATGACCAGCGGGAGGCTGTGCGGGCGCATCGGGTCCTTCTTGAAGCCGACGCGCTTGCCGATGACCAGGATGACGCCGAGGGCACCGGCACCGGCGTTGATGTGGACCGCCGTACCACCGGCGAAGTCGATCACGCCGAGCTTGTAGGCCCAGCCGTCGGCGCCCCAGACCCAGTGGGCGACCGGGACGTAGACGACCGTGAGCCACAGGGCGACGAACAGCGACCACGCCGAGAACTTGACGCGGTCCGCGAGGGCACCGCTTATCAGGGCCGGCGTGATGACCGCGAACATCAGCTGGAAGACCATGAAGACGAAGATCGGGATGGTGTAGCCGTCCCAGAGCTGCGTCAGGCCGACGTTGCTCATCCCGAACCAGTCGGGGTTCCAGCCGATGAGGCTGTTCTTCGTGCCGAAGGCGAGGGAGAAGCCGTAGAGGACCCAGAGGATCGTGACGATCCCGATGCTGACGAAACTCATCATCAGCATGTTCAGCGTGCTCTTGACGCGGACCATGCCTCCGTAGAAGAAGGCGAGGCCGGGTGTCATGAGCAGCACCAGGGCGGAACAGATGAGCATGAAGCCTGTGTTCGCGGAGGACAGCTTCGGTGCCTCCGCGGCAAGCGTGATGGCTGGTGCCATCGGCGTCTCCTCGTCGATTGGTACGGCCCCGTGCGGGCGAAGCCTGAGCGGTCCGGTCAGTGAGGGGTGGGCCGGTTATGCGCCATGAGATTGGCGCAGCGCGGTTTCGGTGGAAGCCCCTCGTTGTTTCGCCGGGGTGACGAAGACGCCCTGTGTGTTACGCCTCGGTGAAGTGCCGGATGTCCGGCCACCGGATCGTTATCGTGGCGCAACCTTCTCTGAAGGCCGAAAACCGGCCGCGGACGGCCTTCCGATGACCTGGCATGGGGGAGCCGAGTCGGACAGTTCGGGAGGGCCGGCCGCGGCCGGGGCTTGCGGGTCAGACCGCTTCTGCGGTCTCCGGGAGGTCGACGGCGAGCTGCTCGCCGAGCTCGACGACTTCGGCGAGGTCGCCGAAGTCACGGACGGCGGTGTCTACGGTCTTTCGGATACGAGTGTTCACACGCTCGGAGCGGACCTTCTTGGCGACCTGCATGGCCTGGGTGGCCATGACCGCGCTCTGCTCGGGTTCCCGGCGCAGCAGGTGCACGGTGGCCATGCCGATGAGGTTGAGCGCATACGACCGCTGGTGCTCGTGGTCCTTGGCGAAGAGCTCCACGGCCCGCTGCATCAGGGGTTCGGCGAGGGAGGCGTAGGTGGGGCTGCGGCCCGCGACATAGGCGAGGTCGCGGTAGGAGTGGGAGTTCTCCGCGTGCAGCTCGGCCTCGGAGAAGAAGCGGATCCAGTCGGGGTCGGGATCGTCCCACTCGTCGGCCTCGGCGAAGGTGTCCTCGGCCATCCGCACCGCCCGCTTGCACTTGCCGGGCTGACCCATGTTGGCGTAGGCGCGGGCCTCCATCGCATACAGCATCGCCTGGGTGCGCGGGCTCGCGCAGTCGCGGCTGCCGTACTGCGCGAGGTGGATCAGTTCCAGGGCGTCGTCGGGCCGGCCGAGGTGGATCATCTGGCGACTCATGCTGGACAGCACATAGGAGCCGAGCGGCTTGTCGCCGGCCTCCTTGGCGGCGTGCAGGGCGAGGACGAAGTACTTCTGCGCGGTGGGCTGCAGCCCGACGTCGTAGCTCATCCAGCCGGCCAGTTCGGCGAGCTCGGCGGCGACCTGGAAGAGCTTGCGGGTGGCGGCTTCGGGCTGCGGTTCCTGGAGGAGGTCGGTGACCTCGTGCAGCTGGCCGACGACCGCCTTGCGGCGCAGTCCGCCGCCGCACTGCGCGTCCCACTGCCGGAACATCACCGTGGTGGTCTCCAGCAGGTCCAGCTCCGGCTTGGACAGCCGGCCGGGGCGGCGGGGCTCGGCGACGGGCCCGGCCTGGTGCGGTACGGGCGCGGACGGCGAGGGGACGAGCCAGCGCTGCATCGGCTCGATGAGGGACGGGCCCGCGGACAAGCCCAGCGAGGTCCCGAGGAAGCCGCGCCGCGCCAGCATCAGGTCGCTGCGCGAGAACTCGCTGAGCAGGGCCACCGTCTGCGGGCCCGTCCAGGGCAGGTCCACTCCGGACACGGAGGGTGACTGGCGGGCCGCGCGCAGACCGAGGTCCTCCACGGAGACCACGCAGCCGAACCGCTCCGAGAACAGCTCGGAGAGAATTCTGGGAATCGGCTCGCGCGGGTTCTCCCCGTCCAGCCAGCGGCGCACCCGCGAGGTGTCCGTGGAGATGTGGTTGGCGCCCAACTGCCGTGCCCGGCGGTTGACTTGGCGGGCGAGCTCGCCCTTGGACCAGCCGCTGCGCACGAACCACGAGCCGAGCAGCTCGTTGGGGCGCTTGTCAGCGTTCGTCCCGCTACCGCCACTGCCGCCCACTGGAACGCCCCCATCCCTGAGACCACTTGTCGCCGATTGCGCCAAGCCTTATCAGAATGCCGGTAAATACGGCTTCTCGTCCGGCAGTTGCCACCCTTCGAACGGGATGACGACTTGCCTCCGGCATACCCACGAGTGCATGCGTCCCCAGGACTCGTGCACACAGCGTAATCCTACGATCACGGACGCAGCCACGGCGATCCCGGAATCGCCACCATTCGCCACCCCTTCGAATGAACTCACGTCCGGCCGGGCGCGATTCACTTGACACAGCACGATCGGAAGCAGGTGCAGCGGTGCACCGAGGGGCGCGCACGACCGGGCGTACAGCCCTGGGCGCTTCCACGCGCCGTCTACATCGAGCGGAAAGAAGGGAAGGCGGAACCCTGAGAGGTCACGTTCCGTTTCCGTACCGTTCCGTCGCGTAACCACCGCGTGCCGGACCCGTTGGAGGGGGCATGGAGTTCACGATCGGCGGCATCCGTGAGATCCGCTCCGGCGCGCGTCGGCGCGGGCGCTCCTCGGAGTGCACCGCCGTGGCCGAGTTCACCGGGCTGTGGGGCTGGGACGTGGTCCCGGGCGCGCGGGCCTCCGCGGGCGCCTGCTCCTGCGG
The DNA here is from genome assembly GCF_042891955.1 of Streptomyces sp. NPDC001843. Classification (NCBI taxonomy): domain Bacteria; kingdom Bacillati; phylum Actinomycetota; class Actinomycetes; order Kitasatosporales; family Streptomycetaceae; genus Streptomyces; species Streptomyces sp. NPDC001843. The sequence continues at coordinate 55,486 of NZ_JBIATQ010000016.1, read as the reverse complement.
CCGCGCGGACTGCCCCGCGCCGGGCGCCCATCCCCTGGAGTTCGCGCCCAGGATCTCCGCCGGGGCCACGCTGGACGAGGCGACCAAGGCCTGGGCCGAGTTCCCGGGTGCCGCCGTGATGCTGCCCGTCGGACGGGCGTTCGACGTGATCGAGGTGGCCGAGCCGGCCGGCCGCCGCGCACTCGTCCGCCTGGAACGCATGGGCCTCCCCCTCGGCCCGGTCACCGCCACCCCGGACGGCCGCGCCCACTTCCTGGTCGCCCCGGGCGCCGCCGCGGAGCTCCCCGCACTGCTGTACCGGATGGGCTGGGACGCACCCTCCGCCCTCGACCTGCGCGGCCTCGGACCAGGCACGTACATCACCGCACCGCCCTCCGACCGGGGCGGCCTGGGCCCGGTGCGCTGGCTGCGGCCGCCCGCGCTGGACTCGGCGACGAGGCCGCCGACGGCCCGGCTGCTGCTGGGGACACTCGCGTACGTGGCGCACCGGTCACGGGCCTGAGCCGGTCCCAGCGACCCCGCCGCCCACCGGTCACGGGCCTGAACCGGCCCCCGCGACCCCGCCGCGCACGACAGAAACGCCCGCCCCGTCACATCCCGGGGCGGGCGCTTCCGCGATCGGCTGCCGCGTTCGGCAGGTGTTGGTCACTCCCCGATAAGGGCGTCAACGAACGCCTCCGGCTCGAACGGCGCCAGGTCGTCCGCGCCCTCGCCGAGGCCGATCAGCTTGACCGGCACACCCAGCTCGCGCTGGACCGCGACCACGATGCCGCCCTTCGCCGTGCCGTCCAGCTTGGTCAGCACGATGCCGGTGATGTCGACGACCTCCGCGAAGACCCGGGCCTGCACCAGCCCGTTCTGCCCGGTGGTGGCGTCGAGGACGAGCAGCACCTCGTCCAGCGGGGCGTGCTTCTCGACGACGCGCTTGACCTTGCCGAGCTCGTCCATGAGGCCGGTCTTGGTGTGCAGGCGGCCGGCGGTGTCGATGAGGACGACGTCGACCCCCATCTCCTTGCCCTCCTTGACCGCGTCGAAGGCGACGGAGGCGGGGTCGCCGCCCTCGGGCCCGCGCACGGTGTGGGCGCCCACCCGCTCGCCCCAGGTCTGGAGCTGGTCGGCGGCGGCGGCCCGGAAGGTGTCGGCGGCGCCGAGGACGACGGTACGGCCGTCGGCCACCAGGACCCGGGCGAGCTTGCCGGTGGTGGTGGTCTTGCCGGTGCCGTTGACGCCGACGACCATCACGATGCCGGGCTTGCGGTCCTCCGGTTCCGTCTTCACCGTGCGGTCGACGTCGGCGCCGACCAGCTTGACCAGCTCCTCGCGCAGCAGGCCCCGCAGCTCCTCCGGAGTGCGCGTACCGAGCACCTTGACGCGCTCACGCAGCCGGTCGACCAGTTCCTGGGTGGGCTGCACACCGACGTCGGCGGTGAGCAGCGTGTCCTCGATCTCCTCCCAGGTGTCCTCGTCGAGGTGCTCGCGGGAGAGCAGGGTCAGCAGACCCTTGCCGAGGGCGTTCTGCGAGCGGGACAGCCGGGCGCGCAGGCGCACCAGGCGGCCGGCGGTGGGCTCCGGGACCTCGATCTCGGGAGCCGGTACGACGGGGGGCTCCTCGACGGCGACCGGGGGGCCGCCGGGGAGGTCCACCTCCTCGATGGTCCGGCGTTCTTCGTCGTGCGGCGTCTCGGCCTCGTCGCCGACGTGCGGCTCGGCCGGGGGCGCGGTGATGTCGGGCGTGGTGGGGGGCGGCGGGGGCAGCGGCTTCCGGCGCCGGCTGCCGACGATGAGCCCCCCGAGCGCGCCGAGCACGACCACGGCGATGACTACGGCAAGGATGATGGTTTCCATAACTTGTCCAGTATGGCGTGACCTACCGCTCGGCCGTTCGTTGTACGCGCGGGGCCTCATGAGCCCCGCCGGGCCGGGCTGGCCCGCGGTCCGACCTCGCGTCGACCGGAAGCCCCTTAGGGCGGAGTCACAACGGGTCCAGTATCCAAGGTCCCGTCGGGTACGCGCAGCAGCGTCCCCAGGGGGTGTCAAGGCCCATGAGGTGGGTCGTGACACCCCCTTGCCGCTGGCGTCGAGCGGCGATTCAGACCCGCGGCCCCTGGCCATCTGACGGACCGCCAGCTACCGTCGCCCGCACCCGGCACACCCACCCGGCGAAGGGGACCTCCCATGCCCGTCACGGTCGTCCGTTTCAACCTCGTCGAACCCGGCGCCTCCCCCGCCGCGCTCGGCGCCCGCTACCGGGCGGCCCTGGAGATGGCCGCGTACGCCGACGAGCGGGGCGTCACCACCGTGCAGACCGAGGAGCACCACGGCGCGGACGACAACTGGCTGCCCGCGCCGTTCGCCTTCGCGGGCGCGGTCTTCGGGGTCACCCGGCGGATCGCGGTCACGGTGTCGGCGATCATCGGCCCGCTGCACGACCCGCTGCGGCTGGCGGAGGAGATCGCCGTACTGGACCTGCTCAGCGGTGGCCGGCTGGTGACGGTCGCGGGGATCGGATACCGGCCGGAGGAGTACGCCCTGTTCGACGTGGAGTGGAAGCGGCGCGGCCGGCTCCAGGACGAGCTGCTGGAGACCCTGCTCAAGGCGTGGACGGGTGAGGAGTTCGAGTACCGGGGCCGTACCGTACGGGTCACCCCGCGCCCGCTCAGCGACCCGCACCCCCTGCTCCTGGTCGGCGGCTCCTCCAGGGCCGCTGCCCGCCGGGCCGCGCGGCTCGGCCTGCCGTTCTTCCCGAGCGCGCACCTGCCCGAGCTGGAGGCGTACTACAAGGAGCAACTCGTGGAGCACGGCACCGAGGGCTGGACGATGATGCCCGCGGCCGAGACGCCGCTGCTGCACCTCGCCGAGGACCCGGACCGGACGTGGGCGGAGTACGGGGAGCACTTCCTGCACGAGGCACGGACGTACGCCTCCTGGCAGTCCTCGGACATCCGCTCGGCGGTGCGGTCGTCGGCCACGACGGTGCCGGAGCTGCGGGCCGAGGGGGTCTACCGGGTCCTCACCCCGGAGGAGTGCGTGGCGCAGGGGCTCGACAACCTCGTCCTGCATCCGCTGGTCGGCGGGATGCCGGTGGAGGAGGGATGGCGGAGCCTGCGACTGTTCGCGGAGCGGGTGGTTCCGGCGTTGGACGGCTGACCTGCGCCGATAATCTCTGGCCGGTGGAGGCCTGCGGTGATCCACTGGGCGTATGAGTCTGACAGTGGAAGTGTTCGTCCGGAAAGCGGACGGGGAGTTACGGATACTCGACGTGCCGGACGACGTGTTTCACTCCGGCGGCTTCGAGTCCTGGCGTACGACGGTGTGGGGATCGGAGTACGTGCGCTCGCTGGGTGCCCGCTTCCTGCCCGGTCTGGCCGAACAGGACCTCTATGTCGAGGCCGGGGACGTGCCGGAGTTCCGGCGCGAGGTCGCTGTGCTGCGCTCCCGTCTCGACGAGGTCGCCCACGGCACCCAGCGGCCACGGACGGTGGAGGAGCACCGGCACCCGATCGAGACGCGGTTGGGGATCATCGAGGAAAGCTGTCGCAAGGCCCTGGAGATCGGCGGCGGCGTCCTCATCTGGTGACCGCCCGTACGAGCGCCGCCGCCCCGGCTCGCGCAGTGGGCGAGCCGGGGCGGCGGTGGTACGAGGAGAGGGGCAGCGGGGACTTCGCCCTTCTCCCCGGTTCGGGGGGGCCTGCGGCGAGGCTCAGCCCATCTCCTCCAGTGTCTTGCCCTTCGTCTCCTTGACGAACTTCAGGACGAACGGGATGGAGAGCGCGGCGAAGACCGTGTAGATCACGTAGGTCACCGAGAGGTTCCAGTCGGCCAGGGACGGGAAGCTCGCGGTGATGGCCCAGTTGGCGATCCACTGCGCGGCAGCGGCCACACCGAGGGCGGCGGCACGGATCTTGTTCGGGAACATCTCGCCGAGCATGACCCAGACGACCACGCCCCAGGAGAGGGCGAAGAAGAGGACGAACACGTGCGCGGCGATCAGGGCGGTCCAGCCCTGGGCCGAGGGCAGCTTGCCGTCGACGAGGTCGAAGGAGAAGGCCCAGGCCTCCAGGGCGAGGCCGACGACCATGCCGACCGAGCCGATGACGGCGAGCGGCTTGCGGCCCACCCGGTCGACGAAGATCATCGCGATCACGGTGCCGAGGATGTTGATGATCGAGGTCGTGAAGGAGTAGAAGAACGAGTCCGTCGGGTCGACGCCGACCGACTGCCACAGCGTCGAGGAGTAGTAGAACGCGACGTTGATTCCGACGAACTGCTGGAAGACCGACAGGCCGATGCCGACCCAGACGATCGGCTTGAAGAAGAATCCGCCGCCGAGCAGGTCGCGGAAGCTGGACTTCTCCTCGCGCTTCATGGCGGTCTCGATCTCGTGCACGCGGGCGTCCAGGTTCGCGCCGTCACCCTCGACCTCGTTGAGGATCTCCCGGGCGCGGTCGTGCTTGCCGACGGAGATGAGGAAGCGCGGGGACTCGGGGATCGCGAAGGAGAGCAGTCCGTAGAGGACGGCGGGTACGACCATGACGCCGAGCATGACCTGCCAGGCCTCCAGGCCCATCAGCTTGCCGCGCTGGTCGCCGCCGGCGGCGTTGAGCAGACCCCAGTTGACCAGCTGCGAGATGGCGATGCCGACGACGATCGCGGCCTGCTGGAAGGAGCCGAGACGGCCGCGGTATGCGGGCGGGGCGACTTCGGCGATGTAGGCGGGGCCGATGACGGAGGCCATGCCGATGGCGAAGCCGCCGACCACACGCCAGAAGGCGAGGTCCCACAGCGCGAAGGGCAGTGCCGAGCCGACGGCGCTGACCGTGAAGAGGACGGCGGCGATCTGCATGCAGCGGATGCGGCCGATCCGGTCGGCTATGCGGCCTGCGGTCGCGGCGCCGATGGCGCAGCCGATCAGGGCGATGGCGATGACCTGGGCCAGGGCTGCCGAGCCGACGTGGTAGCGGTCCCGGATGGCCTCGACGGCGCCGTTGATCACGGAGCTGTCGTAGCCGAAGAGGAAGCCGCCCATCGCGGCCGCCGCCGCGATGAAGATGACGTGCCCGAGATGTTCGGGGTGAGCCGTCCTGGCTCCTGACTGGTGTGCCTGCGTCGTGCTGGTCACGCGTTCAACTCCTCGGGCCGCCGGCAACGCTGCCGGCGTGGGGGCGAGCCCTTCCGGTGAGACCTGAAGGTAAAAACAACGTTGCCGAGACTATGCCTTCAAGTTTCGAAGTCAATAGGTCGAGTCATGTGAGCTTCGAGATACGGGAAGGTTGGTTGTGTTCATTTCTTGAAGGTCGCGTGAGGTCGTGGTGACCGGGGCGACCGCGACGACCGGGGTGCCCGCTACCGAAGGCGCTGCGAGATGACCTTGGACACGCCGTCGCCCTGCATGGAGACGCCGTACAGCGCGTCGGCGACCTCCATCGTGCGCTTCTGGTGCGTGATCACGATCAGCTGCGAGGCCTCCTGCAGCTCCTGCATGATCCGGATCAGCCGCTGCAGGTTGGTGTCGTCGAGGGCCGCCTCGACCTCGTCCATGACGTAGAACGGGCTGGGCCGCGCCTTGAAGATCGACACGAGGAGCGCGACGGCGGTCAGCGAGCGTTCGCCACCGGACAGCAGCGACAGCCGCTTGACCTTCTTGCCCGGCGGACGCGCCTCGACGTCCACGCCCGTGGTGAGCATGTTGTCGGGGTCGGTCAGCACCAGGCGTCCCTCACCGCCCGGGAACAGCCGGCCGAAGACGCCCTCGAACTCGCGGGCCGTGTCCCGGTAGGCCTCCGTGAAGACCTGCTCGACCCGCTCGTCGACCTCCTTGACCACCTGCAGCAGGTCGGCGCGGGTCTTCTTCAGGTCCTCGAGCTGCTCGCTGAGGAACTTGTGCCGTTCCTCCAGCGCCGCGAACTCCTCCAGGGCCAGCGGGTTGACCTTGCCGAGCTGCTGGTAGGCCCGCTCGGCGGACTTGAGCCGCTTCTCCTGCTCGGCGCGTACATACGGCCTCGGCTGGTTGCGCGGATGCTCCGGGTCCTCCGGCAGCTGCTCGCCCTCGGCGGGGGGCGAGGGCGGCACCGGCTGCTGCGGGCCGTACTCGGCCACGAGCCCCGCCGGTTCCACACCGAGTTCCTCCAGAGCCTTGGTCTCCAGCTGCTCGATCCGCAGCCGCTTCTCTGCTCCTAGTACCTCGCCTCGGTGAACTGAATCCGTCAACTTGTCAAGCTCTGCCTTGAGGTCCCGTCCCGCGCTGCGCGCGGCCGCCAGTTCCTGCTCGCGGCGGGCCTTGGCGGCCTCGGCGGCGGCGCGCTCGCGCTCCGCGCGGCCCACCGACACCTCGACGTGGGCGAGCAGCTGGCGGGCGCCGGAGGCGACGGCCTCCGCCACAGCGGCCTCGTGCCGCAGCCGGGCCCGTCGCTGCTCGGCACGCGCGCGTGCCTCGCGTTCCGCGCGGGCGGCCCGGTCCAGCGAGTCGGCGCGTCCGGCGAGGCCCTTCACCCGCTCCTCGTGCGTACGGGCCTGGAGCCGGGCCTCCATCTCGGTCTGGCGGGCGTTGGCGCCGTCGGCGGCGAGGCGGTCCCGTACGGAGGTGTCCGGTTCCTCCTCGACCGGCATCTCCTCGGCGACGGCGAGCCGCTCGGCGAGTTCCTCGGCCTCCTGGACGGCCTTGTCCAGCGCCTCCTGCGCGCGTGCCGCCGCCGCGGTGGACCGCTCGGCCTCCCCGGCGGCGCCGCGGGCCTGGCCGGCGAGGCGCCCGAGCTGCTGGGCGACGGCGGACTTCTCCCGGTCGCCCGCCCGGCGCCGCTCGCCCAGTTCCTCCACGAGTGCGGCGCACTCGCCCCGCCGCCCGGCCGCCGCCCGCTGCGCCTCGGCCAGCTCCTCGCAGCGCACCGCCAGCTCCTCCAGCTCGGCGGTGGCCTCGTCGACGGAGGCCTGTACCTCCAGGAGGCTCGGCGCACCGGCGGACCCGCCCTGCGCGAAGTGCGCACCCAGGAGATCGCCTTCGGCGGTCACGGCGGTCAGGTCGGGGCGGGCGTGGACCAGGTCCTCGGCGTCCTCGAGACTGTCCACGACGACGATCCCGCGCAGCAGCCGGCGCACGGCGGGCATGAGCTCGCCGGGCCCCCGGACCAGATCTGCGGCGGAGGGCGGCCCGCCGGGGCGGCCGCCTGCCTTCGGGGCGCCGGCCCCGGCGCCAGGGCCGTCACCGTGTGTGCCGTCCGGACCGCTTCCCGGGCCGGCGGACACCGCGCGCCCTTCCAGCCGTGACACGGCACCCGCCGCATGGGCGGCCGGCTCACCGGTGGCCCCGTCGGCCTCGGCCGCTCCGGCCACCCGGCCCGTGACGTCAGGACGCTCGCCCGGTGACGGGGTGCCGGCGGTGCGGTCGTCGGCGGGCTCCGGGGCCCCCGCCAGGAGCAGGGTCGCGCGTCCCGCGTCCTGTTTGCGCAGGAGGCGGATGGCGTCGGCGGCGGCGGTCGGGGTGGTCACGGCGAGGGCGTCGGCGGCGGCGCCGAAGGCCGCGGCGAGCGGGACCTCGTATCCCGGTGTCACCGTCAGCAGTTCCGCCGCCGGGCCGAGCAGACCCGTGAGCCGGTCCTTCGCGCCCAGCAGCGCCCCGGTGCCGTCCTTGCGGCGCAGGCCGAGCGCCAGTGCGTCCCGGCGGGCCTGCGTCGCGGCGCGGCTGCGCTCCGCCGCGGTGGCCGCCTCCCGGGCGGCGGACAGGGCGGCCTCCGCCTCCGCCAGCTGCCGCTTGGCCGTCTCGTGCTGCTCGGCCAGTTCCGCGTCCCCGGCGTCGAGGCCGTCGACCTCGGCCTTGAGGGCCTCGTACTCCTCCTGCGCACGCACCGCCCGCTCCTGGGCCTCGTCGCGGGCGGCGGCCAGGCGGTCGATCTCGGCCTGCGCGGAGGCGGCGCGCGAACGGGCCGCGTTGACCTGCCCGCTGAGCCGGGCCAGGCCTTCGCGGCGGTCGGCGATGGCGCGGGCTACGTCCTTGAGGCGGCGTTCCTCGACGGCGAGTTCGCGCTCCAGCTCTGCCCGGTGGGCGACGGTGTCGTCCAGGGCGCGCTGGGCGGCCTCCAGGGCCGCCTCCAGCTCGGCCTCCTGCTCACGGATCCGGGCGGCCTCGCGCTCCATGTCCTCGGGGTCCCGGCCGCGCCGTTCCTCGGGCGGGGCCGAGGTGGCGCTCTTGACCCGGGCGTCGGCCAGCGAGATCGTGCCGCGCACCCGCTCGGCGAGCTGGGACAGCTCGTACCAGGTCTGCTGGGCGCGCTGGAGACGCGGTGTGAGCCGGCGCACCTCATCCTCGAGCAGGGCCTCGCGCTGGAGGGCCTTCCTCAGTTCCTGCTCGGCGGACTCCTTGCGTTCCTTCAGCGCCGCCTCGTCGGCGATCTCGGCCCGCAGGGCCTCCCGCAGCCGTACGAGGTCGTCGGCGAGCAGACGCAGGCGGGCGTCACGCAGGTCCGCCTGGATCACCGCGGCCCTGCGTGCCACCGCCGCCTGGCGGCCCAGCGGCTTGAGCTGGCGGCGCAGCTCGTCGGTAAGATCCTGCACGCGCGCGAGGTTGGCCTGCATCGCGTCGAGCTTCCGCAGCGCCTTCTCCTTGCGCTTGCGGTGCTTGAGGACTCCGGCGGCCTCCTCGATGAAGGCGCGGCGGCCCATGGGGTCGGCGTGCAGGACGGAGTCGAGCTGGCCCTGGCCGACGATGACGTGCATCTCGCGGCCGATGCCGGAGTCGGACAGCAGTTCCTGGATGTCGAGGAGGCGGCAGGTGTCGCCATTGATCTGGTACTCGCTGCCGCCGTTGCGGAACATGATCCGCGTGATGGTGACCTCGGCGTACTCGATGGGCAGCGCGCCGTCGGAGTTGTCGATGGTCAGGGACACCTCGGCGCGGCCGAGCGGCGGACGGCCGGTGGTGCCGGCGAAGATGACGTCCTCCATCTTGCCGCCGCGCAGCGACTTGGCGCCCTGCTCCCCCATGACCCAGCTGAGGGCGTCCACCACGTTGGACTTGCCCGAGCCGTTCGGACCGACGACACACGTGATGCCCGGTTCGAACCGGAGTGTGGTCGCCGAGGCGAACGACTTGAACCCGCGGAGGGTCAGGGCCTTGAGGTGCACGCCGCCGGACTTTACCCTTCCGTCCCTATCTCACTCTACGAACATCGGCAACCGCACGGTTTCGCGCATGAACATGCAGGGCACATCAGACGTTGAAGAGGGTGAAAGGATGCGCGGGGGAAAGAAAGAAGGGACGCCGAAGCGTCCCTTGCAAATCTGACGACTTGCCTTCAGTCGTCTGACAACTGAGCGGTTGATACGGGCAGCCCAACCGCTGCGTGTGCTGTCGTGGAGCGATGCAGCGATCAGGTGAGCGCAGGCTCCGCCTGGTGTGCGTCGATGCTCTCCATGATCCTGTCGTGAGAAGCGGCAGCCGTCAGCGCGTCGTTCTCCGCCTGGATCCGTACGAGCTCGGATTCCAGGTCCTGTACGCGCTGCTGGAGCCGTCGCATCTCGGCGAGGAGTCGAGGGTCGGAGCCGCCGACGTAACCGAGAAGCGCCTTTGCCATGATGGATGGTCCTCCACACTGAGTGACCGACCGAAGCGGTGGTGGGTCGTGAGGGATTCGCACCCGGGGTGCTTGGCACACTCGAGTGTTGCTCTGCTATTGCCACATGCCAAACAGCTAAGGTGCGCGGGGCTTTCAGCGTCTCACCAAAAAGTTTGACGGTCAACACGATCACGCCCCGGATTGGCGGGCAACCCTGCGCTGCGCGGCCGGAAAGCGGCGGCGCTGCGGCTGATACGGGGCCCTCGGGGCGTGGCGATCATCCTTACGTGCGGAGCCTGCCACTGCAAGCGGTTCTTGGCAACAACCAGGCTATTTCTGCTTCTGGCAGTTGCCGGTGGCATGCTCCTCCGCTTCCACCCGGGGGACCTGCCGGAACGGGCTCAGCGGATGGCGAAGCCGTCGTAGCCGCCCCGGGTTGTGTCCCAGATCTCGGTGACACCGTTGACGAGCCCGGGCGTGTCGCCGCCCTGGAGCCACTTCAGCAGTTCTTCGCACGCCTCGCGCGGGCCCTCGGCGACCACCTGGACCCGGCCGTCCGCCAAATTGAGAGCAAAACCACTCAGTCCACCGATCTCGAGCGCCTTGGCCCGTGTGAACCAGCGGAATCCCACGCCCTGCACGCGTCCACGCACCCAGGCGACCAGCCGTACATCCTCGCTCATGGGTGCAACCTAACCGGCCAATGTCTCTTGGGACACTTCGCCCTCACGCGGCATGCGGTACCGTCCCCACCCAATGAATCTCATATGAAACTCACTCGATCGAGTGAGTCGGGTTGACCCGCAAGATCGTATGAGAGGGGTTGACCGCGAGGGACGAGGAAGGCCAGGACATGGGACGCCACCGACGCTCCGCCGCCGGCACGGGCGGCCACGACCCGCAGGACTCGTACGCCGGTGACCGCGAAACCATGGGCATCGCGCCCTATCTGAACCCGGAGGCGTACGCCGGCGCCCACGAGAAGTCCGAGGCGTACCTGTACGCCACGGACGACGACTACGCCCGGGACACCGGTACGGCCGCCTTCCCCGAGGCCGGCTTCTCCCGCTCCGGCGAGGCACCTCGCGGCCGTCGCCGGAAGAAGAAGTCGGCGGCGGTGCGCACGGGTCTGCTCGGGGTGTCCGCCGCGGTCGCGCTCGGCACGGTGGCGGTGGCCACCGGCGCGGTGCCCGGCCTCGACCACTACCGGCTCGGCGGGACCACCAGCAGCGGCGGTGACGACGTGCAGGCCGCGGGCACGCCCAGCAACACGGCGAGCGAGCAGGGCGGCACCTCCGGCAGCGCCACCGCGAACCGCGCCGGCGGTCCCTCGACCAGCCGTGACACCGACCGGCCGGCCTCTCCGGCGAGCCCGTCCGCCTCCGACTCCGCCTCCCCCTCCGCACCGGCGTCGCAGTCCCCCACGCCGACCAGGGCACCCTCGAAGCGCCCGACGGCGCAGGTCCCCGCCCAGCCGAGGACCACGCCGAGCCGTACGGCCGGCAAGGCTCCGGTCAGGACGTCGGCCCCGGCGCCGGTGACGGTGTCGGCGGAGGCCGCGGCCGAGGCGGAGGTGCTGAAGCTGGTGAACGAGGAGCGGGCCAAGGTCGGCTGCAGCGCCCTGTCGGCGAACAGTTCGCTGACCAAGCTCGCCGAGGGCTTCAGCGCGGACATGGCCGCGCGCGGCTTCTTCGACCACACCGACCCCGACGGCGCCACCCCGTGGGACCGCGCCGCCAAGGCGGGCATAAGCGGTCTAGGCGGCGAGAACATAGCCCGGGGCCAGGCGGACGCCGCCGCCGTGATGGAGGCGTGGATGAACAGCCCGGGCCACCGGGCCAACATCCTGAACTGCGACTTCAAGACCCTGGGAGTCGGTGTGCACTACGGCTCCGGCGGTCCGTGGTGGACGCAGGACTTCGGCTACTGAGGTAACCGCAGGTCAGAAACGTAGGGGGCGGAGTCCGGCGGCTTCGTGGCCGGACCGGTCCAGCCGGCCCCGCACGAGGGGACGGGCGGCGCTTACTCCCGGTTAGCGCAACCTGATGCTCAGCGCTTCCATCGAGTACGCTTGAGGGATGACCGTCATGCACGAGAGTCAGCCGAGCGCGGAGGAGCGGGACCTCCCCTACAACGTGTTCGCGAGGGCCTGCCCGTCGCGGGGCACCCTGGAGCATGTCACGGGCCGCTGGGGCTCGCTCACCCTCGGCGCGCTGCACGAGAGCTCGCTGCGGTTCAACGAACTGCGCCGCCGCGTCGACGGCGTGAGCGAGAAGATGCTCTCCCAGACCCTGCAGGCGCTGGAGCGCGACGGCCTGGTGCACCGCGAGGCGCAGCCGACGAATCCGCCGCGGGTGGACTACGAACTGACCGCGCTGGGCCGCGAGGTGGCGACCCGCCTGCTGGACCTCATCCACTGTGTGGAGGGCCGGATGGACGAGGTGCTGGCCGCCCGCGAGCGTTACGACGCCGGCCGCGGCGCCCGCTGACACTTCGGGCAGAAGTAGCTGGAACGGTTCATCCAGGGCCGACGGCGCATGGGCGTCGCGCAGCGCCGGCAGGGCAGACCCTCCCGGCCGTACGCGTCCAGGGAGCGGTCGAAGTAGCCGGACTCTCCGTTGACGTTGACGTAGAGGCTGTCGAAGCTGGTGCCGCCCACGGCGAGGGCCTCGTTCATCACATCCCGGATGTGGCCCAGGAGTTCGGTGGTGCGGGGGCGGGTGAAGGTGCCGGTGGGACGCTCGTAGTGCAGACGCGAGCGCCACAGGGCCTCGTCCGCGTAGATGTTGCCGACGCCGCTGATCAGCGACTGGTCCAGCAGGGCCCGCTTGATGGTGGTCCGCTTGCGGCGCAGCGCCAGGTGGAAGGCCTCGTCGTCGAACAGCGGGTCGAGGGGGTCGCGGGCGATGTGCGCGATGACGTCCGGCAGACCGTCCGGGGTGGTGTCGTGCAGCGACAGACCGCCGAAGGTGCGCTGGTCGACGAAGCGCAGTTCGGTGTGCAGGCCGTCGGCGAAGCGGACCCGGATCCTGAGGTGCTTCTCGTCCGGCGCGCTGTCCGGCTGCACCAGCAGCTGGCCGCTCATCCCGAGGTGAGCGAGCACCGCCTGCCGGGTGTCCTCCAGTGGCAGCCACAGGTACTTCCCCCGGCGGCTGGGCGTGCCCACGCGATGCCCCTTGAGACGGTGCGCGAAGTCGTCCGCACCGGCCGGGTGACGGCGTACGGCACGGGGGTGCAGCACTTCGGCGTCGGCGACGGCCCGGTGGGCGACCCACCGTTCCAGGCCGCGTCGTACGACCTCGACCTCGGGCAACTCGGGCATCGGGACCCCTGGGACGATCGGGTGGACGATCCGAGCGCCCGCCCCTGAGCTGGGGCGGGCGCTCGGCTCTTGCTGCCTGTCAGGCGGAAGCGGAGGCTTCGTCGTCGGCGCCCGCGGCGATGTCACCCGCGTCGATGTCACCCGCGTCGATGTCGACCGCGTCGGCCGTCGCCTTGGCGCGCTCGTCCGCCGCGGCCCGGATGGACCGCCACGCGGACTCGGCGGCCTGCTGCTCCGCCTCCTTCTTGCTGCGGCCGGTGCCGGTGCCGTACGAGACGCCTCCGACGCGGGCGGCAGCAGTGAAGGTCTTCTCGTGGTCGGGGCCGGTCTCCGTGACCAGGTACTCGGGCACGCCGAGCCCCTCCGTCGCGGTGAGCTCCTGGAGACTGGTCTTCCAGTCCAGGCCGGCTCCGAGGTTTGAGGACTTCTCGATCAGCGGGTCGAAGAGCCGGTGCACCAGCTCGGACGCCGAGTCGAGGCCCTGGTCGAGATAGACCGCGCCGATCACCGCTTCCAGGGTGTCGGCAAGGATGGACGCCTTGTCCCGTCCGCCCGTTCCCTCTTCACCGCGGCCCAGCCGGATGAAGGAGCCCAGTTCGAGACCACGGCCCACCTCCGCGAGCGCACGAGAGTTCACCACGGCGGCCCGGAGCTTGGCCAGCTGGCCCTCCGGCAGATCCGGGTGGGTGCGGTACAGCGTGTCCGTGACGACGAGACCGAGCACGGAGTCCCCGAGGAACTCCAGCCGCTCGTTCGTCGGCAGACCGCCGTTCTCGTACGCGTAGGACCGGTGGGTCAGCGCTCGCACCAGAAGGGCGGACTCGACCTGGTAGCCGAGCCGCCCTTCCAGAAGCGTGTGGGACGAGGCCGTGTTGTCCGCTGAGTTCTTCTTCGGCGTGGACACAGTGCCTCTCACCAGCCGCTCAGACCTCGAGGACCTGGCGCTTGTTGTAGGTGCCGCAAGACGGGCACGCGATGTGCTGCTGCTTGGGCTCGTGGCAGCGCTCGCACGCAACCAGGGTGGGGACCGCAGCCTTCCACTGCGACCGGCGGTGGCGCGTGTTGCTGCGCGACATCTTCCGCTTCGGAACAGCCACGGCTACTTCTCCTGCTTCTCGTCGACGCCCGCTTCCGCGTCAGCGCCGCTCATCTCGTCCTTCTCGCCGTCCTTCATGGTGCCGGCGAGTCCCTGCAAAGCCGCCCAACGGATGTCGACGGCGTCGTGGTGGTGGTCCGGGTCGTCCGCGAGCCGCGCTCCGCACTCGGAGCACAGGCCCGGGCAGTCTTCCCGGCACACCGGCTGCATCGGCAGTGCGAGCACCACCGCATCCCGCAGCAGAGGTTCGAGGTCGAAGAGTCCGTCCTCGAGGAAGAACCTGTCCTCGTCGTCCTCGGCGTCGTCGCCCGGTTCCGCGGTCACGCGGCCCCGGTCGTCGGCGTCAGGGTACGAGAACAGTTCCTGGAAGTCCGCTTCGAGCTCCAGCTCGACCGGCTCCAGACACCTTACGCACTCCCCCTCGGCCGCTGCACGGGCGGTGCCTGTGACGAGCACCCCTTCCATGACCGACTCGAGCCGGAGTTCGAGCTCCACCGGGGCGCCTTCCGGCACTCCGATGACTCCCTGGATACCGAGGTCCTTGGGGGCGTCGATCGTGCGGGTCAGGCGCTGCAGCGCACCGGGACGCCGCCCCAGCTCGTGTGTGTCGAACACGAGAGGGTTGCGGTGGTCGAGGCGCGCGTTGGAAGCCATTCCTGCTTTCGATCTTCGAGCTCGGAGGGACACCACCCCTTGCGTACCGGGGCAGCGCTGATCGCGGACGTGCACGCGACCGAAGAGCCAGGATACTGGACCTTTCGCTCACGGCCCAATCGGGGCCGTCGCTACAGGCCGCGCTCCTGTTCGTAAGCCCGCAGCTGCTCCGCGCTGATCATGCTGGTGTCGAAGAGGCTGGTCTCGTCGAGGGCGTAGTCCTGCTGGTGCTGCTGGGGCTGCTGGGGCTGGTTCGGGTCGTAGGCCTGCTGCTGGTCGTAGCCGCCTTGGAAGGGGGCACCTCCCGCCGGAGCGTAGCCGGAGGTGGGGGAGTAGGGGTCGGCCTGCTGATAGCCGTACGGGTCCTGGTGGCCGTAGCCGTGCTGCTGCGGGAAGCCACCGTAGGGGTCGGGCTGCTGCTCGTAGCCGTAGGCCGGCTGCTGGTCGTACCGCGGCTGCTGCTCGGGCTGGGCGGGCTGTTCGGGCCGGGCGTCCTGCTGGGCGAGAGCCGCGAGGTCGGCGAGGTAGTCGGCGTCGCTGGAGTGCTGCAGGGTGGTGGAGTCGTCGGCGAGGGCGCCGAGGTCGTCGGTGGCGATACGGCCGTGCAGCTTCTGACGGCCACGGCCGACGGCCTCCAGGGTCTTGGCGAGGACCGCCTCGAAGGCACCTAGCTTGACGTCCACGTAGGCGTCCGCGTCGCGGCGCAGCGTCTCCGGGTCATGGCTGCGCTCGGGGGCGTCCTCGTCCTCGTAGCCGTGCTCGTCGACACCGGGGCCGGTGCCCAGCAGCTTCTCGCGGCCGCGGCCGACCGAGCCGAGGGTCTTGGTGAGCACGACCTCGAAGTTGGCGAGCTTGGAGTCGACGTACTCGTCGGCCTCGGCCCGGATCTCCTCGGCCTCCTTGCGGGCCTCGGCCAGGATCCGGTCGGCCTCGGCCTGGGAGCGGCGGGCCACCTCGGTGTCGGAGATCAGCGAGCCGCGCTCGGCGTGCGCGCTCTCGATGATCCGCTCGGCCTCCAGACGGGCCTGCTCGACCATCTGCTCGCGGTCGCCGATCAGTTCCTGGGCCTGCGCGAGGGAGCCGGGCAGCGCCTGGCGCACCTCTTCGAGCATCGCGAGCAGCTCGGCGCGGTTGACCACGCACGAGGCCGACATCGGCATGGACCGGGCGCTGGAGACCGCGGTGACGATCTCGTCGAGCTTCTTCTGGACGTCCACCTGTGCTCGCCACTCTCTACAGCTGTGTTGGAGACGGACGGGACGACTGTACGGCCCCGGGACGCGGGTCCGACACCGGGTGACGGACTGTCAGCCCGTCAGTCCTTCCTGAGGCGCTTGCCGAGGGCGTCGAGGACCTGCGGCGGCACCAGGTGGGAGACGTCGCCGCCCCAGGTGGCGACTTCCTTGACCAGGGAGGAGGAGAGGAAGCTGTACGTGGGGTTGGTCGGCACGAAGAGCGTCTCGACGCCCGACAGCCCGTTGTTCATCTGGGCCATCTGCAGCTCGTAGTCGAAGTCGCTGACGGCGCGCAGGCCCTTGACGATGGCGGGGATGTCCCGCTGCTTGCAGTAGTCGACGAGGAGACCGTGGAAGGCCTCGACGCGGACGTTCGCGTACTCGGCGGTGACCTGGCGGATCAGGTCGATCCGCTCGTCGATCTCGAACAGGCCCTTCTTGGACTTGTTGATCATCACCGCGACGTAGACCTCGTCGTAGAGACGGGAGGCGCGGGAGATGATGTCGATGTGTCCGTTGGTGATCGGGTCGAACGACCCGGGACAGACGGCGCGGCGCACTGGTGGTCCCTCGCTCTCCGGTCCGGTCATCGTGCGTCTTCGCACGTAGAGGCGGCGCGACCGTACCAAAACGTTCCCTCGCCGTAGCGACGGGCCCGGATCGCCTCGAAGCCGTCCGGCCAGTGGAATTCGCCGCCTCTGGTGCTGCGCTCCACGGTGACGAGGGCTTCGGCCGCGAGCCACCCCTGCGTGCGGAGTGTGAGCAGTATCTCCCGAAGATCGTCGTCGGAGACGGCGTACGGCGGGTCGAGGAAGACGAGGTCGTACGGCTCCGCCGGCGCCGGTGACTGGATGATCTGCTCGGCCCTGCCCGCCCGGACCTCGGCGCCGGGGAGGCCGAGGTTCTTCACGTTCTCCCGGACGGTCTTCGCCGCGCGGGCGTCTGCCTCCACCAGGAGGGTGTGGCCGGCGCCACGGGAGAGCGCCTCCAGGCCGACGGCGCCCGAACCCGCGTACAGGTCGAGGACCCGCTCACCGTCCAGCGGGCCGCCGAGGAGCGACTGCCAGGTGGAGAAGAGGCCCTCCCGTGCCCGGTCGGAGGTCGGGCGGGTGCCGTTCCCTGGCGGGACGGCCAGACGGCGCCCGCCGGCTTCGCCGGCGATCACGCGGGTCATCTCAGGTCCTTGTCGGTGCGCGCGGATGGTGGCCGTTCCCAGTCTGTCAGCCCTTCTCCAAGTACTGCTCCCTCTCCTCGTCCAGCAGCGCGTCCAGGGCCGTCCTCAGGGCGGGGAGGTTGGTCAGTTCCGGGTCGGCCGCCACGACCGCCGCCGCCTCCGCTCTCGCCTCCGCGATGATCTCCTCGTCGTCGATGACGGCCAGCACGCGCAGGGAGGTGCGGGCGCCCGACTGGGCCTGGCCCAGGACGTCGCCCTCGCGGCGCTGTTCCAGGTCGAGACGGGAGAGTTCGAAGCCGTCCAGCGTCGAGGCCACCGCGCCCAGCCGCCGGCGGGCGTCGCTCGCCTCCGGCATCTCGGTGACCAGCAGGCACAGACCGGGCGCGGAGCCACGGCCGACGCGGCCGCGGAGCTGGTGGAGCTGGGACACGCCGAACCGGTCCGCGTCCATGATCACCATGGCGGTGGCGTTCGGGACGTTGACGCCGACCTCGATGACGGTGGTGGCGACCAGGACGTCGGTCTCCCCGGCGGCGAACCGGCGCATCACCGCGTCCTTGTCATCGGGGTGCATACGGCCGTGCAGGACCTCGACCCCGAGGCCCTGCAGGGGACCCTTCGCCAGTTGCTCGGCCACGTCGAGGACGGCCAGCGGGGGCCGCTTCTCGGCTTCGTCCTCCGGGGACTTCTTCTTGCCGCCCTTCCTGGGATCGTCCTCCTCGTCACCGATGCGCGGGCAGACGACGTACGCCTGGTGGCCGGCCGCCACCTCCTCGCGCACCCGCTCCCACGCCCGGGCCAGGAAATGCGGCTTGTCGGCGACCGGGACGACATGGCTGGCGATCGGCGAACGGCCGGCCGGGAGCTGGTCGAGGACGGAGGTCTCCAGGTCGCCGAAGACGGTCATGGCGACCGTCCGCGGGATCGGCGTGGCGGTCATGACCAGCAGGTGCGGGGGCTGTTTGCCCTTGCCGCGCAGAGCGTCGCGCTGTTCGACGCCGAAGCGGTGCTGTTCGTCGACCACGACCAGCCCGAGGTCGTGGAACTGCACCTTGTCCTCGATCAGCGCGTGCGTGCCGATCACGATCCCGGCCTCGCCGGTGGCGAGGTCGAGCAGCGCCTGACGGCGGGCGGCGGCGCCCATCGAGCCGGTGAGCAGGACCACCTTGGTGGCGTGCTCGGCGCCGCCCAGCATGCCTCCTTCGGCGAGCTCGCCCATCATCTCGGTGACCGAACGGTGGTGCTGCTGGGCGAGCACCTCGGTGGGCGCGAGCATGGCGGCCTGACCGCCGGCGTCGACGACGGCGAGCATGGCGCGCAGCGCGACAAGGGTCTTGCCGGAGCCGACCTCGCCCTGGAGCAGCCGGTGCATCGGGTGCTCGGTGGCGAGGTCGCCGAAGATGTCCCTGGAGACCTTCTGCTGGCCCTCGGTCAGGGTGAAGGGCAGCCGCTCGTCGAAGGCCGCGAGGAGGCCGTCGGGGAGCGGCTTGCGGGCGACCGCCGGGAGCTGGGCGTCGGCGTGCCGGCGGCGGGCCAGGGCGACCTGGAGGACGAAGGCCTCGTCCCACTTCAGGCGGGCCCGGGCGTCGGCGATGTCGGCCTTGGTGTGCGGGCGGTGGATCTTGAGGAGGGCCTCGGGAAGGGACACCAGGCCGCGGCCCTCGCGCAGGGAGACGGGGAGCGGGTCGATGGCGTCCTGCGCGGCGGGGAGCACGGTCTGGATCGCCTTGCCGATCTTCCAGGACTCCAGCTTGGCGGTGGCCGGGTAGAGGGGGATGAGGGCCCCGGCCCATGTCTCGACGGTCTCCTCGCTGTCGCCGCCCTTGAGCAACTCGTACGCCGGGTGGGCGAGTTGCAGCCGCCGGTTGAACAGGGACACCTTGCCCGCGAAGAGCGCGCGCGTGCCCGGGAGCAGCTCCTTGTGGGGCTTGTGAACACCGTTGCCGAAGAACACCAGTTGGAGTCGGCCGCTGCCGTCGGTGATCGTCACCTCCAGGCGCTGTCCCTTGCCGCGCGGGGCCTTGGCCGAGGCGAAGCTGTGCAGGCGGGCGTCGGCGACCTGGGCGACCACCGTGACGTGCTCGTCCATGGGGAGGTCGGCGAGGTGGGTGAGCTGGCCGCGCTCCTCGTACCTGCGCGGATAGTGGTGCAGCAGGTCGCCGACGGTGTGCAGGCCGAGGTGCTCGGCCATCACCTTGGCGGTGGCGGGGCCGAGCACTGACTTCAGCGGCTGTTTCAGTGGTTCTTCCAGTGCGGGCACGACACCCATTGCACAACACGACACTGACAATGCCGTATACGTGTCGGGAAAGTCCTGGTCAGACGGGCTGTTCGCGCTCTAGGATGGCGCGCTCCGGCCATCCCCCGCGGTCACCTCCCCAACAAGGGGCCGCCCGACCCCGCGCTGTCGCGAAGTCCCCCCACCGGCGGCGCTGCGACGATGGACTCCCAGACCTCACAGTCATCCCAGGCATCACAGTCACCTCATACGTTCCAGGTCGACCTGCGTGGTCTGGTGGACCTGCTCTCCCATCACCTCTACTCCAGTCCCAAGGTCTACCTGCGCGAGCTGCTGCAGAACGCGGTGGACGCGATCACCGCCCGGCGCGCCGAGCAGCCGGGCGCCCCGGCGCGGGTGCGGCTGTACGCGGACGCAGCGGACTCCGCGGGGCCTGCCACCCTGCGGGTGGAGGACACCGGCGTCGGGCTCACCGAGTCGGACGTGCACAGCCTGCTGGCGACCATCGGCCGCAGCTCCAAGCGTGCCGAGGGGCTGCAGGAGGCCCGCTCCGACTTCCTGGGCCAGTTCGGCATCGGCCTGCTGGCCTGCTTCGTGGTCGCCGAACGCATCCGGGTGGTCAGCCGCAGCGCCCGTGAGCCCGCGGCTCCGCCGGTGGAGTGGACGGCGAGCGACGACGGCTCGTACACCGTGCGGACGCTGCCCGACGAGGCCCGGCCGGAACCGGGCACCACCGTGCACCTGGTGGCGCGGGCGGGCGCCGGGGAGTGGCTGACCGGACAGCGGGTGCTCGCGCTGGCCCGGGACTTCGGCTCGCTCCTGCCCTACGACGTGCGGGTGGGCGACGAGACGGTCACCGATCTGCCCGCGCCGTGGGACCGCCCCTATCCCTCCCCCACGACCCGCCGCGTGGCCCTGGCCCGGCACTGCCACGACACCTTCGGCTTCACCCCGCTGGACTCGATCGAACTGAACGTGCCGCTGGCCGGAGTCCGCGGGGTGGCGTACGTTCTGCCCGCCGCGGTCAGCCCGGCCCAGCGCGCCACGCACCGCGTGCACCTGAAGGGCATGCTGCTGACCGAGCGGGCCGAACAGCTGCTGCCGGACTGGGCGTTCTTCGTGCGCTGCGTCCTGGACACCGACAGCCTGAGGCCCACGGCCTCGCGCGAGTCGCTGTACGAGGACGAGACGCTGGCCGCCGTACGGGAAGCGCTCGGCGAACGGATCCGGTCCTGGCTGACCGGGTTGGCGGCGGGCGATCCCGAGCGGCTGGCGGCCTTCCTGTCGGTGCACCACCTCGGGGTGAAGTCCCTCGCACGGCACGACAAGGACATGCTGCGCACGATGCTGCCGTGGCTGCCGTTCGAGACGACCGACGGGCAGCTCTCCCTGGAGGAGTTCGCGCTGCGCCACCCGGTGGTGCACTTCACCCGGACGGTGGAGGAGTACCGGCAGGTCGCCCCGATCGCCTCCGCACAGGGTGTCGGGGTGGTCAACGGCGGCTACACCTACGACAGCGAGCTGGTCGAGGCCCTGCCGTCGGTGCGCCCGGGGACGGTCGTCGCCGAACTGGACGCGGACACCGTGACCGCCCATCTGGACGCGGTCGACCCGGCGGAGGAGCTGGCCCTGTCCGGCTTCCTGGCGGCGGCGCGGGCGAAGCTCGACCCGCTGGGCTGTGACGTCGTCCTGCGCGCCTTCCACCCCCTCTCGGTGCCCGCGCTGCACCTGGACGACCGGGCGGCCCGGCACGAGCAGGCCCGCGCGGAGGCCGAGGCGCAGGCGGACGACCTGTGGGCGGGCATTCTCGGTTCGCTGCGCGGCAGCGCGCCACGCGCGCGTCTGGTGCTCAACCACCTCAATCCGCTGATCCGGCGGATCGCCTCCCTGCGGGATCCCGAGCTGATCGGCACCGCGACCGAGTCGCTGTACGGGCAGGCGCTGCTGATGGCGCAGCGCCCGCTCAGGCCCGCGGACTCGGCGCTGCTCAACCGCGCGTTCATCGGCCTCCTGGAATGGGCCACACACGGGGAATCCGCAGACGGGGAGGACGGTCACCGATGAGCGGGATCACGGACTTCGACGCGCTGCGCCGGGCGATGGCGGAGAACTCCGAGCAGCCGGAGGGCCCGGCCCGCAACGCGCGCGCGGAGCAGTTGCTCGCCGAGGCGGAGAAGCTGGACATCCCGCTCGCGGTGATCGAGGCGCTCGGACACCAGCTGAAGGTCTACAACTACAGCTCCGAGAAGGACAAGATGTTCGTCCCGTTCGCGCGGCTGCTGCGCATGTGGGACGAACGGCCCGGGGACTTCGACGAGTACGAGACGCACTCCCTGCACTGGGTCTTCAAGTGGGTGTCGGCCGGCATGCTGGACCAGCCGCACGTGCCGCTGGCCTCCATCGAGAAGTGGCTCGGTGAGATGGAGCACCGCTACCGGCTGGCCGGGCACTCCGAACGGGCCGTCCGCAGCGCCGAGTTCAGCGTGGCCGCGCACACCGGCGACCTGGACCGTGCCGAGCGGGCCTACACGGCCTGGCTGGCCGCCGACCGGGACCGGATGGCGGACTGCCACGCGTGCGAGCTGCACGGCCAGGGCACGTGGCACGTCAAGCGCGGCCGGGACGCGGAGGCCCTCGACCTGTGGCGGCCGGTCCTGGAGGGCGAGTACAGCTGCGCCCACGAGCCGCACAGTGTCCTCGCCTCCTCCCTGGTGCCGCTGCTGAGGCTGGGCCGCGTGGACGAGGCCCGCGCCCACCATCTGCGTGGTTTCCGGCTGGTGCGGCCGATGGAGAGCATGCGCGGCGCGTACGCGGACCATGTGGAGTTCTGCGCGCTCACCGGTAACGAGGCGCGCGGCCTGGAGCTGCTCGCCGAGCGGCCGATCTACTTCACGGACACCGGGCATCCGCGCAGCCGCCTGGAGTTCATGGCCGTGGTGGCGCTGCTCATGGACCGTCTGACCGAACTCGGGCTGGGCGGGCAGCGGGTACCGGGGCCGGCCGGGCAGGTGTGGACGGCGCGGGAACTCGCGGCCCACGCGCGCGCCGAGGCCCTCGAACTGGCCGGGCGGTTCGACGTGCGCAACGGCACCTCGTACGTAGGCGACGAGGCACGCGCGCGTATGGCGCAGCGCCCGCTGGTGGAGCGGCTGCCGCTCGGGGTGCGCACGGTGGCCGGGCCGGCCGTCACGGCCCGGCCGGAGGCTGCGGTTCTGCCCGCGGCCGCGGGCCCGGACACGGGCACGGGCACGGGCACGGACACGGACACGGTCTCGGGCGAGCCGGATCTGCCGGCGCTGCTGGCCGAGGCCCGGCGCCTGTCGGACGGCCTCCGGCCGCACGCCCTGGAGGCGTGGGCGGCGGCCGCCCGGGCCGCGGACGGGGTCGAGCTGGACGCGCGGGACCGCGCGGAGATCGTCGAGCACCAGGCGATGGGCCGCGGCCCGGAGGGGGCCGAACTGTTCGAGCGGGCCGCCGAACTGTACGCGGAAGCGGGCGATGCCGGGGAGTCGCTGGCGGCACGCGCGCGTGCGGCGTACGTACGGGCCCTGGCGGGCCGGGTCGACGAGGCGCTCGCGGCGGTCGCCGAGCCCTACGACGGGATCCTCGCCCTCTACGCCGAGGAGGCCACCGGCGTACGGCAGGCGGCCTCCGTGCTGATGAGCCGGGCGCGGATCCTGATGCGCCGGGTGCACGAGGGGGCTCCGGGCGCCCTGCCCGACGCCGAGCAGGCGATCCGGGAGCTGCTGGCGCTCGTCGACGGGCACGTCGGGGACGACGTGCGGCTGGTGTCCCGGACCGCCGAGGCGCGGGCGATGTCGGCAGAGGCCGCGGAGCACTCCGGGGACGCCGGGAGGGCGGCGGAGCTGTTCCGGCGGGCCGCGGCGGAGTTCGTCGCGGCGGGGCTGCCGTGGTTCGCGGTGGAGTACGAGGTGCGGGTGGCCGGCCTCGCCCACGAGCGGGGCGACATGGCCGAGGCCGAACGGGCACTGCGGGCGGCCCTGGAACACGGCGGGCCCTACGTGGAGGCGGTCGGACGGGCCCAGCTGCACCTTCAGCTCGCGGAGGTGGTCGGCGGCCGGGGTGACGCGCGGGAGGCGGCGGAACACGCCCTGCAGGCCGCGCACTGGGCCGACGAGGCGGGCGAGGCCGCCGGCCTCGGCGCCTGGGCACGCCACCAGCTGGGCGGCTTCCTGCTGCGGCAGGGCCGGTACGCGGAGGCCGCCGAGGTGCTGGAGTCGGCGCTGCCCGACCTGACCGCCGACACGCACGGCGACGGCGCGATCGTGCAGACGCGGTGGTGGCTCGGGGACTGCCTGGGCGAGCTCGGCGAGCACCGGGCGGCGGCCGAGCACCGGCTGCAGGCCGCCGAGATCGCCCGGCACTGGCCCGAGCAGCAGGACCACGCCACGCTGGCCCACCTGGCCGGCGAGTCCCTCGGGCAGGCCGGACTGCCCGCCGACGCGGACCGGGCCTACGCGCGCGCGGGCGATCTGTGGCGCTCCCTGGGCAACGTCCACGGCCTGGTGCGCAGTCTGCGTGCCCGCGCCTGGCTGGCGCTGCGCACCGAGGCCGGACTGGAAGCCGCGCGGGAGCTGATGGCGGAGGCGGTCCGGGAGTGCGCGGCGGCACGGGAGGACACGGACGGCCCGGAGGACCGGGAGCGGCTCGCCGCAGAGCTCGGTCACACCCACCGGCAGTACGGCGACCTGCTGGCCCGCTCGGTGTCCGAGGACGCCGAGGACACCACGATCCGGGCCGCGTTCGAGGACGCGCTGACCCAGATGACACGGGCCGTCGCGGCGTTCGCCTCGATCGGCGCGGGCGCCCTGCACAGCCGTACCGCCGCCGAGCTGGCCGCGGGCTGGCTGGAGGCCGACCTGAGCCGCCCCACCGAGGCGGCCGCACGCGCGCGTGGCGTACTCGTGGCCTACGCCGGGGCGGACGACGCGGACGACACCGTGCAGGCCCGACGAGCCGAGGCGGAGCAGCTGCTGGACGTGCTCCCGGCGGATACCCGGCCACGGGACGAAGGACCGCTCACCTCGTCCCCGTGAGCAACAGCGCCTCTGCCGCCCGCTCCACCGCGCACATGGCCGCCCGGCGTGGCGCCACCGTGCCGGGCGGCGAGCCGGTCACTCCACCCCGATGAGCAGCAGCGCTCCCTGGCGCCCGCCCCGGTACACCACCGTGTCGACGGCGAGGTAGGACTCGCGTACGCGCGCCTCCAAGTGCTCGGCGACGGCCGCGGGTGCCTCGTCGCCGAGCACGATGGTGACCAGTTCGCCGCCGGCCTGGAGCATGCGGTCCAGGACGGTCGCGGCGGTGGCGGTGACGTCCGAGCCGATCACCGCCACGTCGCCGTCGACGAGTCCCAGCACGTCGCCGGCCTGGCAGATGCCGGCCATCGTCCAGGACTCGTGCTCGGCGACGACGACCTCGGCGTACCGGGTGGCGCCCGCCGCCGAGGTCATCTGGACCACGTCCTCGTCGAAACGGCGGTCCGGCGCGTGCACGGCGAGCGCGGCGATCCCCTGGACCGCCGAGCGGGTCGGGATGAGGGCGACGCGGACCCCCTCCGTGCGCACCTGCTCGGCCGCCGCGGCCGCCGTGTCGCGCAGCTCCGCGTCGTTGGGCAGCAGCACGACCTCGCGCGCGTGGGCGCGCCGCACCGCCTGGACGATCTCCCCGCTGGCGGGCGGCTCCCCGGGGCGGGCGAGCACGGTGGTCGCGCCGGCCTCGGCGTACAGCCCGGCCAGGCCCTCGCCGGGCACGACGGCCACCACCGCACGCTGGGCCCGTTCCCTGGGCGGCCGCTCGGCCCCGGTGTGCACGTCCCCGAGCCCGAAGTGGGTGATCCGGATCCGGTACGGTCTCCCGGCCTCGACACCGGCCTCCACGGCGGCGCCCGCGTCGTCGACGTGCACGTGCACGTTCCACAGCCCGTCGCCGCCGACGACGACCAGGGAGTCCCCGAGCCGGTCGAGCCGCTCGCGCAGCCGGGCCACGGCGGCGTCCTCGGCCTCCAGCAGGTAGATCACCTCGAAGGCGGGCCCGCCCGCCGCGGCGCACTCCTCGGTCCCGGCGGGCTTCTCCGTGTCGGCGGGTTCCCCTGTCCCGGCGGATTCCGCGCGCGCGTGGGGCTCGTACGCCGCCACGGCCGCCGGCGCCTCCCCCGTGAACGTCTCCACCAGCGTCCCCAGCACCGCCACCAGCCCCCGCCCGCCGGCGTCGACCACTCCGGCCCGCCGCAGCACCCCGAGCTGTCCCCGCGTCGCCGCCAGGGCCGCACAGGCCCCCTTGTAGGCCGCCTGTGCCACGCTCGCGCAGTCGCCGCCGGCCCCGTCCGCCGCGTCGGCGGCGGCCGTGGCGACCGTGAGGACGGTGCCCTCCACGGGGTGGGCCACGGCCTGGCGGGCGGAGTCGGCCGCGCGCCGCAGGGCCAACCGCAGCGCACGTCCGTCGGCGTGAGGCTCCTCACCTTCGGCGGCGAGCACCTGGGCCATACCCCGCAGCAGCTGCGCGAGGATCGTCCCGGAGTTGCCCCGCGCCCCGATCAGCGCCCCGTGCGCCATGGCGTGCATGGCATCGGCCGTGGACGGCCCGGAGCCGTCCACGGCGCCCCACGGCCGGTTCCCCGGCCCCGCCGCGTGCCCGGTGAACACGGCCTCCACCGCCGCCGCCGCGGACTCCAGGGTCAGGTAAAGGTTCGTACCGGTGTCGCCGTCGGCCACCGGGTACACGTTGATCGCGTCGATCTCCTCACGCGAGCGCCCCAGCGCCCGGAGCGCCAGGGAGCACCAGGTGCGCACCGCGAGAGCATCGAAGAATGTCTGCGGCACCTGCGCCACCTGCGCCTCCCTGGGCTCGACCTGGGACGCAGCGTAGACCCCGGACCGGTGTCCACCGGAAGAGACCGGTGAGCAGAGGCGGGGAGGGCCGCCGAGCCGCCATGGTAGTTTCGTTCTACGGGCGCAGCCGTTGTATGCTGCTCCGGTTGCCCGATCCTGGTCGGGCCATTCCCCTGGCAGCGCCACTCAAGATCTCAGGTCCTAGGATCTCGATCCCGGCATGCCGGGACTCAACCGTAAGTGCATCTGAAGTCTTTGGAGTGACCCGTGGCTGCCAACTGCGACGTCTGCGGCAAGGGGCCGGGCTTCGGCAACAACATCTCGCACTCGCACCGCCGTACGCCCCGTCGCTGGAACCCGAACATCCAGCGTGTGCGTACTGTGGTCGGCGGGACGCCGAAGCGCGTGAACGCTTGCACCTCGTGCATCAAGGCCGGCAAGGTCTCGCGCTGACGCTACAGCTGAGCGCGCGGCCACTGCCTGGTTCGCTGCACGGAGCCGGTCCACCGGAAGGTGGGCCGGCTTTTTGCCGTACCCGCCGTGCCCTCCGTACCTGCCGCGTCCTCCGTGCCCGGGTCAGCCCCTGAACCTCCACCCGTGATCCACCGGCCCGATCCCCGCCCCCAGCGCGAACCCGGCGGCGATCGCCCCGGTCACGTAGCTCTTCGCCTCCGCGACCGCCTCCGGCACGGCCAGCCCCTTCGCCAGCCCCGCCGCGACCGCCGAGGCCAGCGTGCAGCCCGTACCGTGCGTGTGCCGGTTGTCGTGCCGGGGCGCCCGCAGCCAGTGCTCCTCGGAACCGTCCGTCAGCAGATCGACGGCGGCTCCGGACAAATGCCCGCCTTTGATCAGCGCCCAGCGCGGCCCGTATGCCAGCACGGCGGCCGCGGCCCGTCGCAGGTCGCCCTCCGACTCGACCCGTACTCCGGTGAGTTGCGCCACCTCGTCCAGGTTCGGAGTCGCCACCGTCGCCACCGGCAGCAGCCGGGTGCGTACGGAGTCCAGCGCGGAGGCCGCCAGCAGCGGGTCCCCGTGCTTGGAGACGCCCACCGGGTCCACCACCGCGGGCGCGTCCGTCCCGCCGATCAACTCGGCGACCGCCTCGACCAGTTCGGCCGAGGCGAGCATCCCGGTCTTCACGGCCTGTACGCCGATGTCGTCGACGACGCTGCGGTACTGGGCCCGCACGGCCGCCACCGGCAGCTCCCAGGCGCCCTGCACGCCGAGCGAGTTCTGCGCGGTGACCGCGGTGATCACGCTCATGCCGTGCACACCCAGCGCCAGCATCGTCTTCAGGTCCGCCTGGACGCCCGCGCCCCCGCCGGAGTCGGAGCCCGCCACCGTCAGGACCCTGGGGATCACGACTCGATGTCCCCGAAGTGGTCCCAGCCGCCCTTCCTGGTCCACGGCGCCCCGTCGACCGTGACCTGGGGCAACGCCGAGGGGTTCAGCACCTCGCCGATCACCTTCCAGCGGGCCGGCAGCTTCACGTCCGGCGGGAACGTGGCCACGATCGCGTGGTCCTCTCCCCCGCTCAGCACCCACTGCAGCGGGTCGACGCCGACGGCCTGCCCGATGTCGTTCATCTGGGTGGGGATGTCGATGGCGCCGGAGCGGATGTCGATACGAACCTTGCTGGCCTCCGCGATGTGCCCGAGGTCGGCGATCAGACCGTCGCTGACGTCGCACATGGCGGTGGCGCCCAGCGCGGCGGCGGCCGGACCGGCGTGGTACGGCGGTTCCGGGCGCCGGTGCGCCTCCACGAAGGCCCGCGGCGAGCGGAAGCCGCGGGACAGCACCGCGTACCCGGCCGCGGACCAGCCCAGCCAGCCGGTCACCGCGACGAGGTCGCCGGGCTGGGCGCCGGCCCGGGTCACCGGCTCCTGGTTGCGCATGTCGCCGAGCGCCGTGATCGACACCATGATCGTGTCGCCGCGCACCACGTCACCGCCGACCACACAGGCGCCCGCGACCTGGCACTCGTCGCGCAGCCCGTCCATCAGCTCGCTCGGCCAGGTGACCGGGAGTTCGGCGGGGACGACCAGGCCGAGCAGCAGCGCGGTCGGGACGGCGCCCATGGCGGCGATGTCCGCGAGGTTCTGCGCGGCCGCCTTGCGCCCTACGTCGTACGCCGTGGACCAGTCGCGGCGGAAGTGCCGCCCCTCCAGCAGGATGTCGGTGCTCGCCACCACCCTGCGGTCGGGAGCGGCGACCACCGCGGCGTCGTCACCGGGGCCGACCCGGACCGCCGGGGTCGTGGTGAGACGGGAGGTGAGCTCCCGGATGAGCCCGAACTCACCCAGCTCACCCACAGTGCCCTTCATTGCCCTTCAGCCCCTTCTGTGCCTGTGCCTCTGCCTACCCGCTCACACTTCATCCTGGCCCCCGTCACGGCCGAGGCGCCCCCCGGCTCCCGGCGTGCCCCTGCCCCGGCGCGCGCGAGGCACGGCTGCGCAGGTCTCCCCGCGACGACCGACTACGCGATACCGTGGCGTTCCTTTTCCCCACATGATCCTCGTGGCCGCCCTGGAGGTTCCGTGGTACAGGCGTACATCCTGATCCAGACGGAGGTCGGCAAGGCGTCGACCGTCGCCGAGACGATCAGCAAGATCCCCGGAGTCATCCAGGCCGAGGACGTGACGGGACCGTACGACGTCATCGTGCGCGCCCAGGCCGACACCGTGGACGACCTCGGCCGCATGGTGGTGGCGAAGGTCCAGCAAGTGGACGGCATCACCCGCACCCTGACCTGCCCGGTCGTGCATCTCTAGCCCCCGTCTACCCTTGGCCGGTGAACTTCTTCCGTCACCGGCCCGCCGGTCTTCCCGCGCTCGCCCTGCTGATCGCCGTCGCGGGCTGCTCCTCAAGCGACGACGGCGCCACGATGGCGGTTCCCACCCCGGACACGAAGACGGCCGGGCTGTGCCGGAGCCTGCACCGGGTACTGCCGAAGAAGCTGGACGGACGGAGCCGCAACGACCCCGAGCCCCGGTCCGCCTACACGGCGGGCTGGGGAAGCCCGGCGATCATACTGCGCTGCGGTGTCAACCGGCCGCCCAAGATGGTCGACCCCAAGGTGGCCGAGGGCGACGACCCGAAGGCGATGACCGGCGGGGTGAACGGGGTCGAATGGCTCATGGAGATCGAGGGCGACGGGACCTACCGGCTCACCACGGCCAACCGCGAGGCGTACGTGCAGTTGGTCCTGCCGAAGAAACTGGCGGGCCAGGACCACAGCGCCGCCGTCCTCACCGGCATCGCGGCGGCCGTGAAGAAGGCGATCCCCGAGGGGATCGCCTCCATGACCTGACACCCGCGCCCGGGACGTCTACCGCAGGCCGGTCGGCCTGCGCAGCGCCGCCTGGAGCAGCCGGTCCACCAGCTCGGGGTAGCCGATGCCGGTCGCCTGCCACATCTGCGGGTACATGGAGATGGGTGTGAAGCCGGGCATCGTGTTGATCTCGTTGATCACGAACTCGCCGTCCTCGGTGAGGAAGAAGTCCGCGCGGACCAGGCCCTCGCAGGAGGCCGCCTCGAAGGCCGCCACCGCGAGGCGGCGCACCTCGGCGGTCTCCTCCTCGGTGAGCGGGGCGGGCACGAGGCCGGGGGTGGAGTCGATGTACTTGGCCTCGAAGTCGTAGTACGCGTGCGCGTCCGGCGGCGGGATCTCCGCGGGCACAGAGGCACGCGGCCCGTCCTCGAACTCCAGGACGCCGCACTCGATCTCGCGGCCCCGCAGCGCCGCCTCCACCAGGATCTTCGGGTCGTGCCGCTGGGCCTCGGCGATGGCCTCGTCCAGCCCGGAGAGGTCGTCGACCTTGGTGATGCCGATCGACGAACCCGCGCGCGCGGGCTTCACGAACAGCGGCCAGCCGTGCTCGCCGGCGAAGTCGACGATCCTCTTGCGGGCGGCGGGCTCGTCCTGCTGCCACTCGCGCGGCCGGATCACCACGTACGGGCCCACCTTGAGGCCGAAGGAGGTGAACACCCGCTTCATGTACTCCTTGTCCTGGCCGACCGCCGAGGCGAGCACGCCCGAACCCACGTACGGGACGCCGGAGAGCTCCAGGAGGCCCTGGAGGGTGCCGTCCTCGCCGTACGGGCCGTGCAGCACCGGGAAGACCACGTCGACCTCGCCGAGCGCCTTGGGCACCGAGCCGGGCTCGCTGTACACGACTTCCCGGCTGGCGGGGTCGACGGGGAGCACGACGCCGCCCTCACCGGACTCCGCGAGCTCCTCGACGCTGGGCGTGCGCCGGTCGGTGATGGCCATCCGTTCGGGTTCGTCGGCGGTGAGCGCCCAACGGCCGTCCCTGGTGATGCCGATCGGCAGGACGTCGTACTTCGTCCGGTCGATGGCCTTGAGGACGGCGCCGGCGGTGACCACGGAGATCCCGTGTTCGGAGCTGCGGCCGCCGAACACGACGGCCACGCGCGGCTTGCGGGACGGCTGCTGCTCAGGGCTCTGGGGGAGGTTCTCGGTGCTCATATCGCGTTGAGAGTACCCGGTGGTAGGGCCCGGAGACAGCGTCGGCGGGCCGCGGGAACGCGGGTGGCCCAACGGCGCGGCCCAGCGGTGTGGCTCAGCGTCGTTCGGGCTTCGCGCTGCGCGACATCAGCTCCTTCAGGGCGACCACCGGCGGCTTGCCCTCGTGCACGATGCCGACGACCGTCTCCGTGAGGGGCATGTCGACGCCGTGCCGGCGGGCCAGATCCAGCACGGACTCGCAGGACTTGACGCCCTCCGCGGTCTG
This sequence comes from Streptomyces sp. NPDC001843, assembly GCF_042891955.1. Classification (NCBI taxonomy): domain Bacteria; kingdom Bacillati; phylum Actinomycetota; class Actinomycetes; order Kitasatosporales; family Streptomycetaceae; genus Streptomyces; species Streptomyces sp. NPDC001843. Next base: position 24,616 of record NZ_JBIATQ010000016.1, on the reverse strand, counting down.
CTTGGTGACCGCGATGGTCTCCTGCAGGGTCATGCCCTTGCCGAGGTTGGTGCCGAACGTGTGGTTGCGGGACAGCGGCGAGGAGCAGGTGGCCACCAGGTCGCCCAGGCCGGCGAGGCCGGAGAAGGTCAGCGGGTCGGCTCCCAGGGCCATGCCGAGCCGGGTGGTCTCGGCGAGCCCGCGCGTGATGAGCGAGCCCTTCGCGTTGTCCCCCAGGCCCATCCCGTCGGCGATGCCCACCGCCAGGCCGATGACGTTCTTGACCGCGCCGCCGAGTTCACAGCCCACCACGTCGGTGTTGGTGTACGGGCGGAAGTACGCCGTGTGGCAGGCGGTCTGGAGCCGCTGGGCGACGGCCTCGTCGGTGCAGGCGACGACGGCCGCGGCGGGCATGCGGGCGGCGATCTCACGGGCCAGGTTCGGCCCGGTGACGACGGCGATCCGTTCCCGGCCCACCTTGGCGACGTCCTCGATGACCTCGCTCATCCGCATCGCCGAGCCGAGTTCGACGCCCTTCATCAGGGAGACGAGGACGGTTCCGGGGGCGAGCAGCGGGGCCCACTCGGCGAGGTTCTCGCGCAGGGTCTGGGAGGGCACCGACAGGACCGTGAAGTCCGCGCCCGCGAGGGCCTCGGCCGCGTCCGTGGTGGCCCGCAGGTTCTCCGGAAGCTCCACGCCGGCCAGGTAGTCGGGGTTGGTCCGGGTGTGGTTGATCGCGTCCGCGACCTCGGGCCGACGGGCCCAGATGGTGACCTCGCAGCCGGCGTCGGCGAGCACCATCCCGAAGGCGGTGCCCCACGAACCGGCACTGAAGACCGCCGCCTTGACCGACTCGCTCACTTGGCGTTCTCCTCTTCGTGGCCGGTCTGCGCCCGGGTCCTGCGCCGCTGCTCGATCCGCTCCCGGCGCGGGTCGTAGCGGGTCTCGGGGGCCTTCTCGCCGCGGATCTCCTCCAGCTGGCGGGTGATGGCCTCCATGATGACGTCGGTGGCCTCCTTCAGGAGGTCCGCGGTCATCTCCCGGCCGTAGAAGCGGGAGAGGTCCACCGGCGGACCGGCCAGCACGTGGTGGGTCTTGCGCGGGAGGAGGTGGGGCTTCTTGGCGTACGGCGGCAGCAGTTCGTTGCAGCCCCACTGGGCGACCGGGATGACCGGGCACTTGGTCTGCAGCGCCACGCGCGCGGCACCGGTCTTGCCGGTCATGGGCCAGCCGTCCGGATCGCGGGTCAGGGTGCCCTCGGGGTAGAAGGCGACGCACTCGCCGCGCTCCACGGCGTCGATGGCCGCCCGGAAGGCGCTCAGCGCGTCGGTGGACTCGCGGTAGACGGGGATCTGCCCGGTGCCGCGCATGGCGGCGCCGACGAATCCCTTCCTGAAAAGGCCGCTCTTCGCCAGGAACCGCGGAACCCGTCCGGTGTTGTACTGGTAGTGCGCGTACGCGAAGGGGTCCACATGGGAATTGTGGTTCACCGCGGTGATAAATCCACCCTCGGCCGGAATGTGCTCCATTCCACGCCAGTCCCGCTTGATCAGAACCACCAGGGGCGGTTTGCAGATCACCGCGGCGAAGCGGTACCAGAAGCCGATTCTGCGGCGGGGCACGCGGACACCTTCCTCTAGGGCCTCGAGGGCTGCCACCAGGGCCGGGGAGCCGCACAAGTGTCGCCCCAGGCCGCCGGTCTGTCGAGGACACCGTACGCCCCGTTTCCCCTGCCGCCGTCAAGCCCCGGGTGACAATGAGGGCAACGAGTAAGGGACGGTACGTCGGTGCAGTGGACCTTGGTCATACCCCTCAAGCCCCTGGAGCGCGCCAAGAGCAGGCTGGCGGACACCGCCGCCGACGGGCTGCGCCCGGGACTGGCCCTGGCGTTCGCCCAGGACACGGTGGCCGCCGCGCTGGCCTGCCCGGCGGTGGCGGATGTGGCGGTCGTCACCAATGACGCCCTGGCCGGCCGTGAGCTCGCGGCGCTGGGCGCCCGGATCGTGCCGGACGAACCGGAAAGCGGCCTGAACGCGGCGCTGGCCCACGCGGCCGGTGTCGTACGGTCGTCGCGTCCGGAAACCCCGCTGGCCGCCCTGAACGCCGATCTGCCGGCCCTGCGTCCGCTGGAATTGTCCCGGGTCCTGTCGGCCGCCGGGGAATTCCCCCGGGCTTTTCTCCCCGATGCGGCCGAGGTCGGCACGACCCTGCTGGCCGCGGCCCCCGGACATGAATTGCATCCGGATTTCGGCCTCGATTCCCGGGCCCGGCACCGCGCGTCCGGCGCCGTGGAACTCCTGCTCGACGCGGTGGATTCGGTCCGCCAGGACGTGGACACCGGCGAGGACCTGCGGGCGGCCCTGGCCCTCGGGGTGGGGCCGCGCACGGCGACGGTGACCGCGCGGCTGCTAATTCCGGGACAGTAGGCTGCCGGTATGCAGGCGACCGCGTACACGTACGACCCCGAGACCCGCAGCGGGCAGGTACTGCTCGACGACGGCACCCCGGTGGGCTTCGACGCGCCGGCGTTCGACGCGGGCGGGCTGCGGCTGCTGCGGCCGGGACAGCGGGTGCGGATCGAGACGGAACCGGTGGCCCAGTCACCGGAGGGCGCCGGAGCGGGCCTGCGGATCACGCTGGTGACGCTGCAGACCTTCTGAGCGCCCGGTGAAGGCGCCTCGGCGCCCGGGAGACACGCCGCGGGCCGGGCTCCCGAGGGGAGTCCGGCCCGGCATGTGAGTGCCCTGTGCCCTTGCGCCTCAGCGGGCGGTGGCCTTCTTGGCGGGGGTGGTCTTGCGCGCGGACGACTTCTTGGCCGGGGCCTTCTTGGCCGTGACCTTCTTCGCCGGCGCGCTCTTGGCCGTCGTCTTCTTGGCGGCGGCCTTCGTGCCCGTCGTCTTCTTGGCGGCCGCCGTGGTCTTGGCGGTCGTCTTCTTCGCGGTGGTCTTCTTGGCGGCGGCCGTGGTCTTCTTCGCGGCTGCCGTGGTCTTCCGCGCCGTGGTCGTCTTCTTCGCCGCGCCCGTGGCCTTCTTGGCTGCGGCCTTCTTGCCGGCGGCCTTGGCGATGGTGGCCGGCGGGCCGGACAGGCTGCCCTTGGGGGCCTTCTTGACCGCCACCTCGCCACCACGCGGGAGCTTCTTCGAGCCGCTCACCAGGTCCTTGAAGCCCTGACCCGCGCGGAAGCGCGGCACAGAGGTCTTCTTGACCCGAACCCGCTCGCCCGTCTGGGGGTTGCGGGCGTAGCGAGCGGGACGGTCCACCTTCTCGAAGGACCCGAAGCCGGTGACCGAGACCCGCTCCCCCGCGACGACAGCGCGGACGATGGCGTCCAGTACATGGTCGACAGCGTCGGCGGCCTGCTGGCGGCCACCCACCTTGTCGGCAATCGCTTCTACGAGCTGCGCCTTGTTCACGTCTTCCCCTTCGGAGACATCGCCAGAACGAAAGTGTTCAAGCTTTTTCGCACGTTAGGCAGATATATACCGCAAATCAAACACGAAACGGGCTAATCACCCTCGTGCCGCAACGAACTCGGCTGGATCTGATCTTGTTCAGCGGTCCTCTTCGGGGATGCGCCCCGCTTCGAGGTCCGCGATGAACCGATCGAGCCGCCTTGCCGCGTCGGCGAGATCGTGCTTGGCCGCGGCCGTAATGACCAGCAGCTTCCGGGTCAGCGCCATCCGTACGCCCTCCGGGACTTGCAGTGCGCGCACCCTCGAGTGCGCTTCCTTGAGTTGGTTCGCGACCGCCGTATAGAGCTGGAGTTGGCCGTCGTGTTCCATGCACAGATTGTGCCATCTGGGGCGAGTTGTCGCCCGCTCAGGGTGCAACTACCGCCACGGACAGCCTTCCTGGGCCACCCGAACGCTGTGGTCCCACCTCACGCATACCCCGGCAACCACCCGCTTAACGTGGGCCGTTGGGTACGGGAGCAAGACGGCACGGGGCCGTTCGGGTGCAGAAACGGCCGTACCCCCAATCGTGGTGATCGGGGGTACGGCCCGGGTGTTGCGGTGGCCGAAACTCGACCTCTTCGGTTGCGTGATCGGTTGCGCTGGTTCAGACCTGCAGCGTCCGCGGCTTGTACGACGGGCGCTTCGCCTCGTACGCCGCGATGTCGGCCTCGCTGCGCAGCGTGATGGAGATGTCGTCCAGCCCGTTCAGCAGTCGCCAGCGGGAGTTCTCGTCCAGCTCGAAGGAGGCCGTGACGCCCGGCGCGCGAACCTCACGTGCCTCAAGGTCCACAGTGACCTCAGCCGTGGGGTCCTGCTCGGTCAGCTCCCACAGCGCGTCCACGACCTTCTGGTCCAGGACCACCGTGAGCAGACCGTTCTTCAGCGAGTTGCCGCGGAAGATGTCGGCGAAGCGGGAGGAGATCACCGCCTTGAAGCCGTAGTTCTGCAGCGCCCAGACCGCGTGCTCGCGGGAGGAGCCGGTGCCGAAGTCGGGGCCCGCCACCAGGACGGTCGCGCCCTGCCGCTCGGGGCGGTTGAGCACGAACTCCGGGTCCTTGCGCCAGGCCTCGAACAGCCCGTCCTCGAAGCCGTCCCGGGTCACCTTCTTGAGCCAGTGTGCGGGGATGATCTGGTCGGTGTCGACGTTGCTGCGGCGCAGCGGGACGGCCCGGCCGGTGTGCGTGGTGAATGCTTCCATGACTGATCAGACTCCAGCGGGCGTGACGGTGGCGGCGTCGGACAGATCGGCCGGGGAGGCCAGGTGGCCCACGACCGCCGTGGCGGCCGCGACCTGCGGCGACACCAGGTGCGTACGGCCGCCCTTGCCCTGCCTGCCCTCGAAGTTGCGGTTGGAGGTGGAGGCGGAGCGCTCGCCCGGGGCCAGCTGGTCGGGGTTCATGCCCAGACACATCGAGCAGCCCGCGTGCCGCCACTCGGCGCCGGCCTCCTTGAAGACGACGTCCAGACCCTCGGAGACGGCCTGCAGACCCACGCGCGCGGAGCCCGGGACGACCAGCATCCGTACGCCGTCGGCGACTTTGCGGCCCTTGAGGAGCTCGGCGGCGGCGCGCAGGTCCTCGATACGGCCGTTGGTGCAGGAGCCTACGAAGACGGTGTCCACCTTGATGGAGCGCAGCGGCTGACCGGCCTCCAACCCCATGTATTCCAGGGCCTTTTCGGCGGCGTAGCGCTCCGAAGCGTCTTCGTACGAAGCCGGGTCGGGGACGGACGCCGAAAGCGGCGCGCCCTGGCCGGGGTTGGTGCCCCAGGTGACGAACGGCGACAGTTCGCCGGCGTCGATGACGACCTCGGCGTCGAAGACCGCGTCGTCGTCGGTGCGCAGGGTCTTCCAGTACTCCACCGCTGCGTCCCAGTCGGCGCCCTCGGGCGCGTGCGGGCGGCCCTTGAGGTACTCGAACGTGGTCTCGTCCGGGGCGATCATGCCCGCGCGGGCGCCGGCCTCGATCGACATGTTGCAGATGGTCATCCGGGCCTCCATCGAGAGCTTCTCGATGGCGGGGCCGCGGTACTCCAGGACGTAGCCCTGGCCGCCTCCGGTGCCGATCTTCGCGATGATCGCCAGGATCAGGTCCTTGGCGGTGACGCCGTCGGGCAGCTCGCCCTCGACGGTGATCGCCATGGTCTTGGGGCGGGCCATCGGCAGCGTCTGGGTGGCCAGCACGTGCTCCACCTGGGAGGTGCCGATACCGAAGGCCAGCGCGCCGAAGGCACCGTGCGTGGAGGTGTGGGAGTCACCGCAGACGACCGTCGTGCCGGGCTGGGTCAGGCCCAGCTGCGGGCCGACGACGTGCACGACGCCCTGCTCGACGTCGCCCAGCGGGTGCAGCCGGACGCCGAACTCGGCGCAGTTCTTGCGCAGCGTCTCCAGCTGGGCCCGGGAGACCGGGTCCGCGATGGGCTTGTCGATGTCGAGGGTCGGGGTGTTGTGGTCCTCGGTCGCGATGGTGAGGTCGAGGCGGCGCACCTTGCGACCGTTCTGCCGGAGGCCGTCGAAGGCCTGCGGGCTGGTCACCTCGTGCAGCAGGTGCAGATCGATGAAGAGGAGGTCGGGCTCGCCCTCGGCGCGCCGGACGACGTGGTCGTCCCAGACCTTCTCCGCGAGTGTCCTACCCATCGCTTTCCCTCCGGCCGGCAAAGGCGCACCGGCCCAACTAGAGATCTTGAGGAGGCAGCTGCCCGCGCCCCAGATGTCGGGCGTCCGCCACCGGGCCCGTTGGTCGGCGGGCCGCTGTGTGTTCAAGGGTGGCGCAGTCCACCGAAAATTGAACTTGCGTTTCACAGAGTGAGACGCGAGTATCGTTGCATGGACAACAGTAGCGGCGTCGGCGTTCTGGACAAGGCAGCCCTTGTCCTGAGCGCCCTGGAGTCCGGTCCGGCCACCCTCGCGGGTCTGGTCGGGGCCACCGGACTGGCACGACCCACGGCCCACCGGCTGGCCGTGGCTCTGGAGCACCACCGCATGGTGGCGCGCGACATGCAGGGCCGGTTCATCCTCGGCCCGCGCCTGGCCGAGCTGGCCGCGGCGGCGGGCGAGGACCGTCTGCTGGCGACGGCGGGCCCGGTGCTCACCCACCTCAGGGACGTCACGGGCGAGAGCGCCCAGCTCTACCGGCGCCAGGGTGACATGCGCATCTGTGTGGCCGCGGCGGAACGGCTGTCCGGACTGCGGGACACGGTCCCGGTCGGCTCCACGCTGACCATGAAGGCCGGCTCCTCGGCGCAGATCCTGATGGCCTGGGAGGAGCCCGAGCGGCTGCACCGCGGCCTGCAGGGCGCCCGCTTCACGGCGACGGCCCTGTCGGGCGTACGGCGGCGCGGCTGGGCCCAGTCGATCGGCGAGCGCGAGCCGGGCGTGGCGTCCGTCTCCGCGCCGGTGCGCGGCCCCTCCAACCGCGTGGTGGCGGCGGTGTCCGTCTCCGGCCCCATCGAGCGCCTGACGCGTCACCCGGGCCGTATGCACGCCCAGGCGGTCATCGACGCCGCCGCCCGCCTCTCCGAGGCCCTGCGCCGCTCGGGCTGACCGTCGGCTCGTACGTCACCCGGGAGGGTCCGGCCTCAACGCCGCGGCAGGACCCTCACGGCAGCACGTCGCCGACCAGCGGACCCGCTCAGGAGGCACGGAGCCGGTCGGCCGCCCGGTCGCCCCGCCGTCCGACGGGGACGACGCCCGTGGCCTTGCCCAGGCCGAACTCGGGCATGTTCATGTAGATCGACTCGTACGACCCGGCCGGCACGACGTATGTCTCGTGCCAGAAGCCGACGTTGCCCTTCCCCTCACGCAGCCGCCGGTTGAAGGCGGCCCATGCGGGCCGGTGCCGCTTGTCCGGCGCCGACGCGTAGGCGAGCAGCTTCTCCTTCGAGTCCCAGTACTGCACCACGTACAGCACACGCGGGAAGCCCAGCAGGAACTGGTATCCGAGCAGCCCGCTGCCCTTCTCGCGCGACAGTTCCGCGATCATCGGGCCCATGGCCCGGGACACCGGCAGCCAACTGCGCAGCGCGGTGAAGCTGTTGATCCGCATCCCGATCAGGAAGACGACCACCTCGTCCTCGCCCGCCGCGGTCATGCGCCCTTCGATCGGCTTGGCACCCATCACGTCCCCCACTCCCTCACGGTCCTGACCCGATCATTGGATAGCGACGCTATCCATGATTGGATAGTGGCACTTTCCAATGGGGAGTGCAAGAGGAAAGCGCAAGAGAGAGGGGTGCGAGGCGGATGCGACTGGCTGAGCTGAGCACGCGCAGCGGTGTCTCCACGGCGACGATCAAGTACTACCTGCGCGAAGGGCTGCTGCACCCCGGCCGCCGGATCACGGCCACACAGGCCGAGTACGACGAGGAGCATGTGCGGCGACTGCGCCTGGTGCGCGCGCTGATCCAGGTGGGACGGATCCCGGTGGCCTCGGCCCGGGAGGTGCTCGCCGCCCTGCGGGACGAGGACCTCGACCCGAACGAAAGGCTGGGCACCGCCGTGTGGGCCCTCCCCCACGGACCGGCGCCGAACGAGGGCGACCCGGAGCACGACGCGGCGCGGCGCACCGCGGACACCCTCCTGGACCGGCTCGGCTGGAACTTCGGCCGCGCATGCGAGACACCCACCTCACCGGCATACGGGATGCTGGTGACCGCGATCTCCGCGCTCTCCCGGCTCGGCTACCCGTGCTCCGCCGAGGACTTGGAGCCGTACGCCCGCGCGATGGAGCGGACGGCGGTCACCGATCTCGACCTGGTGGAGCGCTACGGGACGCCGGACGAGCAGGTGGAGGCCGCGGTGGCGTTGACCGTGCTGTACGAACCGGTGCTGCTGAGCCTGCGCCGACTGGCGGAGGCGGAGGAGTCACGCCGGCGGTTCGGCGGCAAGTGACCGGGAGAACGCCGAAGGCCCCCCACCGAAGTGGAGGGCCTTCAACTGCTGTACCCCCGACCGGATTCGAACCGGCGCTACCGCCTTGAGAGGGCGGCGTGCTAGGCCGCTACACAACGGGGGCGAGGATCTTGCAAGCGTTTGATTTACACCGCCGCAGATCCGAGCTGGTCTACCTGGACTCGAACCAAGACTAACTGAACCAGAATCAGTCGTGCTGCCAATTACACCATAGACCAATGATGGTTTAGACCAGTCAGTACCCCCGACCGGATTCGAACCGGCGCTACCGCCTTGAGAGGGCGGCGTGCTAGGCCGCTACACAACGGGGGCCCTAGCGATCCCGACAGGGTCAGGATCAGTACCCCCGACCGGATTCGAACCGGCGCTACCGCCTTGAGAGGGCGGCGTGCTAGGCCGCTACACAACGGGGGCTTTGCGGATGTGATCCGCAGTGCGGATGAGCTCCGCGAGCTGGCCTACCTGGACTCGAACCAAGACTAACTGAACCAGAATCAGTCGTGCTGCCAATTACACCATAGGCCACTGGAACGCAAGCCCCTGCGGGGATCTTGTTCTAGTTCGCTCCGTCGGTTCCGGCCTTTCGGCCCGCTCCCCGGCGGCGCAGGAAGAACATTACCTGAAGGTGGACGGGGCTCCAAAACGACTATCCGGAGCAAGGAGCGCGGGCAGTTCGGCGAGGGACGCGATCCGGTGGTGCCGGGCGGGAACGCCGTCGTCGGTCCACGCGCCGCCCCGGTCGATCCACACGGACCGCAGCCCCGCCTCGGCGGCCCCGCGCCCGTCGATCTCCGGGTGGTCGCCGACGTACGCCACCTCGTGCGGCGGCAGGTCCAGGGCCTCGCACGCCGCCAGGAACGCCCCGGCCGCCGGCTTGGAGACCCCGAGCTCGGCGGCGCACAACACGGTCTCGAAGCGGTCCCACACGCCCAGGGTGCGCAGCTTGCGCTCCTGCACGTGGATGCTCGAGTTGGACAGCACCGCGTGCCGGTGGCTGGCGGCGAGGGCGTCCAGGACGGGCAGCACGTCCGGGAACAGGTTCCAGGCCGCCTCGTAGTGGACCAGGTACCGCGCGAACCAGTCGTCGGCCTGGTCGTCGGTCAGCCGTCGGCCGAGGAAGACACGGGTGCGGTCGCGCCGTTGTGTGACGAAGTCGACCTCACCGGCGGAGAACCGCGCCCACTGGGCGTCGGTGATCTCCCGCCACAGCCGTAGCGCCTCCTCGGCCGACCCGTACCGCCCGAGCAGCCCCTCGGCCAGGAGGTGCGCCCGGATTCCCTCCCGGTCGGCCGTCGTGTAGTCGAACAGGGTGTCGTCCACGTCCCAGACCACCGCACGGATACTCATGAGCCGACGGTACCGCCGCACCGGAAGCCGACGCCCGGTGACCGATGCGCCGAGGGGCGGCACCCGGAGTCCCGGGTGCCGCCCCTCGTGTGTGCGGTGCGGCTAGGCCGCGAGCTTCGTCAGTGCCGCGTCGATCCTGGCCAGCGTCTTCTCCTTGCCCAGGATCTCCAGGGACTCGAAGAGGGGCAGGCCCACCGTGCGGCCGGTCACGGCCACGCGGACGGGGGCCTGGGCCTTGCCGAGCTTCAGGCCGTGGGCCTCGCCGGCGGCCAGGACGGCCTCCTTCAGGGACTCCGCCGAGGTCCAGTCGGCGGACTCCAGCTTCTCGCGGGCCGTGCGGAGCAGGTCGCCCGCGCCCTCCTTCATCGCCTTGGCCCAGCTCGCCTCGTCGTGGACCGGCTCGGCGAGGAAGAGGAAGTCGACGTTGTCGGTGATCTCCGACAGGACCTTCAGCCGGGTCTGCGCGTGCGGGGCGATCGCCTGCCACTTCGCCTCGTCGAAGTCCTCCGGCGCCCAGGGGGCGAAGGGGGCCTTGAGCCAGGGCGCGCAGCGCTCCGTGAAGTCCTTCACATCCAGCAGCCGGATGTGGTCGGCGTTGATCGCCTCGGCCTTCTTCAGGTCGAAGCGGGCCGGGTTCGGGTTCACGTCCGCGATGTCGAAGGCGGCGATCATCTCGTCGATCGTGAAGATGTCCTGGTCGGCCGAGAGCGACCAGCCGAGCAGGGAGAGGTAGTTGAGCAGGCCCTCGGGGAGGAAGCCGCGCTCCCGGTAGAGGTTGAGGGAGGACTGCGGGTCCCGCTTGGAGAGCTTCTTGTTGCCCTCGCCCATCACGTACGGCAGGTGCCCGAAGGCCGGGATCTGCTTGGCGATGCCCAGCTCCGTCAGCGCCTTGTAGAGCGCGATCTGGCGCGGGGTGGAGGAGAGCAGGTCCTCGCCGCGCAGGACGTGGGTGATCTCCATCAGGGCGTCGTCGACCGGGTTGACCAGCGTGTACAGCGGGGCGCCGTTGGCGCGGACGATGCCGTAGTCCGGGACGTTCTCCGGGGTGAAGGTCAGCTCGCCGCGGACCAGGTCCGTGAAGGTGATCGTCTCGTCGGGCATGCGGAAGCGGACGATCGGGGTGCGGCCCTGGGCCTGGTACTCCGCCACCTGCTCGGCGCTCAGGTCGCGGCAGTGGCCGTCGTACCCGGAGGGCTTGCCGGCGGCGCGGGCGGCCTCGCGGCGGGAGTCCAGCTCCTCCTGGGAGCAGTAGCAGTGGTAGGCGTGGCCGGCGTCGAGCAGCTTGGCGGCGACGTCCTTGTAGAGGTCCATGCGCTGCGACTGGCGGTACGGCGCGTGCGGGCCACCGATCTCGGGGCCCTCGTCCCAGTCGAAGCCCAGCCAGCGCATGGAGTCGAGCAGCTGGTTGTAGGACTCCTCGGAGTCGCGGGCCGCGTCGGTGTCCTCGATGCGGAAGACCAGCGTGCCCTGGTGGTGCCGGGCGAACGCCCAGTTGAACAGGGCGGTGCGGACCAGTCCCACATGGGGGTTACCGGTGGGCGAGGGGCAGAAACGGACGCGTACGGGGGAGCCGGGTGCGCTAGCCACGCTTGACAACCTTGTTGGTGAGAGTGCCGATGCCTTCGATGGTGACGGCGACCTCGTCGCCGACGTTCAGGGGGCCGACCCCTGCGGGGGTGCCGGTGAGGATCACGTCGCCGGGCAGCAGCGTCATGGCCTCGGAGATGTTGACGACCAGGTCCTCGATGGAGTGGATCATCTCGCTCGTCCGCCCCAGCTGGCGCTGTTCGCCGTTGACCGTGAGCTGGACGGTCAGGTCGGACGCGGTGGCGAGGTCCAGGTCCGTCTCGACCCAGGGGCCGAGGGGGCAGGAGGTGTCGAAGCCCTTGGCCCGCGCCCACTGCTTCTCCCGCTTCTGGACGTCGCGGGCGGTGACGTCGTTGGCGCAGGTGTACCCGAAGATCACGTCCTGGACGCGCTCGCGCGGCACCTCGCGGCACATGCGGCCGATGACCACGGCAAGCTCGGCCTCGTGGTGCAGTTCCTGGGAGAAGGGCGGGTACTGGATCTCGTCGCCCGGGCCGATCACCGAGGTGGAGGGCTTGAAGAAGGCGAAGGGCGCGTCGGGGACCTCGTTGCCGAGTTCACGCGCGTGCTCGGCGTAGTTGCGGCCGAAGGCCACGACCTTGTTGGGGAGTACGGGCGGCAGCAGCCTGACCTTGCTGACCGGCACCTTCGTGCCGGAGAGCGCGAAGTCCGCGAACGGGATGCCCTTGATGATGTCGAGGACGAGTTCGTCCTGCTTGTCGCCCTCGACCGCGCCGAAGGCGACATTCCCGTCGATGGAGAACCTGGCGATGCGCACGGGATCCTTGCGCCCCTTAACTTCTGTCCGAGCCGACTGGAGTCTGACGATCCAGGCTAACGCGGAAGAGGCCCGGCACCTCGCGCATCACGAGGGGCGCCCCTGGCTACCGGGGCGCCCGCATCCCGTGCCGGCCGCGGTTGAGCATCCGGCGGCCGGTGTGCGTACTACTCGGCGACGGAGGTCCCGGCCGGGACCTCGACGAGGACGGTGCGCCTGGGGTTCGCGGTTTGGGTCGGCAGTTCGACGGAGTGCTCCGGCTGCTCCGGGGTCTGCAGTTCGCCGGCGTCCTCGAGGTGCGCCAGAGTCGTGCGCCGCGGGTTGGCTATGGTGCGGAACATCATCGTCGTCTTCACGGTTGCGGTCGTCCTGTTCGTCTTGTCACTGTTGCCGTATTTGTAAAGTGCCAGGCTAAACACGCGATTCCCCAATGGAGTCGTGAAGTACTCATGGTCGACGTGTGAGTTTGCTCACGAATGGGGAGACATCTCGGTCATTTCCGACCCCGCATCCTCACCGGTGAAACGGACATTGGCCCACTGAAGCCATGATTCCGCTCCTGATCATGGCGACTGGGACACCGGCCACACGCAGGCAACCCGCCGGAGTAAGTCCGCTTTGCCCGCTAATTACCTCCACGTCGCGTAACGCTGCACTCACCTGCTGTCACGGAGGTCACAGCTCGGCCCCGGCCCTTGTTGGAGATCCGGCACTGTGCTGGAATTCCACGGACCGCCGCAGGATCGAGCCGGCGCACAGGGGGCGCGACGCAGCGCCGATGTGGCGGCGAGACAGGGGGAGCCAGCGCCGGTCACCCAAGACCCCCCAGGAGGGCGTTTTCAGGGCGCTCTCCACAACGCCGACACCGTGTCCTTCCGTTCTCGCGGAGGGGCGCCTGGTCCAGAGGTTGCGACGCTAGTGCAGGGACGTTTCAAGAGGGATGGCAGCGCTTCGGCGGAGCCGGAGCCGCATGGCGGGACTGGCCCCGTGAAAGGCAGCTCCGCGCCCCAGCACGCCCAGAACCCGGGCCCGGCCCCGTCGGGCGACAGCGGTGAGCGCCCCGGGCGCCCCGGCGCGTCGGCACCTTCGGGACCCGCGAGCCCCACTCCCCCGGTGAAGTCCGCCAAGAACCCCTCCGGCCCCGGCGCGCGCATGGCGCTGCGCAACTGGCGCATCTCGACGCGCCTGGTGTCGCTGCTCGCGCTCCCCGTGGTCGCCGCGACCTCGCTGGGCGCGCTGCGCATCAGCCAGAACGTCGACGACATCCAGCAGCTCGACAACATGAAGCTGCTGACGGACATGACCAAGCAGGCGACCGAGCTGGCCCAGGCGCTCCAGGACGAGCGCGACCAGTCCGCCGGCCCGCTGGCGCACGGCGCCACCCCCAACGGCGACTACGCGGTCAAGGGCCTGTACGAGAAGACCGACCACGCCCTCGACAACTTCAACGACGCCTCCGAGGAAATCGACACCGCCAGCAAGAAGGGCCAGCTGCAGGGCGTCCGCGACAGCCTCGTCGGCCTGGCCGGCCAGCTCGACCAACTGGCGAAGATCCGCAAGGCGGCGTACCAGTCCAAGGACAACTCGACGCAGACGGTCGAGTCCTACCACCGCCTGATCACCCAGCTGGTCGACCTCTCGCAGGACATGGCGGAGGCGTCCAGCAACCCGGAGATGATCTCGCGCACCCGCGCCCTGGCGGCGTTCTCCACCGCCAAGGAGTACGCGTCCGTGCAGCGCGCGGTCCTCGCCGCGGCCCTGCCCGAGACGAACACGACGTCCGGTCACCTCTCCGACAACGACCGGTTGTACGCGCAGTCGGCGCAGAGCAGCGAGACCTCCGAACTCAGCATCTTCCGGAAGATCTACGCGGACCAGAACCCCGAGGAACTGCTCAAGCCCATCGACTCGGGCAACGCGACCATCGAGTCGGCGGACACCTACGCCAACCGTGCCCTCAGCAGCGCCGACGGGCTGTCCGAGCTGCAGAAGCGGTCCTACCGCGACTGGGTGGACGAGAGCTCGACCAAGATCGAGCAGATGAAGAAGATCGAGCACACGCTGCTCGAGGACATGGAGCAGAAGGCCCGCGAGCTGCGCTCCGCCTCCGAGCGCGAGGCGATCATCTCCGGTGCGCTGATCCTGCTGGTGCTCGGTGTCTCCCTGGTCGGCGCCTTCGTCGTGGCCCGCTCCATGATCCGCTCCCTGCGCCGTCTGCAGGAGACCGCCACCAAGGTCGCCCAGGACCGTCTGCCCGAGCTGGTCAAGCAGCTGTCCGAGTCCGACCCGCAGGACGTCGACACCTCCGTGGAGTCGGTCGGTGTGCACTCCCGGGACGAGATCGGCCAGGTGGCCGCGGCCTTCGACGACGTGCACCGCGAGGCGGTCCGCCTCGCCGCCGAGCAGGCCCTGCTGCGGGGCAACGTCAACGCGATGTTCACCAACCTCTCGCGCCGCTCCCAGGGCCTGATCCAGCGCCAGCTGTCGCTGATCTCCGAACTGGAGTCCCGCGAGGCCGACCCGGACCAGCTGTCCTCGCTGTTCAAGCTGGACCACCTCGCGACCCGTATGCGCCGTAACGGCGAAAACCTCCTCGTCCTCGCCGGTGAGGAGCCCGGCCGCCGCTGGACCCGCCCGGTCCCGCTGGTCGACGTGCTCCGCGCCGCCGCGTCCGAGGTGGAGCAGTACGAGCGCATCGAGCTGGCCTCGGTCCCGACCACCGAGGTCGCCGGCCGGGTCGTCAACGACCTCGTGCACCTTCTCGCCGAGCTGCTGGAGAACGCCACCTCGTTCTCCTCACCGCAGACCAAGGTCAAGGTCACCGGTCACGCGCTGCCCGACGGCCGCGTGCTGATCGAGATCCACGACACCGGTATCGGCCTCTCCCCCGAGGACCTCGCGGCGATCAACGAGCGGCTCGCCTCGCCGCCCACCGTGGACGTCTCCGTCTCCCGCCGCATGGGCCTCTTCGTGGTCGGCCGGCTGTCCCAGCGGCACGGCATCCGCATCCAGCTGCGCCCGTCCGACTCCGGCGGTACGACCGCGCTGGTCATGCTCCCCGTGGACGTCGCCCAGGGCGGCAAGAAGCCCGCTCCCGGCAAGGGCGGCGCCCCCTCCTCGGGCGGCCCTGCCGCCGCGCAGGCCGCCGCCGGTGCGGCCGCGGCCCGGCGGGGCAACGGCGGTGCGCTCGGCGCGGGCGCGCCCGGTGGCGCGCTCGGCGGGGGTGCCCCGTCCGGTGGTGGACGCCCCGGCGCCGGTCCCGGCCAGCGTGGCCAGGTAGGTGCCGGCCAGGGACCGCGGGCCGCGCTGCCCGGCGCGGGCCAGGGCGGCCGTCCCGGGGCGCCCGGTGGGCCCGGTACGCCCGGCGGACCGCGCGGACCGCAGCAGGGCCGGCCGGCGCCGGCGGGTGCGGGCGCGGGCGGCTTCGGGGGTCAGGCTCCCGGTGTCCCCCAGGGTCTGCAGGCCGCCGGTACGGGCGGGCCGCAGCAGGACCCCTTCGGCAACCGCGGCCCCGTGCCCCCGCAGCGCGGCAACAACGCCGCCGCCGACCAGGGCCGCCAGCCCCAGCTGCCGCCGCGCGGCGGACCGCGGGCGGAACTGCCCGGCGGCAACCCGCAGCGCACGCCCGACTGGGGCGACGCCCCGCGCGGCCACGACGAGCAGGACCCGGCGCAGACCTCGCGCATGCCGCGCATCGACGACCGGCAGGGTCCCGGTGCGACCGCGGAGATGCCCGTCGTCCCGCGCGACGACCGCCAGGGTCCGGCCGCCACGGGCGAGTTCCCGCGCCCGGACGTGAACGGCGTGAGCCCGAACGGTGTGAACGGCTCCCAGCACAGGGGCCAGTTCAACCGCCCGGCCACCGACGACCAGCAGAACGGTGGCCAGTCCGACCGTCCCGGTGCGGATGGCCAGCAGACGGGCTCGTTCGTCCGCTCCGACGTCTTCGGTGCCCCGGGCGGGCAGCCGGACGGCGCCGGCACCGGCCAGTTCGCCGCCCCGCAGGCGTACGACGCCGGTTCCACCGGTCAGTTCGCCGCGCCGGGCTACGACAGCAACTCCACCGGCCAGTTCGCCACCCAGGACTTCGACGCCGGGTCCACCGGGCAGCACTCCCTGCCCGGCCGCCAGGGCGGCTCCGGCACCGGTCAGTTCCAGCGGCCGCAGCAGGACGACCGGGGCGCCGACTTCGGCGCGCCGCGTCCGCCGGCCCCGCAGCAGCGCCCGGCCCCGCAGCAGCGCCCGGCCCGGCAGGAGCCGGCCAACCGGGGCGCCGCGCAGCGGCCGAGCGAGGGCTGGGAACTGCCGCCGGCCACCGGTCCCGGGGACGGTCGTACACCGCTGTACGACACCCTGGAGACCAACTGGTTCCGCGGCCAGGGCGGCGGTCAGGGCGGACAGCCCGAACCGCAGCAGCGCAACGGCTCGGCTCCGGCTCCGGCTCCCGCCCCCCAGCAGCCGCAGGCTCCCGCTTCCGCCGCCTCGGCCGCTCCGCAGCGTGGCAACAGCAACTCCTGGCGCCCCTCGCCGAACGACGATCTCGTCCGGCAGGCGGAGCGCGTCCGGCAACCGGCCGCGGGCGGCGTCACCACCTCCGGGCTGCCGCGCCGGGTACCCCGGGCGAACCTCGTCCCGGGTACAGCTCAGCAGCAACAGCACCAAACCGGTCCGCAGGTCTCGCGTGCGCCTGACGACGTACGCGGCCGGCTGACCAATCTCCGTCGGGGTATCGCGCAGGGTCGTCAGGCCGGCAACGGTCAGACCGGCAACTTCCCGAGCCCTACTCACCAGCAGGAGCGTTAGTTGAGTCCGATGAGCCAGGCGGCACAGAACCTCAACTGGTTGATCACCAACTTCGTGGACAACACCCCCGGGGTGTCCCACACCGTCGTCGTGTCCGCCGACGGTCTCCTTCTGGCGATGTCCGAAGGTTTTCCGCGTGACCGCGCCGACCAGCTGGCGGCCGTGGCGTCCGGGCTCACCTCGTTGACGGCCGGGGCCTCCCGGATCTTCGAGGGCGGGAACGTGGCGCAGACGGTCGTGGAGATGGAGCGCGGCTTCCTCTTCCTGATGTCCGTCTCGGACGGGTCGTCCCTGGCGGTCCTGGCCCACCCCGAGTGCGACATCGGCCTCGTCGGCTACGAGATGGCCCTGCTGGTCGACCGCGCGGGCGCGGTGCTCACGCCAGACCTGCGCGCCGAGCTCCAAGGCAGTCTGCTTCACTGATCGGCTCCGGTACCACCCACCTCACCAAATCACCGTCCGGCCGCCACAATCCCCCCACCGGCCCGTCAGACGGCTAGCCCGACCGACTTGCTGTCCCGCCCGGAGGATTCATGACCCCGCCCACCGCCTCTCATGATCCGTACGCCGAGCCGTACGGGGACGAGGGCGACCAGCCGCTGGTACGTCCGTACGCGATGACCGGTGGCCGGACCCGGCCGCGCTATCAGCTCGCCATCGAGGCGCTGATCAGCACCACGGCCGACCCGGCAGCGCTCATGGGGCTCCTCCCGGAGCACCAGCGGATCTGCCATCTCTGCCGTGAGGTGAAGTCGGTCGCGGAGGTGTCGGCACTGCTCGCCATGCCGCTGGGCGTGGCCCGGATCCTCGTCGCGGACCTCGCCGAGGCCGGTCTGGTGGCCATCCACCAGCCGGGCGGTGACGAGAACAACGGCGGCGCACCGGATGTGACGCTGCTCGAAAGGGTGCTCAGTGGACTTCGCAAGCTCTGACGGGGGCCGGGCGACCACCTCCGCGAAGATCGTGGTGGCGGGTGGCTTCGGCGTGGGCAAGACCACGTTCGTGGGCGCCGTCTCGGAGATCAACCCGCTGCGCACAGAGGCCGTCATGACGTCCGCCAGCGCGGGCATCGACGACCTCACCCACACCGGGGACAAGACGACCACCACGGTCGCCATGGACTTCGGCCGCATCACGCTCGACCAGGACCTGATCCTGTACCTCTTCGGCACCCCGGGCCAGGACCGGTTCTGGTTCATGTGGGACGACCTGGTCCGCGGTGCCATCGGCGCGGTGGTGCTGGTGGACACCCGGCGGCTGGCCGACTGCTTCCCCGCGGTCGACTACTTCGAGAACTCGGGCCTGCCGTTCGTCATCGCCCTCAACGGCTTCGACGGGCAGCAGCCCTACACCCCCGACGAGGTGCGCGAGGCGCTGCAGATCGGGCCGGACACCCCGATCATCACCACCGACGCCCGGCACCGCGCCGATGCCAAGAGTGCGCTGATCACGCTGGTGGAACATGCCCTGATGGCACGCCTGAGGTAGATCAAATCGGGAGTGCGATACGGCAGTTGTCGTAAACACACCGGAGCCGGCTGTGGCCTTTGACACGGTCGGCTCCGGTGTTCATAACGTTTCGGCAGAGGAATCGGGTGGTATCGCCACGCGTCGCGTTCGAGTGGTGCCGCTGCGCGCACAAACGCCCCGCAATTTGGCGGGGCTCGTTCTTTATGACCGTTTTATCTGGGGCTTACAAGTGCGCGCTCTGGTGGTTTCCGCTGTTTGGAAGTGCGGAGGACCCCGTGCTGGAATGCCTGAACTGCCCAATAGTCAAAGACGTACTCCCTAGTGGTCGATGGCACACAGGGCTCTGAGAGACTGCGGCACGACGTAGGTGCCCGCCGCCGAGAGGTTGTTGGTCGAGTGAGGCGAAGCAAGAACGGTCCCGAGCCGTCGGCGCGGGGCAACTTCACCCCGCCGCCGCGCGCTGCGGCGCCCGCCCCTGTGCCCGGTTCGGAACCCGTGGACGCCCCCGCCAAGAGCGGCGGCCGTTTCTCCCCGCGCAACTGGCGGGTGCCGACGCGGCTGAACGCGATCCTGCTCATACCCGTGGTCGTCGGCCTCGTGATGGGCGGCTTCCAGGTCAAGGGCTCGATCGACACCTGGCAGGAGGCTCGCGACGCGGAGAACACCGCGCGTCTGGTCCGCGCCTCCCTCGCCTACGCCGACGCCCTCGAGAACGAGCGCGACATCACCGCCGCCCCGCTGCTCAAGGGCAAGGGCCAGAACTACGGCACCGTCACCGCGATCCGCAAGAAGACGGACGAGGCCGCCGACACCTTCGACGCCGCCGCCCAGAACATGCCCGACGACGCGGGCCTGAAGCGCCGGCTGACGCTGTTCCGCGCGGTGGAGCCCAGGCTCCAGAAACTGCGCGCGATCGCGTACTC
Organism: Streptomyces sp. NPDC001843; assembly: GCF_042891955.1. Classification (NCBI taxonomy): domain Bacteria; kingdom Bacillati; phylum Actinomycetota; class Actinomycetes; order Kitasatosporales; family Streptomycetaceae; genus Streptomyces; species Streptomyces sp. NPDC001843. The sequence goes on along the minus strand of NZ_JBIATQ010000016.1, from coordinate 5,365 downwards.
CTCCAGGGCGACCGGCGTACAGACCGAAGAGGGTTACATCGCCGTCAGCCACCCCCTGATGGAGTTCGCCAACGAGCTCGGTCTGGGCACCGGCAACATCACCTCCTACGGCCGAACCGTCTACGCCATCTCGCTGACCAAGGCGGCGCTGTCGCTCGAGCGCTCGATCGGCATGCACCTGCTGCTCAACCCCGGCCCGGACGCCGGGAACCTCGCCACCCAGCGCATCTCGCTCTCCTCGTACGCCTACCTCGAGCGGATCGCCGTCGAGGAGTACACGGGCGGTGGCACCGAGGCCGACGCCCAGAAACTCAAGGACGCCGAGGCCAAGATCAAGGCCGACGGCGCGGCGATGGCGCAGCAGGCCAAGGCCGCGCACCCGAACTACGTGCCGCCGCCCAAGGTGAACACGATGGTCGCGTCCCTGGCGAACCTGCAGGACACCAGCCCCACCACGCGCGCCGGGCTCGCCCAGAAGGGCATCACCGCCGACAACTGGTGGGCGGTCAACACGCTCAAGTACAACGCCTACCGGCAGATCGAGTCGGACCTGACCGACAAGGCGGTGAACGAGGCGTCGAGCATCGCCGACGACGCCAAGACCGCCGCCTTCATCACCGGTGCCGCGGTCGTGGTCGCCCTGCTCGCCGCGTTCATCCTGGCCGGCATGGTGGCCCGCCAGATGAGCCGCTCGATGCGCCAGCTGCGCAACGCCGCCTTCGGCATCGCCGAGCAGCGTCTGCCGATGCTGGTCGACCAGCTCTCCCGCACCGACCCCGGCCGGGTCGACACCCGGGTCGCGCCCATCCCGATCAACACGCAGGACGAGATCGGCGAGGTCGCCCGGGCCTTCGACCAGGTCCACCGCGAGGCCGTCCGGCTCGCCGCCGAGCAGGCCCTGCTGCGGGGCAACATCAACGCGATCTTCACCAACCTCTCGCGCCGTAACCAGTCGCTGATCGAGGGCCAGCTGACCCTGATCACCGACCTGGAGAACAACGAGGCCGACCCGGACCAGCTGGAGAACCTCTTCAAGCTGGACCACCTGGCCACCCGTATGCGCCGCAACGGCGAGAACCTCCTCGTCCTCGCGGGCGAGGAGCCGGGTCGCCGCTGGGACCAGCCGGTCCCGCTCGTCGACGTGCTGCGCGCCGCCTCCTCCGAGGTGGAGCAGTACGAGCGCATCGAGCTGTCCGGCGTCCCGGAGGCCGAGATCCACGGCCGCGCCGTGACCGACCTCGTGCACCTGCTCGCCGAGCTCCTGGAGAACGCCACCACGTTCTCCTCGCCGCAGACCAAGGTGCGTGTGACCGCGACCCGTCTCCCCGACGGCCGCATCATGATCGAGATCCACGACAAGGGCATCGGCCTGACGGCCGAGGACTTCGCGGACATCAACCACAAGCTGGCCAACCCGCCGACCGTGGACGCCGCGATCTCCCAGCGCATGGGCCTGTTCGTGGTCGGCCGGCTGTCCGACCGGCACGGCATCCGGGTCCAGCTCCGTCCCTCGGGCGAGCAGGCCGGCACGACCTCGCTGGTCATGCTCCCGGACGCGATCACCCACGGCGGTGGCGGCGACCAGGCGCTGGACCGCGAGGAGTTCACGGTCTCCCAGATCATCCCGGAGCGGGAGTTCCAGGGAGAGAACTTCAACCAGGGCCAGCCGATGCGCACGGCGGCCGAACTCGGCTTCGACGACAGCCGTTACACCGAGGTCCCCGACGACATCCGGGAACTGGACCCCGTCGGCCGCTCGCTGATGCGTGAGGAGCGCCGTGCGGCCCTGGAGGGCCGGACGCACGCCCCGCAGGAGATCGAGGCCGGCCAGGCCGCCCCCGAGACGCCCGCGTACACCGACGAGTTCGACTCCCAGGGTTACGACGGCAGCCGTACCGGCTACCAGGAGCAGCCGGCGGCCTACGACCCGCAGGCGTACCAGGAGCAGCAGCGGACGGCGTACGAGGAGCCGCAGCAGCCTGCCTACGGGGAGCAGTACTACGCGCCGAACGGCGGCCTGCCGCAGGGCGAGGCGTTCCCGTCGGGCGGTGGCTATCCGGAGCCCACGTACGCGGAGCCGGCCCAGGAGGAGCCCGCGCCCGTCCACTCCGCCGCGTCCGAGTCGTACCCTGCCTACGACGAGCAGGCCTACCGGGACGACTGGCCGCAGCAGGACGGTTTCCAGAACGGCTACCCCGCCCAGTACGCTCCGGAAGCGGAATCCGCGCAGGCCGGTGACGTGGACGAGCGGGACCGCGTAGGCTTCGACCGTCCGGAGCCGGCCTCGCCCGTCGGCCACGCACTGACCGATGCCGGGCTGCCCCGCCGCGGATCCACCGCGAGCGGCTCGAACGGCGCGAACGGTACGCGGCACGTGAGCCGGGAAACGCCGGCTCCCGCGGCGGAGAGCAACGGCAGCGGCAACGGCAACGGCAAGGGTGACTGGCGCTCGGCCAACGACGAGCGCTGGCAGCAGGCCGCACAGCTCCGGAAGCCCAAGGCGGGCGGGGTCACCTCCTCCGGTCTGCCGCGGCGGGTCCCCAAGGCCAACCTGGTCCAGGGCGCCGCCGAGAGCACCCCCCAGGGAGGCCCACAGGTCTCCCGCGCTCCGGAGGACGTCCGGGGCAGGCTGAGCAACCTGCGTCGAGGCGTCCAGCGAGGGCGCAGCGCAGGCAGTGAAACGAACGGCCAGGCCACGTGGAATCAGCACGGTGGTCCTGACAGCACCTACAACCAGGAGCGTTAGTGTGAGCCCGATGAGCCAGGCGGCACAGAACCTGAACTGGTTGATCACCAACTTCGTGGACAACACCCCGGGGGTGTCCCACACGGTGGTGGTCTCCGCCGACGGACTCCTTCTGGCGATGTCCGAAGGCTTCCCCCGCGACCGCGCCGACCAGCTCGCGGCCGTCGCCTCCGGTCTGACGTCTCTGACGGCAGGCGCCTCCCGTATCTTCGAGGGCGGCAGCGTCAATCAGACGGTTGTGGAGATGGAGCGGGGATTCCTGTTCATCATGTCCATCTCCGACGGTTCCTCGCTGGCGGTCCTGGCGCACCCGGAGGCGGACATCGGCCTCGTCGGGTACGAAATGGCACTTCTGGTGGACCGCGCGGGCACCGTTCTTACCCCGGATCTGCGTGCGGAACTCCAGGGAAGCCTTCTCAACTAGTTATCAGACGGTGCGTTTTCGTGTCCCGGCGCCGTAAGGTTTCGGGACGCGGCTCCACAGGGATGGGCGCCCGGCGCAGTCGGAGGAGGAGAAAGTGGCAACACCCCCAGGCGGTTCGTCTTCGGGCAACTGGTCGTACGGCCCTGCCCAGGGCCAGGGCGACGGTTCGGCGAACCGGTACAACTTCCCCTCCGCCCCGAGCCACCGGCAGCCGTACGCGCCGCAGGGCCCCGGCCCCTCGCCGTACGACCAGCCGCCCGCGCCGCGTATCCAGCCGGTGCAGCCGCAGCGTCGCCCTGAGCCGTCGCCCGCCGGGGCGTCGAACAACCCCTTGGTGCGTCCGTACGCCATGACCGGTGGCCGGACCCGCCCGCGGTACCAGCTCGCCATCGAGGCACTGGTGCACACCACCGCGCAGCCGCACCAGATGCAGGGCCAGCTGCCCGAGCATCAGCGGATCTGCAACCTCTGCCGAGAAATCAAGTCGGTAGCCGAGATCTCGGCCCTCCTGACAATCCCTCTCGGCGTGGCCAGGATCCTCGTCGCCGACTTGGCGGAGGCGGGCCTGGTCGCCATCCATCAGCCCGGCGGCGACGAGAACGCCGGTGGCCAGCCAGACGTGACACTGCTCGAAAGGGTGCTCAGTGGACTTCGCAAGCTCTAGCGGAGGGCCTTCCCGCTCCACCACCTCCGCGAAGATCGTGGTGGCGGGCGGCTTCGGCGTGGGCAAGACCACGTTCGTCGGCGCCGTCTCGGAGATCAATCCGCTGCGCACAGAGGCCGTCATGACGTCCGCTTCGGCCGGCATCGACGACCTCACCCACACCGGGGACAAGACGACCACCACGGTCGCCATGGACTTCGGCCGTATCACCCTGGACCAGGACCTGATCCTGTACCTGTTCGGCACCCCCGGCCAGGACCGGTTCTGGTTCATGTGGGACGACCTGGTCCGCGGTGCGATCGGCGCCATCGTCCTGGTGGACACGCGCCGTCTCGCCGACTGCTTCCCCGCGGTCGACTACTTCGAGAACTCGGGCCTGCCGTTCGTCATCGCCCTCAACGGCTTCGACGGCAACCAGCCCTACTCGCCGGACGAGGTCCGGGAGGCGCTGCAGATCGGCCCCGACACCCCGATCATCACCACCGACGCCCGCCACCGCGCGGACGCCAAGTCGGCGCTCATCACCCTCGTGGAGCACGCGCTGATGGCACGGCTCCGCTAGCCGCTCGGCGCCGGCAACCGGTCCTGGGCTCCTGTCTCTCTTCGTGAGGGACGGGAGCCTTCGTCGTGTACGGGGACACTCGTGAGCAGTTTGCCGCCGAACGTGGCTGCGAGGGCGGGACGCGGGTCGGTGCGGCGGGTCACAATGCCCTGATCGGCGTGCGTGGAGGGGGCGGACGATGAGCGCTGAAACGGCTGCGTTAAGGCTGGGGACGACCGTGGCGAAGGCCGCGGTCCAGACGTGGCTCGGGGGGAAGCGGCGGGAGCAGGAAAGCCGGATGGACATGGCCGAGCTGATCCGGTTGCGGGTCTCGGGACTCCGGTACCAGCGGGGCGTACGACGGCAGTTCGAGGAGATCGCGGACGCGGTCTACGACCGGCTGGCCCCCTTCCTGGACAGGGAGTTCCCCGGACTGGAGGAGAGCAGCAGGCAGGCCGTGATCGACGGGGTGTGCGACACGTTCGCGGCGGCGGACCTGTCCGACGGGGCGATGCTGGCGGCGGACGCGAAGCCGGCGGAGATCGTGCGGCGGGTGACGGGCTCGGTGCGGCCGCCGATGGGCCTCGGCGAGGCGGAAACCCGGCTGTACGAGGTGCTGTTCGCGGAGTGCGTCGAGTACTACGTGCGACGCTCTACCACTTCGACGTCGACGGCTTGTCCCGGCGGCTCGCGCCGCCCTGCCCCGCGCTGACCGATCTGACCCTGTACCGCTGTCTTCTGCTCGATGACCTCGGCACCATACGCCTGTCGGCCTCGTTGCGAAGGCTGGACCTGGCCGACTGCGACACTCCCGAGGGCCGCATCACAGAGGTGACCCTGCCCGGCGTACGCGTCACGGCTCTGTGAGGGCACACCACGGCCCCGCACTCCCGGAGGATGCTGTTGGTTAATCCGGGGACGACTCCGCCCCGTCGATCACTGGATCGGCGGGGCGGAGTGCTGCGAAGTGGCTGGCCCGGGTGCGGGCGA
>NZ_JBIATQ010000015.1:70604-182090 GCF_042891955.1 Streptomyces sp. NPDC001843 | reverse complement strand
GCGGAAATACCCACCGATCCGAGCGTGCAGCGCGTCCAGACCAGCCGCCCAGCGGTGCACCTCGTCAATCGTGACGTCCCCACCCATGCACAGTCGAACGAGAGTCCGGACCGCCGGTCACGGCAACTGCGGCTGCAGTATTAGCCAAACCGGCGATCGGCCGGATGATTGAACCTCAACGCGCAGCCGCTTACGAGAGCGCAGTGCGGCCGCAAAAGTGTGTCACCGCCACTTTGAGGGGTTATGACAGCGCAGTTCATGAGTGTGCGAGAAATAGCTGAATATCTGCACGTATCCGTTTCTTGGATCTACAGGAATGCAACGCACTCAGGGCTCGCTGCTTATCGGTTTGGAGCAGGCCGCAACGCTAAAATCCGATTCAAGGTTTCAGAAGTCGAAGCATGGGTCAGGCAGCAGCGCGTCACATAGCGAAACGGCATGTGCGGATTCCATCGACGAGTCGGCACATTGCGACCCAAGACCTTGTTACCCCCATGATTGAAAGTCTTTTTCTGTGTCTCGTTCGTTGGTTCGTGGGATGGGTTCACTCTTCAAGGACTGTGAGCATCCGCGATCACAGTGGTCGAAGTGCCCCCACCTCTATAAGATCCGGTACCGGTCTGTGGCCGGAAAACAGGTACAGGAGTCGGGGTTCGCAACTCAGAACAAAGCCATCGGGCGTTTGACGGAGATTTACAACGAAAAAACAGCTTCGGGCTCGCGAAGCCGCGCCAAGGCGGATCGGATCGCCGCCTACGGTGCAATGCGCCTCGAGGACTACACCAACGAGTGGAAGGACAGCCAGCGAGACCTCGGACCAGCCTCAGTACGTCATCTGGACTCCCTGCTACAGCACCACATCTACCCGGCGCTCGGCAGCCGACGGATGAACACATTCGACCACAAAGTCGTCGAGGGCTTCATCCAGGCCATGGAACGCAGTGGCATCGGGCTGGCCACCCAGTCCAACGCCTTCGACAAGCTCAAAGCAGTTCTGCTCGACGCCCACCGATTGGGCGTGTTCGATGGCATGCCCCTCAGGGGCGTAAAGGCGCCGCAGTACGATCCCAAGCGTGCGGTCATCCCCTCACCGGAGCAGTTGCGCCGAATACGCGTTGCCGGCGACGACCGTTTCCAACTGATCGCGGACATGATGAGCGGCTGTGGCCTGCGTAATGGAGAGGCAGCCGCAGTCAATCTCCGCAACATCGTGGCCGACGATGTCTACCGGGTCTCTGAACAGGTCAACCAGACGACTGGAAAGTACGCACAGCTCAAGCATCGCAAGCAGAATGAGTACCGTGACGTGCCCCTGCCGACCCACGTTAGGGAGACCATTCCGCGGTACGCCGAAAAGTACGGAACTGTCGACGGCTATCTGCTGCGCCACCCGAGCGATCCGTCCCGGCCCTTCCCTCACTACTGTCTCAGCAACCAATGGCGACACATTAAAGCAAACAGGGGAGTTGACATCCCGCAGGGAATGGTGATCTACAGCTTCCGGCACTTCTTCGCTTCAAACTGCCTGACCCACGGCGTTCCGATCACTGACGTCGCCGAATGGATGGGACACAAGAACATCGACATCACTTTCAAGATCTACCGTCACCTCATGCCCGGTTCGATCACCACTGCCGCGAAGGTCCTCAACTTGGACCTCGCCGCGTAGCCCCAGGCGAGGACCGCGGCGCCCCGTGGAGCGTTACGGAGGCGCGGATCCGCCGAGCTGGACCCGCACTCGGCAGGAGTTGTCGGGAGGACTTCTGTGGGGCCATAACCCCCTGGAGAAGCTTCATGGCGGTGGCATGCGGCTACCGAGGTATCGACGTGTGGATGTGGGATTGAGCGCCCGTGGTGACCATGCCTGCCCGCCCTCAACGCTTGCCGTGGCACTGATCGGCGCGCCGAAATCGGACAGACGTTGCCCATGGGAGGGGGCCGCATCTGAAAGATGCGGCCCCGGACGGGTGCGGCGGACCTTCGCTCAAGCAGCGAGGTTGAGGTTGAGCACCTTGGCGGCTGCGCTGATCGAGCCGGGCATGAGGTGCCGGTAGATCTTGAACGTCACGTCGAGACTCTTGTGCCCCATCCACTCTGCGACGTCTGTGATCGGGATGCCGTTGCTCAGGCAGTTCGACGCGAAGAAGTGGCGGTTCCCGTAGAGCACCATCCCCGCCGGAACGTCCACCTCGCCGGCCGCCCTGATCCGCCGCCATTGGTTCTCCATCCCCCAATGCGGATACGGCTTGCTGGGGTCGCTCTGCTGCCGCAGCAAGTAGCCGTCGATCGTTCCGTACGTCTCGGCGTACCACTCGATCGTCTCCCGTACCTGGGCCGGAAGCGGAACATCCCGGTACTCTCCCGCCTTCCGGTGCTTCAGCGGTCCGTACTGGCGGGTGGACATGACGGCCTGCTCGGTTACCCGGTACACGTCGTCAGCAACGATGTTGTTGATGTTCACGGCCGCCGCCTCGCCGTTCCGCAGTCCACAGCCGCTCATCAGGTCGATGATCAACATGAACGCGTCATCGCCTGCGTCGCGTATCCCACGCAACTGTTCGAGGGACGGGATGACGGCTCGCGCGGGGTCGTACTGCGGCGGCTTGACGCCCGCCACGGGGTTGTCGGGGAAGATGCCGAGCCTCTGCGCATCGAGGAGGATCGAGCGCAGCTTGTCGAAGGCGTTGGACTGGGTGGCCAGGCCGACACCATTGCGTTCCATCGTGCGGATGAAGCCGTCGACCACCTTGTGGTCGAAGGAGTTCATCCGTCGGCTGCCGAGCGCTGGGTAGAGGTGGTGCTCCAGGAGGGAGTCGAGGTGAAGTATCGAGGCGGCGGCAAGGTGGCGCTGTCCCGCCTTCCACTCTTCGACGTACTCCTCGAACCGCATCGTCCCGTACTTCTGGATGCGTTCCGTCTTCGACTGAGACTGCGGCGCCGCCTTCTTCTCGTTGTAGATCTCCGTCAATCGAGCGATGGCCGTGTCCCGGTCGGCGAACCCCGACTCCTCCCCCTGTTTCCCGGTCGCCGAGCGGTACCTGATCTTGTAGGGGTGGGGGCACTTCGACCACCGCGACCGTGGATGCTCGCACTCCTTGAAGAACGACCCCATCCCACGAACCAACGAACCTCGGACCACGGCCAAGCACTCCCTCGCCACTGATGCTGACGGTTTGCTGACCGGGAGTGGTCTCGAAGGTCATTGACCTGCGGAAAGGCCGACGAAGCTCGATATGTGGTGGAACTTCGTCGGGCGTACCCAGGCGGAGATCGAGCAGGCGCGCGAGGACTGGATGGAGGGGGCACGTTTCGGCGAGGTGAAGGGCTACGACGGGGCCCCGCTGCCCGCGCCGGCACTGCCGGCGGTTTCGCTGAAGCCACGGGGAAGGGTGCGCTGAACTGGTAAAACGCAAGGCAGCTTCGGCCGGACGAATGCTGACCCGATGCTGACTTCTCTGACGGGTCATCATGGGCGGTGAACCGGTGTGTCGCCGAGGCGGAGCCCGGCGCCACGCCGGCTCGACTGCAGGGCGCCCCCCAGGCGATGCTGGTCCCCGGAGCTGATTCGCTTACGGGGACGGTCGTCGCAGGACGGCCAGTCGGGTGATCGCGTGAACCCGACAGGTACGGATGCAGTGAGACGACGCCATGGAGCTCGCCGTCCCCGTAACGGAGTTACGTCCGCTCCCTGCCCTGAGCAGCACTGGCACTTGCCGGTATGCCTGCGGCCGCCCGAGGCTCAGCGCTCCGCTCCGGCCGCGACTCGAAGCGGGTGGGGCCGCGCCGGCCGGGACCCCACCTCGTTCTCGCCTCCCTGGCGCTACCCCGCCAGCTCATCCTCCAGCCACGTACGCCCCCGAGTGCGGGCGCTCAGTCTGACGTCGCCCAGGGGGATCGCGAGGCGTTCCGCCTCCGCGCGCACCGCCGCCTCGGCGTCCGCGCCGACGTCCTCCAGGAAGCGGCACACGATCTCACCCTTGCTGTCCTGGGCCCAACCGCCGACGATGCGGCCGTCCCACCACAGCGAGGGGCCGATGTTCCCGGCCCGGTCGAAGAGGCGCGGGCCATGGTCGCCGAGGAACCAGTCGCGTTCGTGCCAGCCCATGGGTGTGGAGTCGAGCGCCGGCAGGAGTGCGGCCCACGGCTCCGGCGGCTCGGTCTCCTCCAGGTCGTCGGGCAGGAGCAGACCCGTCGTGCCGCCCCCGAGATCGACTTCGATCGGCTCGAGTGCCGTCAGCACGCGCTTGACCTGTGTCTTGGTCCACCCCGCCCACCACCGCAGGTCGTCCGCCGTGGCCGGACCGTAGGCGCGCAGCCAGCGCCGGGCCAGTTCTTCCTCCGCTTCGTGGGTGTCCAACTCGGCGAGGCCGCCGGGTGACCAGTCGGCCAGCGGTGCCCAGCGGTACTGGTGTGAGGTCCAGGAGCCGCGCGGCCGGCCTCGCACTACGCGGCCCTCGGCGGCGAGTAGGAGCAGCAGTCTGCTCGCGACCTTCTGCGTGCCCTCGTAGTTCTTGCCCGCCGCGAGGACCACCGTCGTACTGAGGTGGGGGTCGTCGCCGGCGAGTTCGGCGGCCGTCGCCTCGCCGCGCGCGGCGAGCGCGCGTACGGCGATGTCCTCCGTCTCGGCGAGCCATGCGCGGACCCCCGCGTCGTCGTGCGCGACCTTGGACGCGGCCAGGAACCCCAGGAGCTTGCGGCGTTCGCGCGCGGCCACCGCCTTCGAGCAGGCGGCCTGCATCACCGGGGCCACGTCGAGGGTGGTCACGAAGACGGTGCGGCGCATGCCGAGCAGGCGGATGAGGGAGCGGTCCTCGTAGAGGGCGCGTTCCACGTCCCGCACAGAACCGCCGTTCGTCCGCGCCCAGGTGGCGAGGTACACGGAGGACGGGTCGGTGCTGTGCAGCGCGACGAGGTCGCCTGCCACCTCGACCGGGCCCTTCGCGCGGGCGGCGACCGCCAGCCGGTGCCGTATGCCGAGCCGGGCCCGTCGTTCCGCCACGTCGATACGCCGCATGCCCGTCACTCCTTCGTGTCGTGGTCGGTCCCGCTCGCCTACGAGAGGGAAAGCGTACGGGCGAAATGGTCCGCAAGGATCAACTTGGCGGCCTGAGCGGAGTGTTGGGGCTGTTTGTTCACTTCGCCACCGACGTGCGCAGGAAGCCGTCCGCAAGCAGCCAGCGGCCCTCATAGCGGCGGGGGACAGCGGCGGTGCGGTGAGCACGCGTGCCGTGAAGGTGCCGCAGGCGCGCAACTCCACCTCCGCGTCGAGGAAGTCGAGCAGGCAGCCCGCCATCGGGAACCAGGCTTTGTAGAGCGACTCCTTGGCGCTGCACAGCAGCCGGTCCCAGCGGACGAGCGCTCCTGGCAACCGGCCCAGAGCCGCGAGGTGGATCAGTTCGGCGGGGCTCGCGATCGTGTCCAGCACGGCGGGGCCGACCGGTGCGTTCGGCTCGGCGTCGACACCCAGCCAGCGATCGGGCTGCTCGGTCGAAGCCTCGCCCGGGTCCGTGACCGGCGCCCGGCGTCTGACGGACGTCCGTGTGCCCGACTGCGCAGTCATGTCTACGCAGTCAGGCAAGGAGTGTCAAGAGCTCCGCCCGCATTTCTCGCCTCACCGGAAGAGGTGTTCCCGGCCTGGCCGGCGCGGCATCACGAATACGTTCCAGGCTCTTGACGGACACCGTCTGACTGCGTAGACATGGCTGCGCCGTCAGACGGAAATCCCCCTGTCGAGGACATTGGCCACCGGGAGACACGATGACGCCAACACAAGGACGGGCCGGGAGTTCCGGCGCGCCTCGGAGCGTGGATGTGGCACGACTGGCCGGGGTGTCGCAGAAGACGGTGTCGAGGGTCTTCAACAACGAGGCGTACGTCTCCGCCGAGGTGCGCAGGCGCGTCCTCGAAGCGGCTGAGGAACTGGGCTACCGGCTGAACCACGCGGCCCGGGCGCTGGCCTCCGGACGAACCCGCTCGATCGGTGTGGTGTCGCTCGGGACCGCTCTGTACGGGCCCGCGTCACTGCTCATCGGCATCGAGCGGGCCGCCCGGGACACGGGCTACGCCCTCCGGGTGGTCTACACCCTCGAAGGCGATCCCGGCGGCATCGCCGGAGCCATCGACTTCCTCCTCAATCAGGGAGTGGACGGCATCGTCATCTCCGAGCCGATCGACGAGGAAGCGGACGAGGGAACGGTCTGGGCCGGTGTGGACGTGCCGGTCCTCGTCCTCGGCGCACCCGCGCCCTTCGGAGCCGCACGCACCCTGTGCGCGGGGGTCGGCGCCGACCTGCTGGCCCGGGCGGCCACCGAGCATCTCCTGGATCTCGGACACGCGACCGTCCATCACCTCGCCGGTCCGCAGCGGTGGTATGCCGCCAGGGATCGCCTCGCGGGATGGCGCGCGGCTCTGGCCGACCGAGGCTGTGACCAGCCGCCCGTCGTCGAGGGCGACTGGTCGGCCGCGTCCGGTTACGCGGCGGGCCGTGAACTGGCCGCCGACGCTGACGTGACCGCGGTGTTCGCCGCGAACGACGACATGGCCATCGGGCTGATGCGTGCGCTCGTGGAAGCCGGGCGCCGGGTGCCGGACGATGTCAGTGTCATCGGTTTCGACGACACTCCGGTCGCCGCCTACGTGACCCCTCCCCTGACCACGATGCGTCAGCCCTTCGACCCGGTGGCCCAGGAAGGTCTCAGACTGCTCGTGCACGCCATCGAGAAGCCCGACGTGGATCTGCCTCCGGCGCACGACCCACCCGTCGACCTCGTCCTGCGCGCCTCTACCGCGCCCGCGCCGTCCCGGACGCCCCTGAGCCGCGGACGCCGCACCGCCACCCGTCCCCGCAACGTCCCGCGCACCGGGGCGCCGGCGGACGGAGGTTTATCCGACCACCCCTGATCAGCACGAGCCGGCCCGAGCGAACCACCTCGTAGCCCACCCAAGTGATCCCGCGACCAGCGGCCTTGCCGACCGCCGGCCCTCTGCACCCCTTCCCGGCCGCGCCCCACCGCTCAGCGTGCCGGAGGCCCGCGCCGCCCTTCTCGCCGAGCCGGCACTGCCCGCTCCGTCGCCGTCCCCGGCGTTCGGTCCTCCACCGTTCCGCCGGCAGGGAGCAGCCCACGAGGACGTGCTCCCCCCCTTACGCCGACATCGATCTCTGGTCGTCGTCTCTCTTCCCCCCACCATTCCCCTGTCCTGCATGCCGTCGCAGGCATGCCCTCACCGCGCCTACAGACGGGAGCTCACCATGCCCAGATCCTTCGCCTCCTCTCCCCTGAGCCGTCGGCTGTTCCTCACCGCCGCCAAGCCGGTCGGCCAGGCCGGCATCGACAAGGCCATGAAGACCCCGACCCAACTGACGTTCTGGACCTGGGTCCCGAACATCGACAAGGAGGTCCCCCTCTTCGAGAGCAAGTACCCGGCCATCAAGGTCAAGGTCGTCTGGCAGAGCAGTCTGTCCGCCGGCAGCGTCAAGCAGTAGGGCACACACACACGTTCACGTCCCACCCCCACGACTGGAGGTTCCTCCATGGCGGTCCTGCCCGCCCGTGTCCTGTTCGGTGCCGCGTACTACCACGAGTACACGCCCGCCTACGGCGGCATACGGCCCGACGAACAGCTCAAGGCCGACCTCGACCTCATGGTCGACGCGCACTTCACCGTCATCCGGGTCGGTGAGTCGGTCTGGTCGACCTGGGAGCCGGAGAACGGACGGTTCGACCTCGGCTGGCTCCAGCCGGTCCTCGACGGCGCCCACGAACGCGGCATCTCCGTGGTACTCGGCACCCCCACCTACGCCGTGCCGCCGTGGCTGGCCCGCCAGTACCCGGAGATCACCGGCGAGAACGCCACCGGACGGCGCCTGGGCTGGGGTGCCCGCCAGGAAGTGGACATCACTCACCCGGCGTTCCGGTTCCACGCCGAGCGGGTGATCCGCAAGATCGTGGCCCGGTACGCCGACCACCCGGCGATCATCGGCTGGCAGGTGGACAACGAGCCCGGACTGCACCTGCTGCACAACCGCGGTGTCTTCGAGCGCTTCGTCGACCACCTGCGGGAGAAGTACGGCGACGTCGAGACCCTCAACCGCGAGTGGGGCCTGGTCTACTGGTCGCACCGCCTTTCCACCTGGGCCGACCTGTGGACGCCCGACGGCAACGAGCAGCCCCAGTACGACGTCTCCTGGCGGGAGTTCCAGGCCCGGCAGGTCACCGAGTTCATCGGCTGGCAGGCCGACATCGTCCGCGAGTACGCCCGCCCCGGACAGTTCGTCACCACCTGCATCTCCTACACGCGCCAAGGCGTGGAGGACGACGAACTCTCCGACCGCCTCGACATCACCTCCGGCAACCCCTACTACGACATGCAGGACGGCCTGCTGCTGCCCGATCCGACCCCCGGCGACCACGAGCAGATGTGGAAGACCACCGGCGTGTGGGCGATGTACCAGACCGCCGACTGGATGTTCTCCTCACGCCAGGAGCCGTTCCTGGTCACCGAGACCAATGCCCAGAGCATCGGCTTCGCCTGGGACAACCGGCCCGGCTACGACGGACAGTGGCGGCAGGCCGCCTGGGCACACGTGGCGCGTGGCGCGCGGATGATCGAGTACTGGCAGTGGCAGACCCTGCGCTTCGGGGCCGAGACCTACTGGGGCGGCGTGCTGCCGCACTCCGGCCGACCGGGCCGCGCCTACGCCGAGATCGCCCGCCTGGGCGCCGAGTTCGACAAGGCAGGCTCACTCGTCGCCGGGCTCGAACCGGACGCCGACATCACCATGGTGTACTCGACGCCCAGCAAGTGGCTGATGCAGAAGTACCCGCCGCTGTCGAAGCCGGACGGCGCACCGGACCCCGCCGCCTACCACCGCATCTTCGACCCCTTCTACCGTGGCGCCTTCGACGCAGACCGCCAGGTGCGCATCGTCCACGCCCGCCAGCTGCACGACCCGAGCGGCGAACGCGAGGGCATGGCGCCCGAGGAGGCCGCGCGCCGCCACCCGGTCCTGATCGTCACTGCCCTTTACCTCGCCCATGACACCACCGTGGACTGGCTCGTGGCCTACGCCCACGCAGGCGGCCACCTGGTGCTCGGCCCCCGGACCGGCTATGCCGACCACGAGGCCCGGGCCCGGCACGAGCCCGCTCCCGGACGTCTCGCGGAGGCCGCGGGAGCCACGTACGAGGAGTACAGCAACCTGCTGCGTGAGCTGCCGGTCCGTGCGGCGGAGGGGAGCCCGCTCGAGTTCGCCGAGGACATGACCGCGACCAACTGGCTCGACGGGCTGACCGTCACGGACGCCGAGGTGCTCGCCGCGTACGACCATCCGCACTTCGGCCGATGGCCTGCCGTCACCACCCGCCGCCACGGCGCGGGCCGGGTCACCTGCGTCGGCACGGTCCCCGGACGCCACCTCGCCCAAGCCCTGGCCCGATGGCTGGCTCCCGCCGCACGCAGCGGTTGGCACAACCTCCCGCCGTCCGTCACCGCCACCACCGGGACGGCCACGGACGGCCGCCATGTCCATGTGATTCACAACTGGAGCTGGGAGCCGGCGAGGGTCACGGCCCCCCACGAGCTGACCGACGTCCTGGACGACGCCTTCGTTCCTGCCGGCGCCCCGGTGGACCTCGGTGCCTGGGACGTCCGGGTGTTCGTCGCCAACGGTGACGACGCATCCGTCTCGCCCTGACCCCACTCTCCCCGCGCAAGCCCAGGCAAACGGGGTGCAGCACACCGAGGGCGCAGTGGTTGAAGGAGGTCGTCTCACCCGGGTCGACCGTGCCGTCCGGCAGCATGCTGTCCCAGCGTTCCCAGATGGTGGTGGCGTCGTGCTCGAGTGCGTACCACCACGAGGGGCACTCCTGCTGGAGGAGCAGGGCGTACGCGGTGTCGTCATGGTGGGTGGCGCTCAGCGCGGGCGCCACCAGCGGTGTACCGGTGAAACCGGTTTGGCTGACCAGACCGGTCGCCGTCATGTCACTGGCCA
The DNA here is from genome assembly GCF_042891955.1 of Streptomyces sp. NPDC001843. Lineage (NCBI taxonomy): Bacteria > Bacillati > Actinomycetota > Actinomycetes > Kitasatosporales > Streptomycetaceae > Streptomyces > Streptomyces sp. NPDC001843. The sequence goes on along the minus strand of NZ_JBIATQ010000015.1, from coordinate 172,099 downwards.
GCTTCGCCCGAGCCGACCACGACGATACGTCCCCGCGGCTTGTTTCTCGAAGTGTCGGCGTTTCGGCCATGTGCGGCCCGGAGCCGCCCCAAGCCAGACCAGGGGTCCCGCGCTCGCAGGGTCCCCTGGCCCAGGAAACAGGGGGGTCCTCGGCACGACCGAATGACGTGTGTTCGAAATCGCAGCCCGGTCGTTAGACCTCGCGACTCCGCCACAGCGACCGTCCCAGGGGGAACGATGACCTCGGCGTTCACGCAGGATCAGCCGCCACAACCACCCAAGGGCACCTCGCCGGAAGGCGAACCGCAGGAGGCCGGTGTTCGAGAGGAGGAGTACCTCTACCGCGACCCGTCGCGGCTCCAGGCCGGCTCCCTGCTGACCACCCGCACCATGGCACGGCGCCTGCCCTCGCTCGTACGGCGCTCACTGCGGATGGCCTGGCGGGTGGACCGCGGCGCGACCGTCGGACTGCTGGTCTGCCAGATCGGAACGGGCATCCTAGCAGCCCTCGGCCTCCTGGCCGTCACGGGTACGATCACCGCGCTGGTATCCTCGGGCGGCATCACCGAGCGGCTGTGGGACGCCGCCCCGCAGCTGGCCGTCATCGCAGCCGCCACCGGACTGCGCGCGCTGCTGGGCATCACCGTCGTCTGGCTGACCGGCCGTCTGCGCCCGGTACTCGGCCGGGCCGCGGAGCTGACGATGATCGAGGCCGCGCTCGGCGCGGAACTGGCCGCGGGCAACAAGCCGGGCTACAACGACGCCTACGACATCGCCGACCGCGGCGCCCAGGTCACCCCCGACCTCGTGGACGAGGCCCAGGACGTCCTCGCGGCGACCGCGACGCTCGCGGCCGGCGCCGCCGTCCTGACCGTCCTGCACCCGCTGCTCCTTCCCCTTCTCTTCCTCGCGTGCCTGCCTCAGGCCGCCGCATACATCCGTTCCGCCCGTGTGCTCTACCTCGCCGCCCTGGAGACCTCCGGGCGGCGCCGGATGCTGGGCAAACTGCGCTGGCACATGGCCTACATGGAATCCAGCGAGGAGATGCGCGCCTGCCTGGCCGGCCCCTTCCTCATCGGCCGCTACCGGAAACTGGCCGCCTCGGTGAACGCGGCCGAACGCACGGCCGCGAACACCGGCGCCTGGATGGGCCTGGCCGGAGCGGTCGCCGGAGGGATCGCCTCAGCCGCCGTTTGGGCGGCCCTGCTGTGGCTCCTGGCCTCGGGCCGGATGAGCCTGGCTGCCGGGGGCGGCGCCGTCTTCGCCCTGCAGACGGCCACCGGCTCGGTGCGCGGCATCATCAACGGCGGGGCCCGTCTGGTGCGCACCGGCTGGTACGTGCAGGACTGGCAGAACTTCCTCGACAACGCCCACGGCCAGGCCATGACCGACTCCCGCGGAACCGCTACCGTGCCCGCGGTCCCCGAGCGCTTCGAGGTCCGCGACGTCACCTACCGCTACGACGGCGCCCCGAAGGACAGCCTGAGCGGCGTCTCCCTCCACGTGCGGCGCGGCGAGATCGTGGCGCTGGTCGGGGAGAACGGCTCCGGCAAGACGACCCTCTCCCGCCTGCTGTGCGGGCTGCTGCTGCCCACCGAGGGCGAAGTGGCCTGGGACCACGCCTCCACGGCGGACCTGGATCCGTGGAGGGCATGGGAGCACGTCGCGCTGGTCCCGCAGAAATTCACCTACCTGCCGCTGACGATGCGCGACAACGTCACCTTCGGGCAGGGCGACACCAGCGACGCGGCCCTGCTCGCCGCGTGCGAGGCGTCCGGCGCCGCGGAGATGCTGCCGGGACTCCGCTCAGGTCTGAACACCCTTCTGACCAGCGAGTGGTTCGGCGGGCAGCAGCTCTCCGGCGGCCAGTGGCAGCGCCTGGTCCTCACCCGCGCCTTCCACCGGCAGGCGGCACTGCTGGTGATGGATGAACCCACGGCCGCCCTCGACGCACGTGCTGAGCACCGGATCTTCTCCGGTCTGCGGGAACTGGCCAAGGACCGCGCCATCCTGCTGATCACCCACCGGCTCACCAATGTGGCCGTCGCCGACCGGATCGTGGTCCTGGACGAGGGACGCATCGTGCAGGAGGGCACCTACGACCACCTCACCCGGGAGCCGGGGCTCTTCCGGTCCTTGTGGGAGTTGCAGCGACGGATGAGCGGCGCCGCCTGACCACCACTCCCCCTCCGTGCCGCCCATCCGCCCGCCCACCGTCCTGAAAGGCAGTGCCACGTGGCCTCTCCCGCTTCCCCTCCGAATCACGACACGCCCCACCCTGCCCTCCCGGCAGCGCAGTACGCCGCATCCCGGCACGCGGTGTGGCTCAGCGCCGCCGCGATCGTCACCGACCAGGTGGGTCGCGTCCTGCTGGTGCACCCCACCTACCACGAGGACGACCGGTGGCTGCTGCCCGGAGGAGCCGTCGAAGCCGGTGAACACCCGCAAGTCGCCTGCCGACGCGAGATCACCGAGGAACTGGGCCTGCCGGGCCTGCCCCTGACGGATGTGCTCGCCGTCCACTCCCTATCGCCGGATCATCCCGACATCAGGCCCGGCATGCCCTGCCCCGGAGAGATCCGGTACGTCTTCGACGGCGGATCCCTCACCGCCGACCAGGCGAAGGCGATCCGCCTGCCTCGCGAGGAGCTGTCCGAGTACGCCTTCCTCGAAACCCGGGAGGCGGTGCGGCGGCTGCTGTCCGTGGACGGGCAGATCATGCTCGCCGCCTACCGGGCACGGCTCGGGAACACGGCCACCGCCCACCTCGCCGACGGCCGGCACATCCTCGACGTCCCGCCGCTGGACCGCCATGACGTCCACGTCCGCTACCGGCCCCTGTGGGACAGCCCCCTCAACCTCGCCCCTGTGCCCGAGCGGCTCCCCGTGCGGCAAGCGTGGGCGTGGTGCTTCGTTCCCGACGGCCGGGTCGTCCTCGTCGCCGACCCCGGTCCCCGGGGCGCCCTGCCGATGCTGCCCGGCGGCACCGTGGAGAGGAGCGACACGACGCCCGAGGACACCCTCCACCGCGAAGCAGCCGAGGAAGCACAGCTCACCCTGACCGACCCGGTGCGACTGGGCTGGGTGCTGGACGAGACCGGCGAGGTCTACGGCGGAGTGGGGCCGGGCGCCCGGCTCCGCCTGGCCGCCCGAGTCACCGACATCGAGCCGGCGGCCGTCGATCCCGCAACCGGCCGCCCGTTCGCACGCCTGCTCACCACCCCCGCCCAGGCAGCCGCCCTTCTGGGATGGGGCCCGCCAGGAGCGCGGCAAGCCCGACTCGCCGCTGAGACAGCCCGGGAGCGCTGGGACGTGCCCGCCGCTCGGCCCACCGCAATCGAGGAAGTCCCCTCGGAGGGGATGCGACTGAGCTGACACGAACGACCGCCTCTTTCGACTCGCCCCGTTCCACGCCCCTCTGAGGTACACCTATGCCGCTGTCGCACGACCACATCCGCACCACCGTCGAGAGTTACCTCGCTCGCCACCCTCATGAGCGCTCGCAACTCGGCGGCCTCCTCGATGCCCTCGACCGGCCCACCGACATCGCCGGCCGCTTCACCTTCTCCGGACACGTCACCTGTGGCGCCATCGTCGTCGACCCCCTCGGCCGCGTCCTGCACGTGCTACACCTGGCGAGCGGGAAGGTCCTCACGCCAGGCGGACACACCGAGCCCGAAGACGAGTCCCTGGCCGGGGCGGCTCTGAGGGAGCTGCACGAGGAGACCGGGATCCCACCCCACGCCGTGGTGCCGTGGTCCGGCTACGAGGCCGTGCCGTTCGACATCGACATCCACGACATCGACGCCCACCCGGGCAAGGGGGAACCCGGCCACCAACACTACGACCTCCGCTTCCTCTTCCGCCTGCGCACCGCCGTAGAGGTGCCGTTGGTGCTGCAGGAAGAGGAAGTCGGCGGCATCGAGTGGCGGCCCGTGCACAGGGTGACCTCCCCCTCCCTGCGCGACAAGCTGCTCAAGCTCACGCCCGCCGTGGAACCGGAGACCGTCAACGCCTCCGCCCTGGTCCACAACGACCGCGGCGAGTACCTGCTCCACCTGCGCGACTACTTCCCCGGCCAGATCTGGGAGCCGGGCATGTGGTCACTGCTGGGCGGCGGCCGAGAGCCCCAGGACACCACCCTGGAACACACCGTGCGACGCGAACTGGCCGAAGAAGCCGGCCTCCACATCGCCGACCTGACCCCTTTCGGGATCGAGGAAGCGACCGACGACGCCGGTGCGACCGTGCCCATCGCCATCTACGCCGGCCGCTGGAACGGCGATCCCCGAGACCTCCACCTGACCGAAGGAGTGATGCTGGCCTGGTTCACCCCCGACGACCTCCACCGCCTACGCCTCGCGCCCACCACCAGCGACCTCGTACGGCGCCACGCCGCCAGCCGCCCGGTCGGCACCCGCACCACGCCGCAGGGCGGGGCAGCAACGAGCGATGAGCGCCGACCGGCGTCCCCGCACGGCACGGTCCCCAACGTCATCGGAGTCCACCTCTACCTGGAGCGGCCCGACGCAACGGTGCTGCTCGGGCTGCGCCACCCCGACTCCGCCTTCGCACCCTCCACCTGGCACGTCCTGGCCGGCCACTGCGAGCAGGAGAGCGCGATCACGTGCCTGATCAGGGAGGCACAAGAGGAGGCGGGTCTGCGGATCCGGCCGCAGGACGTCGAACTCGTCCACGTCGTCCACCACATCGACCGGGCCGGGGACCAGCCCCGTATGGGCCTCTTCTTCCGTGCCCGGACCTGGACCGGTGAGCCCGAGTTGCGCGAGCCGGACAAGTGCACCCAGTGGAAATTCTGGAATCCGAGCGCACTCCCCGACAATCTCGTCGCCTACACCCGGGTGGTCTTCGAGGGCATCCGTGCCGGCCGCCTCTACTCCGAAACGGGATGGTCATGAGCACCAGATACTCACGGGTATCGGTGATGGCGGACGCGTCGGCGGGCGTGCCGGGCAGGCGGTGGCCGGGCACGACCAGCTCCGGCTGCAGGGCGGCCATCTCGTCGAGCAGGCCGATCCAGGCGGTGCGGTCCACGGGGGTGGGGGTGCCGGCGACCCAGACGTGTTCCCGCTGGAAGAGCAGGACGCCGCCGAGCAGGGCACGGGACCCGGACTGCCACAGGTAGTGCCGGTCGGGCAGGCCGGCCGGGCCGCCCTTGCGCTCGAAGCGGTGGCCTTCCAGGATGAGGTCGGTCGTCCTGCGGAGACTCGCTCAGGATGGGAGGATCGTGCGCGCTGTCGCTGCAGATGGCGCGCGACATCGAGAAGAGCCTCGATGTCGTACATGGGCCGACTGGTCTGGCGTTCGGAGTCCGCGAATTCGGTGAGTCGGACGGGCGCCGGGCGGGCACCTTCGGCCCGGAGGGCGGGAGCTGTGCAGCAGCCCCGCAGAATTCAGGAGGCGCAGGGTTCCACTGCTACTTCTGCGGGGCCGGTGCACACCCCACGTACCCCCTGATGCGCCCGGTACGCCCGATCTATCCCCTCGCCTGAGCGGGATGCGCCCTCTTGCATGACGTGGGGCCCGGCCTGCCAGGCCGGGCCCCACGTCAATCTCCGCTACAGGCAAGCTCCCTCACGCTGAGGAACTGTGTCTACCAGCGGTACCAGCGGCCCTTGCCGCCTGCGCCGTCCGCGGACCGGACCACGAAGCCCAACAGCCACACGATCAGCACGACCACAGCGATCCACCACAGCGCCTTCAGTGCGAAGCCCGCACCGAAGAGGATCAGGGCCAGAAGAAGAACCAGAAGCAGGGGAACCATCGTTATCAACCTCCTGACCATCGGATGCCCTTACTTCGCCCCTACAAGCACGCAAAAGAGGAGTTTCTTCCATGGAATGAAGGGCATGTACGCGCCATGCCCAATTCCCCCTCTCGGGTATCTGATGCACCGCAGCGATGCAGCGTCGATCACTCAACGCATTGCTCTGGCCTTGGGTTTGGTCAGCGCCGTCAGGGGCCATGTGGGTCTCGCCGCTCGTGATACGCCGATCTCGCGTGACCTGGGCGTTCTTGGCTGTCTCACAGCCCTTGTCATCCATGAGCAGTCTCATATCCGTGGCATCCCCTCGCGAGGGCGAGGGCGAGATCAGGCGGCTTGCCCGAGTCGGCCGAGTGCACCACGCTGAGCGCCGAGCACGAGGACTGCCGGCGAGCCCCAGATCGCGCTCCGATGAGTTTCTCGCGCCGCGCGGGTCTATACGCCGGACCCCCACGGACGGAAGGCTTGGCCATGCGGAAACTGATCTACGGCATGAACCTGACCATGGACGGCTACATCGCCGCAGCGGGCGACGACATCAGCTGGAGCGGACCGCCGAGCCACGAGCTGTTCCAGTGGTGGCTCGACCACGAGCAGGAGAGTGGCCTGTCGCTGTATGGGCGCAAGCTGTGGGAGACGATGAGCTCCTACTGGCCGACCGGCGACCAGCAGCCGGGCGCCACCCTGGCGGAGATCGAGTTCGCGCGGAACTGGCGGGACACGCCGAAGGTGGTGTTCTCCTCGACGATCGACAAGGTCGACTGGAACACCCGCCTGGTCACCGGCGATGCGATCGCCGAGATTACCCGACTCAAGGCCGAGGACGGCGCCCCGATGAACATCGGCGGCGCAACGCTCGCCGGGGCGGCCATGCGCGCCGGGCTGATCGACGAGTACGCGATCGCCACCCATCCGGTCCTTGTCGGCGGCGGCACACCGTTCTTCACCGCGCTGGACAGCTGGATGAACCTGAACCTGGTGGAGACGCGGACGTTTCCCGGCGGCGTGGTCCTGACCAGGTACGAGACGAGGCGCTGAGCAGTAGCACCCAGCACGCTTTCGAGGACCGGCTCCGCCATAGGGCACGTCCGACACGTTCGGCCGGCCACAGCGAGACGCAAGCGGTCCCGACCAGCGCCTGGTCGGGACCGCCCACGAAGGGCGCGGCCGTGAAGGGCGGTCGCCTACGCAGCAGAAGGCACAGCAGGGCCGCAGCCGAACGATCATCAGTCACCCAGCGCGTGCGGGCACGTTGCGCGACGAGGCCGAGGCGTGGTGGAGCGTGGACGATGAGCGAAGTGATTTTCGCTAGAAACGCTGCACGCGGAGCATCAACTGGCAGCCGCCGCCGCGGCCATCGGTGTCGATGCTGATCGTCACCGGGTTGCCGTCGTACGCCGTTTGGTACTGGTCCTTGGGCAGGGGCGGGTGGTCTGCCGACCCGCACTGGCCGGCGTCGCCGTCAGCGTAGAACTGCACGTCAAGGCCGACGTCATCACGGCCTGACACGTTGAAGGTGAGGTTGCAGAAGCCCGGGCGGTTGTCGGAGTCGATCCTGACGGTCTGGCCGAACGTGCGGAACCGCTTGATCGGGACCGGGTAGGTGCCCTGATAGTTGCCGCACTGGCCCGAGGCGTCGTCACTGCTGGGCAGGAAGGTGTAGCTGATGGATGCGCCGGCGAGGGTGCGGTCCGGGTCGTAGATGCCGAAGGCCAGCTGGCACCCTCCGGGGCGGTTGTCGGTGTCGATGCGGATGGCGGGGGTCCAGTCCGGTGAGGCGGCCCACTGCTGCCCTGTCGCCCCGGTGCACTGGCCGCCGTCGCCGTCGGGATTGAACTGGACGCCAATCTCCGGAGCGGCGGATTGCGGTGCTGCTTGCGTGGCGTGTGCGGCGGTGCCGGACAGGCCGGCTGTGGCCAGGGCGGTGGCGGCCAGGGTGCAGGCCAGGCGTCTGGTCCGTTGCAGTCTGGTCATACGGTGTCCCCTCCTAGGTGGTCCTGGGCCGCGGCAGGCCCGGGCGTGCGCGGTGGAGGTGCTGAACCGCTGCCCCGGGTGGCGCACGCGGTTGTCTGCACAGCAGTGGTGCGGGTGTCGCGTGGCACGTCGTGTCCGGACTATCAGGGCGAGAGGTGCGGCATATGCCTCGGCGGATCCAGGTTGAGTATGGGGGGCGGTGGAAGTGTGTGCCTGCACGGTAACGCGCCAAATTGCGGAGGTATGGAGCCGACCCGAGTCCCGACGCCTTCTCGGCCGGCGAGCCAAGAGCGGATCCCTGAGGCGCCGGGATTTCGACAGGCCGGCGGACGCGGCGCGGCTTGTTCCACTCCGCACCGGTCCTCGTGCGGTGCTCGCCGCGGTGGTCAGTGCCGCCTGTCCGCAGTTGCGGACCTCTGGCGCAGCACCGCGAGGGCACACGGTGCGGGCCAGTGCGCGAGGGCGACTGGCCGACCCCGGCCGGGCACCGGCGCGACCGGCCAGGGCGAGACCGGCCTCGGCCAGCACCGACCGCATTCGTTCGGTCCGTCGGCTGTACCGCCGGGTCGGGCCCGCGACCGGCTCGACGGTAGTCCGCCGCCCGCAGGAAACGTCTTCGCACGTGAGGCGCCGACGCGAAGCCGCAGCACCGCCCGCCGTCCCGCCACAGGGAGGTCAGCGGGAAACCGCAGGTAAAAGCCGTGCAGCCGCCCGGCGCCGTGGTCACCGGACACGTCCCCGACTACGGCATCGTCGGTGGCAACCCCGCCCGGCTCATCCGCACTCACTACGCCGCCGCGGACATCACCCGGCTCCTCGCCATGGTGGGACTGGCCCGCGCAGCACACCACCAGGCGCGTACGGACGACCTCGCTTGCCGAAACTCCCGAGCCGGTCACCTAGCTCGGTGAGGTTGCGGCTTCGATGTGGGCCAGTTGGGCGGCGAGGATCTCTTCGAATGCCGCGCGGCGATCCGTCCCGAGAGGACGGACGTCGCGGGCGAAGTGGGCCAGGGCGGGGAAACGTTCGGGGTCGGCGCCGAGTACCGCGACGCGGAACAGCTCCATGCCCTGTTCGTACTCTTCCGGGGTGATGGTACTGACTCCGGCCTCGGAGGCGATCAGCGCGGCGATGAGGACCGCGAGCCGGTGGTAGCGCGCCGGGATCTCCTCGTCGGGCAGTCCCGACGCGCGCAGGGCTTGCAGTACCTCTTCCATGACCAGCCGGGAACCGGCGCCGCCTGACGCGTACCGCCCCCAGATCGCAGCGAGCTGGGGCTGCTGGCCGAACGCGTCCCTCACGCGCAGGGCCAGGGCGGTGATGCGCTGCTTCCAGTCGCCCTCGGCGCGGTAGCCGTCCATGGAAGCCAGGAGGATCCGGTCGGCGACCGCGCGTAGCAGTTCGGTCTTGCTGCGGAAGTGCCGGTAGAGGCTGGAGGAATCGGTCCCAAGAGCCGCGGCGAGCTTGCGCACGCTGAACGACTCTGTGTCGCTCGTGCGGAGCAACTCCGCTGCCGCATTGAGGATTTCCTCGGTCGACCAACGCTTTCGACCTGCCATTTCACCCCTCTCGTCGGACTCAGTCTAACCTATGCGCATGGTGTTGCACGCAGTGCGTGCATAATGAGGGCATGACCGTGCCGAGCGACCCGGCAGCAGGCGGGCCGACGTGCACGCGTGCCCGGTCCCCCGGCTCGGGTGACCGATGTGGAGCCCACCCCGAGCAATGCGAAAGGACGCATGTCGTGAGGAACTCACTCGATCCCGCGGCGCTGGATGCCGCCATTGAAAACGTCCACCGTGCCGGGATGCCGGGCCTGTTCGCCGAAGTGCGTGACGGCGACCAGGTCTGGCGCGGCGCCGCCGGGGTCGCCGATGTCGCCACCGGTCGCCCCGTCACCGCCGGCATGCGGCACCGGGTCGGCAGCATCACCAAGACGTTCACCGCCGCAGCCGTTCTGCAGCAGGTCGAGAGCGGTCAGATCGGTCTCGACACACCGATCGGCCGGTACCTCCCGAAGCTGGTTCCCGGAGAATGCGGTGACACGATCACGGTCCGGATGCTTATCAACCACACCAGCGGCCTCGCCGAGTACCTCCCTTACGCCTACCCGTCCCTCAAGGCGTTCCCCGCCCTCGCCGACACCGGGCCCCAGAGCCTGGACGACCACCGGTTCACACGGTTCGACCCCGTTGAACTGATCGAGATGGGGGTCACCGCACCCGCCGTCGGTGCCCCGGGCGGTGCACCGGGGGTGTACTCCAACACCAACTACCTGCTCCTCGGCCAACTCCTGGAACAGGTGACCGGCACCACGGCCGAGCAGTACATCGCCCGGAACATCATCGAGCACGCTGGGCTCCGGGACACCCAATTCCCCGCCGGACCGTACGTCGACGGGCCGCACTCGCAGCTCTACGAGGCATGGTTCGGCATGATCGTCCCGCCGCGCGACTACAGCGTCTACGACATGTCATGGGTGGGGCCGGCGGCCGCGTTGATATCGACCGTCGCGGACCTCAACCGCTTCTACGGCATGCTGCTGGCCGGAGAGATCGTCAGCCAGTCGTCGCTGGCGCAGATGCAACGCACCGTCCCGGTCATCTCCCAAGAGGGAAAGACGATCGACTATGGCCTCGGCCTGCACCCGATGGAGGATCCCGGTCAGGGCACCTTCTGGGGCCATGGAGGCACAGTCTGGGGTGGTGGGGCGCTGGCCATGACCCGCGCCGACGGCAAGCGACAGATGGCCGTCGCGGTGAACCTGCAGAGGTGGAACAGTCTCGACTCCTCCGGTAAGCCGCAGCCCCATCCCATCGACGACGCGCTTGCGACTCTTTACCGTGTGGCGATGTACGGCTGACCCTTCCGGTGTCGCCCGACATGGGGCGACACCGGAGCCGGCCGCCGTCTACAGCCCGGCTCCCGGCTTGTCCACGCTCACGGTCCGCAGCGGCCGGTGGCCCCTTCTCGTCGTCACCCGATTCAGCGATGCCGCCACATCTGTTGTGTCCGGTAGCGTCGGTCAGAGGGGCGCTGAGCTGCACTGAGTTGTAGAACTCCGCCTCGCGCCACGCCGCTTGCCCCAGAGAACTCCTGCCCGTCGGGCAGGAACACCCGAACCGCTGGACCGATCTGTCGTGTGAGAAGCGATGCTCGCCTCGGCCAAGCCATGCTGCCGGTTCTGCCGCCCGCTCCGAAGATCACAATCCTCATCATGCGCACGACGCTAGGCGGGCCCCTGGTTACCGATCGGGTACCTAGACTCGGGCCATGCGCCGGCTTTCGTTCGAGACGTTTGACGACAGCGGGCGGTAGGGGTGTCGTCAGCCCAGGACCCGTCGCCCTGGACGACGGTCGGGTACTGGGCTGCGAGACCGCAGCACGGAAACAGCGGGCGATGCCAACGAAGGAGTCGGTGGAGAACCGTCCGACGGTCAGCAGCCTTCTGTCAGGCAGATCGCTCGGCACCGTAGTATCCGTGGCGCATCCGGAACTTCATGGGGTCGGTGCCGTCTGCCTGGATGTGCGCGATCAGCATCGACCGCAGCGGCTCGGCCAGGTCCTTGCCGTGCGCGGTGGTCCACTCCAAGGAACTGAAGAGCTGGGCCGCGCCGTCGAGCTGGCCCGGACTCGGCGTGCCAGTGGCCAGCGCCGCGATGATGAGGTCGGGGTCTTCGGCGAGTAGCAGCTGCTGGACCACCATGTCGTACCACTTCAGCCCGCCGGTGGACTCCCTGGCGGAAACCCCGACCCATGCCAGCAGGGCACGGATCCGCTCGATCCCCTCGGGACAGCCGTCTTGGCCGAGCGTGGCGAGCTGGGCCTTGGCGTCGCGAAGCCGATCCGACCAGGCTTCCAGGTCACGCCCCGGCGGGTTGGAGACCTCCATGGCCGATTCGCGCAGCCCGGCGGGCGCGGCCTGGAGCCAACGCAGCCGACGCCGGTCTTCCTCGGCCTCTTGCACCGCCAACCCCGCCTGAACCTCCCGAGATCCGGTCAGGCCTCGCTCCGCCAGCCATTCGGTGAGTGCCGGACCATCGCGCAGGTCGGCATCGCAGTCACCGATTCCTCGAAGACTGGATTGGTGGTGCAGCGTCCAGCAGGCGATCAGCTCGCCCTTGACGTCGTGCACCATGAGCGTCGGCCAGCCCTTGCACCGGCACCGGTCACCGGTGCCGCCGTCCACGATGGCCAGCACTCGGGCCAGCTCTGCAATCTCAGCGCCGGTCACCACGATCCGCGCCACGCCGGCGGAGTCCGCCTCGTCAGGAGGCGCTTCAGCGATTACGACGCGCCCAGCACGGTTCAGCACGTCGTGGAGGTGCGCTGTTGTCGGGGCGCCCTCATCCATGCCCATCGTTCCCTCGTAGATCACGCCCGCGACGATATCGGCCCCGATCCGGTGGCGGCCCGCAAGTTTGCGATGGACGAGCTTCGACGAAACCACGGTTCGTTGACCCGGCGGAAGCTTGTCGGTGGTCTCAGGCTGGATGCTGCAGCATCGACGACGGTTGCAGCCCGATGAGAACGGCAAGGTCGGCGGCACCGGCCAGGTCATCCGCGTAGCGGGTGGTCTGGAGAGGATCGACCTCAGGAAGGACGATGCCTTCCCGGGCCAGAACGTGCACCAAGGTCATCAGCGCGGCGCGGGCATCGCCATCGGTGAAGGGGTGAAAGAACGCCACGTCGAGGTATACGCGGCCGCGCGAGCCGCCAGCGTGATGTCCGGGTCGGTCGTCTCGCGCAGGCAGGAATCGAGATCGGCCTGCGCGTGAGGGGTCAGGCCGTAGCGCTCGCGGCCGGCCTTCGCGTAGGCGTCGCTCACGCGAAACGGTGCCCTTGTCGCAGCGAGGAATTCACGCTGCCAACCGGCAGGTAGGGCGAAATCCAAAACCCATCGCGGCCGGGGGACCCGCTGTAGGGCCGGTGCACTTTGCCAGTCGGCCTCGTGGCGCACGCGCAGCCAGATCGAAAGGCTGTCAGTAGCGGTCATGGACATCCTCCAGTGCCGGCCTCTCACGGTGCTCCTGGTACGGGGCGTGGCCGGTGAGGCCAGCGGCCAGGTCCTCGCCGACGGATTCGATCAGCCCGTTCCGGGTAGACCCAGCTCTCGAACCTGTCCGTCCTCGTCGGGCCCCCCGAGGTCACCTCCACTATGGCCGACGCCGGAATGGTACCCACCGCAAAGACCTCGCCGAACTCGCCTGAACAGCAGGTGGTCAGCGCATGCGCACCGGCAGGGCGACCGGCAGGTCATCGACGTCGGAGCCCAGGTGGAGGACGAAATCCCCGGGTTCGTAGGCCCACTTGTCCGTGTCCCAGTGCGCGAAGGCGCGGGCCGGGACGTTGACGGTGACCGCCTGCGTGGTGCCTGGGGCGCCGTGCACCACCGTGTGGCCGACCAGCCAGCGCACCGGACGGTCGACCGCCGTGTGCGCGCGCGACGCGTAGACCTGGACGACGTGCTTGCCGGCACGTGGGCCGGTGTTCGTCACCTCGGCGCGGATCTCCACCACCCCGTCGGATGCGAGTTCCGGGGTGGCGGTGGCCTCCCCCACGGACCAAGTGGTGTAGCCGAGACCGTGTCCGAAGTGGTAGGCGGGGGTGGTGCCGGAGCGCAGCCAGGCCCGGTGGCCGACGTGGATGCCTTCGTCGTAGTGCACCTTGCCGTTCACCGGCGTGACGTCGAGCACGGGCACGTCGCTCTGCCGGGCCGGCCAGGTGGTGGGCAGCCGGCCGCCGGGTTCGCGGGCGCCGGTGAGCACGTCGGCGAGGGCGTTGCCGTACTCCTGGCCGCCGAACCACGTCAGCAGGACCGCGGCGACGTCGTCGCGCCAGGGCAGTTCGACCGGCGAGCCGGAGTTGACGGCCACCACAGTGGTGGGGTTCGCCCGGGCGACGGCGCGCACGAGTGTGTCCTGGCGGCCGGGCAACGCGAGGGAACTCCGGTCGAAGCCCTCTGATTCGACCTCGCTGTTGGTGCCGACGACGACGATGGCCACGTCGGCGCGCGCCGCCGCGGCTGCTGCCTGCTCGATCAGGCCCTCGGGGTCGGAGTCGTCCGCTTCCACCCCCAGCATGAACCACAGGGCGCCGGCCAGCGGGCCGTCCTGCGCGATCTCGTGCTCGACGCGGATCTCCACCGCCTGCCCCGCCACCATGTCCACCGGCACGGACGTGGTCGGCGGACGCAGGAACGAGGCACCCAACCGGTCGCCGGCGGGCGCGGCACCGGCGTCCAGGACGAGTTCCGCGTCCTTCCACACGCGGGAGACCCCGGGGGCGGTGACGCCGAGGCGCAGCGTCTCGGTGCGGGGAGAGGCGTAGCGGGTGGTGATCTCCAGTGTGTCGGAGCGGCCGACGGGGGCGTCGCCGCCGAACCAGACGAGCCGGGTGGCACGGCGGTCCTCGGTGAACAGTTCCCGGCCTTCGCTCAGGAAGCGTACGCGGACACCGGGCTCGCCCGTGGCCGGGTTGGTGAGGGTGTCCAGCGGCAGTTCGGCGAGGCCCTGCTGGACGACGGCGCCGAGCGCGTATTCGACGTCGGCGCCCGGGAAGGCGGCGACGACGCCGTCGAGGGGGCTGACGACCGCCTCCGGCACGACGGTGGCGCTGCCGCCTCCCTGGGTGCGGGCATGCTCCGCGTTGTGCCCGATGACGGCGATCCGCGTCACCGCGCTCGGGTCGAGCGGCAGCACCCCGGTGTTGCGCACCAGCACCATGCCGTCCGCGGCTGCCTCGCGTGCGAACACCGGGCCGGGCACGGGTGCCGCCGCCGGTTCCACGGCCTTGGTGCCTTCCAGCGCTCCGACGCGCGCCGCGAGGGTGAGGATGCGCAGGACCTTGCGGTCGATGTCCGCCTCGTCGACGGCCCCCGACCTCACGGCGGCCAGCAGGGCGTCGCCCCAGGCTCCCTCGGGGCCGGGCATCTCGAGGTCCTGGGCGGCTTTGGCGGCGTTCGTCGAGCGGACCGCCGTCCAGTCACTGACGACCACTCCGTCGAAACCCCACTCCGAGTTCAGTGGTGTCTCGAGGAGGTCGTTCTCGGTGGCGGTGACGCCGTTGACGGCGTTGTACGCGCTCATCACGGCCCAGGCCCGTGCCTCGGTCACGGCCTTCTCGAACGGCAGCAGGTACACCTCGCGCAGCGCGCGCTCGGACACCTCGCTCGAGGCGGTGAACCGGTCGGTCTCGTAGTCGTTGGCGACGTAGTGCTTCGGGGTGGCGGCCACCCCGTTGTCCTGCAGACCCTTCACGTATGCGGCTGCCAGGTCGCCGGTGAGCAGGGGGTCCTCGCTGAACGCCTCGAAGTGCCGGCCGCCCAGCGGCGAGCGGTGCAGATTGATGGTGGGGCCGAGGGCCACGTCCACGCCCTTGGCGCGGGCCTCCCGGGCGATGGCCGCACCGTAGCGGTAGGCGAGGGCGGGATCCCAGGAGGCCGACAGAGCGGTGGCGCTGGGCAGGTTCAGCGAGGGTGAGCGCTCGTCCCAGGACGATCCCCGGATGCCTGACGGACCGTCGGAGAGAACCATGCTGCGCAGACCGATCTTCTCCATGGGCCAGGTGGACCAGAAGTCGCGTCCTGTCAGCAGCCGGATCTTCTCGGCGAGGGAGAGGCGGTGCAGGAGTTCGGTGAGGTCGGGGCCCGAGGTGGTGGTCACGGATGCTGCCTTTCTGCGAACAGGACAGGAGGGGGGCGGGATCAACCGGCGGAAGAACGGGCGCGCGGCGCGTTACGAGTACGTTGCGCACGCGCCGGGCGTCCTTCGGGTAGGTGGTGCGCAGCGCGGTGAGGAACGCGGCGTCGACGAGCATGAAGACGACCATGCCCCACAGGAAGACCTCCTGGAGGCCGAAGCTCTGGGCGGGCTGTCCGGCGGCGAGGGCGAAGAGTGCCCGGGCCATGGTCTCGAAGACGGACAGCCGGACGGCGAAGGCCTGGCCGCGGAGCCCGGGCAGGACCACCGCGGTGACCACCGGCCGCTTGATCGAGGTGTTGACTTTCTGGCCGAAGCCCGTGAGGGCCCAGGCCACGGCGGCGAAGAAGACCCGGGCACTGGATGCCGAAGACGGTGATCAGCAGGTGTCCGGACAGCAGCCGGGAGATCATCGACCACGACTCCTACCGCAACCGCTGCCGAGTGGCCGCCCGCACCGGTGACAGCCCCGACAGCGCCAGTGGCAACACCGGCTTCCGCCTCGTCCGGGAACCGGTTCGGGACAGAACGGAACGTGAGCTTCACCATAATCTGTCCATTTCTCGCCCGATATATGGATAAGTAGATCTAAGGGCTGGTCGCACCCACTTCAGTGGCCTGCTCCAGGGACTCAGAAGACCAGCGGCATGGGAGAAGCGTTTGATCACGGTACGTAAACGACGCACCGGACTGGCGGCTGCGGCCGGCGTACTCGGCGGGGTGCTCGCCGTCACGGTCGGCGGCACCGGTCACGCGGCCGACGGCGGCAACACCGCAGGCGATCCCCCGACGCCGCAGGCGACCACGAATCAGACGGCGGCCCAGGACGTTTCCGACGCCCGAATAGACATCAGCCCCCGGCAAGGTGCCTACGACGTCGGGATCAACTACCCGGTCCAGGTCACCGTCAGCAACGGCACGCTCACCCAGGTGACCATGACCGCCGTCGCCACCGGTGACGAGATTCCGGGCACCCTGTCCGCGGACGGCACGTCCTGGAAGCCGAACGGCCCCCTGGAAGAGGGCACCGCGTACCAGATCGCTGCGGAGGCCGAGGACGCCAAGGGCCGCGCCGCCACCGGGAACGCCGCCCTCACCACGGCCTCTCCGGCCGGCGGCTTCATCGGGCACCTCTCCCCCCAGGACGGCTCGACCGTCGGCGTGGGCATGCCCGTGACGGTCACCTTCGACAGGGCGATCGGCGACAAGGCCGCCGTGGAGTCGAGCATCCGGGTCAGCTCCAGCGGCGGCCAGCAGGCCGTCGGTCACTGGTTCAACGACGAACGTCTGGACTTCCGCCCCAGGAACTATTGGAAGCCCGGCTCCACCGTCACCGTCGGACTCGACGTCCAGGGCGTCCGGAAGACGGTCACGTTCAAGATCGGCCGGAGCCAGATCAGCACGGTCGACGCCAGGACGAAGACGATGACCGTCGTACGGGACGGCAAGGCGATCAGGACCGTCCCGATCTCGTCCGGCAGCCCGGAGCACCCGACGTACAACGGTCAGATGGTCATCGCCGAGAAGTACCGGCACATCGACATGAACGGTTCGACCGTCGGCCTCATGAAGGACGGCAAGCCCGCGTACGACATCAAGGACGTACCGCACGCGATGCGCCTGACCGCCTCGGGCACCTTCATCCACGGCAACTACTGGGCCGCCGACTCGGTCTTCGGCAATGTCAACACCAGTCACGGCTGCGTGGGGCTGAAGGACGTCAAGGGCGGCGGCGACGACACGCAGCCCGCCGCGTGGTTCTTCGCACACTCGCTGATCGGTGACGTCGTGATCGTCAAGAACTCCGAGGACAAGACCGCGTTGGCGCCGGACAACGGCCTCAGCGACTGGAACATGCCGTGGAGCGAGTGGGTCGCCGGCAGCGCGCTCCACTGAGGCCGACCGCGGGAGCGGATCCCCGCTCCCGCGGCTCGCGGAAGCCGGGTGGATCAGCGTAGTCCGGCGAAGAGGTCGTTCTCGGGCACGGCCGCGCCGGTGGTGTCCTGGACGCGTACGAACGTCTCGACGCCCATCAGCTCGGTGAACCTCTTCTGGCCCATCTTGAGGAAGAAGATGTTCTCGCCCTGGCTGGCGTGCGCGGCCAGCGCATCGAACTTCTGACCACCGAACGCGACGGTGTCCACCCAGGTGGTGATCTCCTCCTCGGGGAGCCCGATCTCTGCCATCGCGGCGGCCTCGGCGGGATCGGGCTCCTGCCAGTCCGCACCCAACTCGCGCATGACCTCCCCGAACCTCTGGAACATCGAGCGGGGAGCCGTCGTCCAGTACACCTTCGGCGTCGGCGCTGTCATCGCCAGCGCCGCCATCGTGATGCGGTTCGCCTGGATGTGGTCGGGGTGGCCGTAGAAGCCGTTCTCGTCGTAGGTGACGACCACATCGGGCTGGTAGCGGCGCAGGAGCTCCGCGAGTCGGGCAGCGCCCTCCTCCACGGGGGTCTGCCAGAACGATCCGGGGGCATCGTTGCTCGGCCAGCCCATCATCCCGGAGTCGGCGTAGTCCAGCATCTCCAGATGACTGATCTTCAGGATCTCGCAACTCGCCTCGAGCTCCTGCCGCCGCATCAAGGCGACGGCTGCCGGATCATGACCGGGCTCCCCCGGCTTGACACCCCCCGGCCCGTCACCGCAACTGCCGTCCGTACACGTCACCAGCACTGTGCGGATGCCCTCCGCCGCGTACCGCGCGAGGACACCTCCCGTTCCGGTGGCCTCGTCGTCGGGGTGGGCGTGCACCGCCATGAGCGTCAGGGGCCGGTCGTTCATGTAACTGTCCTCCAGTGTGAAAGGGGCTCGGTCCGAGTCTGCAACAGGCATGCGAGCGATCGCCCGGATATCGGGTGTCCGGCACACCACGGACCCGAGGTGACTCCAAGCGCACCCTTCAAGATTCATCGGATGAATGTGTTGACGCGGCGGTAGATCGCACGTAGAACGTGTGAGGTTTGACCGGTAGGGACACGGCACATTGCCCTTGACCATCCTGAGGAGCCGTTCAATGCATACGAGATTGATCAGACGTCTGCTACCGGTAGTGCTCTCCCTGGGGCTGGTCACAGGAACGTCGTCCGCAGTGGCCGCCCCCGCATCCGAGGCGCCGGCGGACAGCACCGCCTCCCTCTCGTCCACACCGCCCATGGGCTGGAGCAGTTGGAGCGCTCTGCGTGAAGGCGGCAGCCTCACCCAGGACGGGATCAAGGCCCAGGCGCGGGTCATGCACGACAAGTTGCAGCGGTACGGCTACCGGTACATCAACATCGACGCCGGATGGTCCGACCACCTGGACGCGTACGGACGCGACGCCTGGGACACCACCCGCTTCCCCGACGGCCTGCCCGCGCTGGCGGCGTATCTGCACGGTCTGGGCCTCAAGTTCGGCATCTACCTCACGCCGGGTGTGCCGATCGAGGCGTACCAGAAGAACCTGCCGGTCTACGGCACCCCGTACCACATGCAGGACATAGCGGACCCGACGCGGCCCGGCAACACCCACAACGACTCCTACCGCATCGACTTCGGCAAGCCCGGGGCGCAGGAGTACGTCCAGAGCTACGCCGATCTGTTCGCCTCCTGGGGCGTCGACTACATCAAGATGGACTTCGTCGGCCCCGGCGGCGGCCTCGTCCCCACCGACAACCGCCCCGACATGAAGGCATGGCATCAAGCCATCGCCGCCACCGGCCGGCCGATGCACCTGGAGCTGTCCAACTCGCTCAGCATCGCCGACGCCGCCACCTGGCAGGCCACCAGCAACGGCTGGCGCACCGGCGGTGACGTCGAGTGCTACTGCGGCGTCAACGGCTCCAGCACCCCACTGACCAGTTGGCAGCGGATGTCGGCCCGCTTCGACCAGGTCGCCGACTGGCAACCGTACGGCGGCCCCGGCGCGTTCAACGACTACGACTCGATCGAGGTCGGCAACGGCGGCGACGGCGGGCTGACCCCCGACGAACGGCGGACCCAGCTGAGCCTGTGGTCGCTGGCGGCCTCCCCGCTGCTCCTCGGCACGGACCTCACCAAGCTCTACGGCCCGGACCTCGAGCTGCTGGCGAACCGTGCCGTGATCGCCGTCGACCAGGACGCCATCGACGCCTCCCGGGTGAGCAAGAGCGCGACCGCTCAAGTCTTCGCGAAGACGGAGTCGAACGGCGACGTGATCATCGGGCTGTTCAACACCGGGCCCGCCGCACAGACCGTCTCTGTCGCCCCGGGGGCGGCCGGCCTGCCCGCGTCCTCTTCGTACCGCCTCGACAACCTGTGGACGCACCGGGTCACCCGAGCCGCCGGCAGCGTCATCGCCGCCTCCGTCCCCGCCCACGGCGTGGCCCTGTTCCGAGTCCGCCCCTGGGCCACCGGCACGGCCCCGGCCGGCCCGCAGACCGGTCTGACCGTCACCGCTCCCGACACCCTGAAGACCGGTCAGCAGGCCACTGTGACCGCGGACTTCACCAACTGGGGCACCACCGCCGCGACCGGTGTCCACGTGACCCTGCCGGTCCCGAAGGGCTGGCGGGCCACCCCGCTCTCCCGCACCTCCTTCGTCTCCGTGGCCCCCGGCGCGACCGTCCGCGCCACCTACCGTGTCACCGCGCCGGCGTCCATCGCCCAGCTCTTCCCGACCGCCCGGCTCGACGCCACCGCCGGCTTCCGGTGGAACACCGGCACCCGTGTCCCCGGCATCGGCTCCGCCGCAGGGCACACCTCCGTTCTGCTCGGCGCGCCGGTCCGGGCCCCGTTCCGCACCTTCGCCTCCACCCCGGAGCCCGCGCAGTTCTCGCAGGTCGGTACCGCTGTGGGCATCCGCGCGGCCGGCGCCGACGTCTACGGACCGAGCAATGGGTACGGGGCGCTCTACCTCCCCGGCGCGGAACAGGACGGCTCCAGCACCACGGTTCGCGTCACCGGGCAGCAGTACCAGAACTCCGGGGCGAAGACCGGCATCATGGTGCGCAACGACATCACGGCCGCGAACAGCTCACCCGGCTACGTGACCGTGGGGGTGAGTGCGAAGAAGGGCTACTTCATGCAGTGGGACGCCGACGGCGACGGCCGGCTCGACTCCGGCACCGTCGCCAACGGCTCCGGGGTCGGCAAGCCCGTGCTGCCCAGCTGGATCCGGCTGGTCCGCTCCGGCACCGCCTACACCGGCTACTACTCCACCGACGGCACCGCCTGGACGCCGCTGAGCACCGCGAACATCCCCTCCGCTGCGACCGCCCAGGACGTCGGCCTCTTCGGCACCGCCCACAACCCGGGCTACCCGAGCGAGGACGACTTCGCCGACTTCACCACCACCGGCCACTGATCATCTCTGGACGCCACGGAACGTCCCCGGCGTCACGCCCGTCCGCAGCCGGAAGAACTTGGTGAAGTCGCTGGCGTCGACGAAGCCGAGGCGGTCCGCGACCTCTTTCGCCGTCAGGCGGCTGTGCCGCAGCAGCCGCTTGGCCTCCAACAGCACCCGGTCGTCGATGTACTGCTTGGCCGTGCGGCCCGTCGCGGCGGACGCGGCCCGAGTCAGCGTGCGCGGGCTGTAGCCGAGTGCCGCCGCGTAGTCCTCGACGCGTCGCGTCACCGCGTGGTCCCGCTCGACGGCCGCGTGGAAGCGGCGGAACGCCTCGGACGAGACGGCGGGCCGGGGAGCCGGACCGCGGGCCTGTGCGAGCCGCATCACCAGGACGGACAGCAGGGCGCGCAGTACCTCGGTGTGTGTCCCCAGCTCCAGCGAGGCCAACTGTCCGTTCTCGTAGGCGAGATGGTCGAGGGCGCGGCGCACGCCCTCCGCGTCCGGGCCCTCGGGGGTGAGCGGTCGCTGCTCGTACGGTGGATCCATGTGCGCCGCCGCCACGGTCGCGGGCGGCAGGAACCCCGCCTCGAACAGCACGATCACCCCGTCCGCCGCCCTCAGGTCGGGGCCGAACCGCTGCACCTGCCCCGGCCGGATCCACAGCCATGACCCCGGCCGCAGTGCGTACTCGACGAAGTCCACTCCGATCAGCAGCGGCCGGTCGCGGGCGTTGATCAGCTGGTGGAAGGACGGGCGCAGCGGCGCGTACGGGTCGTTGCCGTGGCGGCGGGCCCGCTCGTACAGGGCGGCGAGCTCCATCACCTCGACCCCGGCCGGTGCGCCGACGTTCGGGGTGTAGGCCAGGTCCCTGACGTCGGGATGCCGATCCTGTCGATCGTGTCCGTTTTTCCCCATCGCGAGTCCCGAGGGTACCGCCGCCGCGACCGTACCGGCTCTTAGCGTGAAAGCACAGGTCAGCAACGTGTGAGGAGTGGTCCAGTGCGGTTGGTCGTGGGAATGACCGGGGCGACGGGCGCTCCGTTCGGTGTCCGGCTCCTGGAGAACCTGCGCGAGCTGCCGGACGTGGAGACGCATCTCGTCCTCTCCCGGTGGGCGCGCACGACGATCGAGCTGGAGACCGGCCTGTCCGTGGCGGAGGTGTCCGCGCTCGCGGACGTCACCCACCGCCCCGACGACCAGGGCGCCACCATCTCCTCCGGCTCCTTCCGCACCGACGGCATGGTGATCGTGCCGTGTTCCATGAAGACCCTCGCCGGAATCAGGACGGGGTACGCGGAGGGCTTGGTCGCGCGCGCCGCCGATGTCGTTCTGAAGGAGCGGCGCAGGCTCGTACTGGTCCCGCGAGAGACCCCGCTGAGCGAGATCCATCTGCAGAACATGCTCGAACTCGCCCGTATGGGCGTGCGGTTGGTTCCTCCCATGCCCGCCTTCTACAACCACCCGCGCACCGTCGACGACATCGTCGACCACGTGGTGGCCCGCGTTCTCGACCAGTTCGAGCTGCCCGCGCCCGCCGCCAGGCGCTGGGCCGGAATGCGCGCGGCCCGCACCGCTTCCCGCGACGCCGCCTGAAGTCCCCCGGCCCACAGCGAAGGAGTTCCCCATGGCCTACGACGATCTGCGCGGCTTCCTCGACACCCTGGACGAGCAGGGGCAGTTGCTGCGCATCACCGACGAGGTGCTGCCCGAACCCGATCTCGCGGCCGCGGCAAACGCGACGGGCCGCATCGGCGAGAACGCCCCCGCCCTCTACTTCGACAACGTCAAGGGCTTCACCGACGCCCGGATCGCGATGAACGTCCACGGCTCCTGGGCCAACCACGCACTCGCGCTCGGGCTGCCGAGGAACACCCCGGTCAAGGAGCAGGTGGAGGAGTTCGCACATCGCTGGGACGCGTTCCCCGTCGCGCCCGAGCGCCGCGAGGACGCGCCCTGGCGCGAGAACACCAGGGAGGGCGACGAGGTCGACCTCTTCTCGGTGCTCCCGTTGTTCCGTCTCAACGACGGAGACGGCGGCTTCTACCTCGACAAGGCCGCAGTCGTCTCCCGCGACCCCGAGGATCCCGGCCACTTCGGCAAGCAGAACGTCGGCACGTACCGCATCCAGGTGATCGGCACCGACCGTCTCGCCTTCCAGCCGGTCCCCATGCACGACGTCGCGCAGCACCTGCGCAAGGCCGAGGAGAAGGGCGAGGACCTGCCCATCGCCATCACCCTCGGCAACGACCCGGTGATGGCGATCGTCGCCGGGATGCCGATGGCCTACGACCAGAGCGAGTACGAGATGGCAGGCGCACTGCGCGGGCAGCCCGCCCCGATCGCCACCGCGCCGCTCACCGGCTTCGACGTGCCGTGGGGCAGCGAGGTCGTCATCGAAGGCGTCATCGAGTCGCGCAAGCGGCAGATCGAGGGTCCCTTCGGCGAGTTCACCGGCCACTACTCGGGCGGGCGCCGCATGCCCGTCATCCGCGTCGACCGCGTGTCGTACCGGACGAACCCGGTCTTCGAATCGCTGTACCTCGGAATGCCGTGGACGGAGTGCGACTACCTCGTCGGCCCCAACACGTGCGTGCCTCTGCTCAAGCAGCTGCGCGCCGAGTTCCCCGAGGTGAAGGCCGTCAACGCCATGTACACGCACGGGCTGATGGTGATCATCTCCACGGCCAAACGGTACGGCGGCTTCGCCAAGGCCGTCGGCATGCGCGCCATGACGACACCGCACGGACTCGGCTACGTGTCCCAGGTGATCCTCGTCGACGAGGACGTGGACCCCTTCAACCTGCCGCAGGTCATGTGGGCGATGTCGGCCAAGGTCAACCCGAAGGACGACGTCGTCGTCATCCCCAACCTGTCCGTCCTGGAGCTGGCTCCGGCGGCCCAGCCCGCCGGTATCACCAGCAAGATGATCACCGACGCGACGACACCGGTCTCCCCGGACGTCCGCGGCAATTTCTCCACGCCCGCCAAGGACCTGCCGGAGACCGCGCAGTGGGCGGCCCGGCTGCGGCGCATGCTCGCGGACCGTGCCTGAACGCCCTCCCCGCTCTCTGACAAGGACGACCCCATGAGCAATCTGCCTGCCGAGTGCCCCCGCTGCGCCTTCGAGACAGTCGCCCGGCTCGCCACCTCACCCGTCCCCGGAGTGTGGGACGTGCTCCAGTGCGGCCGCTGCCTCTACACCTGGCGTACGACCGAGCCCGCCCGTCGTATCCGGCGCGACGCCTATCCCGAGAACTTCAGGCTGACGCAGGCCGACATCGCGAACGCGATCGAGGTGCCGGAGGTACCGCCACTTCTCAAGTAGCGCGGCGAGTGTGTCGTCGTACGACGCCAGCCGTCCGTGTGCTTCGAGCAAGGCCCTCACCGCTTGGCCACGAGACCCTTGAGCGCGATGTTGAGTTCCAGGACGTTCACCCGCGGCTCACCCACGAAGCCCAGGGTCCGGCCCTCGGTGTGGTCCTTGACCAGCTTCTCCACCTGGGCGGCGGGCAGACCGTTCTTCTCGGCGACGCGGTGGACCTGGAGTTCGGCGTAGGCCGGGGAGATGTCCGGGTCCAGGCCGGAGCCGGAGGAGGTGACCGCGTCGGCGGGGACCTGGGACGGCTTGACCGTGTATCCGGGCACCGAGTCGTCCTTGACGACAGCGGCCTTGGCGTCCTCGACCTGCTTGATCAGATTCTTGTTGTCGGCGGAGAGGTTGGTGGCGCCGGACAGGATCAGCCTGAACTGCGTGTTGACGCTGTTGGCGCCGAGCCCGCCCGCCGGGCGGCCCTGGAACCACTTCAGATCCGGGTCCGGGGTCTCCTTGCCCTTCTTCAGCGGCAGGTCGTACTGCTGCCCGATCAGGGAGGAGCCGACGACCTTGCCGTCCGACTTGATCTCGGAGCCGTTGGCCTTGTCATGGAACAGGCCCTGGGCGATGCCGGCGACGACCAGCGGGTAGATGACGCCGGTCACCAGGGTCAGCACGAGCAGGGCGCGCAGGCCCGCTCCGAGCAACCGGGCAGTGTTCACAGCGGAGTTGTTCATGTCCTTCATCACGCCTTAAGGAAGTCACAGCCCGGGGATCAGGGAGATGAGCAGGTCGATGACCTTGATGCCGATGAACGGGGCGATCAGGCCGCCGATGCCGTAGATCCCGAGGTTGCGGCGCAGCATCTTGTCCGCGCTCAGCGGCCGGTACCGCACGCCCTTCAGGGACAGCGGCACGAGCGCGATGATGATCAGCGCGTTGAACACGACGGCGGACAGGATGGCGGAGTCGGGCGAGGACAGGTGCATGATGTTCAGCTTGTCCAGGCCCGGATAGACCGCCGCGAACAGCGCCGGGATGATCGCGAAGTACTTGGCGACGTCGTTGGCGATGGAGAACGTCGTCAACGCGCCCCGGGTGATGAGGAGTTGCTTGCCGATCTCGACGATCTCGATGAGCTTGGTCGGGTTGGAGTCGAGGTCGACCATGTTGCCGGCCTCCTTGGCGGCCGACGTCCCGGTGTTCATCGCCACGCCGACGTCCGCCTGGGCCAGGGCGGGCGCGTCGTTGGTGCCGTCACCGGTCATCGCGACCAGCTTGCCGCCCGCCTGCTCCCGCTTGATCAGGGCCATCTTGTCCTCGGGGGTGGCCTCGGCGAGGAAGTCGTCGACGCCCGCCTCCTCGGCGATGGCCTTGGCGGTGAGCGGGTTGTCACCGGTGATCATGACGGTCTTGATGCCCATGCGGCGCAGTTCCTCGAACCGCTCGCGCATGCCGTCCTTGACGACGTCCTTCAGGTGGATGACGCCCAGGACCCGGGCGCCCCGCTCGTCGTCGATCGCGACCAGGAGCGGAGTGCCGCCCGCCTCGGAGATCCGATCGGTGAGTTCCTGGGCGTCCGCGGCGACGTCGCCGCCCTGCTCCTCCACCCAGGCGATCACCGAGGCCGTGGCTCCCTTGCGGATCTTCCTTCCGTCGGCGTCCACTCCCGACATGCGGGTCTGGGCGGTGAAGGCGATCCACTCGGCGTGGGCCGGCTCGCCCTGGTGGCGTTCGCGCAGCCCGTACCTCTCCTTCGCCAGGACTACGACGGAGCGGCCCTCGGGGGTCTCGTCGGCCAGTGAGGAGAGCTGGGCGGCGTCGGCGACCTCGGCCTCGGTGGTGCCGCGCACCGGCAGGAACTCGGCGGCCTGCCGGTTGCCGAGGGTGATGGTGCCGGTCTTGTCGAGCAGCAGCGTGGAGACGTCACCGGCGGCCTCCACCGCCCGCCCCGACATGGCGAGGACGTTGCGCTGGACCAGGCGGTCCATACCCGCGATGCCGATCGCGGACAGCAGCGCGCCGATGGTGGTCGGGATCAGGCAGACCAGCAGGGCGACCAGCACGACCATCGTCAGATGGGTGCCCGCGTAGTCCGCGAACGGCGGCAGGGTCGCCACCGCCAGCAGGAACACGATGGTCAGCGAGGCCAGCAGGATGTTCAGGGCGATCTCGTTCGGCGTCTTCTGCCGCGCGGCACCCTCGACCAGGTTGATCATCCGGTCGATGAACGTCTCGCCGGGCCTGGTCGTGATCTTGATGACGATCTGGTCGGACAGCACTTTGGTGCCGCCCGTGACTGCGCTGCGGTCACCACCGGACTCGCGGATGACGGGCGCCGACTCGCCAGTGATCGCCGACTCGTCGACGGACGCGACACCCTCGATGACGTCGCCGTCACCGGGGATGACATCGCCGGCCTCGCAGACCACCCGGTCACCGATCTTCAGGTCGGTGCCCGGGACACGCTCCTCGGACCTGCCGTCCGCGAGCACCCGTCGGGCGACCGTGTCGGTCTTGGCCTTGCGCAGGGTGTCGGCCTGCGCCTTGCCGCGGCCCTCGGCGACCGCCTCCGCAAGGTTGGCGAAGACCACGGTCAGCCACAGCCAGACGCTGATGGTCCAGCCGAACCAGTCGCCGGGGTCCTGCAGGGAGAACACCGTGGTCAGCACGGACCCGATCCACACCACGAACATCACGGGCGACTTGACCATCACCCGCGGATCGAGCTTGCGGAAGGCGCCCGGCAGCGACTTGACGAGCTGCTTGGGGTCGAACAGGCCCGCGCCGACACGGCCCTCGGCGGGCCGGTGACCGGCGGGAACATCGCTGTGCGGCGGCCGGGCCGGGGTGACTGTGGACATCGAGTCCTCTGACTTCCCTGACTTCTCTTGCTTCTCTGTACGGGTGGTCATCACGCCAGCCCCTCGGCGAGCGGCCCGAGCGCGAGGGCCGGGAAGTAGGTGAGACCGGTGATGATCAGGATCGCGCCCACCAGCAGCCCGGTGAACAGGGGCTTCTCGGTGCGCAGGGTGCCCGCGGTGACCGGCACCGGCTGCTGCTCGGCGAGCGAGCCCGCCAGCGCCAGGACGAACACCATCGGCAGGAAACGGCCGAGCAGCATCGCGAGTCCGGTCATGGTGTTGAACCAGTCGGTGTTCGCGTTCAGGCCGGCGAAGGCCGAGCCGTTGTTGTTCGACGCCGAAGTGAAGGCGTACAGCACCTCGGAGAAGCCGTGCGCCCCGGAGTTCAGCATCGAGTGCGGCGGGGTCGGCAGCGCCATGGAGGCGGCCGTGAAGACCAGTACCAGCGCCGGCGTGATCAGGATGTAGGCGGCGGCGAGCTTCATCTCGCGGCCGCCGATCTTCTTGCCCAGGTACTCGGGCGTACGGCCGACCATCAGACCGGCGATGAACACCGCGATCACGGCCATGATCAGCATGCCGTACAGGCCGGAACCGGTACCGCCCGGCGCGATCTCGCCGAGCATCATGCCGAGCATGGCGATGCCGCCGCCGAGACCGGTGAAGGAGGAGTGGAAGGAGTCCACCGCACCGGTCGAGGTCAGGGTCGTGGACACCGCGAAGATCGACGAGGAGCCGACGCCGAAGCGGACCTCCTTGCCCTCCATCGCCCCGCCCGCGGCCTGCAGCGCCGGGCCGTGGTGGGCGAACTCCGTCCACATCATCAGGACCACGAAGCCCAGCCAGATGGTGACCATGGTGGCGAGGATCGCGTAACCCTGCCGCACGCTGCCGACCATCACGCCGAAGGTGCGGGTCAGCGAGAACGGGATCACCAGCATCAGGAAGATCTCGAAGAGGTTGGTGAACGGGGTGGGGTTCTCGAACGGGTGGGCGGAGTTGGCGTTGAAGTAGCCGCCGCCGTTCGTGCCGAACTCCTTGATGGCCTCCTGGGAGGCGACCGCGCCGCCGTTCCACTGCTGCGATCCGCCCAAGAACTGTCCGACCTCATGGATGCCGGAGAAGTTCTGGATCACCCCGCAGGCGACCAGCACGACGGCGGCGATCGCCGCGCCCGGCACCAGGATGCGGATCGTGCCGCGGACCAGGTCGGACCAGAAGTTGCCCAGTTCACCGGTGCGCGAGCGCGCGAATCCGCGCACCAGCGCCACGGCGACGGCGATGCCGACGGCCGCGGAGACGAAGTTCTGCACGGCCAGACCGGCGGTCTGCACCATGTGGCCCATGGTCTGCTCGCCGTAGTACGACTGCCAGTTGGTGTTCGTCACGAAGGACACGGCCGTGTTGAACGACTGCGCCGGGTTCACCGAGGAGAAGCCCATCGAGCCGGGCAGGACGCCCTGGAGCCGCTGCAGCAGGTACAGGAAGATGACGCTGACGGCCGAGAAGGCGAGGACACCGCGCAGGTACGCCGGCCAGGTCATCTCGGTGTCGGGGTCGGCACCGATGGCCCGGTAGATCCACTTCTCCGGCCGCAGGTGCTTCTTCGAGGAGTAGACCCCGGCCATGTAGGTGCCGAGAGGGATGTAGGCGAGCGCCAGTGCGCCCATCAGCGCGAGCAGTTGGAGCGCGCCGGCGAGTACGGGACTCATGTCTGCCCTCAGAACCTCTCCGGGAAGATCAGGGCGAGGACGAGATAGCCCAGCAGGGCGACGGCCACGACCAGACCGACGACGTTCTCGGCGGTCACAGCTTCGTCACCCCCTTGGCGACAAGGGCCACCAGCGCGAATCCCGCGAGGGTGATGACGACGAAGGCCAGATCGGCCATCGCGAACTCCTGGAGTGAGGCTCGGTGCATCGGACGATTAGAGGAAACCCCCTTGCCGGCCGGATCCGGTCGTCCGTTGACGCCTCTCTTACGGCGGCCCCTACGCCTTTGACGGGTCTCTTACGACGCCTGAGGTCTTGCCGCCGGTCCCTCTGTGGTCCCCGATCCTCCCTGACGCTCGCTGAGCAGGGTCGGGGACCGGCACGGTGGCTGATGCCCGTTGCCGGCCCCCGGCCTCCTCAGGAGTGCCGTGTGCCCGGCATCGTGTCCCAGAACGCGCACTGGTGTTCCGCCGAGTACCGGTGGTCGTCGATCAGGGCACTCCTGCCCCTCGCCCGCAGCGACAGCGTCAGGCCCTTGCCCCGGTGATAGCGGGGCCAGGCCGTCTGCCGGGCGACGGCCGGCCGGCCGGTCTTCGTGAACGCTCCCCAGTACCGCGTCATCTCGTGGGCGAGCCGGCGCTCGCCGGCGTTGAACAGCGGGGCGATGGGGGTGCCGTTGTCGAAGCTGGGCCAGATGTAGGCGAGTTCCGCGGCGTGGCCGGCCCCCCAGACGTAGCCGGGGATCTGCGTGAGGCCGGGGCCGGTCCGGTGGTCGAACTCGTAGGCATAGGTGGGGGTGTACCGCTCCAGGGTCCGGGCGAGTGAGCGGAGCCCGCACCCGCCGATCCCCGAGATCATCCCCGAGTCGGTCATGATCGCGCCGACGAGGTAGGCCGCGGTGTACCGGTCGGACGTGTCGGGCCAGGGGTAACGGGCGAGGACCTCGTCGGCGCGGGCGCCGGCGACGCCCTGGACGAAGGCGAGGTAGGCCTCCTTGCCGGCGCCTATGTAGCCCGCGGCGAAGGTGCGGCCCTCGTCGCGGTTGGCACCGACGACCACGGGCACGCGGGCGAACTTCCCGCTGTCCAGCGCCTCGCCTGCGTTGGTCGGGAACGTCGGGGTCCCGTCCACGAAGCCGGCCGAGAAGGTCCGGCTCGCGTCGAGAAGCGTACCCACCGGAGCCGACCGCAGACAGCCGAGGACGGCCGTCTGGTCAGTGCCGTCGCAGCCCGCCTGCCGGGCGAACGCCGTCCCGGCGGCCTCCGCCCGCGTCTGTGGCCCGCTGGGGCAGGAGCCACTCTGGATCATGGCGCGGGCGAACAGCCCGCGCGAGCCGGGTGACACCAGATGTCCACAGACGGACCAGCCGCCCGCGGACTCGCCGTCGATGGTGACCTCACGGGGGTTCCCGCCGAAGGCGGCGATGTTGCGTTGCACCCAGCGCAGCGCGGCCTGCTGGTCCATGAAGCCGTAGTTGCCGGACTCGCCGCCCTCCGCGGTGAGGACGGGCAGGCCGAGGAAGCCGAACACGCCGAGCCGGTAGTTGAGCGAGACGCCGATGACACCCGTCTCCTTGACGAGCTCGGACTCGTCGTTCTGCGAGCCGCTGCCGTTGGTCAGGCCACCGCCGTGGATGAAGACGTGCACAGGTAGGCGGGCGCCGGCCCGCACGCCCGACGGCCGCCACACGTTGACGTCGAGGCAGTCCTCGGTCTCGCTGCGTGGTCCGTTGCCGCTGGGCAGTACGGGGCAAGGATGCCCGAAGTCGGCCGCTTCCCTGACGCCGGTCCACGGCGCAGCGGGCCGCGGTGGTTTCCAGCGCAGGGAGCCGGTGGGCGCCGCCGCGTAGGGGATGCCGAGGAACCTCTCGACGCCCTTCGAGGTGGCGCCGCGCACGGCGCCCCGGTCGGTGGACACCACGGACGGCGTATTCGCTGACGCCGTCGCGGGCAGCAGCCCGACGACGGCGAGGGACATGGCTAACGCGCCGCCCAGGACACTACGGATTCTGCTGACGGTCATGGATGGAAACCTCTCTGGCCGGGTGCCGGACACGGTGGTGCGGTCGGCACCCTCGTTGGTGGGAGCAAGGCGGTCAGCGGGTGACGTCGACGCCGCCGTGCAGGGGGAGCGTGCGCGACGAGGAGCCGACCCACACCTCGCGGTGCCCGGTGCCGAGCACCCAGGCGTGGGCGGAGGTGTTCCAGTACTTCAACTGCTGCGCGTCGATGCGGATGTGTACGCTCTTCGACTGACCGGCGCGCAGACGTACCTTCTGATAGCCGCCGAGCGAGCGCACCGCCTGGGGCGCGGTGGTCTTCGGGCTCGCACCGACGTAGACCTGGGCGACCTCGTCGCCGTCGCGGGTGCCGGTGTTCTTCAGGGTGAACGAGACGGTCAGCCCGCCGTGGCTCTGCCGAACCCTGAGGTCGCGGTAGTCGAAGGAGGTGTACGACAGGCCGTGGCCGAAGGGGAAGAGCGGGGCGGCCTTCTCCTTGTCGTACCAGCGGTAGCCCACGTAGACGCCCTCGGAGTAGTTCTCCTGGTTGTCCGCTCCCGGGTACCTGAGCGGGTCGCCGGCGACCGGTGTGACGGACTCGCTCGCCGGGAACGTCTGGGTGGTCTTGCCCGACGGGTTCACGTCGCCGTAGAGCAGTCGGGCGGTGGCCTCGGCCCCGTTCTCCCCGGGGTAGTACGTGTCGAGCACCGCCTTGACCTTGGGCAGCCACGGCATGGTGATCGACGATCCCGTGTTGAGGACGACGATCGTGTTCGGGTTGGCGTCGGCGACGGCGGAGATGAGCCCGTTCTGGCCGGCCGGCAAGGAGAGGTTCTTCCGGTCGAAGCCCTCGGTGCCGTCGTCGTAGGCGAAGACGATGGGGGTCTTCACCTGGCGGGCCAGGGACACGGCCTGCTTCCGGGCGGCCTGCGCGGCCTGCGGGGTGACCCAGTTGAGCCGGACCCTGGTCGGTGCGCTCTGGATCGCGAGGGCGCCGGCCGTGAAGCTGTGCGTTCCCGCCGTGAGGCGCACCGTGGCGCTGCTGGAGCCCAGGAAGCCGGTGATGACGCTCTTGCCGTCGATCTTCAGCGTGCCGTACGCCGCGGGAAGGTCGTAGACGAAGGAGTAGTCGCCGGCGGCCGGCACCGTGAGGGTGCCGCTGTAGTCGAAGCCGGCGTCCGGTGTGACGGTGATCGTGCCGTCCGGGCCGGCCGGCAGGGCGGGGCTGAGGGCCGTCGCGGGAATGGCGGCGCCGGTGTTGTCGACGCCGGTCGCGTAGCGCACCGTGGCGTTCCGGCCGGCCCGGCGCGTGATGGTGGCCAGCGGCGAGGCCGCGGAGTCCGGTACGACGTAGGAGCTGCCACCGCCGGTGACCTTCGGCGTCCTCGCCGTCGGGCCGATGAGTCCGATGCTGGTGTTCTTGCCGGTCAACGGAAGCGCCCTGCCGGTGTTCTTCAGCAGGACCGAGCCGGACTCGGCGACCTTCTGCGCGATCTGGGCGCCGCCCTTCGGGTCCCGGGTGGGCCGCCGGCCCGCGGCGCCGTCGAGGAGACCGAATCTCTGCATCTGGCCCAGGATGCGGGCTACCGAGTCGTTCAGCTCCGAGACCGGGATGGTGCCGTTCGTTATCGCGGTCTTCAGTTCGTCGCCCATGAAGACTCCGCTCGGCATCTCCTGGTCGAGGCCGGCCACGATGTCGGTCGTCGCGTGGGCCGCGCCCCAGTCCGACATGACCCAGCCCTGGAACCCCCACTGCTCCTTGAGGATCGAGTCGAGCAGTTCTTCGCTGCCGCAGCCGTGACTGCCGTTCACCGAGTTGTACGAGCACATCACCGCGCCGGCACCGGCTTTGACGGCGGCCT
This sequence comes from Streptomyces sp. NPDC001843, assembly GCF_042891955.1. Lineage (NCBI taxonomy): Bacteria > Bacillati > Actinomycetota > Actinomycetes > Kitasatosporales > Streptomycetaceae > Streptomyces > Streptomyces sp. NPDC001843. The sequence continues at coordinate 139,586 of NZ_JBIATQ010000015.1, read as the reverse complement.
TGAAGGCGGGCAGTTCGATCTGACGCAGGGTCTGCTCGTCGACGTTGACGTTCACCCCCATGCGGTTGTCCTCCTGGTTGTTCTCCGCGTAGTGCTTGACGGTGGCGATCAGGCCCTGGCTCTGGATGCCCCCGATCTCGCCGGACACCATGCGGGAGCTGAGCAGCGGGTCCTCGCTGAAGGTCTCGAAGTTCCGTCCCGCGTACGGCACCCGGATGATGTTCGTCATCGGTGAGAGCAGGACGTCCTGGCCGAGCGCACGGCCGTCGCGTCCGATGGTCCGGCCGTACGTACGGGCCAGTCGGTCGTCGAAGGACGAGGCGAGCGCGACCGGCGCCGGCATCGCGGTGGCGTGCGCGTTGACCCGGACGCCCGCCGGGCCGTCGGTGAGCCGCAGTTCGGGAATGCCGAGGCGGGGCACCCCGGGGATGTATCCGGCCTGGCCGAGCTTACGGGGATCGGTGCCGCCGTGGACGAAGGACAACTTCTCGTCCAGCGACATCCGGGCGATGAGAGCAGCGACGCGGGGGGACACGCTGACGGTGAGCCGGGTGCCGTCCGCGCCCGAGGCGCCGGGGGCCACGGCCGTGCCCGCGGCAAGGAGCAGCGCGCTCGCTGCCGCGATCAGGGCCGTGCGGCAGGGCCGGCCTCTCCTGTGACGTCGTACCGATGTCCGATCGAGCTCCATGCGGGCTCCTCACAACGAAAGCATTCGACGACTTGTGCCTGGACGATCCATGTCTCTGCTGGACGGAACTTTTCCTCGCCGGACTCCGCACCATGCCCCGGCTACCGGGACTGTTCGAAGAGCCAGTCGATGACCACGTCGTTCTCGTACGTCTGGGCCCATGCGAAGTGCGGGCTCACCGGTGTCGTTCCGGGCGTGTAGCTCGTGAACAGGACATGACTGCGCGCGGCCCGGGCCTGCCGTAGGAGCTCTCGCGACCGGGCCTCGAACTGCGCCTTCGGCAGATCGTTGCCCCACTCTCCGCGGCTGACCCGTGCACCGGCGCTCTCCAGCGCGCTCATCAGTGTCCAGGTGCCGGGTTTGCCGAACCGGCCCTCCCGGTAAGGGACGACCGGGTCGTCGACGGAGTGGTCGGCCCACATCGGAATGTGCGTGATCCTCTCCATGGCGGCCACGTCGCCCCAGCCGGCCGTGGGCAGGGCAGCCGCGAACATCTCGGGTCGCTTCGCCAGCAGGCTGTAGATGCCGCGCCCGCCCGAGGAGAGGCCGACGACGTAGAGCCGGTCCGTGTCCACGTTGCGGGAGTGCTCGCTCACGAAGGTGTCGACGAGTTCGATCAGTGCGGACTGGACCTTGGCGTCGGTCCAGTCGGTGCCGTCGGGTCCGTCCATGGGGCGCGGCAGGGGGATCTGCGGAGAGAGGACGAACGCGGGGTTGCGACGCTGTCGTTCGGGTTTGGCGAAGGTGACCGCGATCCGGTTGGCGGTGAGCTGGGTCATGTTGTTGTCCGCGACTTCGCCACCGCCGTGGAGGGTGAGGACGAGCGGGTACCGGGCGCGGGTTCGGGAATCGCGTACGAATCCCTCCGGCTGGTACAGCCGGAAGTTCAGGTCGAAACCCGCGGAGTCGGTGAAGGAACCGGCGGCGAAGTCGTCGACCACGGGAGTGATGATGCCGTTGTTCCGGCTCGCGAAGGGACCACTCCTGAGCACCGGTCCACCTCCCGGGGCGCGCACGTCCGCGACCTGTCTGACGGAGTAGGCGCGGTCGAGCGGGAAGGGATCGGTGCCGGCGGCCCGCGCATCGGAGTCGTTCGGGTCGAGCTCGACGATCAGGTGGTCCCCCGGCCGCCCGGGATCGGGCCGGTCGTCCACCGCGGCGGTGGTGTTGGAGTAGACCCGGGTCACCGTGCGAGGCGCTGTCCGCCCGCCCACGGTGGCCTGCACCTGGAAGGCGGCGGCCGGGACCGCTCCGCCGCGTAAGTCGATGTGGTGCGCGTACTGGATGGCGACGGCTGTCACCAGCCAGTTGTTCCTCGGTGTCACCCGCGTGACGAGGTCCGTTCGCAGGACCGGATCGGGTCTCCAGGCCGCCTGTGGTCCTTCGGATGCGGCCGTCGTGGCGTCGGCGGCCGCGGCGGTCGCCGTGCTCACGGCCGGCGCCGTGACCGCACCTGCCGTGACGGTGAGCACCGTGCGTCTGGTGATCCCTCTCATGGGTCCTCGTCTCAGTCGGCGGAGCACCCGGACCGGGTGCCTCTGGGTGGATCCGGTCGCCTCGCTCCGGACTCCCCGAAGCGGACGGCGCGCTGTGGGCTGAGCGGCGTGTGCGGTCACAGGGAGAAGGCGCCGGTCACCAGGGCGCCGGCGGTCATGACGAGGGTGGTGGCGAAGGCCCAGCGGAAGATGAAGCGCTGGTGTTCGCCGAGGGACACACCGCTCATGCCGACCAGGATGAACGTGGACGCGGTGAGCGGGCTGAGCGGGAACCCCGTGGTCATCTGGCCGAGGACGGCGGCCCGGGCGACCTCGGCCGGGTCCGTGCCGAACCCGTGCGCGGTCTCGGCGAGTACCGGCAGCACCCCGAAGTAGTAGGCGTCCGGGGTGAAGAGCAGGCTCAACGGCATGCCGGTGACCGCCACCGCGACGGGCAGGTGCGACCCGAATGAGTCGGGGACGACGGAGACGAGCGCCTCGGCCATCTCGTCGAGCATCTTGGTGCCGCTGAGGATGCCGGTGAGGGCACCGGCCGCGAAGATCATCGTGGTGACCAGCACCACGCTCTTGGCGTGCTTGTCGAGCAGCGCCTGTTGCTGTTCCCAGGTGGGGTGGTTGGCAAGCGCCGCGATCGCGAACCCGAGGACGAACAGCACCGGAAGCGGGAGCACTTCCTGGATCAGACAGACCACGAGGGCGATCGTGAGCAGCAGGTTGAAGATGTTCAGCCAGGTACGCGGCAGCGGCGGGACCCGGACGGTGCCGGGCCCGTCCCCGGGAGACCGGAGGACCTGCCGCTCCTGCCCGTCGGCCGTCGTGGCAGTTGTCGAGGCGGCGGGTTCATGGTCGTCGCGATCGCCCCCGTCCTCGCGGTCGTCCGTGGCCGGCCCCCGCGGGGGCAGCGCGCCGAGACGGTTGCGCTCCTTGCGGCCGAGCAGGTAGGAGGCCACCAGCACCCAGGCGATGCCGAAGCCCATCGCGGGCAGCACGGGGTTGAAGACCTCGGAACTGTCCAGTTTCAGCGCCGCCATGGCGCGTACGGTCGGGCCGCCCCAGGGGATCATGTTCATCACGCCCGCGCCGAGGCAGACCACTCCGGACAGCACCAGGGGATTCATACCGAGTCTCTTGTAGACCGGCAGCAGCGCGGAAACGGTGATGAGGAAGGTGGAGGCGCCGTCACCGTCCAGGGCCACGCACAGCGTCAGGACGGCCGTGGCGACGGTGATGCGCAACGGGTCGCCACGCGCCACACGCAACAGGCCGCGGATCAGGGGATCGAAGAGCCCGGCATCCACCATCAGGCTGAAGTACAGGACCGCGAAGGCGATCATGATGCCGGTCGGGGCCACCTTGGACAGCCCGCCGAGAATCAGCTCGCCCAGATCGCCCGCGAAGCCGCCGACGAGTGCCGCCAGCACCGGAAGCAGGATCAGGGCGACCAGCACCGAGGCGCGCTTGGTCATGGTGAGCAGCAGTATGGCGGCGATCGTGGCGAAGCCCAGGGCTGCCAGCATGACGGCGCTCGCTTTCTCGGGGACGGCCCTCGGCGGCGGTGGGCGGAGGCTGGGCGGGGACGGACCGAGGTGTTACGCGAGAGTTTCGAAGCACCGACGGATCGGTGTCCAGCATCAAACCGAGATCTGTTCATGCGACAAGCGCATCAATTCAAGTGGTTGCGCCCTATGCTCGTGCGCCATGGAGGCCACCACCTTGCGCCAACTGGCGGCGTACACGGCCGTCGCCCGGGCCGCGAGCTTCACCGCGGCCGCCGCGGAGATGCACGTGTCCCAGTCCTCGCTCAGCCGCGCGGTCGCGGACCTGGAGCGACTGGTCGGCGCCCAGCTCCTCGAACGGGACACGCGCAACGTGCAGTTGACCGCGGCGGGCGTCGAGGCCCTGCGTATCGCCGAGCAGATCGTCACCGCTCACCGGGCGGGCATGAAGGAGCTCAGGCGATTCCTGCTCGGCGAGTCGGGGACGGTCGCCGTGGCCACCCTCCCCTCGGTTGCCGCGGTACTCCTGCCCCAAGTGATCTCCGACTTCCGCGAGCGGCGACCCCAGGTGACGGTACGCCTCCTCGACGGCCTGGAGCGGCTGGTACTGGACCGGGTCCTGTCCGGTGACGCCGACTTCGCGATCACCACCGTCGGGGACCCGCCCGAGCAGTTGGAGCACCGCCCCCTGGTCACGGACCGCTTCGTCGCGGTGCTGCCGGAAGACCACCCGCTCGCCGATCGCCACGAGATCGCCTGGGACGACCTGGCTCGTCAGCCTTTCCTGGCCGTCGGGCGCGACTCGAGCGTACGCCGGCTCACCGATGCGGCGTTCGCCCAGATCGACGCGCACGCGGTACCGGCGGCCGAGGCGGGCAGTATCGCGACCGTGGGCGGACTGGTGGCCGCCGGACTCGGGGTGTCGGCGATGCCGGCCCTCGTGCTCCCGCTGATGGGTGCCGGACCCGTCGTCTGCCGTCCTCTGGTGGACCCCGTGGTGTACCGGCGACTGGACATCGCGGTGCGCGTCCGGCGGACGCTCCCCACCGTGACGGAGCGGTTCCTTCAGACGCTCGAGGAGTTCCGCCGCCAGCGCCGCGCCCTTCCGCCCGGGGTCTCCTGGGTATGAGGCCGCCCGGGGTGCCGGGGCCCCGGGGCTCCGCGCCACCCGGGTCGCACGGGGCACCCACCGCTTCCCGATCCATGCGTTCTTCGCATTGATTGATGGCCTTCTGTTGCTCGACATGCATTTCTCTGCTCCTGCAGTCTGAAGACCCGGACCGCGACGACGTGTTGCGCCACTGCCGACGACGTGGTCGGGAACCAAGGTGAACCGCAGGGGCGAGGGAGCACATCGGTGTCGGACGACGAGCGGAACACCACCGCACGCGGGCAGTTGCACGGGCTGAAAGTGGTCGAGTTCGCCCATGTGGTGGCCGGACCGCTGGCGGGCTCGATGCTCGCCGACCAAGGGGCCGACGTCGTACACGTGGAACCGCCCGGCACCGGGGACGCGGCCCGCGCCATGGGGCCACAACGAGACGGCGTCCCCCTGTGGTTCAAGGTCGCCGGCCGTAACAAACGCTCGGTCACCCTCGATCTGCGCCGCGAGGCCGGCCGGGCCGTCGCCCGCCGGCTCGTCGCCTGGGCCGACGTCGTCATCGTCACCCTGCGCGCCGGGCGCCTGCGCAGCTGGGGACTCGACTGGGACTCCGTGCACCGGATCAACCCCAGGGCCGTACTGCTGCAGATCTCCGGCTTCGGCGCCACCTCCTCACAGGCGGACGCCCCGGGCTTCGGCAAGATGGGTGAGGCGCGCAGCGGAGTCGTCCACCTGACCGGCTTTCCCGACGGTCCGCCCGTCCACACCGGCTTCTCGCACGGCGACGCCGTGACCGGTCTGATGGGCGCCTACGCCGTCCTCGCCGCCCTGCACCGGCGTGACCACGATCCCGGGTTCGACGGTGAGTGGATCGACCTCGCTCTCTTCGAGTCCCTGTTCCGTCTGGTCGAGTGGCAGGTCATCGTCCACGACCAGTTGGGACGAGTGCCCGAGCGCGCCGGCAACCAACTGGCGGTCGCCCCCGCGGCCGTGATCAACACCTACCGCTCCCGCGACGGCGAGTGGATCACGGTGACCTCCGCGACACTGCGCTCGGTCCGCAACATCGCCGGCCTGCTGGGGCTCCCCGAGAAGGAGTTCGCCACGGCGCGGCAACAGCACGACCGGCGCGGACAACTGGACGAGGGCCTGCGGAACTGGGTGGCGGAGCGGGGCACCGCCGAGTGCCTCGAAGAGTTCTCCCGCGCCGAAGTCGTGGCCTCACGGGTGTTCGACGCCGCGGACATCGCCGCGGACCCCGTGTATGCCGAACGCGAGGACATCATCACCGTCGACGACCCCGACCTCGGTCCCGTGCGCATGCAGGCGGTGATCCCGCACTTCAGGCAACGGCCCGGCCGGGTCTGGCGGACGGGTCCCGCCCTCGGGCAGGACAACCACCTCGTCTACGGGCAGTGGCTCGGGCTCAGCGAGAGCGAGCTGGCCGACCTGGAGAAGAGCGATGTCATCTGAAGCGTCTTCAGTGCGGATTGCCGAGGCGGACGCGGGCACGGCCGGCCGGCCCCCGCTGCGCTCCCTGCTCTTCGTCCCCGGCACCAGAACCGACTGGCTGCCCAAGGCCCGAGCGGCGGGCGCCGACGCGGCCATCCTCGATCTGGAGGACGCGGTGCCGGCCGCGGGCAAGCCCGCGGCGCGCGCGCAAGTGGCCGATGCCATCGCGCGGGCCGCCGCCGAGCCGGGCGAACAGGCGGGACGGATGGCGCTGTTCGTCCGTGTCAACCCGCTGGACGGTTGGGCGGGGGCCGAGGAACTGCGTGCGGTCGTACGGCCCGGGCTCTCCGGAGTCGTGCTCCCCAAAGTCCGCTCCGCCCAGGAAGTGAAGCTCGCCGACCGGCTGCTGGGCTGGTGCGAACAGGAACAGGGCCTGCCTCCGGGACGGGTCGCCCTGATGCCCCTGCTGGAGTCGGCCCGTGCCCTGCGCGAGGCCTACGACATCGCCCGAGCCGCCCCGCGTATCGCCTACTTGGGCGCTCTCACCGCACCCGGCGGCGATGTGGAACGCGCCGTCGGCTACCGCTGGAGCCCGGAGGGAACCGAAACGATGGCACTGCGCTCCCGCGTTCTGCTGGACGTCAGGGCAGCCGAAGTGCCGTGCCCGGTCACCGGATTGTGGACGCGCGTCACCGACCTGCCGGGGCTCCGCGCCTTCGCCGAACAGAACCGCTCCCTCGGCTACGAGGGGATGATGGCCATCCACCCTTCCCATGTCCCCGTGATCAACCAGGTGTTCTCTCCCAGCCCCGGTGAACTGGACCGCTGCGCAGCGCTGATAGCGGCGGTCGAGGCGGCACAGAAGGACGGGAGAGGCGCTGTGGCCTTCCAGGGCGAGATGGTCGACGAGGCCATGGCCGCTACGGCACGCCTTGTTCTCGGACGGCACAGGGCGCGGATGCGGGTGACCGATGAACTCCCGCCGTCCGCCTGGTAGTCACGGAACACCGCAGCGGCAGCGCGCTCGCGGGCTACCGGGACCCGGGCTCTGCGCGCACGAAACCATGGCTTCGTTCCACTTTCGCCACATGCAGCGTATAGGTCTGGTACCACTGTGCCCGCCCGCGCTTCTGCGCCGCGCGGTGCTCGGCGTTGGTCCGCCACTCCGTGAGAGCGTCGGCGTCACGGAAGTAGCCGACGGTGATGCCCAGCCCGCCAGGAGTCTGCGCATGGTCCATCCCCAGGTACCCGGGGACGTCCTTCACCAGGTCTTCCATGTGTGCGCTGGTCTCGCTGTAGTCGCTCTGGTCCTGGGTCCGCACCGTAGTGAAGACGGCCACGTAGTAGGGGGGTTCATAGGCCTCGACGGGCATGACAGGCGCTTTTGAGTGTTGGCTCGTGGCGTCACCGTGAGGCGGGATGCGCCGCCGCGCGTCCACTTCTATTTCGATCTTCATACGTGGGTCGGCGAGACCGCACACGAGCATCGTGGCGGCCGGCCGAACGTCGCCGAAGTGGCAGCGCAGGACCGGCCAGCAGGGTTCGAAGTCCTCACGGTCGGGCAGTAGGTAGCGCACGCGCACCACGTCGGCGAAGGTGCACTTCGCCCCGGCCAGTGCGGCCTCGATGTTGCGGAGGCACTGCTCCGCCTGCTCCACCACGTCGTCGGAGATCGTCATGGTGGCGTAGTCGAACCCGGTCGTCCCGGACACATGCACCCAGTCGCCGTCGACCACGGCACGGGCATAGCCGATCTGCTCCTCAAAGGCCGAGCCGCTGAGGACCGCGCGTCGCTCTGTCATGCGCCGAACGCTAAATGACCAGTACTGATACGTCTAATACGGCCGCATGCATGATCTGATATCCCTGGGCGTATGGAGCGCCCCGAACTTCCCCTACCGCAGCTGCACGCCTTCGTCGTGCTCGCAGAGGAACTCCACTTCGGCCACGCGGCCGCCCGCCTGGGCATCGCCCAGCCACCGCTGAGCCAACAGATCCGCCGCCTGGAGGACAAGGTCGGCCACGCGCTGTTCACCCGCACCCCGGGCTGTGTCACCTTGACCCCGTCCGGCCGGGAACTGCTGCCCGCCGCCCGGCGGGCACTCACCGGCCTCGCCGACGGCCTGGCCGCAGCCCGGGCCGTCGGCAGTGGCCGGGCCGGCCGGCTGAGGATCGGCTTCGCCGCCTCCCTCGCCCTGACGGTCCTGCCCGGCCTGCTGCGCACCTTCCGTCACCGGTTCCCTGGCGTGCACCTGGACATCCACGAGATGACCACGGCTCCACAGATCGCCGCCCTGCACGACAAGACCATCGACATCGGTCTGCTGCGCGAACCCCCCACCGACACCACAGAGCTCGGCTTCAGGACGATTCTCAGCGAGCCTTTCGTGGCCGTGCTGCCGTCCACCCGCCCTCTGGCCGCCCAACGGATTGTACAAGTAGCGCAGTTGGCGGACTCACCCTTCGTGCTGCTGCCCCGCACCGTCGGCCCGCCACTGCACGACCAGATCATCGGCCTGTGCACCGCAGCAGGGTTCACACCGCATGTGGTCCAGCACGCGGTGGAGTGGCAAACCGTGTGCGCCCTCGTGGGAACCGGTCTGGGCGTCTCCCTGGCCCCGGCGAGCATCCGACGCATCCGCCTCAGAGGCGTCGCCTTCCGCAGGATCGAACCCGGCGCCGCTCGCACACGCGTTGCCGTCGCCTGGCGCGAGAACGACCACAACCCCCTTGTCGCACACCTACTGGCGACCATCGGCCAAAATCTGCCGGACAGTACCCAGCCGGCGCCGATTGCGGCTCGTCCCACGTCTCGTGACCAGGGTCCGACCGAGGTGTCGGCCCGCGCACGAACGCGATCCCCAGGGCGCCGCACAGCAGCGGGTCCATCGGAGTAGTACTCGAAGTTGCGCCCGCACAGCGGGGACGCCTCCCGCCCCTGGCCAGGTCCGCCACCACAGGTTTCCCGAGCGGGCCGCTTCACCGGGAGTGTAAAATCTTCATCGAACACTCAACCGACGACAGGGGACCTCACGGAGTGCCCCAGCACGCACGGACAGCAAGGAGCGGGGTATGGCGAACCAGGCCGCGGGGGGAAGTCACCGGTCGGCTCCGGTCCACACACACCCCGACGACGTCTCCCTGCTCACCGCGCTCTCCGCGGTCGCCGATCCCGTGCGCATCCAGCTGATACGGGAGTTGGCAGGGTCCCCGGACTGGACGCGCAGCTGCGGCAGCTTCGACGTACCGGTCGGCAAGGCCGCGAAGAGCCACCACTTCGCGGTCCTGCGCGGCGCCGGCCTGGTCGAGCAGCGGGACGAGGGCCCCAAGCGGCTCAACCGGCTGCGTCGGGAGGAGTTCGACGCCCGCTTCCCCGGTCTGCTGGACCTGGTGCTGAGTGGCGACTCGGCGGGGTGCACGGGAGAGGACGACAAGGCAGCCGTCTGAGGGATCCCGCACCCAGGGACTGACGACGGCATGCGGTCAGTCCAGTCGGCCACGCGCCATGCCCACATGCGAAGGATCAGAACACCGGTGCCTGGCCGGCCGACAAGGCAAGGCACACCCCGAGAGCGAAGGGAGCGCCCCCTCCACTTGCTCAGTGTTCGATGGGCGCCTTACAGTCGCAGTGTTCGCTTTCCGTTGAACAGGTCGTGGAAGGGTGCGTTCCGTCATGCGCGCAGTCGAATTCCAGGAGTACGGCGCTCCCGAGGTGCTGAAGGCCGTGGAGGTGGGAACTCCCGAGCCCGGACCGGGCCAGGTGACCATCGATGCGGCCTACGTCGGCGTGAACTTCGCCGATCTCAAGGCGCGCGCCGAGGGGTACCGGGTGGAGTCGCTGCCCTTCCGTCCGGGCCTGGAGGTCTCGGGCCGGATCCGGACCGTCGGCGAGGGAGTCGAAGGGCTGCGTCCGGGGCAGGAGGTCGCCGCCCTCGTCGACGGCGGCGCCTACGCGGAAGTGGTGGTCGCCGAGCACGCCACCGTGTTCCCCCTGCCCGAGGGCCTGGACCTGCGGACGGCGGCCACGCTTCCCACCGTGCTGCCGACCGCGCACGCCCTCGTCCACGAGGTGGGACGGCTTCGGTCCGGGGAGAGCGTGCTGGTGCACGGCGCTGCCGGAGGGATCGGTACCGTGGCGGGACAGCTGGCACGGGCGGCCGGTGCCGGTGCGGTGTACGGCGTGGTGTCCACCGCGGCCAAGGCCGGGCACGCCCTCGAGCACGGCTATGACCAGGTGTTCACCACGGACTCCTTCGCCGACGAGGTTCGCCGTGCCACCGACGGCAGGGGCGTCGACCTGGTGCTCGACCCGGTGGGCGGCGAGACCCTTCGCCACGGCCTCGACGTTCTGGCCGTCTTCGGACGCCTGGTGTCCTTCGGCAACGCGAGCGGGTCCGAGCCCTGGCATGTGGGACAGGCCGAGCTCTATGCCAAGGGCCGTGCTGTCGGCGGCTTCTCCATTCTGACCCTCGCGCAGTCGTCACCCGAGGCCCTGCGCTCACTGGCCGAGCGCGCCTTCGGCACGGTCACGGACGGCACCGTGACCCTTCCGGTCAGCGCGGAGTTCGCGCTCGCGGACGCGGCGGAGGCCCATCGGCTGATGGGCGGGCGTACGTCGACGGGCAAGCTGCTGCTGCGAGTGGCCGACTGAGCCGGCGGGGCGCCCCGGGGGTCGTGTTCCTCCGCTTGCTGATCGCGGGGGTGCTGCCACCATCGCGTTACTCGGCCCGTTCGTCATCGCCGTGGCCGTGGGGAGCGCGCTCCTCGACCCCCGGGTGCTGGCGGCGGCCGCGATCGTGGCCGTCACGGCGAGCGTACTGCCGTACGCGTTCAACGTGGAAGCGCTGCGCCGGATCCCGCCGCGGGTGTTCGGCGTGCTGACCAGCATGGAGTCGGCCGCCGGTGCCCTGTTCGGATGCGTCCTCCTCGAGTGAGCGCGCCGAGTGAACCGTCGCGCGGCACGCGGCCCTCCCGGGCAGGGAGCGCCCCCGCCGAAGCGTCTGTCCAATGACGTCCGGCGGAGGGAGCCGAGCTGCGCGTCCCCTCCTCGGCGGGGGATGGTCCCCGCGCGGTCGCCATGCGACATCGCCGTACCATGCATAGTGGGCTTGCCCCCGGGCGGGCGACCGGAGGGGCGGTTCACCACCGTCGACGGCGGTTCGCTGCGCCGGCCGCTGCCGGCAGAAACAGGCGGAGATGAGTGAGCGAAGCGATCCCACTGCCCCCACCGATACGACGGCCGGCGTGTTCGCACCGGACCACTCCACGCTGCGCCGCCGTCGACGGCGGGTGCTCTGGCAGCTCGGCCTGTGTGTGGCCGCGCTCGTGCCCTGGACCGCGTACCTGGCGGTGTCGCTGCCGGAACGGTTCGAGGCCCGGTACTGGCCCATGGTCTGGGTGGGGTTCGACGTGATGCTGCTCGTGTCACTGGCCGCCGCGGGAGCGGCGGTGTGGCTGAGACGGCAGGCCATGGTCCCGCTGTCGTACGTGGCGGCCACGCTCCTCGTCTGCGACGCCTGGTTCGACATATCCCTGAGTTGGGGACAGGACGACGTGTGGGTGAGCGTCGCCTCGGCCGTGCTGGTCGAACTGCCCCTCGCCGCCCTGCTCATCGCGCGGGCACGACGAGTGCTGAAGCTGTCCGCCCGACTTGCCTGGCAGCGACTGGGCCTGCCGGGAGAGCCGCCGCCGCTGCACAGGATGCCGCTGTTCGTCACCCTCGCGCAGAACGCCCAGGACGGCTGACCCCACCTGCCCGCCCTCGGCGAGGCGTGAGGCTCTGAGCCCCGACCCGGACGCCGGCCGTTGCCCGACGCCCCGTGCGGGGCGTCGGGCGGTGGGCGATCAGGTCAGGACGAGTTCCAGCACGGTGACCGAGAGCGGCGGCACCGTGCTGGTGAAGGACGCTGCCGCGCCGGTGACGCGGCTCGTCCTGGGCACCAGCGTGTCGGGTTCCGTCAGCGTGTTGGTGGCGGCGCGTGAGGGACCGGTCAGGATCGTCGCGGTGGCCTGTTTCTTGACGCCCTTGGCCAGCCCCTTCAGTTCGACGGGTACGTTCAGCTTCTCGGTCCCGCAGTTGACGACCGCGAGGTAGAGGCGGTTCCCGGAGCGGGTCGCCACGGTGGCGAGGCCGGGCAGCGCACGCGCGGTGGCCGGCAGCACCGTTTTCCCGAGCCTGCTCGTCAGCATCTGCTGCGCCCAGTAGCTGGGCGAAACATAGCTGGTGAGGTTGTCGTAGGCGATCAGGTTGGTGGCCCAGACGTTGTTCTTCACGTGCGAGAAGAGTGGCGCGTAGCACTCCATGAGGACCTGGTCCGAGTTGCGGATCAGCCCGGCCAGCCAAGCGGCGTCGCCCAGCGCGGCGTTGAGGTCGGGTGTGGGGCGGCCCTCCTGCGCGGCCCACTCTCCGACGAACACCTTCGTCGAACTGCGGTCCCGGTTGTCGTACTTGTGGGTGGAGGCCTGGGCAGCGGACGGCGCGAGGTAGTAGTGCTCGTCGATCAGGTCCGGCGTGCGGCTCGTCACGGACGTCGTGGCGATCAGCTTCAGATGCGGGTACTTCGCCTTGATCGCGTCGTGGAAGGCCGCGAACCGCTCGTCGTACGACCCCGAGGAGTCGAACCAGTCCTCGTTGCCGATCTCCACGAACTCCAGCGGGAACGGCTCCGGGTGTCCGTCGGCGGCGCGTCGTGCGCCCCAGGTGCTGGTGGCTGGACCGGTGACGTACTCGATCTCGTCGAGTGCGTCCTGGACGAACGGCTTGAGCGCGTCGCCGGTGACGTGTTCACCCTTGAGCGAGTAGCCGGCGTAGACGGCCAGGACCGGCTGGGCGTGCATGTCCTCGGCCCATTGCAGGTATTCGAGGAGTCCGAGGCCGTCCGTGGACCAGTAGCCCCAGGCGTCGTCCATGTGGCCGGGGCGTTCCCAGACGGGACCGATGGTCTGCTTCCAGTTGAAGCGTGTCGCGACGGTGTTCCCCTCGAGGAAGTTTCCGCCGGGGAAGCGCAGGAACTTCGGCTTCAGAGCGACCAGTTTCTCCATCAGGTCGACGCGCAGGCCGTTGGGCCGGTGGTGGTAGGTGGGCGGGAAGAGGGACACGTGCTGGAGCCACAGCGTCTCACCCGCGGCGGCCGGGTCGGCGGTGGTGACGGTCAGCCTCGCGTCACCGACCACGGGGGTGCGTGAACCGGTGCGCAGGGTCAGCTCGAACGGACGGCCGGGGAAGGCGGTGCCGATGTGGGACACGTGTGCGGAGGCGTACACCGTCGCGCCGTCCGCCGACTCGATGGCCACCGTGAGCGGGCCGATGCGCCGCGACGCCTTGGCGAACAGCCGGGCGGTGTAGACGGTTCCGGGCCGCACCGGTATGCCCCAGAAGCCGTCGTTCGCGACGCCGGCCCGGTTTCCCGCCCCTGTGCTGCTCGGCAGCACGACCTTGAGGGAACGATTCAGCGCAGTGTTGAGCGGCGTGCTGTTGTCGAGTGCGAGGGTCGTTCCGCCTACGCCGGACCAGTGGACGGGCGTGCTGTCGTCGGCCATCATCGAGCGGTTCTGCACGAGCTCGGCGTAGAGGCCGCCCTCGCCGGAGTGGTTGATGTCCTCGAACATCAAACCGGGGAGGATGGGTGACACGGCGTGCGCAGGGTTGCCGACGTCGACGCTCAGCAGTGGTGTCGTGGACTCCACCGGGACCCCGGCCAGCGCCGCGACCTGGTCGGAGGTGAGGACGGACGGGAACATCCACACGTCGTCGATCAGGCCGTGCCACTGGTCGACGTGCCCGCCGCCGTAGAGCGCGCGGCCGATGGCGGTGTCGCCGCTGCCTGCCCAGCCCGCGGTGTAGGCGGTCTCCCCCTCCAGTACGCCGTTGACATAGAGACGAATGACTCCGGCGGTCGGGTCACTGACGCCGGTCAGGTGGGTCCAGGTGTCGGTGCTGGGCGCCGAAGCGGCGGCCGCCACCGCGGCCCCCTGGGTGGCGTCCGAGTCGAGCCGGGCGAAGGCGAAGGTGCCGGTGTCGTCCCGCAGCCCCAGGTAGAAGGAGCTGACGACCTTGCCGTCGATGCTGACGGCGGTCTGATAGCCGCCGAGTTGAGCGAGGTTGACCCAGACGCCCACCGAGAACCCCTTGGAGGTGTCGAGCGCCGGCCCGGACGCCGTGGCGTTGCCACCTGACTTGAGGTTGAGACTGTGGGCGCCGATCTTGCCGGTGTCCCACCCGGCCGCGCCCTGGAGCGTCGCGGTGCGACCGTTTCCCGAGGAGTCGGCGGCAAGGGTGTCGGAGCCTTCGTCGAAGGTCCAGTGGGCGGCTGCGGCGGGGAGGTTCTCGGCGGTGGCGTTCGCGGTCGCGCCGGTCGGTTCGGCGGCCCCGGCCGGAGCGGCGGCGGCGAAGGTCCCGGCGAGGGAGACGGCGCTGAGGGCGGTGAGGACGGTTCTGCGGGGCACTCCGGCTTCTGAGGGCATGCGGCTCATTCCTTTGTGACAGACCGTTGCGTTGCGTACCGGCCGGAGCAGGGCAGCCTGCCGAAGCCGTCAACTGACCCGTTCGAAATACCGTACGATGATCGGCAGTTCGAGCAGCACGGATCTTAAGGTCCCGACGCGGCCCGTCAACACCCCTCGTATGGCAATGCTTCTCCAGGGGGCGGCATACCCCGCCCGGTTCGCTCAGACGGCGCGTGGAACGAGGAGCTGAGCGACCGCCGCGCCGGTACTGCCCGGTGCGGGATGTCGCGCCGGCAGCGCGTGGACCGCTGCCCTCGCCGCCGCGCGGGCCATCACGGTCCAGCCGTTCGGGCCAACGCCCTCACCACCCGCGGCCGGCCGGCGCCGGCCGACGTCTTCGGCGCCCTCGCCCAGGGCCCCGTGCTCGGCGGCGCGAGCTTCGCCGTCTTCCCCATCCGGCTGCCCGAGCAGTGCCCCACCCGGATGCGCAGACCTCCAGCCGGCCCCGGACCAGCGGGCCGGCTGGAGCCGCGTAGGCGTCGATGACGGGTGGTCCGCACCGTGCCGGTCCCACGACGCTCGCCATCCGTGCCGTGCGTCACTGGGCCACTCGGAACGGACGACGCAGGCGCGCTACTTGCTGATCGCGAAACGCATCAAGGCGTGCTCGTCGCCCTGCTTGATCTTCCCGGTCACGTTGACCACTTCCAGCTTCCATGAGCCTCCCACCCGCACGGCCTTCGCCACGGCGCAGCCGTTGTCCTGGGTGAGCAGGCTGGGCCAGATGTCGGCGACCTGCTGGGAGCTTCCGCCGGTCGCGTCGTACACCTTGAAGCTGATGTTGCGCGCCTTCTGGAAGGAGCTGCCCTTCTTGAAGGCGGCAGCGACGAACACGATCGAAGTGACGTTGCCCGGCAGGCGCGCGAACTCCACGGTCACCGTCTCGTCGTCCCCGTCCCCGCGCCCGGTCTGGTTGTCGCCGCTGTGCACGAGTGAGCCGTTGCCCATGGGGTCGAGGGAGTCAAGACCGGCCAGGCGCACCGGGTCCGGACCCTGCATGGCGATGGCGATCAGGTCCAGGTCGGTGCCGGCCTTGCGGCGGAGCACGCCCATGATGCCGCCACTGGCGCCCCCCGTGGGGTCCCAGGAGACACCGATGGACAGATGGGTCACTCCGTCCAGGTCCGCAGGGCCGTCTTCCTTAGTGAGCGTGATCATGCTTGGTTCATCCTTGGTGAAGGGACTGCGACAGGGAGAGTGTGCCGGTAATCGCCGCTGCTCCGCCGGGCGGGGTGAGCGCCGTGCATTCAGACCGCCTCCGGGCCGAGGGAGCGGATCACCATGTTCCGGACCGGCGCGGTCGCCCACGACGCCGTCCTGGTCCAGGAGGCGTCGATCGTCGCCGGTATGGCTCCGGGATCAGACCATATGATCACTCCGCCCCAGGGTGTCCGCCGTGACCGCCCACGCCTCTGAGACAGGCCAGAAGACGATGACGAGTGCCGCCCGCCGAACTCCCCGGATCCTCGCCCGCTCCGCCCAGGCGGCGATAACGGCGGCCGCCGTGGCGGACACCTTCCGCGCAGCGGCCGTCCGGGACAACTACCTGCACCACACGGACGCGTCCCTGCACAAGTCGGGCCTCGTATCCATGATCTTCGTCGATCTGATGGTTCTCGCGACCGTGCTGTTCCTCGTGTGGCTCGCCCGTTGCCGGCACAACGCCCAGGAACTGTCCCCCCAGGCCTCGGTCCCGAGCCGGGGCCGGACGATCGGCGCGTGGTTCGTGCCGGTGGTCAACTTCTTCGCCCCTCGCCAGGTCGTCCTCGACATCGGGCGGGCGAGCTCCACGTCGTGGGAGAAGGGGCGGGACACGACGCTGGTGAATCTGTGGTGGGCCGCCTGGGTCACGCACGCGCTGGTGGTCCTGGCAAGCCGGGTGGTCCCGGAGCCGATGGCCCTCCTCGTGGTGGCAGAGGCGCTCATGATCGCGGCGGCCGTGCTGGTGGGACTCGTCATCGAGCGCCTCACGGTGCTGCAGAACGCCGCACTCCGTGCCACCGTTGCCATCGTGCCTCCGGCCAAGGCGTGAGGCACCGTAGGCGTCGGCGAAGGGCGTCAGCCGGCGACGGGCCGCTGGTACCGGCACGGTGAGTCCCGATGCTGACACGATGCCGGCTTTGCCGACCCGGCCGGCGCGCGCCTCGATTGTCCGTCACGGACCGCCGAGCTGTGCTACGGTCTCGGTGTTGCAGTTGTGGTACCCATATACTTATGTGCGCCTGACGGGAATGCTTCTCCTCGGGCGCATTATTTGTTTTCCGGCATCTCCGGATGGGCCCTCTGCCTACAGAAGGAGAAAGTCATGGCACAGGGAACCGTCAAGTGGTTCAACGCCGAAAAGGGTTTCGGCTTCATCCAGCAGGACGGCGGCGGCCCCGACGTCTTCGCCCACTACTCGAACATCCAGTCGCAGGGCTTCCGTGAGCTCCAGGAGGGCCAGCGGGTCTCCTTCGACGTCACGCAGGGCCAGAAGGGCCCGCAGGCGGAGAACATCGTCCCCGCCTGAGCGCCGGACGCGTATCAACGCACCGGGGTCCGCACCGCCATGGTGCGGACCCC
Source organism: Streptomyces sp. NPDC001843 (assembly GCF_042891955.1). Lineage (NCBI taxonomy): Bacteria > Bacillati > Actinomycetota > Actinomycetes > Kitasatosporales > Streptomycetaceae > Streptomyces > Streptomyces sp. NPDC001843. Next base: position 122,285 of record NZ_JBIATQ010000015.1, on the reverse strand, counting down.
GGTTCGTGCTGTTTCCAGGAAGGCAGACAACCGCATGTCCCGCAGGCCCCAGAAACCGAACCGACGCGCCTCGTCACCCCCACCGTCCGCGTCGTCGTCGAGGGAGTTCAAGCTGCCGGAAAGCACGACACCAGCGCTCCCCGCCGTCGAGGACTTCGCCGCTCTGGAGATGCCCGCGGGGCTGCTGAAGACGCTCATCGCGCAGGGCGTGACCACCCCCTTCCCCATCCAGGCAGCCACCCTGCCCAACTCGCTCGCCGGCCGTGACCTGCTGGGCCGAGGACGCACCGGCTCCGGCAAGACCCTCGCGTTCGGGCTGGCGCTGCTGGCCCGCACGGCCGGACTGCGGGCGGAGCCCAAGGCGCCCCTCGCCCTGGTGCTGGTGCCCACCCGGGAACTCGCCCAGCAGGTGACGGACGCGCTGACTCCGTACGCGACGGCGGTGAACCTCCGGCTGGCCACCGTGGTCGGCGGACTCTCCATCACCAAGCAGGCCGGTGTGCTCCGGCGCGGCGCGGAGGTGGTCGTGGCGAGTCCCGGCAGGCTCAACGACCTCGTGGAACGCGGCGACTGCGTGCTCGACGACGTACGCATCACGGTGCTGGACGAAGCCGACCAGATGACCGACATGGGCTTCCTGCCGCAGATCACCAAGCTGATCCAGCAGGTACGGCCCGACGGGCAGCGCCTGCTCTTCTCGGCCACCCTGGACCGCAACATCGACCGTCTGGTGCAGCGGTTCCTGACCGACCCCGTGGTGCATTCCGTGGACCCGTCCGCGGGAGCGGTGACCACCATGGAGCACCATGTGCTCCACGTCCAGGACGAGACCGACAAGAAGGCCGTCACCACACGCATCGCGGCCCGTGACGGCCGGGTCATCCTCTTCCTCGACACCAAGAGGTCGGCCGACCGGCTCGCCAAGCGGCTCCTGGCCGTCGGTGTCCGCGCGGCGGCACTGCACGGAGGCCGTTCCCAGCCGCAGCGCAACCGCACGCTGGAACAGTTCAAGAACGGTCAGGTCACCGCGCTGGTGGCGACGAACGTCGCGGCCCGGGGCATACACATCGACGACCTCGACCTCGTGGTGAACGTCGATCCCCCGGCCGACCACAAGGACTACCTCCACCGGGGCGGCCGCACGGCCCGCGCCGGCGGCTCCGGCAGCGTGGTCACGCTGGTCCTGCCGGACCAGAAACGGGACGTCACCCGGCTCATGTCGGACGCGGGCATCCGTCCTCGGGCGGCCCGCGTCGGTTCGAGCGACGCGGAACTGGCCGCCATCACCGGCGCCCGGGAGCCGTCCGGCGTGCCCGTCACCATCGAGGTCCCCCAGCCGGCGACACCGGCGGCATCCCGCCCGGACGGGAAGGCGGACACCAAGCCGGGCAGGCGGGCCGGCCGCCGAAGCCGGAACGGCGGAGGGGCCACAGCGGCGACCGGCGCCGGCGCCAGGACGGGGAGCCGGGGCTCCGACCGCCGGACCGCGACCGGGACGACCGCGTCCGCCGGCACCTCGGCGACCGGGGGACGCGGTTCTGCCCGCCGCGCGGGATCCGGCGGTTCCGCCGCCGGCGCCGCCGGAACGGGTGGGCGGGGTTCCGGACGCCAGTCCGGGGCCGGGGCGGCGACCGGCGCTGCCTCCGGCAAGGCGGTCCGCGGATCCGGTCGGCGGGCCGCGCCAGGCGGATCCTCCGCCCGGGGCGGGTCCGATCGCGGGGCCGGTCAGCCCGGACGGCGTTCGTAGACCACGACCTTGCGGCCTGCTTCGCTCTTCTCGAGGCAGCGGACGAAGTGCGCGCGCAGGACCCGCTGTTTGGTCCGGTCGCGAGCCGTGGTGAGGGGCACCGCGCTGTCGTCGGTGACGACCACGATGCGGCGTGCGGTCAGCATGGCGTCCGCTATCTGCCGCGGCGTGCCCTCCACACCGTTCAGGGTGCCGGACCTCAGTGGGCTCTCGGCGAGTGCCACGTCGTCGGTCCCGGTGAACGCGGCGGGCGAGACCAGGGCGGTGTCACGGCGCGCAGCGGGGATGAACAACACCGCGTCACCCGGTTCACGGACCCTGGCGACGTTCCGGGCCGTGGACAGCACGTCGTCGATCCGGCCGCTCGCGCCGCGCAGTGACATCTCGACGGGCAGCAGCCCGAGAAAGGCGAGAACCACGACCGCGGCGATGGTGCGACGGGGTGGCGTGCGGACGCGGGACGCGAGTGCGTGGCACGTGGCGCCGAGGAGCAGGGCGAGTCCGACCTGGCAGAACAGGACGTAGCGGGCCTGGTAGACGGGGCGGACCGTGGAGACGGCGGCCAGCAGGAGCGGCGGGACGACGAGGAGCGGCAGGGCCAGCGTGGTGAGCGTGAGCCGGGCGCCGCGCGTCCCGTCACCGGCCGTTCCGGGGCGCGCGAGCCATGCGCACAACGCGCCTGCCGACAGCGTCAGTAAGAGGCCGAGCAGCGTGCCCGGTCCGGTCGGGGGGATCCAGGCGATCTGCTCCGCCTGTGCCTGGCTCGCCACCACAAGGGGCACCGTGCCCAGCACGGCGGCGCACGCCGCGAGTGCCCATCGCAGGAGCGTCGCGCGCGGCGGGCTGGCGAGGACCATGGTCACCGCGTGTGCGCACAGCACCATGAGGGAGAACCAGTTGAGGAGCGCGGCCGCCAGCACGGCCGTGCCGTATGCCACCCAGCGGCCTGTGCCCGGGCTGTCGACCGCCGCCACGAGCAGCCGGCAGGACAGTGCCACACAGGCGGTCACCAGAGCGTACGGGCGTCCCTCCTGCGCGTACTGCTGTACCGCGGGGAGAAGAGCGAACGCCAGGCCCGCGGCCAGTCCTGTGCACCGGCCGGCCAGGCGGGAAGCCAGCAGGGTGATCACGACAGCGGCGCATACCATGGCCAGGACGGAAGGCAGTCGCAGGGAGTAGAGGCTGTCTCCGAAGACGGTGAAAACGATGTGCATCAAGAGGTAGTAGAGGCCGTGGACCACGTCGATCCGGCCCAGCAGGTGCCAGATCTCGGGGACGCTCCTGTGGGTCGCCTCCCAAGTCGCCGCCTCGTCACGCCACATGCTGTCCCCCCGTGTGAGCCCCCACGTGCCGAGGACGAGCGTGAGGGCAGGTGGGACCGCGATGAATGGTGCTCTGGGCATGACGAAGCTCCGGATGGGCGCGGAAGGGGGCGACCAGAAGCGCGGGCAGCCCGCAGGCCGTTTCCGATCACGTGCAACGCTAGGCGCTGGGATGATCTTGTGCGTCACCCGTCGATACGACGCCGGAGATCCGTCGCAAGTACTACTACCCTGTCGGCATGGGCAGTTGGACCTACGTCGTGAGTGCCCTTCTCAGACCGGTTCGGGTTGGGCCTCCGGCTGTCGCACTGGTGCGAGCCGCGGTTCCCACGACCTGGTGGTCCGTACGAAGCCGTAGATCACCGAGGTCATCGCCAGAATGAGAAGCGGGCCGAACAGCCACGGTTGTTCGGCCATCTCGACGGGCAGGAAGCGGTACGCCAGCAGGAGCGCGGCGAAGACCGTCGTGCCGTGAGCGACCAGCCGGATCCCGGCCCGGTCCCAGCCGCGGTCGAGCGAGCGGAGCGCTGCCTCGATGGTGAGCGCGAACACCACCCCGGCGACCAGATCCGCGCCGTAGTGGTAGCCGAATCCCAGTGTCGCCGTGAGGGTGGCGATCAGCCAGAACGCGCCCGCGAACCGCAGGAACCTCGGGCCCTTGCGGGTGTGCAGGAAGATCGCGGTGGCCCACGCGGTGTGCAGGCTGGGCATGCAGTTGCGCGGGGTGATCTCGTCGTAGGGCATGGGGTGCGGGTTGTGGGTCGGCGGCGGCGTGTGGGGCCACAGGTCGGCCACCGCCCAGTGCAGCCCGCCGGTGCCGGAGGCACCCGGGCCGTAGGCGAAGACTGGTCCGACCATAGGGAAGAGCATGTAGATGCCCGGCCCGAGGAGGCCGATCACCAGGAAGGTGCGCACCAGATGGTGGCGCGGGAAGCGGCGCTCGGCCGCCACGTTGCGCAGCTGGTACAGCGCGACGACGACCGCGGCCACCGCGAGCTGACCGTAGACCAGGTGGAGGAGAAGGGGGCCGATCGGGTCGGTGGCCCCGACGATCCGGCCTGCCAGCCACGACGGGTTCCCCAGTGCGTGATCGGCGGTCGCCACGTACTGGTCGAGCACCATCGGGCGGGTCCTGGACGTGATGAGCAGCCAGGTGTCACCGGTCTTGCGGCCGGTGACCAGCAGCAGGCCCAGCCCGACGCCCTTCAGCAGCAAAACACGTTCCTGACCGGTGCGGCGTGTGACGGCGATGACCGCACAGCCCAGCATCACCCACAACGCCCCGTTGCCGAAGAAATGACTGCCGCTCGTCCTGGCGCCGATCGCCCACCGCACCAGCACGAAGGCGGCGTCGACGCCGATCGCGGCAGCAGCCGCGATGAACCGTTGCCGCCAGGTGAGCACCACCATCATCAAGGCCATACCGCCGTACAGCGGCCCCGGCTTGGGGGCTAATACCACCTCTCTCACCTGATTGGTGATCGGCCCCGGCTGGCCGCAGTAGCGACGTGCGGCCATCTCCAGCGCGACGAGGATTCCGAGGGCCGCCACACCCGCTGTGACCCACAGCATCGCTCGCGGCTGACGCCAGGCAGTCCACCCGTTTGTGCCGTTTATTCGTGAAAACACCCGTGACGCTCCAGACATCCATCGTTCTCCGACTCCGCCATCAGGGTGGTGCGAACGGCATGGCGGAACGCTCGGGACGGGCGATGACCCATCGCCCGTCCCGAGCCCTACTTGAGCAACCCCTGAAATGTCCGCGTGAAGACGACCGACGTCGTGGACCGGGTAACCAGGTGGAGGCCGCGCCGCCCGGTGTGCGCGCGGCAGCGTCGTACGTCTGACGCGGGGACCACACCGTCGCCGACGAGCCTGCGGTACGGCTTCGACATCGCCGGCCTCCGACCGGCGGGGCGGGCGGGCCTCAGCGAGCCGTCTCGGCCTCGACCGCGCTCTCGGTGGGGGTGGCGGAGTGTCGAGCGGTGCCGTCGACCTTCATGGCCTTGGCCTCGCTCTTGAGGATGCGCATGGACTTGCCCAGACCACGGGCGGCCTCGGGCAGCTTCTTGGAGCCGAACAGCAGGATCATGACGATGGCCACGATCAGCAGGTGCCAGGGTTCCAGCCCGTTGCGGAGCATCCCGCCCACCCCTTCTTCATGCTTCACGCCGACGGCGGTGTGGGCCAGACGTGCCACACCTACCGCCATGATTGCGACATCGCGCAACTGTACAACCCTGTGCCGGGCCGGTCGCCCCCCGGCCGCCTGGTCAGCTGTCGGAGTCCGGCTTGTTCCTCGCCGCGGCGTACGCCTGGGACGGTGTCATGGCGACGCCGTTCAGGGAGACGGTCTTGTACGGGCTGACCTTGGCGCAGGTCTTGGCCTGGTCGGCGGTCTGGGCGTGGGCGCCTCCGACCGCGGCCTTCGTGTCGGCCGGGGCGGACGAGGACGCGCCGCCCGGGTAACGCGTGCCGCTCGGCCAGTCGCCGCCGACCACCAGGGTCAGGCCCGTGCCGGTGCCCTGCTTGAGGTGCGAGGCGGACAGGCCGAGTGTCTTGGCGACCGTCTGTGCCTGTGCCTTCTGGCCGGTGCCGTAGGTCAGGGTCGTGGTCGTGGCGGGGCTCGGGGCGTTGGCGGTGGTCGTGCCGGAGTTGAAACCCTGGTCCGTGAGGGCGGTGGCGACGGCGGAGGCGCGGCCGGTGATGGTGGTGCCGTTCTCCACCGTCACGGCGATCTGCGAGGCGGGCACGGCCGGGGCGGTGGCCGTCGCTTCGGCGGTGGCGGAGGCGGCCGCGGATTTGTTGCCGGAACCGGTCGTCAGTGACTGGTCGTTGGCCATGGTGGTGAAGAGGGTCCTGGCTCCTGGGCCCACCACCACACGTTCCTTGTTGGTCGGGTCGGGGGCCGTCTGCATCGTCGTGAAGGTCATGCGCCTGGTGGGGACCTTGTTCACGTCTGCGGCGAGCGATATCAGCTTCTTGACGCTGTCGAGTCCGTCGTCCACGGTCAGCGCCTTGGTCGCGGCGTCGGCGAGATCGTAGACGGCGGCCGGGTCGGTGAGCGTGCCCGCGCTCTTGAACTTGCGGATCATCGCGCTGAGGAAGATGTGCTGGGAGACCGTACGGCCCAGGTCGCTACCGTCACCGAAGCCGTGCCGGGAGCGTACGAACTCCAGTGCCGCGACGCCCTTGAGGGTGTGGGTGCCCTTGGACAGCTTCAGGTGCGAGTAGGTGTCGTAGACGTCGTCGCTCACGCACACGGAGACACCGCCGACCGCGTCGGACATCTTCACCACACCGGAGAAGTCCAGCTTGACGAAGTGGTCGATGGGGATTCCGGTGAGCTGGTGCACGGTGGCCACCTGGCAGGCCGGGCCGTACTCCAGCGCGCTGTTGATCTGCCCGTAGTAGCCGGGCGTGGACTGGCCGGTCGCGCTGTCCGTGCAGGCGGGAACCTTGGTCATGGTGTCCCGGGGGATGCTCATCACCGTGGCGTTGGAGCGGTCGGCGGATATGTGCACCACCATCTCCACATCCGCGTTGCTGCCCGTCTGCACGCCGGTCTTGGAACAGCCGCCGCCGAGCTTGCAGTCCGCCTTGCTGGTCCGGCCGTCCGAGCCCATGACCAGGATGTTGATCGGCGTACGGCCGAACGCGTCCGCCTTCTCGGTCCCGCCCTTGCCGTCCAGCGACACGCTGTTGATGTTGCCGTTCAGATGCTCGTAGAACCACCAGCCGGCACCGGCGGTGATCATGACGAGGACGGACAGGGTGATCGCGGCTGTCTTCAGAAACCGCCTGCCGCGTCCCACCGGGCGGTTCCGGCGCCGCGACCTCGAGCCGCCGCGCGAGTGGGAGGCCGCCCTGGCCGCGGCCCTGCCCCCCGGTGGGCGGATGCCGTCGGCCCGGGACCTGGGTTCCCCGGGCAGCCGGGTGGTGCGGCCGCGTGTGGCCTGGCCGGCCGTGCCGTCCCACGGGTCGCTCATCTACCACTCCCATGAACGGTCGGGCCCGTCAGGCCGGGCCGTCGGGTGCGGCCGGGCGTGCGCGGCGGTGTACGGACGAGCGAGGCACTGCTCCGCTCAGTTGCGTGATTGCGCAATCTAACAAACAGGGGCCCCGAGCAGCACGTTTCTCACCCGATTCACAGCTGAGGCATCGCATGCGCCTAGGAACAGGACGCGTCCCGGTGCGGGCCCGGTGGATGGTGGCAGCGTACGTGATCGGGAATCCTCGGAGGGCGGCGGTACTCACGCTCAGGAGCCGGCCGAGGAAGTCTTCGGGGAGACGGGCGCCTGCACTGGCGGGGGCGTGCCGTCCTGCGGGGTGTTGGCAGCACGCACGATGACGTACAGCGCCAACACGAGGACCAACAGTGAGATCCAGCGCCGACGCCTCCGCGCCCCGGAATCGGACATGACTCGTCTCCCTGCACCCAGGTTCGCCCAACCCCCTTGTACCGCAGGGCGGGTAAGACCTGTGTGAGGCGGCGCGCGCCTGGGTATGTCCGCGGCTCACCGCGGCAGAGCGGCGCCGGAAGCCGGCGTTCCCGCGTCCTGCCCCGAGGCCGTGGTGGGCTCAGCCACCGATCCCGCGCAGCCGGTGAACCGGGGCGGGGTCGTGCCGGGAGCGCGCGGTCAGCTGACCGACCATCACCCGTACCAGCGTCAGGACGTCGGGGTCGTCCACGTAATAGACCTGGCGCCGGCCTTCGCGTCGCGAGCGGACGAGTCCGGCGAGCTTCAGCTTGGCGAGGTGCTGGCTGACCGCGGGCAGTGCGCCGCCCACCCGGTCGGCGAGGTGCGTGACATCGCTCTCGCCCTGGGACAGGGCCCACATCAGGTGCAGCCGGGCGGACGAGGCGAGCAGCCCGAACGCGGCAGCGGCGGCCGCCAGCACCTCGGCGGGCGGGTCCTCCAGGCCACTGGCGTTCTCCGTCACAGCCCTCTCCCGTTCCGCCCTGTTCACTGTCGACGCACGTGTGCCCACCCATAGTAGGCGCGGGGTCTCGGCGGCCGGTGGCTCAGTCCTCGGAGGAGTGCGGGCGCGGAACACGGGTCGCGTCACATCCTGCACCTGGGGGCGCCGGTCGTGCCCCCTCTGTTGCACCTCTGCTCCCCCTGTACGGCGCCGAGTTGATCGGTAGGATTCAGCCGCGGCGTACGGGGCCGGTTCCCGCGGACATCGACACGGTCGCTGTGAAAACCTGTGCGTTCCAGACATCTGGTCGAGCGGAACGGATGCTCATGACTGAGTGGTCCACCCGGGCGGCGCGCCCGGCCGATCTGGTCCAGCTTCCCGCCTTGCTCGCGGACACGTGTGACCCGGCTGTCATCCCGTCGCCGGAGCACCTCGCGAACGCCATTGCCTGTGATCTGGTCCGGGTGGCCGAATCCGACGGAAGTGTAGTCGGCTGCATCGTCACGGAAATGCCTTCGCCCGGGCACGCACGCCTGTCGGTGATAGCTGTCCGGGACGGGATGCGCCGCCAGGGCATGGCCTCGCGACTGCTGGCCGAGATGGTGAGAGGGATCCCTCAGCAGCCGAACGAACGGCCGCTGATCTCCGTCGTGGTGAGAACCGAGGAACTGGCCCTGGCCCGGCTCTTGCTGCAGGGCGGCTTCATCGGTACCCGGGTCATCCGTACCGGCCCGGTGAACGACTCCGTCCATATCCACTACCAGTACAAGTTGCGCGTCGAATACATAGACCCGGACGCACGGCATCTCGTGCCCGTCGACGCGCGGGAGCAGCTCATGGAGTCCCTGGCTCCCGCCGACCACGCCGTGACCGCACTGGTGACGTTGACCGGTGCACCGGCATTCGAAATCGCCCGGTTCGAGCAGGATGATCCGGCGACCCTCCAGTCCGGGGAAGCCGCCGCCGGTATCGCCTTCTCCGGTTCCATACTCGCCGCCATCACCTTTCTCCTGGGCTTCGCCTTCGTGTCGACCCGGTTCCCCGACGACGTACGCCTGCTGCTCATCGCGGCGACGTTCAGCACGGTGCTCTCGCTGATCGTCTACGCGAGTGCCTCCGGCGAACTGGCTCGGATCCGCTCCAACTCCTTCGGGCGGATCATGAAGTGGGGAAACGTGCTGTCCGAGTACGGCGGCGTGTTCCCCTTCCTCATTTCGCTCCCCGTCACCTACGCGCAGGTCAGCGACGAGCCGTGGACGACCATGGTCCTCGCTGTCCTGATCAGCGCCGCAATCGCCTGGTACGAGCGGTCGGAGTTCTCCATCGCCTACCGGTTTCGTCGGAGCCGGAGCGAAGTCACCTTGATGGCGCTCACGGCGATCTCGCCGACCGTCGGTGCGGGGCTGGTGGCCGCACATGCCGTCAGCTGGCCGTGGACCACCGTGCTGACCGCGACGCTGGCGGCCCGGACCTGGCTGTATCTGTTCCGCCGGGGTGCGGAGAGCGGTATCGCGGAGCGCCGTCAGTGGCAGATCAGGGAATGAGCCCCAACGCGGCATGAACTCGTTGCGCGACATCACGGGCGCATGCCCATGACAGCGTCAGTCCGGCTCCGCCATGACCGTAGTTGTGCAGCAGCAGCGCGCCCTCGCGCGGCTCGTCGATGAGCCGGACCCTCGAACGGGCCGGCCGCAGCCCGACCCGGTGTTCGAGTACCCGGGCGCCTGCGATCGACGGCTCCACTGCGGCGCAGCGCTCGATGATCTCCCGGGCCGCGGTCCTGTCGGGCCGCAGATCCCAGTTGTCCCGGTCCGATGTCCCCCCCAGGACCACCACATCGGCGTGCGGGAAGATGTAGGTGAGCTCCTCGGCCCCAGGTGTGTCGTCGCAGAAGAACGAGCGGATCCCGGGGTTCTCGATCACGACGAGCTGGCCACGCACCGCCTCGACGGAAGGATCGTCAGCGAGGAACCGGGCTTCGGCGCCGGAACAGTTGACGACCACCGGCGCTTCACGCATCGCTTCTTCGAGCGTGTCGTAACGGTGATGGCGGATGTGCCCGCCGGCCTGCGCGAGCCGTCGCGTGAGGTAGTGAAGGTACTGGGGCATGTCGACGACGGGAGCGCGGTAGCGCCATCCGGTGACGAAGCCCGGGTGGAGCTCATCGGACGCACAAGCGTGTGCGCCCACCAAGCTGCCCCACTCCGGCAGGTCGCACGGAAGGCGGGACTCGTGGGTCCCCTCCACGAGGCGGACTCCCGTGTCCGCGTCGGCGCTCAGCGCGACCAGATCCGACAGGGTCACCCGGCTCCAGTGGGCGACCATGTCTGCCGGCTCCACGAGATACGGATCCCACATCGCGCCCGCGGCCGCCGAGGTCGTCGCACCGGGCGGCAGATCGGTGTCCACGCGTACGTCCACTCCGGATTCCGCCAGACACACCGCCGTGGTGAGCCCCGCGACTCCGGCACCGATCACCACCGCACTCTGCCGCAATGCTCGCCTCCGTCGTCAGGGCCTCCCCAAAGGCTACCCAACCTCCTGGCGCACCGCCGTTGCCGTGGTGTCGGCACGGCGTCCCGATCGCGGCGAACCGGCGGTGGCCCTCGGCGCGTCGTCACTCTGCGTTCCTCCTGCCACACGCGAAGATCATCCCCGAGTAGCCCTCACGCACGGCGGCCGAGGACCTCAGCCGCATGGTCCGCACGTCGTCCGCGAAAGGTACGAGGCTCTCGTACACCTCTCGTTCCCGAATGCGACGGCGAAGTGCGCGCCGGGAGTCAGCGCGCAGGAAACACTCGACGCCCAGGGCGAACTCCTCCTGGGACGCGGTCATCGATTCAGCGACGAAGAACATGGTTCCCATCGGCCATCGCCCCTCCCACCGCACCAGGTCGAACAGGTTGCCGGGCACCGCCCGGACGACGTCACGGAAGCGTGCCCACGTCGATGCCCGACGCCGCCGGCCATCCGGAGCAACCGTGGAAGTGATCGCGCGGGCTCAGGAGGATCCTCCACCCACAGGGCACACCAGGGGCGCATGGTGGCGTACGGCCGAGGCCGAGCGTGCAGATAGTAGCCATGTACATAGTAGCCATGTACTGTATGAGTCATGAGCAAGGGTTCCGAAGGAGCCACGCCCGGCTTTCTGGTGTGGCGTCTGTCCATGAAGTGGCGGGTCGCGGTCGACCGCGCAGTGGCCCCGCTGGGTCTCACTCATGCCCAGTACTCGCTGGTCGCATCGCTGCACGGCATGCATCGCTCGGGACTGCGGCCCAGCCAGCGCGAGCTGGCCGATCACACCGGCCTGGAACCGCTGTACGTGTCCAAACTGGCGCGCTCCCTGGAGTCCGCGGGACTGCTGGAACGTACCCGGGACCCCCGTGATCCACGTGCGGTGCGGCTCGCCCTCACCGGGCAGGGACGCGAGGTCACCGGGCGGGCCGTCACCGTCGTCCAAGGCCTGTTGCGGCAGCTGCTGGAGCCGCTGGGCGGGCTCGACAGCGCACGGGCCCGTGAGTTCACCCGCGACCTGACGACCCTGCTCGACGCACCGCTTGATCCATTCACCGCGCACGGCAATGAGACGGAGCAGTCATGACCACCAGCACACCCGTTGTCGACGGCCGCGTCATCGGCCTCGCCCACTACGCCTCGCGCGCCGTCCTCGAGCGGGTTCTCGCCCCCTACGGGGTCACCTTCCAGCAGTTCGTCACCCTGCGGCTCGCCGCCGTCGCGGACGGACCGGTGCGGACGGACGACCTCGTCGACGGGGTCGTCACCACTGTGAAGTCGCGCGCGGCCGACGTGCGCGCCACGGTGGAGGAACTGGTCGACGCCGGGCTGCTGGCCCCCGAGGAGCCGTTCCGCGTACGGGTCACCGACGCCGGACGGGGGCTGTACGCCAAGGGCTCCGCCGAGACCGCGGCCGTCGCCACCAGGCTCTACGCCGGCATCCCCGAAGAGGACCGGGCCGCCGCGGGACGCGTGCTCACCCTGGTCACCGAACGGGCGAACGCGGAACTGGCCGCCCTCGACGGGTGACGCATCACCGTTCGGGGCCTGGTTCCGGCACTGGACCGGGCCCTGTCACCGGCCGCACGGTCCGGCTCACCACCCAGTGGTGCTTGCCCAGGCGGCGGGTGCGTGCGAAGCCCCGGCTCTCGAAGAGCGCCAACGTCCCGTTGTACAGGAAGGACGCGGACACCGACCGGCCATCGGCGTCCTCCGGGTAGCTCTCCACGGAGCCCCCGCCGAGCCGGGCGATCTCACCGAGGGCGCCTTCCAGGGCGACCGCCGCGACACCCTTGCGCCGGTGGCCGCGGTGGACGAAGAAGCAGGTGATCCGCCAGTCCGGCAGTTCCGGGTCGCCCTGCAGGTAGGCCCTCCTGTGCTTGATGCGGGGCAGTTCGCCGGTGGGCCCGAACTGGCACCAGCCGACACAGGTCTCGCCGTCGTACACCAGGGCTGCGTGAGCGCGGCCCTCGCGGACCCGGCGCTCCTTCTCGGACCGGTTCCGTTCCGGTGACCTGTCCCGCCCGACCCCTCGGCGTGGAAGGCCATGCACCAGCAGCCGCCCCACACGCCGCCCTGGTCCTCGGCCAGGCGGGCGAAGTCCGGCCAGGTGGCCACGTCGAGCGGTCTCACGGAGAACATGTCCAACCCCCTGGCGCCCCAGGCCACTTCACGTCGTGGCACTCCCGTACGTCCGGCGCCCTCGGCGGTGCGCGATCTCGCCGAGGACGATGTCCACGGCCAGGAAGGCGGCCAGTGGTATGCCGAGCAGCGGGACGAACCAGCCGAGCACGGTGATCGCCGCCAGCGCCGGTACCAGGAGGTACGGGGGCACCTGCGCCCAGGCGCCGCGCGGTATCGGGCGGCCGAAGGCGGAGCCCCGGCCGCGCTGCCACCACATCCGGTAGCCCCACAGGATCAGCAGGATCAGGGCGAGCGCGAGCAGCGCGAGGGCGATCTGGTTGACGATCCCGAACAGGGTGCCGGTGTGCAGGTCGATGCCCCAGCGGGTCAGCTTGGCGAGCACCGGGTGGTCGTCGAAGCGCACCACGTCGGTGACGCGGCCGGTGGCCGGGTCCACGGCGACGGCATCCTGCTTCTCGGGCCAGCTGCGCTGGATCTGCTTGACGACGTAGGCCGAGTCCGCGTCCGCGGGCGGGACGATCTCGACCGGGTCGGTGAGGCCCTTCCCCCGCGCCGCGGCGAGCACCTTGTCGAGGCCGACGCCGTGCCCGGCCTCCCCTCCGGAGGCGGCGGCCGCGCCGTGGCCGGCGTGTTCACCGCTCGCCGTCGCCGACACCGAGGGGGTGGCCTGGCCCAGGGAGGTACGCAGCTCGTCGATGTTGGCACCGGCGTACGCCGACCACGTCAGACCGGTCGCCGACAGGAAGAAGAATCCGGCCGCCGCCCAGACGCCGACGGTGCCGTGCAGGCCGAGGGTGCGGCGCCGCCCGCTGGTGCCGCGCACCCCGCGCAGGGCGCGGCGCCGGGAGAACCACAGCACGAGCCCGCCGCCGGAGATCACCCACAGCCAGCTCGCCGCGAACTCGCTGTAGAGGCGGCCGGTGTCGCCGAGGTGCAGATCGCGGTGGAGTTCGTCGATCCAGGTGCGCAGCGGCAGCGCGCCGGTCGAGCCGTACTGCTCGAGCGCGCCGCGCACCTCACCGGTGTAGGGGTCGACGAAGACGGCGAGGGTGTGGCCGTCGCCGACGCCCTTGACGCCGGACAGCAGCACCCTGGTGGTCGCGTCCGCCTCCGGGGAGGGGCGCACGGCGGAGACCGTGCCCTCCGGGTGGGCCTTGCGGGCGGCGGTCACCTGCTGGGAGACCGGCAGCTTGCTCCTGCCGACCGGGACGGTGGTCTCGTGTGCGTAGAGGATCTTCTCGGCCTGGAACGAGCCGGCGTACAGCAGGCCGGTCACGGCCGCGACGAGCAGGAACGGCGCGACCAGCACGCCCGCGTAGAAGTGAAGGCGCAGGAACAGGGGACGGAGCGGGGCCGGGCGGCCTGGGGAGTGGGCCGGGGCGGGGTGTCGGGGGGCCTCGTCCTTGGTGGGCGAGGGAGCGGTGGACATCGGCGGGGCTCTCCGGGGTTTCTTCTCTCACTGTTGGTGGTCCAGTAGTCGGGGCGGCGGACGGGCGGGTTCCCCGCATCCGCAGTGGCGTGCGTCACGCGGGCCGGGCGGTGGGCGTGCGATCCTGACGTGATGGCATCTCCCTCCGGTCGTACGTCCCTTGCCGAGCAGGTCGAGGAACTCCTGGCCACCGACGGCCCGTTGCCGATCGTGGCCGCCGGCGACCCGGTGCTGCGGCGCCGCGCCGAGCCGTTCGAGGGCCAGTTGGGGCCCGCGCTGCTGGAACGCTTCGTCCGGGCGCTGCGCCTGACCATGCGGGCGGCCCCGGGGGTGGGGCTCGCCGCACCGCAGGTCGGGGTGGGGCTGCGGATCGCGGTCATCGAGGACCCGGCGCCGGTGCCGGAGGAGATCCGGCTGGCCCGTGGCCGGGTGCCGCAGCCGTTCCGGGTGCTGGTCAATCCCTCGTACGAGGGCGTTGGCAGCGGCCGGGCCGGGTTCTTCGAGGGCTGTCTGAGCGTGCCGGGCTGGCAGGCGGTGGTGGCCCGGCACGCCGAGGTGCGGCTGCGGGGGGAGGACGAGCACGGGCGGGTGCTCGACGAGGTCTTCACGGGCTGGCCCGCGCGGATCGTGCAGCACGAGACGGACCATCTCGACGGCACGCTGTATCTGGACCGGGCGGAGCTGCGGTCTCTGTCGTCGAACGAGTCGATGGCGAACCGCTGGAGCGAGCCGACGCCCGAGCGGGCCGCGCGGGAGTTGGGGTTCGAGCTGCCCTAGACCGTCCAGGCCGCTGGGGCTCCGCCCCCAGATCCCCGGCCTGTGCCCACCCACCACCCGTGCGCGCCGGATCGGAAGGCGCGGCTCTCCTCTCAGCCCGCCCGGCATCTCTCAGCCCGTCCGGCGTTTGAGGACGAGGCCGTCCAGTCCGAAGCGGGGGCCTGGGGGCGGCAGTCCCCGGCGGGGTCGAAGGGGCGGAGCCCCTGGGGACGGGAAGGGCAGGGGCGGCGGGGCGAGACACCTGAGGCCCACACCCGCGCCGCCCCGCTCGGGTGAGCTCAGCCCCGGTACGCCTCCAGCAACCGCAGCCACACCTCGCTGAGCGTCGGGTAGGACGGGACCGCGTGCCACAGGCGGCTGACCGGGACCTGGCCGGCGACCGCGATGGTGGCCGAATGGATGAGTTCGCCGACGCCCGGGCCTACGAAGGTGACGCCGCGCAGGATCTCGGCCTCGAGGTCGACGACCATGCGGGCGCGACCGCGGTAGCCGTCGCCGTACAGACCCGCCCCGGCGACCGAGGAGAACTCGACGTCGACGGCCCGGACCCGGTGCCCGGCCTGCTCCGCCTCGGCGAGGGAGAGGCCGACCGCGGCGGCCTCGGGGTCGGTGAAGACGACCTGCGGTACGGCGTGGTGGTCGGCGGTGGCGGCGTGGGCGCCCCAGGGTTCGGAGTCCGGGACGGTCCCGCCGGAGGCACGGGCGGCGATGGCGGCGCCGGCGATGCGGGCCTGGTACTTGCCCTGGTGGGTGAGGAGGGCGCGGTGGTTGACGTCGCCCACGGCGTACAGCCAGTCGCTGCCGTTCACCCGCAGGCTGTCGTCGACGTCCAGCCAGGAGCCCGGCTCCAGTCCGACGGTGTCGAGGCCGATGTCGTCGGTGCGCGGAGCGCGGCCGGTGGCGAAGAGGATCTCGTCGGCCTCGATGCGGTCGCCGGAGTCGGTGACCGCCACGACGGTGCCGTTCTCCCGGGTCACCGACTCCACGGAGGTGCCGGTGCGGACGTTGACGCCCGCCTGGCCGAGCGACTCAGCGACCAGTTCACCGGCGAACGGCTCCATGCGGGACAGCAGGCCCTTGCCGCGGACCAGTACGGTGACCCGCGAGCCGAGGGCCTGCCAGGCGGTGGCCATCTCGGTGGCGACGACACCGCCGCCGACCACGATCAGCCGGCCCGGCGCGGACTTCCCGCTGGTGGCCTCCCGGCTGGTCCACGGCTTCACCTCGGCGAGCCCGGGCAGGTCCGGCAGTCCGGCACGGGTGCCGGTGCACACGGCGACGGCGTGCCGGGCGGTGAGGGTCGTGAGCCCGCCGTCGGGACCGGTCACGGTGACCGTGCGGGGCCCGGCGAGCCTGCCGTGGCCCCGGTAGAGGTCGGCGCCGATGCCGTCCAGCCAGCCGACCTGGCCGTCGTCCTTCCAGTGCGAGGTGTACTCGTCCCGCCGGGCGAGCACGGCGGCGGCGTCGAGCGGCCCCTGTACGGCCTGGCTCAGGCCGGGCAGGCGGCGGGCGTCGGCGTGGGCGATCACCGGGCGCAGCAGGGCCTTGCTGGGCATGCACGCCCAGTAGGAGCACTCGCCGCCGACCAGCTCGCTCTCCACGACCGCGGTGGTCAGCCCCGCCGCCCGGGTGCGGTCGGCGACGTTCTCCCCCACCGGGCCGGCACCGAGCACCACGACGTCGTAAGGGATGGATTCCGTTTCCGTCATGGGCACAGTCTGGTCGGTGGTGTGCCGGGGGGCCACATGGGTAGGCGGCCGGAATATGTACTCAGAGGGCCGTGTTTTGCCCACGGCTTCGCCCCCCATGTCGAGGAAGAGGTAGACGCATGAGCAGCACCGTGGAGCTCACCAAGGAGAACTTCGACCAGACGGTCACGGACAACGAGTTCGTCCTGATCGACTTCTGGGCGTCCTGGTGCGGGCCGTGCCGTCAGTTCGCGCCCGTGTACGAGAAGGCGGCCGAGGAGAACCCCGACCTGGTCTTCGGCAAGGTGGACACCGAGGCCCAGCCTGAACTGGCCCAGGCCTTCGGCATCCAGTCGATTCCGACCCTGATGATCGTCCGTGACCAGGTCGCCGTGTTCGCCCAGCCGGGCGCGCTGCCCGAGTCCGCCCTGACGGACGTCATCGGGCAGGCCCGCAATCTGGACATGGACGAGGTCCGCAAGAGCATCGCCGCCCAGCAGGGTGAGGCCCAGGGCGAGTAGCCCCGGGCTGATTTCGGAACATCCCTAGAAGGGGTACGCCGCCACGTCCCCGCGCACCGTCGTCCAGCGCACCTCGGTGAAGGCCTCCAGGTTGGCCTCGCCGCCGAAGCGGGCACCGGTGCCGGAGGCGGCGATCCCGCCGAAGGGGGCCACGGCTTCGTCGTTGACCGTCTGGTCGTTGATGTGCACGATGCCGGTCGGGATCCGCTCGGCCAGGTCCAGGCCCCGGGCGGTGTCCCGGGTGACGATGCCCAGGGAGAGCCCGTACGGGCTGTCGGCCGCCAGGGCGGCCGCCTCGTCGGCGGTCCGGAAGGAGCGTACGGGCGCGACGGGACCGAACACCTCCTCGGCGTACGCGGGGGTGTCGTCGTCGACGCCGGACAGGACGGTCGGCCGGTAGAAGAGCCGGTCGTGGACACCGCCCGCGGCGAGTTTCGCGCCGCGGGCGGTGCTCGTCTCCACCAGGCCGTGGATCTTGGCGAGCTGGCCCTCGTCGATGACCGGGCCGAGGTGCACCTGATCGCGGTGCGGGTCGCCGACCGCGAGGGAGTCGGCCTTGGCGGCGAGCCGTTCGACGTACTCCTCGTAGAGGGAGGCGTGCACCAGGTGGCGGCCGGTCGTCATGCAGATCTGCCCCTGGTGGAAGAAGGAGCCCCAGGCGGCCGTGGAGATCACCGCGTCGAGGTCGGCGTCCTCCAGCACGACCAGGGCGGAGTTGCCGCCCAGTTCCAGGTGCGCGCGCTTGAGGTGACGGCCGGCCGCCTCGCCGACCGCGCGGCCGGCCGCGGTCGACCCGGTGAAGGAGATCACCGGCACACGCGGGTCCTCGACGAGGGCGGCGCCGACCTCGGCCCCGCCCGGCAGTACATGCAGCAGATCCTCGGGCAGGCCCGCCTCGGCGAGGACGGCCGCGAGGGCGAGACCGCCGCAGACCGCGGTGCGCGGATCCGGCTTGAGCACGACCGCGTTGCCCAGGGCGAGCGCCGGGGCGACGGAGCGTATGGAGAGGATCAGCGGGGCGTTGAAGGGGGAGATCACGCCGACGACCCCGGCCGGGACCCGGCGGGTGTACGACAGCCGGGGCGCCTCGCTGGGCAGGACCTGTCCGGCGGGACGGGAGGCGAGGGCGGCGGCCTCGTAGCACTCCTGGGCGGCGACATGGAGCTCGAAGTCCGCCTTGCCGGGTATGGAGCCGGACTCGCGGACGATCCACTCGCGCAGCTCGTCCGCGTGCGCGGTGAACAGGTCACCTGCCTTGCGCAGCACCTGCGCGCGGACGAAGTGGGGGACGCGGGCCCATTCCCGCTGGGCGGCGCCGGCCACCCGTGCGGCCGCCTGGACGTCCGCGGGAGCGGCGAGGGTGACGGTGGCGAGGGAGTCGCCGGTGGCGGGCTCGGTGACGGCGTGCTGGGGTCCGGTCAGGGGGCGGGAGGTGCGGGACTGCCAAGTCTTCGGGTCGAGCAACGGCATGGCGGCTCTCCGTTCGCCGGAAGTGCATTTGGTTGAGCGAGCAACATCCTAGGCAACCGGAAGGCGGAACACGCGCCTTGGGGCCGAAAGATCAGCTGGAGTCCCGCTGCACCACGGACGCCCCGAGCACCTTGTGGGTCTCGGGCGCGGCGGAGGGGTCGCGCACCGCGCGGTCGACCAGTTCGGCGAGGTCGCGGCCGGAGGGCAGCTCGACGTGGACCGTGCTGAGCCGGGGCCGCAGCAGCCGGCCGAGCATCAGGTCGTCGGCGCCGATCACGGCCGTGTCCTCGGGGATCCGGACGCCTTCGTCCTGCAGGGCGCGCATCAGCAGCATCGCGTACTCGTCATTGTACGCGAACACCGCGTCGAGCCCCAACTCCCGCCACTTCTTGGCAAGTTGCGCGGCGGCCTGCTCGTCATGGGCGAGCGGGAGCCCGGTGACCGTGGCATCCGTGTCGCTGAGGGCCCGTCGTACGCCCTCCAGCCGGGGCCGGGAGAAGACCTCCAGGCCGGGTTCCTCGGGGACGACGACGCCGACGCGGCGCCGGCCACGGGCATGGAGGTGGCGGCCGGCGCAGTGGCCGACGCCCGTGTGGTCCATCAGCAGCGCATGGGCGCCCTCGACCCGCTCAGGTCCGAGGGTGACCACCGCGCGGGCACCGGCCCGCTTGAGGACGGCGACCCCCTCGGGGCCGAGGCCGGCGCCGGGCACCAGGACGGCGACGGGCCGCAGTTCGGCCCAGGCCCGGACGGCCTCGTCACCGTGCAGCCCGACGCTGCCGTACTGCACGACCGTGTAGTCGAGACGGCCGAGGGCCCACTGGAGTTCGCTGATGAACTGGCTGTAGAGCGGACCCACGGGCACGGCCGGGGCCGGCATCAGAACCATGCGGCTGTGTCCGGCGCGCAGACTGCGGGCCGCCGCGTGGGGCACGTAGCCCAGCTCCTTCGCGGCCTGGCGGACGCGGCGGCGCGTCGGCTCGCTGATCCGTACGGCGCTGGTGTTGTTCAGGACGTAGGAGACGGTCGCGCGCGAGACGCCGGCCAGGCGGGCCACATCGGCACTCGTGGGAACGGAGCGCGGTGCGGGCGACCCGGGCGAGGGCGAGTTGGGTTTCTGCACCATGACGTACCGCATCTTGGCAGAAGCCCCAGGGCGCGCGACGGGCGGGGGAATGTGGTTCATGGTTGGACGAACCTGGGCGGTCAGCGGGATGAGGCGGCACCCGTCACGCGGTCGACGAGGTCGGTCCAGCCGGCTTCCAGGCGTTCCATGGGCATCTCGCACTGCCTGGTCAGATGACTGATCAGCGCCGGGTCGAGATACGCCATCAGGGTCAGGGAGAGCAGCTCGCAGTCCGCGTCCGGCAGGATCTGCCGCAGCAGCACCATGACGTGCGCGCGCAGGGCCCGGACCGCAGGGTGGGAGAACCGGCGGGTCGGTTCCGGCTGGGCGGCCAACTGCAGATCCAGTCGCTCGGCCGAGTGACGGATCACCGCCACACCGAACGCCCTCAGCCGCTCGAGCGGCGGCGCACCGGGGCCCAGCGGCGGCGGCCCGCCGAGGAAATCGGCCTGCAGCTGTCCGGCCGAGTGGTCCAGCAGTGCCAGCAGCAGCCCGGTGCGGTCGCCGAAACGGCGGAAGACCGTGCCCTTGCCCACCTGGGCCGCCGCGGCCACCGCCTCCATCGTGACCCCGGCGACGCCGTGCTCCGCGATCAGCCGGGCCGCGGCCTGGAGCAGCTTGGCGCGGTTGCGGGCGGCGTCGGCGCGCAGGCAGGGCTCGTCGGCGGCGGAACCGACCTGCAGCAACCGGGGCTCGTCGAGGGACTCCTGGAGCTTCGGGAAGGGCGGCGGAGCGCTGGACATGAAGACAGCGTAAAGCATCCGGAAGAAAACTGGACCGTGGTCCGCTTAGAGTGGTAGAAAACTAAACGGACCTCGGTCCGGATCGTAACGACGCTGTTTCAGCCCCACCCCTGGAGTACCGCAATGTCTGTTCGCATCCTTGCGCTCGTCGGCAGCCTTCGCGCCGGTTCGCACAACCGCCAGCTCGCCGAGGCCGCCGTCAAGCTGGCTCCGGAGGGTGCCGAGGTCGACCTGTACGAGGGTCTGGCCGACATCCCCTTCTACAACGAGGACCTCGACGTCGAGGGCAGCGTCCCGGCCGCCGCCGCCAAGCTGCGTGAGGCCGCCGGGGCCGCCGACGCGTTCCTGCTCTTCTCCCCCGAGTACAACGGCACGATCACGGCCGTGCTGAAGAACGCCATCGACTGGCTGTCCCGCCCGTACGGCGCGGGCGCCTTCGGCGGCAAGCCCGTCGCCGTGGTCGGCACCGCCTTCGGCCAGTACGGCGGCGTGTGGGCGCAGGACGAGGCCCGCAAGGCCGTGGGTATCGCCGGCGGCAAGGTGGTCGAGGACATCAAGCTGTCCATCCCCGGCTCCGTGACCCGCTTCGCCGAGACCCACCCGGTCGACGACTCGGAGGTCGCCGCCCAGCTCACCGAGGTCGTCGCGCGTCTGCACGGCAACGTGGGCGCGGCCGCCTGATCCCGGTCGCTGCACCCCTGAGGGGCCGGAAGCCGTACGTGGGTTCTAGTGGTTGTCGCAACACCCCAGTTCAGGGGTGGCGATGGACTTCGAAATCCGGCGGGACCGGACCCCTCAAGGGCCCAGAAAGCTGAGCCGGGAGCGCGCGGCATACTCCCGGCTCATGCAGCAGGGCTACAGCAATCGGGAAGCGTGAGTGGTCCATGACCGAGAGCCGGCTGATGCCGGCCGCCTCGGCGGCGGCTCCGGCGGCGGCCGGTTCGGCGCCGAGCGCGGGCCCTCCCCCGGAGTGATCGAAGCGATTGATGTGCACGCCCACCCGCATGTACTTCTCCGTTCACTCGGACCGGCGTCGGCGGATCCGTCGTCGCGGTGAGACGCTGGGGCTTCGAGCGCTCTCCAAGTCAAGGCCGCGGGGTGGTCCGGGAAGAGGGGGCGTCGACCGGGCCACCCGCCGTACGGCGGGCAGGTTCCGCCGAACGGCGGCCTCCTCGCCGTGAGCGGCGCGCCGATGATGACCGAACGAGCCGCAGCACCCCGTGTGAGGAGAAGCCGTGCCGTCGACCCCGCCCCCGCCCCCGTTCGACCCGGAACTCGCCGCCGCCCTGGAGATGATCAGGGATGTGATCTCTCCGGGGCTCACCCCGGAGGAGATCGACACCGTCCGTCAGGGCCCGGGGATCGAGATGCTCGCCGATCTCGACCTCACCCTGGGCGGGGTGTTCGACGTGGAGGACCGTGCCGTACCGGGCCCCGAGGGGGCGCCCGACGTCTCCCTGCTGATCTGCCGCCCCGCCTCCCCGGCGGCCACCGGCCCGCTGCCGGTGATCTACCACGTGCACGGCGGCGGCATGATCCTCGGCAACAACAGGGTCGGCGTGGAGGGGCCGCTGGCCTGGGCCCGGGAACTGGGCGCGGTCGTGGTGTCGGTGGAGTACCGGCTCGCGCCCGAGCACCCGCACCCCGCGCCGGTCGACGACGTCCACGCGGGTCTGCTGTGGACCGCGGAGAACGCCAAGGAGATCGGCGGCGACCCCGAGCGGATCGTGCTCGCCGGAGCCAGCGCGGGCGGCGGCCTCACCGCGGCGCTGGCCCTGCTTTTGAGGGACCGCGGTGGCCCCCGCCCCCTCGGACAGATGCTGATGTGCCCCATGCTCGACGACCGCAACGACACCGTCTCCAGCCATCAGATGGCCGGCCTCGGCATATGGGACCGCACGGCGAACGAGACCGGCTGGGGCGCCCTCCTGGGTGAGAGCAGGGGCGGCCCCGACGTGTCCCCGTACGCCGCCCCCGCCCGCGCCACCGACCTCTCCGGGCTGCCTCCCGCCTTCCTCGACGTCGGCTCCGCGGAGACCTTCCGCGACGAGGTCGTCGCCTACGCCTCACGGATCTGGAGCTGCGGCGGCGTCGCCGAACTCCACGTCTGGCCCGGCGGCTTTCACGGCTTCGACGGCTTCGCCCCCCAGGCGGCCCTCTCCCAGGCGGCCCGCGCGGCCCAGCTGGAGTGGCTGCGCAGGCTGCTGGCGGAGTGAGGCGTCCGGTGCGGTCCGCACACCGGGGGCTGACCGAACCCGGCGCGTGCCGCACCATGGGGACATGAAGGAACTGGCCGGGCGCCTGGCCGCGCTTGATCCCGATGCCGGGGCCGCCGTCCAGGTCATCGCCTACTTCGACCGGCTGGTCGAGAGCCGGGCCGGACTGGAGGCGCTGGTGCGTGGTGCCGCCGTGCTGGCCGGGTGTCCCACGCGACTGGTCGACGAGGAGCGGCGGGTCGGACTGCGGGTGGAGCCCGACGGGCGGCGCGCGGACGTGCCGGGGGCGCCGGACCCGGGCTGGCTGTCCGCTCCGCTGGTGCCGGGAGGGCCGCCGGCGCTGTGGCTGGAGCGGGTGGCGGCCGAGCCGAGCGTGGTGGACGCGGTGGTGCTGGAGCGGGCCGCGGCGGCCGTGCGGGCGGTCCTGGACCGTACCCGGGGCCGAGCCCCCGCCACCCGGTACGACGATCCGGCGCTGGTGGAGACCGTCCTGGACGCCGACGCCGCCGAGCAGATACGGCTGCACGCGGCCCGCCGCCTCGGCCTCGACACCGCCGACCCGGCCGCACGGGCCCGGGTCGTCGCACCGGCCGACGGACCGCCCCGGATCGTCCCGGTGCCCGGGGACGTCGAGCCGTCCGCGGGGCGGATGGGCGTCGGCCCGGCCGTGCCGGTGCCGGAGCTCCCCCGGTCATGGGCCGCCGCCCGTACCGCGCTGCGGTTCACCAGCGCACGGGAACCAGGGCAGCGCGTCGTATGGGCCGAGGAGCTGGGCGGTGTGGCGCTGCTCGCCGAGCTGGTCGGGCCGGATGCCGAGCCGCCAGCCGACGTACGGGCGGTCGAGGCCGCCGCCGCGGACGCCCCCTGGATGCTGCGCACACTCCAGGCCGTCGCGTCGACGGCGAGCCTGCGGGCGGCCGCCGCCGAGGTCAACGTGCACCACTCCACGCTCCAGGACCGTCTCACCCACGCCGAACACCTGCTGGGCTGGCCGGTACGCACCCCGCAGGGCAGGTTCCGGCTGCAACTGGCCCTGACCCTGCGGCAGCTGGCGGAGACCAGCTCATGAGGGCTCAGTAGACGTCGCGCACGTACCGCTTGTCGGCGGTGAGTTGCTTGACGTACGCCGTCGCCTCGTCCTCGGTCAGTGCGCCGTGGACCATGGCGATGTCCTTCAGGGCGCGGTCGACGTCCTTGGCCATGCGGGAGGCGTCGCCGCAGACGTAGAGGTGCGCGCCGTCCTGGAGCCAGGACCACAGCAGTGGGCCGTGTTCGCGCATCCGGGTCTGGACGTAGACCTTGGCGCGCTGGTCGCGGGAGAAGGCGGTGTCGAGGCGGGTGAGGGTGCCCTCGGCGAGGAAGGCGGTCAGTTCCTCCTCGTAGTAGAAGTCGGTGGCCCGGTGCTGTTCGCCGAAGAACAGCCAGTTGGGCGCCCGGTGGCCGCGGGCCCGGCGCTCCTGGAGAAAGCCCAGGAAGGGGGCCACGCCGGTACCGGGCCCGACCATCACCATGGGGGTGGCGGGGTCCGCGGGCGGGCGGAAGTGCGGCGAGCGCTGGACGTGGACGGGTACCGGGGTGCCGGGTTCGGCGTCGGCGAGGAAGGGGGAGCAGACGCCTTGGCGGGCGCGGCCGTACAGGTTCTCGTAGCGGACGACGGACACCGTCAGCGACACCAGGTGGGGGTCGGTCAGCGGGCTGGAGGAGATGGAGTACAGGCGCGGCCGCAGCCGGCCCAGCACGTCGGCCCAGCTCTGCGCGTCGGCGCGGATGCCGAACTCGGTGACGACGTCCACCGCCTGCCGGCCCCAGGACCACTTCGCCAGCTCGCCCTTGTTGTCCGGGCGCAGCAGCTTGCGCAGCCCGCGCGGGTCGCGGGCCCGCTCGGCGACGAAGCGCAGCAGGTCGGTGCCGACGCGGGTGATGTCGAGGTGGCACAGGAAGGCCTCGCCGAGGGGCACCTCGCCCGCGCCGTCGACCCGTACCACCGCCTCCGCGTCCAGACCGGTGACGGCGAGCCACTCCGCCACGAGTCCGGGTGAGTTGAGGGGCCGTACGCCCAGGGCGTCGCCCGCCTCGTACACCACGGGCTGCTCGCTGTCGCGGGTGTCGAAGGTGAAGCGGCGGACCTCCTTGCCCGCGCCGGGCAGGCTGAGCAGCCGGTTGCCGGTCAGGCGGGCGGTGACCGGGGCGGGCTTCTTCCTGACGGGCACGGCGACCGGGGGCGGGGGCGCCGCAGAGTCCTGCAGGACGGTGAGCACCTGGTCGAGCCACACCTGGGCGGCGGACTCGTAGTCGGGTTCGCAGTCGGTGCGCGGGGCCAGGCGGACCGCGCCCAGTTCGTCCAGGCGCCGGTCCAGCCGGCGGCCGTGCCCGCAGAAGTCGTCGTAGGAGGAGTCGCCGAAGGCCAGTACCGCGTAGCGCCGGCCCTCCAGGCGTCCGGCGTCGGGCGCGGCCAGGGTGTCCCAGAAGCCGGCTCCGTTGTCGGGAGCGTCGCCGTCACCGAAGGTGCTGGTGATCAGCAGCAGATCGGCGTCGGACGGCAGCGTGGTGAGGTCGGCCTGGTCCATGGCGACGAGGGAGGCGGCGTGCCCGCCGGAGGTGAGGCGGTCGGCGGTGGCGGCGGCGAACTCCTCGGCGTTGCCGGTCTGCGAGGCCCAGAGGATCACGACACGGCGGCCGGCGGCGGGCGGCTCCGCCTGCGGGGTGGTGGCGGTGACCCGCGAGTACATACCGGCGAGTGTGCCGTTGACCCACAGGGCGTGCTCGGGGCTGAACGGGGCGTCCGGGGGCAGCACGGGAACGCCGGGGGCGCCGGCGGGGATGCCGGCGAGGAAACCGACCAGGTACTGGCGTTCGCGGTCGGTGAGGACGGGCGGCGGGGCGGGGTCGAGCCCGAAGACCGCGGCGGCGGACGGCTGTACCGCGGGCGGCATCACGACGGCCGGTGTCTCCGCGCGCGGCGGACGCACGCTCACCGGCGCCGCCACCTTGGCCAGCGACACCGCGCACACCTTGAACTCGGGCTGGAAGGACAGCGGATCGACGGCGTCGTTCGTGACCGCGTTGACGCTGAGGTACTCACCGAAGAGGTCGTTCCAGTGGAAGGGCGCGAAGCAGCAGCCGGGCCGCACCCGGTCGGTGACGACCGCGGGCAGTACGGCACGCCCGCGCCGGGAGGCGACCTCGACGGAGTCGCCCTCGGCGACGCCCAGGGCGGCTGCGTCCTCGGGGTGCACCTCGACGAAGGGACCGGGGTCGAGCTTGTTCAGCTTGGGCACCTTCGCCGTCTTGGTGAGGGTGTGCCACTGGTGCTGGACCCGGCCCGTGTTGAGCACGAACGGATAGTCGTCGTCCGGCATCTCGGCGGGCGGCAGGTGCGGGCGGGCGTGGAAGACGGCACGACCGGTGGCGGTGGGGAAGGTGAGGCCGCCGTCCTCGTTCACGTACCGGACGGGGTTGCGGTCGGGGCCTTCCGGGGTCGGGGCGGGCCACTGGACGGGGGTGTCACGCAGCCGCTCGTAACTGACACCGCGCAAGTCGTAGCCGGTAACCGGGTTGTGGGCCCGTTTGATCTCCTCGAAGACCTGCTCGGCGCTGTCGTAGGAGAAGCCGTGTTCGTAGCCCATGGCCCGGGCTACGGCGGCGATGATCCGCCAGTCGGCGGTGGCCTCTCCGGGCGGGTCGACGGCGGGCCGGGCCAGGGTGAGATTGCGTTCGCTGTTGACGAGGACGCCCTCGGTCTCCGTCCACAGGGCTCCGGGCAGGACGACGTCGGCGTACGCGTTCGTCTCCGTGTCGGTGAAGACGTCCTGGGTGACGACGAACTCGGCGGTCTCCAGGCCCTCGATGACGGTGCGGCGGTTGGCGACGGACGCGACCGGGTTGGTGCAGATGATCCAGCACGCCTTGATGTCGCCGTCGGCCATCTTCTGGAACATCTCGACGGTGCCCCGGCCGACGCCGTCCGCGCGGACGGTGCCCGGGGGCAGCTCCCACAGCTCCTCCGCGAAGGCGCGGTCGGTGTCGGAGAGGACGGACCGCTGACCGGGCAGGCCGGGGCCCATGTAGCCCATCTCCCGGCCGCCCATGGCGTTGGGCTGGCCGGTGAGGGAGAAGGGGCCGCTGCCCGGGCGGCAGATCTTTCCGGTGGCGAGGTGCAGGTTGACCAGGGCGTTGGTGTTCCAGGTGCCGTGGGTGGACTGGTTGAGGCCCATCGTCCAGCAGCTGGTCCACTCCCCCGCCTCGCCGATCAGCCGGGCCGCCTCGCGGATGTCGTCCTCGGCGAGGCCGGTGAGCTCGGCGACGGCGGTTGGCGGGTAGTCGGCGAGGAAGCCGGGCATCGCCTCCCAGCCCTCGGTGTGGGCGGCGATGAAGTCGGGGTCGGTGTGCCCGCCGACGTGCAGCAGGTGCAGCAGGCCGTTGAGCAGCGCGAGGTCGGTGCCCGGCCTGATCTGCAGGAACAGGTCGGCCTTCGCGGCGGTGGCGGTGCGGCGCGGGTCGACGACGATGAGCTTGGCGCCGGCCGACTTCACCCGTTCCATCATGCGCAGGAAGAGGACGGGGTGGCAGTCGGCCATGTTGGAGCCGATGACCAGGAACACGTCCGCGCGGTCGAGGTCCTGGTAGGAGCCGGGTGGGCCGTCCGCGCCGAGCGACAGTTTGTAGCCGGTGCCCGCGCTCGCCATGCACAGCCGGGAATTGGACTCGATCTGGTTGGTGCGGATGAACCCCTTGGCCAGTTTGTTGGCGAGGTACTGGGCCTCGAGGCTCATCTGTCCCGACACGTAGAGGGCGACCGCGTCGGGCCCGTGCTCGTCGACGATCGCCCGCAGCCGCCGCGCCGTCTCCGCGACCGCCGCGTCCAGCGGGGCCGGCACCGGCTCCTCGCCGCGCTCGGGCCGGATCAGCGCCGTGGTCAGTCGCCCGGGGGCGGCGAGCATGTCGGCCGTGGTGGCGCCCTTGGTGCACAGCCGGCCGAAGTTCGCGGGGTGTCGCTTGTCGCCGGACGCCTTCAGGACCGTACGGCGCCCGTCCGGGCCCCTGCCGATGTCGAGAACCATGCCGCAGCCCACACCGCAGTACGAGCAGACCGTCCGCACCCTGTCGATGCCGTCGGTCCCCGAGTCCGGCGCGGCCACGGGCGCCCCCCTGTCGTGTGCTGATCGGCCTGTCGTACCCGGCGACCGTACGAAGTGCTGATTACGAGCGCGTCGCTCTGTTGATCACCGGGGGTTAAGGCCACCGCACACGACGGGGGTACGGGGTGTGAGCGCCGGCCGCGCGAACCGCGCGGCCGGCCGTGCGGGCCGGTCAGCTCGTCGCGCGGACCGCCTCGCGGATCAGGTCGGCGACCTCCTTCGGCTGCGAGACGGCGACCGCGTGCGAGGCGCCCTCGAGCTCGACGACGGTCGCGCCCGCGCGCTTGGCGCCGAAGCGCTCGACCTCCGGGTTGATCGCCTCGTCGGCGCCGGCGATCAGCGCCCAGGAGGGCTTGGTCTTCCAGGCGGCCGCGGCGGCGGTCTCCTCGAACGCGGCGGCGGCGAGCGGACGCTGCGCCGCGGCGAGGATCTTGGTGACGCCCGCGGGCACGTCCGCCGCGAAGACCGACGGGAAGGCGTCCTCGGCGATGGTGACCTCGACGGCCGGGTCACCGCCCGCCACCGGGTACGTCCACTCCTTGAGGTTGCTGACCAGCGGGGAGAGCGGGAACCGGCCCTGCAGCTCGCCGAGGCTCTCGCCCTCCTCCAGGACGTAGGCGGCGACGTAGACCAGCCCGACGACGTTCTCGGTGGTGCCGGCCACGGTGATCAGGGCGCCCCCGTAGGAGTGGCCGACCAGGACGACGGGGCCGTCGATCTGGGCGGCGACGGAGGCGATGTAGGCGGCGTCGGAGGCGAGGCCGCGCAGCGGGTTGGGCGGGGCTATGACGGGGATGCCGTGGCCCTGCAGTTCGGCGATGACGCCGGACCAGCTGCCGGCGTCGGCGAAGGCGCCGTGGACGAGGACGACGGTGGGCGTGGAGGTGGTCATGGCGGTTGTCTCCCGGGGGGTTCAGGCGGTGTGCAGGGCGGCGCGCAGGGTGTCCTGGGCCAGCGTGATGGCGAACTCGGCCGCGTGCGTCTCGCGCAGGGCGTTGAGCATCACGAAGTCGTGGATGATGCCCTGGACGCGGACGGCGGTGACGGGGACGCCGGCCGCGCGGAGCTTGTTCGCGTAGGCCTCGCCCTCGTCGCGCAGCACGTCGGCCTCGGCCGTGATGACCAGGGCCGGGGGCAGGCCGGTGAGCTGTTCGGTGGTGGCGCGCAGCGGGGAGGCGGTGATCTCGGCGCGCTCGGCCTGGTCGGTCGTGTACTGGTCCCAGAACCACTGCATGCCGTCGCGGCGCAGGAAGTAGCCTTCCGCGAACTGGTGGTAGGAGCCGGTGTCGAAGCTCGCGTCCGTGACCGGGTAGAACAGCACCTGCTGGACCAGCGGGACGTCGCCGCGCTCCTTGGCCAACAGGGTCAGGGCGGCGGTCATGTTGCCGCCGACGGAGTCACCGGCCACGGCGAGCCGCGAGCCGTCCAGGGCCTTGGACCCGCCCTCCTGGACGACCCACCGGGCGACCGCGTAGTTCTGCTCGACGGCGACCGGGTAGCGGGCCTCGGGCGAGAGGTCGTACTCGGGGAAGACCACGGCGGCGTGCGCGCCCACGGCGAGTTCGCGCACCAGGCGGTCGTGGGTGTGGGCGTTGCCGAAGACCCAGCCGGCGCCGTGGATGTAGAGGATCACCGGGAGGGGGCCCTCGGCGCCGGCGGGCCTGACGATGCGGGCCCGGACGCTGCCGGTGGGGCCGCCGGAGACGGTGATCCACTCCTCGTCGACGGCGGGCTTGTCGATGTCGCCGGACTGCACCTCGTCGACCGCCTTGCGCCCTTCCGCGGGGGGCAGGTCGAAGAGGTAGGGCGGGTTCGCGGTCGCCTGGGCGAAGGCGGCCGCCGCGGGCTCCAGTACCGGAGTGACCGGCTCGACGGAGTCGGACATGGGCTTCTCCTGGTGTTTCAAGTGGTGCGGTGATGTCGATACGCACGCAACGCTAAAACCGGCGGACGGTCGGGAATTGCCTGGGAGTGCACTGATGTTGTTCCCACAGCGCACCGAATGCCGGGAAGCTGTCAGTGCACTTTGAGAACGCATTCAGTGCACGGACGGGACAGGCGGGACGGGCGGGACGGCTTAGCGTGACACCGAACGATTCGATTTCGGGAGGGGTTTCCCACGGTGTCATCCATGCCGGTCGGCGGTTTGGTCCCGCGAGCCACCGACAATGCCGCGGAACTCGTGGTCCGCAATGCGCGGATCCACACACAGGATCCGCGCCGCCCGCACGCGACCGCGCTCGCCGTGACCGACGGGATCGTCACGGCCGTCGGCGACGACGCGGACGTGGCCGACCGCGTCGGGGCGGCCACGCGGGTGGTGGACGCGCTCGGACGGCGGGTGGTGCCGGGCCTCAACGACGCCCATCTGCACGTGATCCGTGGCGGCCTCAACTACGTGCTGGAGCTGCGCTGGGACGGTGTGCCGACGCTGCGCCAGGGCCTGGCGATGCTGCGCGAGCAGGCCGCGCGTACCCCGAAGGGGCAGTGGGTGCGGGTGGTGGGCGGCTGGTCGGCGGAGCAGTTCGCCGAGCGGCGGCTGCCGACGGTCGCGGAGCTGAACGCCGCCGCGCCGGACACCCCCGTGTTCGTGCTGCACCTGTACCAGGCGGCCGTGCTCAACCGGGCGGCGCTCAGGGCGGCCGGATTCGACAGGGACACGCCCGACCCGAAGGGCGGGCAGATCGTGCGCGGCCGGGACGGGGAGCCGACGGGCATGCTGCTGGCGGCCCCCAGCGCCCTCATTCTCTATTCGACGCTGGCCAAGGCGCCGGTGCTCCAGGGCGAGGACCGGAAGACCTCGACCCGGCATTTCCTGCGGGAGCTCAACCGGTTCGGACTGACGTCGGCGATCGACGCGGCCGGTGGATTCCAGAATTTCCCCGACAATTACCGGACGGTCGTGGAACTGGCCGAGGAAGGCCGCCTTTCGCTGCGGATCGCCTATCATCTCTTTCCGCAGACACCGGGCCAGGAGATCGCCGACCTGACCCGCTGGATCGAGATGGCCCGCCCCGAGGACGGGGACGCCTGGCTACGGCTGAACGGCGCGGGTGAGAACCTGACCTGGGCGGCGGCGGATTTCGAGAATTTCAGCCAGCCGCGTCCGGACCTCGCGCCCGACTACGAGGCGGAGTTCGAGAAGGCGGTCCGGCTGCTCATGGAGAACGGCTGGGGCTTCCGGCTGCACGCCACCTACGACGAGACCATCCGCCGCGACCTCGCGGTGTTCGAGAAACTCGCCGCGGACGGGCTGTTCCCGGCCGGGAACCGATGGCTGTTCGACCACGCGGAGACCGTCTCCCCGGACAGCCTGGACCGTGTCGCCGCGCTGGGCGGGGCGCTGTCCGTCCAGAACCGGCTGTCGTTCCAGGGCGAGGCCTTCGTCCGCCGGTACGGGACCGGAGCCGCTGCGGACGCCCCGCCGATCGGGGACATGCTGACGCGCGGACTGACGGTGGGCGCCGGCACGGACGCCACCCGGGTCTCCAGCTACAACCCGTGGGTCGCCCTGCACTGGCTGGTCAGCGGCCGCACCGTCGGCGACCTGGCGCTGCGCGCCCCGCGGCACCGCCTCGACCGGGAGACCGCACTGGCCCTGTTCACCCGGTCCGGGGCCGCGCTGACCGGCGAGGAGGACGTCAAGGGCGTGCTGCGCCCAGGCTGTTACGCGGACCTCGCGATCCTCTCCGAGGACTTCCTCACCGTGGCCGAACCGGTGATCCCGCACATCGAGTCGCTGCTGACGGTCACCGGCGGCCGGATCGTGTACGCGGCCGCCGAGTACGAGGGCCTCGACGAGGAACTGCCCCCGGTCAGTCCCGCCTGGAGCCCGGTGGCGCACTTCGGCGGCTACCAGGCCGCGTCCGGTGCCGGACTGCCCGGCGTCCGTCAGGCCGAGTCGCTGGCGGAGGCCGTCGCCGAGGCGGAACTGCACCGGCAGTGGCGGGTCCGCCGCGGCTCCCTCGCGCCGACGGCGGGCACCTCCTTCGACCCCTGCTTCTCTCTCTGACCCCCTCATGCCCCATCCCCTGCCAACACATCATCACTCAAGGAAAGGCACACTCATGGCCGACATCGCCGAGGTCACCGCGGCTCCCAGCCCGGACCTGCTGACCCCCGACAACTGCGCGGTACTGTTCGTGGACCACCAGCCGCAGATGTTCTTCGGCACCGGAAGCGGCGACCGCACCGCCATCATCAACTCCACCGTCGGCCTGGCCAAGGCCGCCAAGGTGTTCGACGTACCGGTGGTGCTCAGCACCGTGGCCGCCGAGTCCTTCTCCGGCCCGATCCTGCCGCAGCTCGCGGACGTCTTCCCCGAGCAGAAGATCATCGACCGCACCACGATGAACGCCTGGGAGGACCTCGCCTTCGTCGAGGCGGTCAAGGCGACCGGCCGCAAGAAGCTGGTCATCGCCGGTCTGTGGACCGAGGTGTGCATCGTCCTGCCGACACTGTCCGCGCTGGCCCAGGGCTACGAGGTGTACGTCGTCACCGACGCGTCCGGCGGTGTCAGCCCGCAGGCCCACGAGCACGCCGTGCAGCGCATGGTGCAGGCCGGTGCCGTGCCCGTGACCTGGGTGCAGGTGCTGCTGGAGCTCCAGCGGGACTGGGCGCGGACCGACACGTACGTCCCGGTCACGGAGGTCGTCAAGGAGCACGGCGGCGCCTACGGCATGGGCCTCGTCTACGCGCAGGCCGTCATCGGCGCCCACGCGGCCGGCTGACCGGGGCGCGGACGACACGATGGACACCGGACTGTTGGTCCTGAGGCTGGTGGCGGGTCTCCTCATCGCCGGTCACGGAGTGCAGAAGGTCAGTTTCCGGCTGGGGGGCAACGGTCTGGCGGGCGGGACGGAGGAGTTCCGGCACGACGGCTTCCGCGGCGGCCGGCTCACCGCGCTCGCCGCGGGCGGCAGCCAGGTCGGCGCCGGCGTGTTCCTGGCCGCCGGACTCCTCACTCCCGTGGCGGCCATGGCCGCCATGGGAGTCATGACGGTCGCGTCCACCGTCAAGTGGCGCAACGGCCTGTGGGTGCAGAACGACGGCTACGAGTACCCGCTGGTCCTCGTCGTCGTCTCGGCGGTACTGGCACTCACCGGCCCCGGCCGCTGGTCGGCCGACCAGGTGCTGGGACTGGCCGGTCGGCCGTGGTGGAACGGTGCGGCGGCGATCGCGATCGGCCCGGCCGCCGGGCTGCTCACCCGCCTGGTGCTGCGCCGTGCGGCCCCGTCGCCGGAAGGAGCGCCGTATGCGCCGGCTGTTGACTGACGCCGCCCGGACCCTGGTACCGCCGAGCGGCGACCGGCACGGTCCGCTGCCGCCGCTGATGCTGGCCCTGACCGTGGTCACGGGACTGGTCGACGCGGTGAGCTATCTGACGCTCGGGCACGTCTTCGTCGCCAATATGACGGGGAACGTGGTCTTCCTCGGCTTCGCCCTGGCGGGCGCGGCCGGCCTGTCGGCGCTCGCGTCGGTCGTGTCGCTGGCGGCGTTCCTGCTGGGAGCGCTCGCCGGCGGCCGTCTCGGTGCGCGGTTCGCCGCCCACCGCGGGCATCTGCTGCGGACGGCCACCGCGGTGCAGACGGCGCTGGTCGCCGTCGCCGTGGCGGTCGCCGCGGCCGCCGACGGCCATGTCACCACCGGCGTCCGCTACGCCCTGATCGTGTCGCTGGGCCTCGCCATGGGCGTGCAGAACGCGGCCGCCCGCCGCCTGGGGGTGCCCGACCTCACCACCACCGTCCTGACGCTGACCCTGACGGGGCTGGCCGCCGACTCCTCCCCGGCGGGCGGTGCGGCGCCCCGGCCCGGCCGCCGGGTGCTGTCCGTGCTGGCCATGTTCGCCGGGGCGCTCACGGGGGCCGTACTCACCGCACACGCCCACCTGGTGGTGACGCTGGGCCTGGCACTCGTGCTGCTCGCGGTCACCTCGCTGACCACGCACCGCCTCTCCACCGCCGGCGCCGCGTGGGCCGGAACCCAGGCGGGGTGAGCCGGACCCGCCGCTGCGGGGGTCCGGACCTCAGCCGGCCGGGTCCGACCGGCCGAACAGGACGGCGTAGCCGGCGGGGAGCCGACTGACGACCTGGTCGAGCTCGCCGCCGGCGACGGCGTCGGCGACGGTGGTCAGCACCGCGCCGGCGTCCCACTGCGCGGTGCGCGGCCGGGCACCGGTGCGGTCCGCCACCCGCCGGTAGAACTCCTCGATCCCGAACTCCTCCGGCTGCCGCCGTCCGGGTCCGGTCAGCGCCCGCCCGAGCGGGTCGGGCATCCGGGACGCCAGGTCCTCGGCCTGCCCGGCGTCGATCCGCTGCGCCAGGACCTCGAGGACGTCCTCGGTGATCTTCTGGGCCTCGTCCGTGCTCCGGTACTCGCCGCGCTCGCGGACCCGGGCGATGAACTCGTCGCAGTCCATGGCCACCTCACTTCGGTCGGGTGTGTTTCGGTGGTCTGATCCAGCCCAGTGAGCGCTCCACGGCGCGCTGCCAGTTGTCGTACTCCAGCTCCCGCCGCTCGGGATCCATGTCCGGCAGCCATTGGGCGGCCCGGTGCCAGTTGCGGCGCAGGACTTCCAGGTCCGGCCAGTAACCGGCGGCGAGCCCCGCGGCGTAGGCGGCGCCGAGGGAGACCGTTTCGGCGACCATGGGCCGTACCACCGGCACGTCGAGCACATCGGCCACGAACTGCATGAGCAGGTTGTCCGCCGTCATGCCGCCGTCCACCTTCAGCTCCTTCAGCGCCAGCGAGGAGTCGGCGTTCATGGCGTCGACGACCTCGCGGGTCTGCCAGCCGGTGGCCTCCAGGACGGCCCGGGCCAGGTGTCCCTTGGTGATGTACGACGTGAGGCCGACGATGACACCGCGCGCGTCGCTGCGCCAGCGGGGGGCGAAGAGACCGGAGAAGGCGGGGACGATGTAGCAGCCGCCGTTGTCCTCGACCGTCCGGGCGAGGGTCTCGATCTCCGGCGCGGTGCTGATCAGTCCCAGACGGTCACGGAACCACTGGACCAGCGAACCGGTGACGGCTATCGAACCCTCCAGGGCGTAGGCCGGCCGCTGGTCACCGATCTTGTAGGCGACGGTCGTCAGGAGCCCGTGCCGGGACCGTACGACGTCGGCGCCGGTGTTGAGCAGCAGAAAGCTGCCCGTTCCGTAGGTGCACTTCGCCTCCCCCGGGGAGAAGCAGGTCTGTCCGAACAGTGCGGCCTGCTGGTCACCGAGGGCGGCGGTGATGCGTACGCCGGGCAGGACCGCGCGGGCCTGACCGTAGACCTCGGCGGATGACCGTATCTCGGGCAGCATGGGACGGGGTATGCCGAAGAACGCCAGCAGTTCCTCGTCCCAGGTGAGCGAGTGGATGTTCATCAGCATGGTGCGGCTGGCGTTGGTGGCGTCGGTGATGTGCAGCCCGCCGTCCGCTCCCCCGGTGAGGTTCCAGATCAGCCAGCTCTCCATCGTGCCGAACAGCACCTCGCCGTCCCCGGCGCGCCGGCGGAGTCCGTCGACCTGGTCGAGCAGCCAGCGGACGCGGAGCGCCGAGAAGTAGGTCGAGGGGGGCAGGCCGCAGCGCTCGAGGAAGAACTCCTCGCCCGGGTCGCGCCTCAGTTCCTCGACGAGCGGCGCCGTACGGGTGTCCTGCCAGACGATCGCCCTGCCCAGCGGTTCACCCGTCCGCCGGTCCCAGAGCACCGTCGTCTCCCGCTGGTTGGTGACACCGACGGCGGCGACCTCCGAGACGCCGACGTGAGCGCCGGACAGTGCCTCGGGCATGATGCGCTCCAGATTGCGCCAGATCTCGACCGCGTCGTGCTCGACCCATCCGGGTCTGGGGAAGTGCTGCCGGTGCTCCCGCTGGGCGACGGACACCAGCCGCCCGTGATGGTCGAACAGAATGCACCGGGTGGAGTTGGTGCCCTGATCGACGGACATCACATACCGTTCAACCATGATCGGCTCTGCCCTTCCGATGTGTCGCGGGGCGGGGATACCGGTGCCGCTACCAGCGAGCCGCTCCGAGATCTCTGGAGATCGCCCGTGCGGCCTCCCGCAGCAGGGTGATCAGGCTCGGCCGGGGCCGGCCCCGGCCGTCACAGATCCGCTCGACCGGGCCGGACAGTCCGACGGCGCCCACCACGAGTCCGCCGTGTCCTCGGATCGGCGCGGCGATGCCGGCTTCGCCCACGCTCATCTCCTCGACCTCGGCGGCCCACCCGACCTCCCTCACCTCGGCGAGGGCCCGGGTCAGCTGCTCCGGTACCACCAGGGTGTGCCGGGTGTACGCCTCGAGGCCGGACTCCAGGGCGGGCTCCAGGGGAGCGGTCCCGAAGGCCAGCAGGACCTTGCCCAGGGAGGAGGCGTGCAGTGGCAGCAGCGAGCCCACGTCCAGGGTCTGGAGCGTGTCGTCGGGCCGGAACACATGGTGGACGACGAGGACCTTGCCCTCCAGCGGGGTGCCCAGGCGGACCGCTTCCCCGCTGCGGGCGGCCAGGGCGTCGGCCCAGTTGATGGAGCGCGACCGCAGTTCGTTGACATCGAGGTAGCTGGTGCCCAGATGCAGCAGGGCGGCGCCGAGCTGGTATTTTCCGGTCGCCGCGTCCTGCTCCACGAAGTCCACGTGCTGAAGGGTGCGCAGGATGCCGTGGGTGGTGCCCTTCGCCAGCCCGAGCGAGGCCGCCACCTCACCGAGCCCGAGTCGGCGAGGCCCGCCCGCGAGCAGACGCAGGATCGCCGCCGCCCGTTCGATGGACTGGACCGGGCCGGTCATGAGGTGAGCCTATTACCGCCGCGGTCGGTCCGCTTTTCGATCACGTGGACGACCCGTGGCCGCACACACGCCGGTGTTCGGCAATGCCGACCGCCGTTCATTGACCCGCTTCGTCCCGAAACCTAGGTTGCTATGAGGCCCGGCACAGTGCGCTGCGGCCCAGCGCCCGGCCGATCGCGCCCACCGGAGGAGAGACACGATGTCGGTACAGCTCGAGCTCGACCCGATGCTCCGGGGCGCAGTGGAACACGTGTGTCCGCTGCAGCCCGTCACCGGGGCCGTTCCCGCCGTGCGCCGGCGCGTCGCGGCCGTGCTCGCCGGCTGGAAGGTGTCCCGGGAGATCGTGGAGGATGCGCTCCTGGTGGTGTCGGAGCTGCTCACCAACGCGCTCGTGCACGCCCTGCCCCCCGCCCAGCTGCGGCTGTCCTGGGCCCGGGGCGAAGGGGTGGGCACCCTGCGGGTCGAGGTCACCGACGCGGGACCCGCGCGGGAGGCAGGACAGCCGCCCGCCGGTGTCGACCCGGACGAGCACGGCCGGGGCGAGCAGATCGTCCACGCGCTGGCGACCCGGCACGGCATGCGCGTCCACTCCGGCGGGGTGACCCGGTGGGCGGATCTCGTCGCGGCGTGAGCTCCCGCTTCCGGGCAGCTCAGGCCTGCTCCGGCAGGGGCTGCCGGACGGGGTTGCGCAACCGCTCGGAGCCGTACCCCGCGCAGCCGTACCCCGCGCAGCCGCGCTCCGCGGGGACTGTGGCGCAGGCGCCGCCGGGGAGCGCGGCGACGGCCGCCGCGGTGCCCGAGGACTCGGGGACGACCGGTATGCGCAGCAGGAGCAGCGCCGCGTCGTCGTGCAGCCGGCCGCCCACGTGGTCCAGCAGTTCGTCATGGAGGGCGGCGAGGGTGCGGGCCGGTTCGTCGGACACATGGCGCGCCAGTCCCTCGGCGAGCGGGTAGAACGTGCGGCCGTGGTCGCGGGCCTCGGTGACCCCGTCGGTGTACAGCAGCAGTTGGTCTCCGTCGGCGAAGGGCAGTGATTTCAGGCCGGGCGCCTCGCCCGAGAGGGCGCGCAGCCCGAGGGGCGGCGCCGGACGGTCCGGCTCCACCGCCTCCACGCCGCCGGACGCCCGCACCAGCAGGGGCGGCGCGTGCCCGCAGTTGACCACCTCGAGCCGCCCGGCCGAGGGGTATCCGGCGACGACGGCGGTGACGAAGTCGTCGTCCCCGAGGTTGCGCGCCAGGCTCCGCTCGATCCTGCCGACCACGGCGAGGAGGTCGGGTTCGTCGTAGGCGGCCTCCCGGAAGACACCGAGCACCAGGGCGGCGGTGCCCACGGCGGGCAGCCCCTTGCCGCGCACGTCACCGACGATCAGCCGGACCCCGTACGGGGTGGGCAGCAGGGCGTAGAGATCCCCGCCGATACGGGCCTCCGCCGCGGCGGCACTGTAGCGGACGGCCACCTGGAAGGGGCCGACCATCGCGGGCACCGGCCTGAGCAGGGCGTGCTGAGCGGCCTCCGCGACCGAACGGACGGCCGCGAGCACCCTTTCGCGGCGCCCGCGCATCGCGCTGGTGAGTCCGCTCGCCA
This sequence comes from Streptomyces sp. NPDC001843, assembly GCF_042891955.1. Taxonomy (NCBI): domain Bacteria; kingdom Bacillati; phylum Actinomycetota; class Actinomycetes; order Kitasatosporales; family Streptomycetaceae; genus Streptomyces; species Streptomyces sp. NPDC001843. The sequence goes on along the minus strand of NZ_JBIATQ010000015.1, from coordinate 84,175 downwards.
GGGTGACGGCCATCAGGGCGGCCAGTACCGCCGCCAGTTCGTGGCCGGGGACCCGGTTCCAGACGCCCAGGGCGGCGCTCGGCACCGCGGCGAGGAGACCGACGCTCAGGACTCCGCGCGGACCGTTGGTGGTGGCGGCCAGCGCGGGCCCGGCGGCGAGCAACGGCAGCCAGATCCGCCCCGCTCCCCCGGCGAGGTCCACGAGGACGACCAGGCAGACGATCAGTATGGGCAGTACCGGGGTGCCGGCGGCCAGCCGCGCGGCGGCGCGTCTGCGGGCGGAGGCTTCGGGACCGGCCGCTCGCCTTCTGAGCACAGGACCGGCCGCTCGCCTCCTGAACAGTCGTGTCGGCCGGTGGTCGCCATGGTCTCGGGCCTGACTCATGTGTAGTCCGCAGTCCTCTATCTCTAAGCCGGGGAGATACTTCCCATAAGTCCGTTTAATCCAGGAAACGAGTTCGGTCCCCGGCGCGACAAGGACCGGATTTTCAGATAGTGAGCGACAGGCCCCTGGTGACGCGGCCGGCCGTCGGAAGCAGCCGTGCGCGGATCTCCTCCAGCCGGGAGACCCGGTCCGCCGGCAGGGAGACGCCCAGCGAGCCGAGTGTGTTCCCGCTGTAGACGGGCACGGCGACGCAGACCGTGCCGAGGGAGTACTCCTCGAGGTCGGTGACGGCCGGGGCCACGGGCGAGGCGTCGAGCTGCCGGAGCAGTTCGGGGGTGCTGGTGATGGTGCGCGGCGTGAGGTCGGCGAGGTGGTGGCGGGAGAGGTAGTCCCGGCGGGCTTCGTCGTCGAGCTCGCGCAGCACGGACTTGCCCAGCGCGGTGGCGTGCCCCGCGTCCTCGAACCCCACCCAGAGGTCGACCCGGGGTGTGCGGGGACCGTCGACGATCTCCGCGACCCGGATCTCGCCCTCCTCGTAGAAGGTCAGGTAGGCGGCGGTCGCGAGCTCGTCCCGCAGCGCGGCGAGCGTGGGCCGAACCCGGCTGAGCAGCGCCTGTCCGCCGCCCCTGACGTGCAGCGTCTGCAACTTGTCACCCAGGACGAAACCGCCGTCGTCGAGCTTTCGCACGTACCCGTCGTACACGAGGGTGCGCAGCAGGTGATAGGCGGTGGCCAGCGGGAGTCCCGTCTCCCGGGCCAGCTGCTTGGCCGGCGCGCCGTTCGTATGCGCGCTCACGGCTTCCAGCAGGCGGAAGGCGCGCTGCACGGAGCCGATCAGGGTGGGGCCGTCTTGAGCAGCCATACGACCAGCCTGCGCCGGGCACCTGCCCCAGGCAAGGGCTGCACGCTCGGGCGAGGTCCCGGGTGAAGGCCACGGCCGCCGGCCTCGGAGTCAGCGTCGCTTACCGTCTCGCGGGTGGTGACATCCTGGCTGGCGCGGCGCATGGCCTCGTACAGCGCAGCGTCTTCCGGCGGGTCCGGCAGCTGTCCGCGGGCCGGGCTTGGAAGGACTGGATCATCCATGCCACCAGGCGGCGCCAGGCGTCCGGGACGGCGTCGGCGGTGGCGCTGAGGACTCCGGCTTGGCCATCAGCAGCAGTACGAGATCGCGGCTGGTGAAGTCCTCGCGCAGGTGCCCGCTGCTCTTGGCGCGACCGATGAGTTCGAGGAAGCCCTCGTACGCCCGGGCGTGGTGCTGCTCCAGTTCCGGGACGCCGGGGAAGCTCATGGTCAGGACGTCGGCGAAGCCGCGGTCGGCGGCCTGCATAGCGCAGACGTCCTGGATGTAGCCGGTGAAACCGTGCCACGGGTCCGGGGCGGCCAGGGCCTCGGCGGTGGCCTGCGCTTACGCCTTCATGCGATCGGCGAAGACCGCGGCGACCAGGTCCTCCTTGTGGGGGAAGCGGCGGAAGAGGGTGGCGATACCGACCCCGGCCTCCCGTGCGACCGAGGCCATCGACGCGGTCAGCCCGTCGCGCCCGAACACCGTGCGGGCGGCGGCGATGATGCGGCCCCGGTTGCGCTCCGCGTCGCTGCGCTTGGCCGGAACTGCGGAGTCTGCCGTGCCGGCGCTGCCGTCGGCTCCCCGCGAGCCCGCCACCGCGACCATTGATCTAGCGGTCACCGCATCCCCGGCGGCCTGCGGTGTTGCCCCGCCGGCGCATCGTACGGGCCAGCCGGGCACCGACCACCCCAGCCACCCAGCCCCACAGGGCGGCGATGCCGACAGCAGGCCACACGTCGGGTCTCAGCAGCAGTTGCCCGGACAGGCTGCCGCCCACGTCGCCCAGGCCCACCAGGTACAGGCCGTAGTGCACCGAGACTCGTCCGACAAGGCAGATCATCAGCACGGTCAGCGCCAGAGAGAGAGCCATGCGCAAGCCGTGCCGCCATTCCGGAACCCTGACGGGTGAGCGCGCCGCCATCAGGAACCCGGCCGCCAGCAGCAGCACCGCGTCGACGACGACCAGCCACCACACTCGGCCGTCGTGGTCGGCCAGCGTGCCGAGGTTCAGCGGGGAAACGTCAGGGCCGCGCAACACTTCGTCGAGCAGGTGCGGCATGGGCAGCCCGGACGGGCCGTCCAACCTGCCGCGCCAAGTGGCACCCAGCCCGATGGTGAACGCCGGCCAGACCAGGTTTGGCAGGCCGAGCAGGACGACGGCGTCCCGGTGCGCGTCATGACCGCGCGTCGCGGCCATGACCAAGGCGACAACGACGCCGACAGCGACGAACCCGAGCAGCAGGGCTGCCATGGTGTACGCCGCTGGACGCACCGACTGCCGCAAACGCACCAGCCGGGCCGGCAGCGGCGCTCCGCCCGCGATGAGCAGTGCCAGCACCATCACCCCTGCCAGCCACAGCGTTCCGAAGACGACTGTCAGCGGCACGTCCGTGCTGAAGCCGACCTTCGGCGAGGCGTCGAACAGACCGCCGATGTCGCCGATCAGATCGCCCCCCGGGGCCACGGCGAAGGTCTGGCGGGCGATGAACGCCAGGCCGATCAGTGTGAGCAGCCACAGCGCGCCGACCCGGCCGGCCCACCCGGCTAGTTCCCGTCCGCCGACCGCAGCCCGGTGCCGCAGCGGCCGCAGGAAACCCGCAGCGAACACCAGCGTCCCGGTGACCGTGACCGACAGCGGCATAACGGTGAGCGTGGCCCGCGTCCTCGCCAGTTCTCCGGCGCTCCCGGAGAGCTTCACACTTCCGCCGACGGCCGTCAGGACGGCCGCGGTGACCACCCGGGGGAAGGCGCCGCCCGGGATCCGCGCCGCACCCGCCGCCCATGCCCCCAGCGCGGCGACGGCCCACATGGCGACCAGTCCGGCCAACGTCGTGGCACCGGCCTGTCTCCATCCGTGGAAGGCGCTGAGTGACGGTCCGGAGGGGGTGCGCGGGCTCACGCCGCCACGCTAAACAGCGCGGGAACGTAGCGCTCGCCGAACGTGAGAGCTTCGGCTGGAGGTGTGAACACTCTCTGTGCGTGCTCAGGCCCCCGTGCCGCACGAGTGGACGAGCCGTCTTCCACCTGGTGGGACGTGCTGGCGGGAGGGATCTCAGGTGCCCTCAATGAGCCAGTTTGTCATCATTTGCTAGGAATCATACTGTTCTGGTGTCAGGCGTTGTGGAGGTCTGCCATGACGGAGGGCAATGATGCCGAACGCCTGGTAGCGGGGCGGTACCGACTATTGCGCAGACTGGGCGCCGGGGGGATGGGGCGGGTGTGGCTTGCTCATGACCAGACGCTCGATTGCGAGGTCGCGGTCAAGGAACTCGCCCTTCCGGCGGGGGTTCCCCAGGAGGAGCTGCGCGCTCGGATCGCTCGGGCGCGGGTCGAGGCCCGGCATGCTGCTCGCCTGCGCGGTCATCAGCATGTGGCCACCGTGCATGACGTCGTCGAAGAGGATGGCCTGCCCTGGATCGTGATGGGGTTCGTGCCCGGCGCGAAGGATCTCGCCGAACTGGTGGGCGATCACGGGCCGCTCTCCCCTGCAGAGACGGCGCGCATCGGTCTGGCCGTACTCGATGCGTTGCTGGCCGGCCACCGGGCCGGGATCCTGCACCGGGACGTCAAGCCGGCCAACATCTTGCTCGCCGGCGGGCCCCCCGAGGCGCTAGGGCGTGGTGAAGGCGGCCAGGTGCTACTGACCGATTACGGCATCTCACTGCAGCCCGACTCCGACGAGACTCGGCTGACCGGGACATCCGGGTTCATCGGAACCCCAGGGTTCCTGGCACCGGAGCGCGCCCGCGGAGTGCCCCCGAGCCCGGCATCCGACCTGTTCTCCCTCGGCGCCACCTTGTACTACGCCGTCGAGGGGAGTGGACCATTCGACCGTCCCACCCCCTACGAAACGCTGGCAGCCCTGTTCTTCGAAGAGCCCCCACCTCCGACCCGCGCCGGGGCGCTGGCGCCTGTTCTGGCCGGCCTGATGGCCAAGGACCCGGCACAGCGGATGCGGAGCGACGAAGCGGCGCGCAAACTTGCCGATCTTTGCGTCACGCCAGGAGCAGCCTCCCGGGTGCAGGAACCCACGGCCTCCTCGGAAAGGACGAGGACCTTGCCTGGCGAGCCCTCGGACCTGCGGTCGCCCTCCGCGGCCTCGCCTGCCGGGAAAGGCCGGGCAGCCGAGGGCGGTGCATGGCCGCAGTGGCGGCGTCCCTGGCCTTCGAGACTTCCTTCCTCCCGGATTCTGTGGGTCATCGCGGCCGCGATGCTGCTCATCGGCGGAGGGCTCTGGGCGGGGGTCGCCTTGCTCAATGGTCCGAACACTGCCGAGAACGGCAAGACCTGGCCCTACGGGGACAAGGTTGGACTCACCCGCCAACTGAAGCCCGGGGACTGTGTCGACGCCGCCTGGCCCGAGGGAAGGCTCAAAGGCCTGCCCAAACTCAAAATCGTGGACTGCAGGACCTATCCAGACGGTCAGACACTGGACGTGAACCCGACCACCTCCCTGGCCGATGCGATGGCCAATGGTCCGGGGGTCTGCACCGGCCTTTTGCGGGACACCGTGCGCAAGATGGTTGACGTGCGGGCCTTCGCACTACCCCCCAGCAAGGCCGGCTGGGACAACGGCGTGCGGAACACCGCCTGTCTGCTCTTCGGGAAGTCCGTCAGCCTCTACGGCCCGGTGGGCAACTACCGGAAGTACGGGGACAGTCTTTCCATCGAGAACAGCTCGATCGGCGACTGTGTCGACACCAAGAAGCTGGCAGAGCATGACTATGCCTTCACCCTCGTGAACTGCGCTGAACCGCATGAGATGCAGGGCCTCGGGTATGTCAAGGCCCCGAAACAGGTAAAGTTCGATCCTGGCAACTCCGTCTATTACGACCTGTGCGCCAAGCAGTACGGGGCGCACAAGAGCCGCACTCGTGACCTGTGGGCCTGGATCGACGAGCAGGACACCTGGGCAAAGGGATTCAGGTATGTGTTCTGCCTGCTTGTGATGCCTGAAGAGGGCCAGAAGCTCCCGCCCGGCTCAGCTCTGGCATCGTCAGGTTCGGTCGAAGATCGACACATGAGCGGGCACAGGAACGAGAATCTCAGTAGCATAGTGCCATGGGAGAGCGGACCGGCGGCGCGCCTGAACTTCTCCTCAAAACCGACGCGGGGACGGTAACTCCGATCAATCCCAGTCGGCAGTACCGCGTCGGGCGGGATCCGTGCTGCGATGTCGTCCTTGAGGACAGCCGTGTGTCATGGCACCACGCGGTACTGAGCGCCAAGGCGGGGCGCTGGATGATCGAGGACCAGCACAGCAAGAACGGCATTTATGCCGACGGCCGCCGGGTCCACGCGTGGGATGTTCGACCCGACAGTGACATCCGCTTCGGGAGTCCGACTGACGGGCCACGCCTGGTCGTTACCACCCGAGTTGACCCAGAAGACAGGGCCGGCCCACGGACAGGGCCTTCTGGCGTCCTCTTGCCCACCACTACGGGTACCTTTCGGAAGCCGGCAAGAGTCCGGCCACTGCCCACGCGAACTGTACGCATAGGACGCAGCGATGACAACGAAATCGTCATCGACGATCTGATCGTCTCCCGCTGGCATGCCGAGTTGCGGGCCCATTCCGACGGGACCTACGAGATCGTCGACCTCGGCAGCCACAACGGCACCTTTCTGAACGGTCAGCCTGTCGAGCGGTCTCCGGTTACCCAAGGCGACATTATCGGCATCGGCCACACAGCCTTCTGCCTTGTCGGAAATCAGTTGCAAGAGTATGTCGACACCGGCGAGGTCTGCCTTGATGTCCAGGGGTTGACGGTGGTCGTTGGAAATGACCGCAGGCAGCTCCTTCGCGACATTTCCTTTCCTGTCGGCGAGAGGTGCCTGCTCGCGATAGTGGGCCCCAGCGGCGCGGGAAAATCCACGCTCCTCAACGCCCTCACCGGCCTGCGACCTGCGGACGGCGGCACGGTGTTGTACGACGGGCGTGACCTGTATCGCGACTACGCGGAACTTCGCCAGCGCCTGGGGCTCGTCCCTCAGAACGACATCCTGCACACGCAGCTCACCGTGCGGCGTGCACTTAATTACGCTGCGGAGCTGCGCTTTCCGCAGGACGCTGAGTCGATGGAACGAAAGGCACGGGTCGAGGAGGTCATCGAGGAACTGGGCCTGGAAGAACGCGCCGACCAGCCCATCCACAGCCTCTCGGGGGGCCAGCGCAAACGCGTCAGCGTGGCCCTGGAACTGCTGACAAAACCGTCCCTGCTGTTCCTCGATGAGCCGACCTCCGGCCTTGACCCCGGTATGGACCGCTCGGTGATGCGCATGCTGGGCGTCCTCGCCGACGGGGGACGCACCGTCATCGTTGTCACACACAGTGTGCTCAGCCTCAAGGAATGTGATCGGCTGCTCGTACTGGCTCGGGGCGGAAAGGTTGCCTACTTCGGGCCTCCCTACGAGGCCCTGCCCTTCCTGGGCTTCACAGACTGGCCAGAGGCGTTTGAGGCGTTCGAGACAGACAGCGACCGCGACTGGGCCGGGGAGTACCGGTGCTCACCTCATCATCAGCGTTACGTCGCAGCCTTCAGCAGGCAGCAACCCGCACTCCGAGCCGAGGCGCGAGTAGAGGGATCCCCTCAGCGGCGACAGACGTGGGGAGCACAGCTCGGGACGCTGGTGAGACGCTATGCCGCCGTCCTCGGCGCCGACCGTACCTTCATCGGCGTCATGATCGCGCTTCCTGTTGTGATGGGTGTTCTGACCCGGTTGATCGCGGGCAGTCAACTGGACGGTAATACGGCAACGAGCGCTCTGCTTGTCCTCTGTGTCGGCGCTGTTCTGACCGGCGCGGCCAACGCCGTACGCGAACTGGTCAAGGAAAACGTGATCTACCAGCGGGAGCGAGCCGTCGGGCTGTCCAGATCGGCCTACCTGATGTCCAAAGTCCTCGTTCTCGGCACCGTCACAGTGGTCCAGGCCGCCGTGCTCGCGTTGGTGGCTCTTTCCGGCGTCGATCTGAACGCTCCACGGGGGCGGGGCGTACTCATGCCGCCGTTGGTGGAGATCACACTCGTGCTGGCCCTTCTGGCCTTCACAGCCATGATGCTCGGCCTCCTCATCTCCGCGCTCGTGCGCAAGGAGGAGGTGACCATGCCCCTGCTCGTACTGCTGGCCATCGTCCAGGTGGTTTTCTGCGGTGCCTTGGTGAAGGTGCACGGAACGCCCGGGATCGAATACCTGGCGTGGCTGGCACCCTCCCGATGGGCGTTCGCGGCGATGGCAGGAACCATCCAGCTCGCGTCGATCATCCCTGACGAGAGGGTGAAAACAGACCCCCTGTTCCATCACACAGCTGCCGCGTGGTTGCTGAATACCGGCATGTTGCTCTTGCTCGCGATCGCTTTCGGAGTTGCCGTCGTCAGCCTGCTACGGCACCACGAACCCGCCATCATGCGGAAATAAGGCAACGGCACTCCAGCGTCCACCGGCTACCCACGGGCGGCATCCGGACGCGTGGAGCACGGCGTCGGCGGCGGACTCAGTCCAGCAGCGGTGAGGCTGCCCCGGCCTCCGCGTACAGGCCCCGGATGTCGTCGGCAAGGCCGGGGTGGTCATCCAAGTCGACGTCCAGGGCGTTGCCGATGAGGCCGAACAGGTCGTGCACCAACCGGTCGTACGTCACCGGCAACAGGATTCCCTCGGGCGGCCGGGCCTCCTCACCGAGAACGGCGGGCTGCGGACGGGCCCGGTATTCGGCCAACGCATTCTGGTGGGTGCGGTAGGTGGCCACCGCCTCGTGCAGCCGATCCGGCCACGGCATGCGGACCGGCGGCGGTGCGGGCCGCCCCTCGAAGACAGTGCCCGCATTGACGAGCTGGTGCGCCTTGCGGGCGGCCTCGGAGGCGTCAGCGCGCTGCTGCAGGTCGTTCACCGCGTCCAGGCGCAGCGCCAGGGAAATGATCGGGCCGGCGTGTGTGGTTGCCCAGGCGAACTCGGCCCGGCGGGCGCGGCGGGCACGGGCGGCCTCCACGCGTTCGGCCTGGGTCTTCTCCTGGGAGTCCGGGGCCATGTCGTCGATGTCGTCCCGCAGTTGGAGGTAGCGGCGTTCGGCGGCCTGCCGGCTCTTGAGCTCCTGGGCGTCGGCGAGGCGCCGCCAGGTGACCTTGAGCGCGCGAGCCGCGCCGATCAGGCGTCGCTCGTCCAGGAGAAGCTTGTCGCGCAGGGCGCGTATGACGAGGAGGGCCGCGAGCACGCTGGTCTCGTCGATGTCCGGATCCCGGTAGCGGACACGCTGGATCAGCTCGTCGTATTTGGCGGCCACATCGGCCAGGTCGCGGTCGGCGGGCCTGAACTCGCGGCTGGCGGCCAGGGCCAGTTCACCAGCCCATTCATCCGGGTCACGCTCGCGCTGGGTGTGTAAATGCAGCCAGGCCGCAGCACGATTGGTTTCTTCAGGACGACTGGAATGTGTCGTCTTAATGACGACGCTTTTTGTCGTCCGGCGGACGACATTCTCTTGAGAGGGCATACATGCATCCAAGTATGAAGTTCCAATAGGGATCAGCGGGGCTCTTCCGGGTGGGGCGCAGTGTCCTGGCCACGGGTCGCCGAACGGCGCCGACGGAAGGCACGTGCGGCGGCCGCAGTCGCCGCGCCGGTGGCCAGTACGAGAACTCCGGCAAGGTACTGGGGCCACACTTCATGCAAAGCACTCTGCGTCATGGCAGGTCAACGCGCATGTTGCGGTTCCGCATGCGCGATTCTCCTCTCCGGAAGAAGGCCTTCGGTGCGGCACCTTGCCGACGAAGAGCTACGGTCGGGCCGCTGAGCCGCGACCCACGACACACGCCGCACCGCACGCCCGCGCACGGCAGGGGCGCACGGACAGACATGTCCCTTGCTATTCAAAGAGTGCCCCCCTCAAGCCGGATACCTGATCCAAGAAATCGCCACCCTTCGCCACCCCAAGAAGGAAGAGCGCCACCCTTCACCACCCCCGGAATCGAAAATTCCGACATCGAATGATTCCCGGGATCAAAAAATGAGGGCAGGGTGCACATACACACACGTGACCTCAGCGATGACCGCGTCGTGGTCTCAGTAACCGGTGACGGCGTCGAGTTCAGGGCAGGTGGCCGGGATTCGCGCCGACCGCGACCCGTCGGAGCCCGGAGAGCGGCAGGTGGGCCGAACGGACCGTCGTGGGGCGTGACGCCTGGCGTACGGGGAACACGCAGCAGCCTGTAACCATGAGGACGAAGGAGGAGAACATGGTCCAGCCGCCCATCCCCGTCCCACCGGAACCCGCCCCGGCCCCGCCGGTCCCGGGCCGTCCCGACCCGGCGCCCGGCCCACCGCTGCCGAAGCCGGTGCCCGAGCCTCCGCCCGGCCCGTCACCCACCCCGCCTCCCGACCCGACGCCGCCTGAGCCCGGGCCGGTACCGGAGCCGGCTCCGGCGGGGGCGGCGCCCGGTCACTGAGGCGTCGGCGACAGGTCGGCGGCCTCGCAGCGCAGGCGGGCGCCCTGGCGCAGGAGTTCCTGCTGGACGATCCGGTGGGGCACCTCGCGGGGGCGCCGGCCGAGGCGGACGGCGAGCGCGGCGCAGACGCCCGCGGCCTGGCCGGTCGCCATGGCGATGGGCATCACCCGGTACGAGGAGTGCGCCACATGGGTGCCGGAGATGCAGCGGCCGGCGACCAGCAGCCGTTCGACGCCGCGCGGCAGCAGGGCGCGCAGCGGGATGTCGTAGAAACGCCCTCGTGGCACGCGCTTGAGCACGGTTCCTGTGCCCTCCGGGTTGTGGATGTCGATCGGGTAGGCGCCGTGCGCGACGACGTCCGGGAAGGCGCGGGCCTGCAGGATGTCGTCTCCGGTCAGCTGGTAGTCACCGAGGACGCGGCGGGTCTCCCGTACGCCGATCTGGGTGCCGCTCTGCACCGCGTAGGCGTCCTCGAAGCCCGGGACGCGGGTGCGCAGGAACCGGTCGATCTCGGCCATCTGGCGGCGGGCGGTGTGCTCGGCCCGGGTCAGGTCCCAGACGTCGATGCCGAGCGCCCCGGTGACCCGGGTGCTGTTCACGGCGACCTCGTGGGGGTGGGGCGTGCCGAAGAACAGGACGTCCTCGCGGGGCAGGTGCAGTTCGCCGGCCGCCGTGGCCTCCTCGACCAGGTCCCACAGGCCGTGCACCCCGCGCCACTGGTCGGGATGGGAGCGCACGTACTCGGCGAACCGCGGCTGTGTGAAGTCCACGACGCGGAACATCAGCGTCATCGGCTGTACGAGCCCGTCCTCGGGGCGGCCGACCTCGCAGGGCGCCCCGCCCGCGGCGGCCACGTCCCCGTCACCGGTCGCGTCGACCACGACCCCGGCGTCGATCACCACCGGCCCCGACTTCGTCTCGAACACCACCCGCCAGCCGTCGTCCAGGGGCAGTGCGGTGGAGGCGAAGGCGTGCAGCAGCAGGCGGACACCCGCCCCGTCGAGCAGATCGAGGAGCACGGACTTGTACACCTCCGGGTCGAACGGCACGGTGTAGCCGGTCTCCAGCGAGGGCGGGACGCAGCCGCCGCGTTCGGTGAGCCGGTCCAGCAGCCGCCGCAGGAAGCCGGCGACCACCGCCTCGCCCTCGCCGTGGTCGCCGGGCAGCAGCCGGTCGCCCTGCTGCCACGGGGCGTCGAACACGGCCTGCTTGTGCTCGTTGTGGAAGGACATCAACGGCATCACGAGGGCCACGGTGGCGTTGCCGCCGAGGAAGCCGTAGCGCTCCACCAGGACCACGTCCGCGCCGGCGTCGGCGGCCGCGTACGCGGCCGCGGTGCCGGCCGGGCCGCCGCCGACCACCAGGACGTCCGTCCGCCCGCCGTGCCGGGCCGGGCGCGGCGGGAGCGTGACGGTCCGGAGGTGGGGCGGTTCTTCCAGAACTGGCATCTCTCCCCCGCTACCCGCCGTCGGCGGCCCGCACCGGCGCCGCACCCGTGGCGAACAGGCACAGATCGGCTTCGCGGTTCCGTGCGGCGCCCCGCGGGCCGCCGTCCACGGAGTCGAGGAGGTCGCCGCAGCGGACGCAGGTCCGGCCGGCCAGGGCGCGCAACCCGGCCACCCGGGCGCCCAGGTCGGCGCGCCGCTCGGGGAACTCGTCCCACAGCCGGTCCACCTCGGCGAGCAGCAGTCCCGCCTGTTCCCGGGCCACGCCGACCAGCGCCGGCGCACCGGTGCGGCGGGCGAAGTCGAAGACCTTGCCGGCGTACGGCAGCGGCAGGAAGGGCAGGCCGGTGACCGCTGCGAAGATCACGAAATGCAGACGCATGCCGACCACCAGGTCGAGGTGGCGCATGAAGCCCAGCACCTGGCCCGGGCTGTAGGAGTTGTGCAGGATCCGGCCCAGGTCCGGAGCGCTCATCCGGGACAGGACGCCGTGCGCGTGGTGGACGTCCTGGCGTTCCATCGGTACGAAGACGACGTGCGCGTCCAGGCGCCGGGCCAGGAAGTCCGCCACGTCGGCGAGGAGGGCGTGGTAGCTCGCCTCGTCGAGGTTCTCCGCGGCCCGGCCCGGCTCCCGCACGGACATGCCGACCAGACGGCCGCCGACGGGGAGGCCCTCCTGGAGCATCATCCGCTCGGTGAAGGGTTCCGCCGGCAGCAGCAGCGCCGGGTCGGCGGTGACGGTGAGCTCCCGCTCGACGCCGACCTCTTCGAGGACCAGGCGGGACTCCTCGTCGCGGACCACGACGTCGTCCATCGCGGGCAGCACGCTGCGCACCGCCTCCCGGTCCTCCGGCTCCCGCAGCGGGCCCGCGCCGACGGCGTAGGCGAAGGTGCGCACTCCGCGGTCCTGGGCCGCCCGGACCAGCCGCAGGTAGCGCCGTGCCTCCCCGTCGTACAGGATGCCGCCGCCGCCGAGCACCAGCAGGTCAAGGCTCGCCAGGGCGTCGAGCACGGGTTTCTGCGGGACGCCCTCCCAGGGCACCACCTCGTCGGCCCGCGACTGGTGGAGCCGGGTGTGGTCGGCGTGCCGGCTGAAGACGACGAGGCGGGCGTGGGGTCGGTGCGCGCGCAGGCAGGCGAGCACGCACTGCAGGATCGCCTCGTCGCCCATGTTGCACCCGCCGTACGAACCGAGCAGGCCGATCCGCAGATCCGACGGAGACGGACGCTGGGTCTGGGTCATCCGGAACTCCTTGTCGGGGGAGGTGACGCGCCGCACGGCGGCGGGGTTCATCTCCGGGAAGGGCTCCGTACGCAGATCCGTACGTAGCAACAGTATGGGCGGTTGGGTCCCGCCCCGCCTGAGGACCACGGCCCGCCCCTCCGACGTGTGGTGATGCCTCCCCGGGGAACTCGGTGCCGGCTCAGTTGCAAGGGGTGACACCGACGGGAGGCGCCATGACGACCGACAGCGTGCGTTACGACGACGAGGTCGAGGACCCCCTCGGGGGCTACGCCCTGCTCGCCGGCACGTTCGCGGCGGGAGCCACCCTGTTCGCCGCGGTAGCGCGCCGCCGTGGTGTGCGGCTGCCCCCGACGGTGCCGCCCTGGGACGTCGCCCTGATGGGCGCCGCCGCTTACAAGGGTTCCAGGCTGCTGACCAGGGACAGGATCACCGGTTTCGTCCGGGCGCCGTTCACCCGCCGCGAGTCCGAGGACCAGGCGGGCGAGGTCACGGACGCGCCCCGCGGCAGCGGGGTCCGGCGTGCCGTCGGCGAGCTGGTGTCCTGCCCGTTCTGCACGTCGGCCTGGCTGGTCGGTGCCCTGGTGTGCGCCTACGCGTCGGCACCCCGGGCCACCCGCCTGGTCTGCGGCGGGTTCGGCGCGCTCACGGTGGCGGACTGGCTGCAGTACGCCTGGACCTGGACACAGCAGACGACCGAGGAATGACCATCCCCAGGAGAGACAGCATGAGCGATCACACCCCTTCGCAGGCCGAGGGCGAGCCGGAAGAGCCGGACAGCACCACGACCGCCGGCTCCCCGGAGCACCCCACGCCGTCACAGGCGGAGGGTGACCGGGACGACACGGACGTGCCCGAGGACCCCGAGGGCACCGGTTCCTGAAGCCCTTCTGCGCCGTGGGCCCCGGGCGGTGGCCCCCGGCGCCGGCCCGGCCGGCGGGGTTTGACCCACCGAACCCCCCGCGGGGGGGTGTACGGCGGGGGGTTTTAGCAACGCAAG
>NZ_JBIATQ010000015.1:0-70594 GCF_042891955.1 Streptomyces sp. NPDC001843 | reverse complement strand
GCTGCCCTCTTCTCATAGCCCCCCCCCCCCCCCCCCGCCCCGCCCCCCCCCCCCCCCCCCCCCCCCCCGCCGCCCCCCCCCCCCCCCCCCCCCCCCCCCCCCCCCCCGCGTCCGGGGATGTTCAGCCCACGTACCGCCGGGCGGGTGAGTCACGGCGGGCGTGTTGCAGCTCCGTCAGCCGCCGCTCGAGCTCCGGCGGGACGGGGTCGCGCTGCCGCAGCACCCAGGGCAGCCCGGCCGCCGCGTGGGCGAAGGCGCGGGCCGAGGCGGCGTCCCGGGGGACGGTGGCCAGCAGGTGGGCGGTGCGGCGCACCGCGGGACCGAGCGGGCGGCGCAGCCAGGTGAACCAGAGCGTGTTGCGCAGCCCGAGGACCCGGCGGGCCGTGCTGTCCCGCAGTACGGACGCCTGGTGGTGGACCGTCAGTTCCTCGGCGTAGCTCAGCCACCAGCCCTGCCGCAGCAGGTCGGTGGCCAGCAGTTCCTCCTCGCCGCCGAGCCAGAGGCCGGGGTGGAAGCCGCCCGCGCCGCGGAAGGCGTCGGTGCGCAGCACGGTGGCCGCCGCGAGGAAGGAGCCCAGCGGCGGCCCCGGCAGCCAGCCGGGTCCGGTCAGCGGAGACTCCCGCAGCTCCCGTACGACGGGATCCTCGGTGCCGCCGGGTTCCACGAGGATGCGGGCCGTGACGCCCGCGAGCCGCGGCCGTGCGTCGAGGAGGTCCGCGGCGCGCCGCAGGCTGCCCGGCTCCCACCAGGAGTCGTCGTCGCAGAAGGCGACGTAGGGGGTGCGCACCCCGCGGACCGCGAGGTTGCGGCCGACGGCGCCCAGGTTGCGGCCCGGAGTCAGCAGCCGCACCTCGGGGAAGTCGCGGCGGACCGCTTCGGCCGTGCCGTCGCAGGAGCCGTTGTCGGTGACGGTCACCGCAGGCCGCTCGGGCAGCTCGCGCAGCAGCCGGAGGGTGCGCAGGAGTTCGGCGCGCCGGTTGTGGGTGATCACCACGACGGTGGTGCGGTCGTCGCGTTCGGTGGTGCGTGCGTTCATGCCGGTGTGCTTTCCCGGGTCGTGGCGGGCGCGGGGCCGTCGAGCAGCCGGGCCGCCCGCTCCACGTGCGGGGGCAGCCTGCGGCGCCGGGCGAGGGCGGCTGGAAGACGGGTGAGCACCCCGCGCAGGGCCGGGCGGGCGGCGGACCGGCCGGTGAGGGCGGCGGCGGTCAGGCGGGCGCTGGCCCTGAGGGCGACCGGGACCGGGCGGCGCATCCAGAAGGTGAGGATCTCGTTGCGGAGCTGGAGGTGGCCGCGGTCGGAGCGGTGTGAGGGCTCGGGGTGGTGGCGGGCGGTCAGGGAGGGCTCGTAGGCGACGCCCCAGCCGCCGGCCGCGAGGTCGTAGGCGAGCAGGGTCTCCTCGCCGCCGAAGAAGAGCACCGGGTGGTATCCGCCCGCGGCGAGGAAGGCGTCCCGGCGCACCACGCAGGCGCAGCCGAGGAAGCCCAGGACCGGACGGCCCGGCAGGTCTGTCTCGCGTGGCAGCGGGGAGGCGGCGAGCACGTCGTTGAGCGGGTCCTCGGTGCCGTCGGGGCCGACGAGGGTGCGGGCGGCCAGCAGGCCGAGGCGGGGGTGGGCGTCGAGCACGTCGGCGGCCCGGCCCAGGCTGCCCGGCTCCCACCAGGAGTCGTCGTCGCTGAAGGCGACGTAGGGCGTGCGGGCGTGCCGTACGGCGAGGTTTCGGCCGAGGGCGCCGGTGTTCCCGCCGGGCCTGAGGACCCGGACGGCCGCCGGGTGACGGCGTATCGCCGTCAGGGTGGTGTCGTCGATGCCGTTGTCGACGACGATGACGGGCGGCTGTTCGGGCAGCGCTGCCAGGGCATCGAGGGTGCGCAGCACGCTGGCGCGGCGGGTGATCACGGCGACGGTGACCCGGCCGTCCGGGGCGGCGGTGCGGGCGGGTGCCGTGTCAGGGGCGGGCCGAGGGGACTGGGGGCACACGGTCGTCGTCTCCCTTCCTGGTCGGGGCGCTCGGCGGGCCGGATCGCAGCAGAGCGAGCGCGGCGCCGGTCACCTCGTCGGCCGTGATCCGCAGCAGCTGGGGGTCGGGAGCGGTGCCGTGCGGGTCGCCGGGCGGGCCGGGATGCCACAGGGCGCGGTGCCGCGGGGAGGGGGGCGGACCCCACAGGTGGGGCGGCACCGGGCCGAAGAGGGTGACGGACGGTGTGCCGTGCGCCACCGCCAGGTGGGCGGGGCCGGTGTCCCCGCTGACGACCAGCGCGGCGTGGGCGACGAGCGCCGACAGGGCGCCGAAGGGCAGCCCGCCGCGCAGGACGTCCCCCGCGGGCAGGGCGGCGCGGGCGGCGACGTCCAGCACCAGGCCGTCCTCCTTCGGGCCGCCGGTGAGGACGACCCGGTGGCCGGCGGAGCGCAGCCGCCGCACGGTGTCGGCGTAACGCTCGGCGGGCCAGCGGCGGGCGGCGGCCTCCGCACCGGGGTGCACGACGACCGCGCCGGGTGCCGGGGAGGGCGCGTCCGGCGCGGGCAGGCGTACGTCGTCGGGGTCGGCGGGGATGCCGTACGCCCGCAGGAAACGGCACCACCGCTCGCGCTCGTGCTCGTCGGGCCGCCAGTCGGCGGGGCGGCGGGGCTCCTGCCCGGGGTGGGCGAAGGCGAGCAGGCGCCCGGGGCGGAGCGCGGCGAGGGCGTCGCGGCTCTCGGGCCCGTTGCCGTGCAGGTCGATCGCGAGGCTAGGGGCCGGTCCCGGCCAGTGCTCCAGCGAGGGCACGCCGCGGTCCGGCGCCTCGGCGGGCAGCACCTCGTCGACGGTCCCGGTGGCCAGGGCGGCCTCGGTGAGCGCGGGGGGCAGCGCCAGGACGATGTGGTGCCCGGGGTGGGCCCGGCGGATGCCGCGCAGTGCGGGCACCCCGGCGAGGAGGTCGCCGAGGCCCAGTGCGCGCAGCACCAGCAGACGGGGCCTGGGCCCTGCTGTCCGGACCATCCCGGCGCCGTGGGGGCCGGCCGGTGCGGGGGGCATCGTCACCTCCGTGCGTCGGGGCCGGTCCGGGTGAGGTGCTCGGGGCGCGGGCCCAGGGCGGCGCGCTCGGCGATGCCGGTGGTGGACCGGCCGTCCAGGTAGGGGAAGAGGACGACCTGGCCGCCCCAGCTCGCCACGAGGGAGGCCTCCGGCAGCTCGGCCACGGCGTAGTCGCCGCCCTTGGCCCAGATGTGCGGGCGCAGTTCGCCGAGCAGGCGCTCGGGGGTGTCCTCGTCGAACACGGCGACCGCGTCGACGCACTCCAGGGCGCGCAGCACCCGGATCCGGTCGGCCTGGGGCACGAACGGGCGGCCGTCGCCCTTGCGGCGGCGCACGGACGCGTCGGAGTTGACGCACACGATCAGGCAGTCCCCGGTGCGGCGGGCGGCCTGGAGCAGGGCGACGTGGCCGGCGTGCAGCAGGTCGAAGCAGCCGCCCGCGGCGACGACGGTACCGCCTGCCGCGCGGACCCGGGCGGCGGTGCGCAGGGCGTCCTCGGTAGGTTCGTCCGCCGCGGCCGGGCGGGGCTCGTCGTCGGCACCGGCGCCGGTGTCGAGGGCGCCGAGGGAGCGGACGCCGCCTTCGGCGACGTAGCGGGTGGCGGCGTGCACGGCCCCGCGGACGGCGTTCTCGGTGAGTTCGCCGTCCGCCAGGAGCCCTGCGGCCGTCGCGGCGAACCGGTCCCCGGCTCCGCAGGCGTCGCCCTCGGCGGTGACCGGCGAGGGCACCATCAGCGGGGTTCCGCCATGCGACAGCAGCGCGCCCCGGCCGCCCAGCGTGACGGTGACGGAGGCCGCGCGCCAGGCGTGGACCAGGGTGTCGGCGTCCCGGGCGGCGGTGCGCAGCTCGCTTTCGTGCTCCGGCTCGTCCGCGCCGCCGAGACGGCTCGCGAAGGCGCGGGCCTCGGTCGCCGACGGGGTCGCCACGCGGACGCCGGGCACCGGCGGTTCACCGCGCGGGTGCGGGTCCCAGACGACGGGTACGTGCGCCGCCGCGCGGATCAGCGGCTCGCGCAGCGCGTCCGCGGTACCGCGGCCGTAGTCGGCGACGAGGACGGCCCCGGCGTCGGCGACCGCCCGGCGGGCGCCGACGGTGGCGTCCTGGGCCCGCCCGTCGCCGTCGTCCAGTCGCAACAGGGGCCTGCCCTCGGCCAGGACGCGGGTCTTGCTGGACAGGGCTCCGGTCAGGGGCAGTTCGACCAGGCGGACCCGGCCGGCCAGCAGCTCGCGCAGGTCGTTGCTGGACGGGTCGTCGCCCAGCGCGGTGACCAGGGTGACCTCCCGGCCGTCGGCGGCGGCCAGCCACGCGGCGAGGGCGGCGCCACCCGGGCGGGTGGCACGCCGGACCCCGCCGACCACCGGCACGGGCGCGTCGGGGGCGAGGCGCTCGGCCCGGCCGGTCAGGTCGTGGTCGAGCAGCGCGTCCCCGACGACGAGCAGCGGTGCGGGGGCGGTCATACGGCGTCCTCCCCCGCCGCCGCCCAGTGCCGTCGCCGTCCCTGCCCGGCCCGCTGCTCCGGCCCCCGCTGTTCCCGCGCCCGCTGTTCCCGCTCCCCCTGGGCGGCGGCCTGGTCGAAAGCCTCGCAGACCATGTGCACGGCCACCAGGTGCAGTTCCTGGACGGTGGCGCCGGTCGCCGCCTCGACGCACAGGGCCTCGTCGGCGGCGGCCTGCAGCGGGTTGGGCGCGGGGCCGGTCAGGGCCCAGACGGTCATGCCGAGCCGGTGTGCCTCCTCCGCCGCGACCAGCAGGTTGGCGCTGGCGCCGCTGGTGGAGAGCAGCATCAGCAGGTCGCCGTCGCGGCCGTGGGCGGCGACCTGCCGGGCGAAGATCTCACTGACGCCGTAGTCGTTGGCGATGGCGGTGGTGGCGGAGGTGTCGGCGTGCAGGGCGAGCGCGGAGAACGCGGGCCTGTCGTCGCGGTAGCGGCCGACCAGTTCGGCGGTCAGGTGCTGGGCCTGGGCCGCGCTGCCGCCGTTGCCCGCGACCAGCAGCCGGGCACCGCCGCCGAGGCGGCCGGCGAGCGCGGTGCCCCAGCGCTGGATGAGCGGGGCGTCCTCGCGGAATCCTTCGAGGGCCTTCATCAGGTCGTCGCAGTGCGTGACGTCGGTGACGAGTTTCATCGGACGACTCCCGAGAGCGAGGGGACGGAGGAGACGGCGCTGTAGACCCGGGCCACGCCGTCGGCCACGCGGTCCCAGGTGTAGCGGTCGAGGACGCGCTGCCGTCCCCGGTCGCCGTAGCGGGCGAGCAGGGCCGGGTCGTCGAGCAGGCGGCGGACGGTCGCGCCGACGGCGTGGTCCGCGTCCGGTGAGTCGTCGCCGGCGGGGACCAGGACCCCGGTGCGACCGTCGACGACGGTGTCGAGCTGGCCGCCGACGGCGGTGGCGACCACGGGGGCCCGGCAGGCCATCGCCTCGACGGGGACGATGCCGAACGGCTCGTAACGGGGCAGCGAGAGCACGAGGTCCGCGCTGGACATCAGCCGGGGCATCGCCTCGCGGCTCACCCCGCCCAGCAGGGTCACCCGGTCCGCGACGCCGTACTCCTCGGCGATCGCCCAGAGCCGCTCGGCCTCCGGTTCGGCGGCGAGCAGGGCCTGTTCGGGGCCGCCGGCGACGAGGAGTTCGGCGTCGGGGACGTCGGCGAGGGCGCGGATGGCGCGGTCGAAGCCCTTGCGGGGGACGAGCCGGCCGACGGTCAGCAGCCGCCGGAGCGCACGCCGTTCGCGCATCGCTTCCGGAACCGGGGCGAACTCCTCGGGGTCCACCCCGCAGGGCACGATCGAGATGTTCCTGCGGGGCAGGCCCATGGCCTCCAGTTCGGCCACCTCGTCCCGGCAGGTGGCGATGATCGCGCCGGCCTCGCGGCCCACGGCGGTCTCGATCGCGATCCGGTCGGCCGGGCTGGTGTCGGCGGGTCCCTGGTAGCGCTTCTTCACGGTGCCCAGGGCGTGGTAGGTCTGCACCACGGGGATGCCCAGGTCGCGTGCGCCGGCCAGGGCGGCCGTGCCGGACATCCAGAAGTGGGCGTGCACCACGTCGGGCGGCTCCGCGGCCCACTCCTGGGCCAGCCAGGCGCCGAACTCCGGCATGTAGGGCAGGAGTTCGTCCTTGGGTATCGGGGCCGCCGGGCCGGCGGGTACGTGCGCCACCTTCACGCCGTCCGGCGTGGTGACCCGGTCCGGCAGCCGGGGGTCGTCCCGGCGCGTGTACACCACGACCTCGTGGCCGCGGCGGGCGAGCTGCCGGGCGACCTGGGCCACGTACACGTTCTGGCCGCCCGCGTCCGGTCCGCCGAGCTCGGCCAGCGGGCTGGCGTGCTCGGACACCATGGCGACGCGGCCGGCCGAGGGGTAGCTGTGGCTCATCGGGTGACCTCCTTGATCAGGCGCTCCCAGTCGTCCCGGAAGCGCCGCTCTCCGTAGCGGGCCTGTGCCGCAGCCCTGGCGGCCTCCCCCGTCAGCCGGGCGTGCGCGGGATCGGCGAGGAATCCCCGGACCGCGTCCTCGAGCACGTCGAACCGGTTGGAGACCACCCCCGCTCCCTCGGGGACCGCCTCACGCACCTCCGTGGTGTCCAGGGCGACCACCGGCATGCCGAGGAACATCGCCTCCAGCAGGGACAGTCCGAGCGAGGTCCAGCGGATCGGGTGGACGTAGAGGCGGCACCGGGCCATCGCCGGGTGCAGTTCGCCCTGGGACAGGTCCCGGCTGCGGCAGCGGTCGGGCGGGATCCCCAGGTGGTCCGCGAGGCCCTCGGTACGCATGCCGAAGGCGTCCAGCGGGGCCCAGCGCGCGAAGAGCGGCAGCAGGTCGGTGCCGGTGGTGCGGCCCCGGCGCACCGGCTCGTTGACGACGACCGCGGCGCTGGTCTCCTCACCGGTCCACAGGTGGCCCGGGTCGATGATGCCGTGCTCGATCACCTCGGTCGGGGCCCGGCCGTTGTCCCACATCAGGCGGTTGAAGTGGGTGACGTGCACGACGGGGATGTCGGTGCGGTCGGCCAGCGGGTGGCGGGTGCCGTCGGCCGTCCCGTGCGGGGCGTTGTGCTCGACGTACACGGCGGGCACGTCGACGCCGGGGCGGCGGCCCGTCCACTCGTGGGCCAGCTCGAGCTCGTGCGGCCGCTGGAGCACCATCAGGTCGATGTCGGCGTCGCGCAGCCCGGCGGGGCTCACCTCCCGCACGGACCCGGGCCACTGCCAGGTGCGCGCCCGGCCGAGGCCGTCCGGCCCCCGGTCGGGCAGCACCGGCACGAGGAAGGTGTACGGCCCCTGCACGAACGAGGTCAGCCACGAGCCGTGCACATGCCAGACAAGGACGTTCATGGGCTCTCCTGGGTCATGTGTGCTGCTTGGTCAGCTTCCGCACCGCGCTCACCACGTCCTCGGCCGTGACCTCCTGGAGGCACGGGTGGCCGGGGACGGGACAGCGCCGGGCCCTGCTGTCGGCGCACGGCGCCCGCTGGTCGCCGAGGAGCACGCACGGCACGCCGTACGGGGCCCACCGCTCGGCCGGGACCACCGGCGCGAACAAGGAGACCACCGGCGTCCCGACGGCCGCCGCCAGATGGGCGGGCCCGGTGTTGCCGCACACCACGGCGTCGGCCATGCGCAGCACGCCGGCCAGGGTCCGCGGGTCGGTTCGGCCGCCGAGGTCCACCCCGGTGTCGCCGCTGACCCGCCGGGTGAGATCGAGCTCTCCGGGACCTCCGGTGACGACGACCCGGTGGCCGGCGTCGGTGAGCAGGGCGACGGCCTCGGCGCAGCGCCCCGGGCCCCAGGCGCGGGCGGGCGCGCTGGCGCCGGGGTGGACGACGACGTACGGGCCGTCGCCGGTCAGGGCGACGGTGTCGGGCGGGGGGACGACGCGCAGCCGGCCGTCGTCGCCCGGGCGGGGCGGGAAGCCCATGGCGGCGGCGGTGTCGAGCGCGGCCTCCACCTCGTGCCGGCCGGGCAGCCGCCGGTGGCGTACGTCGAGGAGGCGGCCGGGGTGGTCGACGCTGTCGGCGCCGATCCGTCCGACCCCGGCCAGCCTCAGCAGCAGGGCCGTGGGCAGCGGGCTCTGGTGGAAGGAGGTCAGGACGAGCGCGATGTCGAGAGCGGCCTCCCCGAGCCGTCCGACGAGGCCGTCGACGTCCGCGGCGTCCACGGCCGGCGGGTCGAAGCCCTCCCAGGGCGCCTCCCACACGATCACGTCGTCCACGCCGGGCAGCAGGCGGGCGGCGGGCTCGCCACGCGGCCCGCACAGCATCGTGACGTGCGAGGCGTGCGCGGCGACCGCGCGTACGGCGGGACCGGCGAGCAGCACGTCACCGAAGCTGTCGAGGCGTACGACCAGGGCTTTCACGAGCGGTCACCTCCCCGCGGGCCGAGGCCACGGCGGAGCGCCGGCGGCGGAACGGCCGCGGACACGGCACTCGGCCCGCACCAGGACCCGCCGGGTGAGCGGCGAGCACCGCCCACCCAGACGACCGGCCCTGCCGACGGCACACGGCCGAGGCTGTCGGGACGTATGGCCACGGCCTTCACGGGCGCTCACCTCGTTCCCCGGTGAGGATCCGCCGTACGGCCGTGAGCAGGTCGCCGGCGGTCTCCGGCGCCGCCGCGACCTCCTCGGGCCGGGTCACCGCGTTGGGCACCAGCACCGCCCGGGCGCCCGCGGCCCGCGCGGCCAGGACGTCGGCCCCGATGTCGCCGATCACCACGCAGCTCCGCGGGTCCACGCCCAGGCGGCGGGCGGCCTCGAGGACCAGGCCCGGGCGGGGCTTGCGGCAGGGGCAGCCGGCCTCCGGCAGGTGCGGGCAGTACACCCAGGTGCCGATCCCGCCGAGCAGGGTGTCCACCCGGTCGTTGACGCGGCGCACATCGGCGTCGGTGAGCAGTCCGCGCCCGATGCCGGACTGGTTGCTGACCACCGCGGTGGGGATGCCGGCCGACCGCAGCAGTGCCACGGACTCCTCGGCGCCGGGCAGCAGCCGCACCTGCTCGGGGTCGCCGTTGTAGGGCACGTCCTCCACCAGGGTGCCGTCGCGGTCGAAGAGGACGGCGGTCACGCGGGTGTGTCCCGCGGGCCGGGGGTGCACGGGGTCCTCCACGGCGGCGGGGGCGTCCCTGACGGCCGGGTCCGCGGGCGGGGCGGGCCCGCTGCGGCGCGTCGTGGCGGCGCTCATGTCACGCTCCCCAGCGGTGCGGCCGCCGGCGGTACGGCCTTCAGCGATGCGGCCTTCAGCGGTTCGGCCCCGCGGTGGCGTACCAGCCCGGTGAGCCAGTGCCTGACCGCCAGCGGGGGGATGGCCACGCTGGTCGCGGCCATGGTGGCGACCTCCGACGCGGTCCGGGGGCCGGGCAGGATACGGGCCATGGCGAACTCGGCGGTGCCCAGCGCCCACAGGATCCCGGCGGCCGATGCGGCGCGGCGGCGGCCGGTCAGGGCGAGCACGGGTGCCGCGAACGCGAGGGCGGTGACGACGGCGTGCCGGGGCAGCCTGCCGCGGGGGGCACGGGCCCGGTCCCACCAGCCGGGGCCGTGGAGGTACTGCATCAGGGCGTCGTCGGCGTTCCCGCGCTGGGCGCGTACGGACACCCACCGGTCGGCCGTGCGCACCGGGTGGCGGGTGACGCGCCGCCCGCGATGCAGCGACCACCCCGCGTCGAGCACCCGCAGGGCCAGGTCGGCGTCCTCCCGGAAGGCGCGGCGGAAGCGTTCGTCGAAGCCGTGGACGTGGGTCAGTGCCGACGTGCGGTAGGCCATGTCGGCGGTGGCCCAGGCGGCATCCGCCAGCCCGGCGGTGCCGCGTTCCCAGTCGGTCGGGCGGCGGTCCTCGGGCAGCGGCACGGTCAGGCGTCCCTGGGTGCCGCCCGTGCCGGCGGGCGCCTGGGCGAGGTCCTCCGCGAGGCGGTCGGACCAGTCGGGGAGCACCTGCACGTCGTCGTCGAGGAAGACGGTCCAGGGCGTGGTGAGCGTGCGCCAGCCGGTGTTGCGGGCGGCGGCCGGGCCGCGCCCGCCGCTGCGCAGCGTGCGTACCCGGTCGAGGAGGACCCCGGCCGTCTGCACGGGCAGCGGCCCGGCCGGTTCGGGGCGGTCGTCCACGACCACGACCTCCTCGGGCGGGTGGCCGGTCGTGGCCGCGGCCAGCGCGCGCAGGCAGTCGGCGAGGCAGTCGCGCCCGATCGTCGGGATGACGACGCTGTAGGCGGGGGCGCCTGTCGTACGAGCATGCGTCATGCGAACACCTTCTTCCGCCGGATCGCGAACGGGCCGAGCGCGAGCAGGTCCACGGGCGCGGAGCCGAAGCACTCCAGGGCGTCGCGCGGGTCGTCGACCATGGGCCGGCCCGCCGTGTTGAGGCTGGTGTTGACCACCACGGGCAGCCCGGTCCGGCGTTCGAACCCGTCGATCATCCGGGCCACCAGCGGTTCGTCCGCGCGGTCCACGGTCTGGATGCGGGCCGTGCCGTCCACGTGGACGACGGCCGGGATCCGCTCCCGCCACGCCTCGGCGACCTCGTGCACGAACAGCATGTAGGGGCTGGGCAGCGGCCCGTCGAAGAGTTCACCGGCCCGTTCGGTCAGCACCATCGGGGCGACGGGCCGGAACTCCTCACGTCCCTTCACGGCGTTCAGGCGTTCCAGGTTCTCGGCGCGTCCGGGGTGGGCGAGCAGCGAGCGGTGGCCGAGGGCTCGGGGGCCGTACTCGCTGCGGCCCTGGAACCAGGCCACGACACCGTCCCGGGCGAGTTCCTCGGCGACGGTCTCGGCGATGTCGTCGGGCTCCTCGTAGGGGACGGCCGCCCGCTCCAGCCAGGCGCGCAGTTCGTCGTCGCTCCAGCCGCGGCCGAGGGCGGCGGTCGGCATCGCCTCCACCGTCTCCTTCTGGTGCGCGAGGTGCAGGGCGGCGCCCAGCGCGGTGCCCGCGTCCCCGGCGGCGGGCTGCACCCAGATCCGTTCGAAGGGGCCTTCGCGGTGCATCCGGGTGTTGGCCACGCAGTTGAGCGCCACTCC
Organism: Streptomyces sp. NPDC001843; assembly: GCF_042891955.1. NCBI lineage: Bacteria > Bacillati > Actinomycetota > Actinomycetes > Kitasatosporales > Streptomycetaceae > Streptomyces > Streptomyces sp. NPDC001843. The sequence continues at coordinate 59,578 of NZ_JBIATQ010000015.1, read as the reverse complement.
GCCGGCCAGCGCCAGCACGTCCTCGCCGGTGCGCTCGTGCAGCCACCGCACGAGGCCGAGCAGGACCTCTTCCAGGCAGGCCTGGGCACTGGCCGCCAGGTCGGCGTGGTCCTGCGACCAGGGGGCGCCCGCCGGGCGCGGTGGGACCAGCGACGCCCAGGGCACCGTCCGTGCCCGGAAGCCGCCCTGTCCGTCGAGGCCGACGTGGGGTCGCAGTTGGTCGAGGAAGCGCGGCTTGCCGTAGGAGGCGAGGGCCATCACCTTGAACTCGTCGCTGCTGCGCAGGAATCCGAGGTGCTGGGTGAGGTCCTCGTAGAACAGGCCCATGGAGTCGGGCAGCGACTGCGAGCCCAGCACGGTCAGTTCGCGGTTGACGTAGCGTCCGGCGAGGTGCGAGCCGCATTCGCCGCGGCCGTCCAGCACCAGTACGGCGCAGTCCGGGTACGGGGAGGCCTGACCGGCCGAGGCGGCGTGGGCGACGTGGTGGGCGACGAACCGCACCTTCTCCGGGTCCAGGCCGGGGAGCGCCTCGGCGAGGAACTCCGGTGCCCGGCGGGCGTATTGCTGGCGCAGGTGGTCCCAGGGGTCGTGCAGGCCCAGCTGCTCGGCCGGCCGCGCGAGTCCGGGGTCGTAAGAGTAGGCGACGGCGTCGAGGTCGGAGGGGGTCAGCCCGGCCTGGTCCAGGCACCATCGGGCGGACAGTTCGGGCAGTTCCCAGGCGGAGAAGGGAACGGGCCGCTTGCCGTGCTTGCGCCGGCTGAAGCGCTCCTCCTCCGCGGCTGCCACGATCCGGCCGTCCACGACCAGGGCCGCGGCGGGGTCGTGGAAGAGGGCGTTGATTCCCAGGACGCGCATGCTGCCTCCGTGGCGGGGTGGGGGTCGGCTCCCGCGGGTGCGGGTGACCTCTCTACGGCTGCGGGGCCGGTTCGCGGACCGGCGGCACCGCGGCGAAGTGGGCGATGGTCTGCTTGATGCCCTCCTCCCAGGGCACGCGGGGCGCCCAGCCGAGCAGTTCGCGGGCGAGCGTGGTGTCCGGGCGCCGGCGCTGCGGGTCGTCGACGGGGCGCTCGACGTATTCGATGCGGGAGGAGGAGCCGGTCAGCTCCACGATGCGGCGGGCGATGTCGCGGACGGGGACCTCGTCACTGCCGCCGATGTTGACGGGCCGTACCGAGCGGCTCGCCGCGACCAGCAGGATGCCCTCGACGGTGTCGTCGACGTAGCACAGCGAGCGGGTCTGGCTGCCGTCGCCCGCCACCGTCAGCGACTCGCCGGCCAGGGCCTGGCAGACGAAGGTGGGCACGGCGCGGCCGTCGTGGGCGCGCATCCGGGGCCCGTAGGTGTTGAACAGACGGACGATCCCGGCGTCGGCGTCCTTGGTGCGCACATGGGCGGTGACCAGCGCCTCCGCGAACCGCTTGGACTCGTCGTAGACGCTGCGCGGGCCGACCGGGTTGACGTTGCCCCAGTAGTCCTCGCGCTGCGGGTGCACGAGCGGGTCGCCGTACACCTCGGAGGTCGAGGCGAGCAGGAGACGTGCCCCGTCACGCTCGGCGAGGGCCAGCATGTTGCGGGTGCCCAGGCTGCCGGCGTCCAGCGTCTCCAGGGGCAGCCGGAGGTAGTCGGCGGGTGAGGCGCAGCAGGCGAAGTGCAGGACCAGGTCGTACGGTCCCGTCAGTCGCCGCAGCACGTCGGACGCGCAGACGTCGGCCTCGACGTACCGGAAGCCGGGGCGGCCGTCGAGGTGGGCGACGTTGTCGGGTGATCCGGACAGCAGGTTGTCGACGCAGTCGACTTCGACACCCGCATTCAGCAGGTGCTCGCACAGGTGGCTGCCGAGGAAACCGGCACCGCCGGTGACCACGGCCCGTCCCCAGGGGACGCGCGTCGTCGCATCAGTCATGGAAGGTCCTTCGTCCGCGTCACGGGCCCCGTGGGCGCGATCGGGCGCAAGGGACCCCGGCAGCCGGGCGTGAACCCGCCCGGCGCGGGAAAAGCGGGATGTGGGGGGAGTGAAAGAACCGGTCGTGGGGGGCAGGGGAAGCGCTGTGCGACTCCAGTGGCCGCCGTGGTCTCGACGGCACTGACACGGGGTTCCCGTCCCAGTTGTTTTCACACGTTGATGTCTATTGTGCGAAACCTGGGCTGTACGCGCGATTCGTGTGAGTCGTCCGCGGCCGGGCACTCGGGGGCTGGAGGTGAAGGACATGGGACACGGTGGAAACGTCATCGACGAGCTGGTGACCGATCACCGCGAGGTCGAGGAGCTCTTCGGCAAGATCGAGGCGCTGCCTTCCGGTGACAAGAAGCGCAAGGTGTACGCCGACCAGGCCACGATGGAGCTGGTGCGGCACTCGGTGGCCGAGGAGGCCTATCTGTACCCGGCCGTGCGCGAGCACGTGGACGGCGGTGGAGCCCTGGCGGACAAGGAGCTCGAGGACCACGCCAAGGCCGAGCAGATCATGAAGGACCTCGAGAGCTGCGACGCCGACCACCCGGACTTCGACCGGCTGATCACCTCGCTGATGAGCGAGATCCGTGAGCACGTGACGGACGAGGAGGAGAACCTCTTCCCGAGGCTGCGGGCGGCGTGTCCCCCGGACGCGTTGGACGAACTGGGGGACAAGGTCCGCCAGGCGAAGAAGACGGCACCGACACGGCCCCATCCGACCGCCCCGGACAAGCCCCCGGCCAACAAGATGCTGGCGCCGGGCGCCGGACTGGTGGACCGGCTGCGGGACGCGCTGTCGGGCCGCGGCAAGATGGACTGAGGTTCTTCCGGCCGGACTCCCGGCAGAAGCCGAAACGGGCCCGTCGCCCTGGCGGCGGGCTTTTCGCTGCCCTTTTCCGGCTGACCGTTCGGCAGTCGGCTTCAGCCCTTGAATCCAGCTGCGCCCCTGTGAGCAAACCCACTCGGCATGCCAAGTACCGAACGTTCAGATGGAGTTGGTACTTGTGCGAGGCCCTCCCCGGCGGTCGGTGTCATCGACTCGGCCGTCCCTTCTGTCAACATGGTCGGCGCCGTGACCGACTCGGTGGAGCGGCCGTGCAGTGCAGCCGGCGTCCTTGGTTTCCGCCGGTCCCCCCTGACTGACGTCTGCCGAGAACCGCACTGTGCCTTCCGCCCCCGCCCTGCCCTCCCCTGCGCCGAAAACCGTGCCCGTGCCGCCCCGGAAGCCCTCGCGCTCCCCGTGGCGGTCGCTGCGGCACCGCGGCATGCGCTGGTGGTCGGCCGCCAACTTCGTGTCCAACGCCGGTACGTGGATGCAGCTCACGGTGCAGAACCTGCTCGTGCTGCAGATCACCGGCTCCGCGGCGGCGACCGGTCTGTCGATGTCCGTGCAGGCCGCTCCGGCGCTGTTCATGAGCCTGCTGGGCGGCGCCGCCGTCGACCGCTGGCCGCGCAAGCTCACGGTCGCCGTGAGCCAGGTGCTGCTCGGCGCGGTCGCCTTCGTGACGGCGCTGCTGGTGGCGCTGGACCGGCTCGACATGACCGCCTTGCTGGTGCTGTCCGCGGTGACCGGCATCATCGCCACCGTCGACGCGCCGGCGTGCGCCCTGCTGGGGAACGATCTGGTGCCGGCCGAGGACCTGCCCTCCGCCATCGGCGTGGGCGCGCTGGTGCACAGCGCGGGCCGGCTGGCCGGCACGGGCCTCGCGGGTCTGACGGTCGGCTTCCTCGGCACGGCCGCCGCGTACGCGGCCAACGGGCTGTCGTTCCTGTTCGTGGCCTCGGTCGTGCCGTTCCTGCGCCCCGCGCGGGCCGCGGCGGCCCGTACCGCGCCCGGCCCTGTCACCGCCACCCGCCCCGACGCGTCCGCCGGCGACATGACCGTGCGGGAGGGCCTGCGGTACTTCGCACGCCGGCCCCGGCTGGTCGCGCTCGCCGCCGTCACCGGGCTCAGCTCGGTCTTCGGCCGCAACTACGGGCTGACGCTGGCCGTGCTCGTCACCGGCCCGCTCGCCGGCGGCGCGGGCGCGTTCGGCACGGTGTCGACCGTCCTCGCGGTCGGCGGCATCCTCGGCGCGGTCCTCGGGGCGCGGATGCGCCGGCCCTCCGTCCGGCTGGTGGGGACACTGGCCGCCTCGGGTGCCCTGCTGCAGGTGGCGGCCGGGCTGTCCCCGTCACTGGCCGTGCTGCTGGTGCTGGTCCTCCCCATGGCCGTGGTCGAGTCCGTCTCCGACACCGCGGGCACGGCCGTCCTGCAGACCGACCCGCCGGCCCATCTGCGGGGCCGCGTCCTCGGCGTGTGGAGCAGCATCGGCACGGTGTGGAGTCTCGGCGGTCCGCCGGCCCTGGGCCTCCTCATGGAGTACGCCGGTGCCCGGGGCGCCCTTGTCACGGGCGGCCTGCTCATCGCGGCCCCCGTCGCCACCGCCCTCCTCCTGCGCGTCCGCCGCACCCCGTCCCCGGTCGCCCTGCCGGCCCGGGAAGGCGACGTCGCGGGGCAGGCGGCACTGGACACGGCGGCCTGAGAGGCGGCCCCGGGCGGGCGGACGGCGTTCCCGGGCGGGGCCGGACCACGGGACCAGGGGACTGCGGGCTGTTCGGGGCGCTCAGGCCGCCAGTGCCCGGCCCGGGTCGAGACGGTCCAGGAGCTGGGCGTGGTGGAGTTCGGCGACGGGCGCCAGGAGGTCGGGGTGGCGCAGCAGGGCCGCGGCCCGGCGGTCCGCCTCGTCGGGGTCGGTCAGACGCCGGAACTCGACCGGCGTACCGGTGGTGTGCTCGCCCTCGGCGAGCGCGGCCACCGCCAGGGCGGCCAGCTGCGGGTCGGTGAGCAGTCCGGCCGCCCAGCTGGCGACGACCTCGTCCACCCAGGTCCGCCAGGCCCATGTCTCCGACTCGTCGTCCTCGTGGACGGTGGCGCCGCTGATCCAGTCCAGCGCGGCGGAGCCACCGGGGCCCGCCATGCCGACCAGGGCGGCGTCCATCGCGGTCGGGTACCGCAGCCAGGCGGCGACGGTGACGGCCTGCCGCGCCTGCACCTCGCACAGGGCGCGGGCCAGCGCCCCGCCGCTGGGCGGGTAGGCGCGCGTCAGCCATTGGGCGGTCGCCGCTATGAGCGGGGAGAGGTCTGTGAGCACTACGGGGCCGTCCGAGCTGGTACCGGGTCTTCCGAGGGAGGAAGACGAGGAGGAGAACTCGGTAAAACGGTAGCCCGGCCGGGCCCCGACTGATGACGTGTCGTCGGCCACACTCCGGTACGAATCGGGGCGTCAGTCCGGCGACGCTCCTCGTTCCGGCAGGTGGTAGACGTGGAAGGCTCGTCCGATGACCGGCTGGGCCACGTTGCGCACCTTGACGCCCGCACCGGTCATCCCGTGCTCGGTGCCCGCGTGTGCGTGCCCGTGCACCGCGAGGTCGGCGCCCGCCGTGTCGATGGCCTCGGCCAGCAGGTAGCTGCCGAGGAAGGGATAGATCTCCAGCGGTTCCCCGGCGAGGGTGTCCGGCACGGGTGAGAAGTGCGTCAGGGCGACCCGTACGTCACACCCCCACTCGTCCAGCTCCCGCAAGGAGTCACGCAGCGCGTCGGCGCAGCGCCGGGAGTACCGGACGAACTCCTTCATGATCGGCTCACCGAACTCCCCGGCGCAGCGCCCGACGAACCCGCCGCCGAACCCCTTGGTGCCGGCCACGCCGATCCGGGGCCCGTCGTCGCCGGTCACGACGACCGCCTGCCCTTCGAGCACGTGCGCGCCCGCGTCCCGGAGGATGGCGGTGACCTCGTCGGGTCGGTCGTCGTGGTGATCGTGGTTGCCCAGCACGGCGACCACCGGGACCCCGAGGTCCTTGATCTCCCGGGCCACGACCTGGGCCTCCTCGGGCGTGCCGTGCCGGGTGAGATCCCCGGCCAGCAGCAGTACGTCGGCGCACTCGGGCAGTGTCTCGAACGAGGGCCTGAGCACTCCCTGGCTCTCGGGCCCCATGTGGATGTCTCCCACGGCCGCGACCCGGATCATGCGAGTTCCTCCGCCTCACCGGGCGAGGAGGTCCCCGCGACACAGATGTCCGAGTGGACCGGATGTCCCTGAAGTGCCTCACGGGCCTGGCGGAGGATGTCGTCGCGGCACTGCGCGGACGGCACCGTGCCGGTCAGCAGGACGGCCTCGCCCCGGATCTCGGCACGCACCCCCAGCTCGCCGAGTGGCCCCGCGGCCAGGCGTTCGGCGAGGTGGGCGACGCGGTAGTCCAGATGTTCGGCGTGTTCGGCCACCGGAGCACCAGGCGCGTGGACGGCGCCTTGGTCGGTCATGGCTGCTCCTCTTGCGGTTCGATGACGTGCAGGCGTTCGAGGAGGAAGAGGAAGGCCGCGGGCATCGGCTCGTCCCCGCAGGACTTCCGTACCTCCTCCCAGTCGACCTTCTCGCGCAGCGCCCGGGCGACGGGCAGCACGGACCCGAAGTCGCAGTGGTGCTCGGAAAAGGCGGTGACGAGGCTGCGCATGAGGTCGGTCGGCGCCAGGACGGGCATGTGCACGGAGTCGACCGACAGGTACTGCGCCCGTTCCAGCAGGTCCGGGGTGACGGGCCGGTGCGCCAACTCGAAGATGACGTCGACGTCCTGCTCGAAGCAGGTCGCCTTCAGCAGCCAGTCCTCGGGCGGCATCCGGACGCCCAGCCCGGCCTCGCGCAGTGTCTGCGCGACCGCCTCGGCGTCCTCGGGCAGGATGCAGAAGTCGGCGTCGTGCTGCAGATGCCGGCTGCCGCCGTGCGCGTACACGGCCACGCTCCCGGCAAGCGCGAAGGCGTGTCCGGCGCGCTTGAGGACCGCACCCACCCGCTTGGCCGCCTCGAGGATCGCCTGGCTGCGGTCCTGGGGCAGTTCCCGCGCCTCCGGGTGCGGTACGGGCTCGCCGGCCACCGGTGTCCCCCCGGGGTCGTCCGCCGCCAAGTGGAGTTCCGCCCGTCGTCGGGCGAGCGTCACGTCCTCCCCGTTCTGCGTCATGACCACTCCCATCTCCGCTCCGGCCCTGCCCCGGACGTCCCCGTTCGGCCCCGGGCGTCGGCCGGGCTCTCCTAGTACCCGACCCCTCGGGGTCGACACGCGGAACGCACCGGCTCCGGGGCGACGACTTGACCATCCGCTGGCTGGCACTTCCACGGACGGGGGAAGACCATGGCCACAGGGGCGGACGAGTACTCGGGAGGCACCATGACCACCACATCCGCCCCCGGGGTGACGGGCCTGGAGATCCGGTCGATCGACTACGTCCCACTGGACGAGCGGCACGGCAAGCTGTGGCACCTGGGCCCCCTGTGGTTCATGTCCAACGCGCAGATCGCGACGCTGGCGGTGGGACTGGTCAGCATCACCGCGGGCGGCAACCTGATCTGGTCGCTCATCGCGATCGTGGCCGGCACCGTCATCGGCACCTTCTTCATGGCCTTCCACTCGGCCCAGGGGCCACAGCTCGGGCTCCCCCAGATGATCCAGTCGCGGCCCCAGTTCGGCTACGTCGGTGCCCTGCTGGTCTGGATCTTCGCCTATGTGCAGTACGCGGGGTTCAACGTCTTCAACACCATCCTCGCCGGAGAGTCCCTGCACAGCACGCTGCACGGGGGCGTCAAGCTGTGGGTGATCGTCGTGACCGCCATCGCCTTCGTCATCGCGCTGGTGGGCTACGACATCATCCACAAGGCCGAACGCGTCCTGACGTACACCTTCCTCGTGGTGTTCGGCGTCTTCACGGTGGGCGTCCTGGTCACCCTGCACTACCCGCCGGGGTCGTTCGACCTCGGCCATTTCGCGTGGACGCCGTTCCTCGCCCAGTTCGGCGTGGTCGCCGGCTACCAGATCAGCTGGGCGATCTACGTCTCGGACTACTCGCGCTACCTCCCGCCGGACGTCACCGTCCGCAAGACCTTCTACTGGACGTACTTCGGCTCCGCGCTCGGCGGTATCTGGCTGATGGTCCTCGGGGCACTGCTGGCCGCCTGGGCCGGCAAGGGCTTCGACACGATCGCCTCGATCAACGCGGCCGGCGACAAGGTGTTCGACGGGTTCGGTGCGATCGTGCTGCTCTTCGCCACGCTCGGTCTGGTGTCCGTCACCGCGCTGAACATGTACGGCGGGTCGCTCACGCTCATCAGCGCCATCGACTCCTTCCGGCGGGTGACACCGACCCTGACCGTCCGGCTGGTGACCATCGGGCTCACCGCGGCCCTGTCCGTGATCGGCGCGCTGGCCGCGACGTCCAACTTCCTGAGCAACTTCGAGAACTTCCTGCTGCTGGTCCTCTACCTGTTCATCCCGTGGACCGCGGTGAACCTGATGGACTACTACGTCGTGCGCCGCGGGCACTACGCGGTCGCCGAGATCTTCAACCCGCACGGCATCTACGGGCGCTGGGGCTGGCACGGCATCATCGCCTATCTGGTGGGGTTCGCCGCGATGGTGCCGTTCTTCTCCGTGGGCACCCTGTACGTCGGCCCGGTCGCCAAGGCGCTCGACGGTGGCGACATCTCCCTCTTCGTCGGCCTGCCGGTGTCCGCGGTGCTCTACTGGCTGCTGACCCGGTCGATCGACGTGGCGGCGGAGACCCGGCTCGCCGAGGCCGAGGCCGAGACGCTGGAGCGCGCGGCGCACGAACACCGCGAACCGTGAACGGTTCCCGCCCCGTCATCGGGAGCGGTGCCGCACCTCCTCTTCCGTCTCGCTGCCCGTCCCGCTTTCCATCTCGTTTTCCGTCTCGTTCTCCGTCTCGGTCGCCCGCGCCGTCTCCTGCTCCACGCGGCGCTGCTCCTCCTCGCTCCAGGCCTGGGTGTCACGGGGCGGCAGATAGGGTTCCGCGTCCTCCGGGAGGCCACCGGCGACAGCGCGGCGACGGGCCAGTTCCGCGTCGAACTCCAAGCCGAGCAGGATGGCGATGTTGCTGATCCACAACCACACCAGGAAGACGATCACGCCGGCGAGCGTGCCGTAGGTCTTGTTGTACGAGGCGAAGTTCGACACGTAGAAGGCGAAACCCGCCGAGGAGGCCAGCCAGATCACCAGCGCCAGCACGCTGCCCGGCGTGACCCACCGGAAACCGCGGCCCTTGACGTTGGGTGTCGCCCAGTACAGCAGCGCGATCATCATCGTGACCAGGACGACCAGCACGGGCCACTTCACGATCGACCACACCGTCAGGGCCACGTCGCCGAACCCGAGGGCCGCACCGGCCTGACGGGCCACCCCGCCGGTGAAGACCACGATCAGCGCGCTGATCACCGCCAGCACCAGCAGCAGCACCGTCACACCCACCCGGACGGGCAGGATCTTCCACACGGGCCGGCCCTCGGGGATGTCGTACACCGCGTTGGCGGAGCGGATGAACGCCGCGATGTAGCCGGAGGCCGCCCACACCGCCAGCAGGATGCCCGCGACGGCCATGACCGAGCCGACGCCGCCCCGGCCGCGCAACTCCTGCACCGCGTTGCCGATGATGTCCCGCGCCGAACCCGGGGCCAGTCGCTGGATGTTGTCCAGCACCTCCTGGGTCGCCGACTCACCGGCGACGCCCAGCAGGGAGACCAGCACCAGCAGGGCCGGGAACATCGACAGCACGCCGTAGTAGGTGAGTGCCGCGGCGCGGTCGGTGAGATCGTCGTCCTGGAACTCCTTCACCGTGCCTTTCAACGCCGCCCACCACGACCGTTTCGACAGCTGCGTGGGTTCGTCCGGCTGATCGGATTCCCTTGTCCGCTCCATGTCCCCCAGGTAACCCGTCCGGCACTGTCAAATCTTTTCGCGTTCGCGAACAGTCAACTGCCTTGGTGGCAAAGCGAGTCGTGTGTCACTGGGGGCAGCCGGGGATGCTGCCGGCCGGGGCGCAGTTGCCGGGCGTGTTGCCGGTGACGGTGGTGCCCGTGACGGCGACCGAGCCGCCGGCCCGGAAGATTCCGCCGCCATGGCCGCCGGCCCCGTTCCCGGTGACCTCACCGGCGATCAGCTGAGCGCTGCCGACCTGGTTGTACAGGCCGCCGCCGTCGAGTGCGGCGGTGTTGCGGTACAGCGACGCGCCCTGGAGGAGCACGGTGCTGCCGAAGTTGGCGATGCCTCCCCCGTAGGAGGCGGCCGTGTTCCCGTCGACCGTCCCGCCGTTGACGGTCAGGGGCCCGGTCGCGGTGTAGATGCCGCCGCCCTCGAAGGTGTCGGTCCGGTTGCCGTGGACGGTCGTGTTGTTGAGGACCGTGGTCCCGTTGGTGGCCACTCCTCCGCCGGTGAAGGTCGCGGTGTTGCCGTTGACGGACGCGCTGCTGACGGTCAGCCGGCCGGAGTTGTCGACGTGGACGCCCCCGCCGTCGGAGGCGGTGTTCAGCGTGACGACGCCGCCGGACAGGTCCGCGCTGCCGCCGGGGGCCACCTCGATGCCGCCGCCCGTGCCCGCGGCGGTGTTGCCGGTGACCCGGCTGTTGCTCAGGGTGAGACGTCCCCGGGCCAGGATGCCGCCGCCGACGGTGCCGGGATCGGCTGTGGCGCTGCCGCCCGACACGGTGATCCCGTTGAGGGTGAGGGAGCCCTGGGGGGCCACCTCGGCGATGCGGAAGGCGGTGGTCGCCGTACGGGTGATGGTGGCGGAGTCGGCGCTGATGGTCACGTTCGCGGTGATGACGGGAAGTCCGTCGGCTCCGTAGGGGCCACCGGCCACCGCCGGACTGGTGATCTTGTAAGAACAGCCGGCCGAGAGCGTGATGGACCCGACGCCGATGGTGTTGGCGTTGTTGATCTGTCTGATCAGCTCGTCGACGTCGCCGCACGGCACCACCGTCCGGGGGGTCGCCAGGTTCTCGGCGGCGGCCGACGCGGCGATGCCCACACCGGACGTGCTCAGCAGTGCGGCCAGGGTCAGGGCGCGGGTCTTCTTCACGGTCAGCACCGGTACTCCCTCTGTTCGTCTGCTGGACGGCGGTCTCCAGAACCGACCGAGTGGGGGAACTGCCGCCTCGACAGTCCAACTTGATCGTGACCGTGGGTGGTCTGCATCCAGTGGGATCCGGATGGGTGAGGGGGCGACACCACGGGGCGTTTTCTTTTGGAAATGGTTCTTGCGAGGAAAGGAGGGCGTGAACAGTGCGCTGGGCCGTTCGTGTGACATAGTCACGAGGCACTTGCCGGGGTCTTCGCCGGAATGGATTACTGGAATCGATCCAACCGGTGGGCCGCCCATTCTCGCCGGGGGATGCGGCAGTCGGACCACTCGCTGCTTTTCCGGAAGAGCACGTGTGATCGTGCCGGCATACCGCGATGGGCACTCCTGGTGGGAAGTTGGATCCGTGCAGCCGGTGCCGTTCGCGGCACCGGCTGTCGCGGTTTCACCACTTCCCTCAGATGCCCGGGGCCGCGATCCGGGTGTAGGTGAGGCTGTTGCTGGTGCCGGCCGGGGTGGTGACCGTGACGGTGACCGGCCCGGCCGTTCCCGCGGGGGCGGCGGCGGTGAGCTGGGTGGGTGACACCACCGTGAACGGCACCGGGGTCGAGCCGAACTGGACGCCCGTGGTGTCGGTGAGATTGGTGCCGGTCACGGTCACGACGGTGCCGGCCTGGGCGGGCCCCTTGTCGGGGACGAGCGAGGCCAGCGCGGGTGCCGCGAGATACACGTAGGCGACGGGGTTGCTGGTGCCGCCCGGGGTCGTGACGGTCACCGCCGCGGTGCCCGCAGCATGAGCGGGAGCCACCGCGGTGATCTGGGTGGCCGAGTTGACGGTGAACGACGTCGCCGCCAGCGTGTCGAAGCGCACCGCCGTCGCGCCGAGCAGGCCGGTGCCGGCCAGGGTCACTGTGGTGCCGCCCGCCGTGGTCCCGGAGGGTGGTGTGACGGCGGTCAGCGACGGCGCGGCGGCGTAGAAGAAGTAGGCCTGGGGGTTGTCGGGGTTGCTGGTGCCGCCCGGGGTCGTGACGGTCACCGCCGCGGCACCGGCCGCGTGGGCGGGGGCCACCGCGGTGATCTGCGTCGCCGAGTCCACCGTGAACGACAACGCGGCCACCCCGTCGAAACGCACCGCCGTGGCACCGGTCAGGTTCGTCCCCGTCAACGTCACCGACGTACCCCCCGAGGTCGGCCCCTGGGTGGGTGACACACCGGTGATGGCGGGCGCCGCGAGATACGTGAAGGTCAGGGCATTGCTGGTGCCACCGGCCGTGGTGACGGTCACCGCGGAGGCCCCGGCCGCGTGGGCGGGGGCCACCGCGGTGATCTGCGTCGCCGAGTCCACCGTGAACGACGACACGGCCACCCCGTCGAAACGCACCGCCGTGGCACCGGTCAGGTTCGTACCCGTCAACGTCACCGACGTACCGACGGGGCCCTGAGTCGGTGCCAGGCTCGTCAGTGTGGGAGCCGATACGGTCACGTAGGTGAAGGGGACCGACTGACTGCTGGTGCCCTGGCTGGTGGTCACGGTGACGTTCACCGGTCCGTTGCCGGGTGGGCTGACCGCCGTGATCTGGGTGCTGCTGACGACGGTGAACGAGGTCGCGGACGCGGCGCCGAACCGGACGGCTGTGGCGCCGGTGAAGCCGCTACCGGTCACGGTGACGGTGGTACCGCCGGAGGCCGGCCCCTGATTGGGACTGACCGAAGAGACCACAGGGGCAGCCATCGCTGTAACTCCTTCAGTACGGACACGTCCGTGTACGCGGGTCGGGCCCGTCCGGGCGGTGGGGGGCCGCCGCCCGGACGGGGGTTTCGTCGCCTCCGCTGTGCGAAGGCCGCCGGCTGGATCAGATGCCGGGCCCGGCGACGTAGGTGAACGCGCCGGTCGCCGTGTCGGACCCGGCCGGGTTGGTCACCGTCACGTCGGTCACGCCCGCCGCGCCGGGCGGGGTGACCGCCGACAGCGTGGTGGTGTTGATCACCGAGAACGGTGCCGGGGTGCCGCCGAAGGTGACTGATTCGGTGGTGTCGAGGTGGGTGCCGGTGATCGTCACCGCGGTCCCCCCAGAGGTCGGACCGGAGGCGGGGACGACGGTCGTGATGGTCGGGACGTCCACGTAGGTGTAGGTCAGACCGTTGTTCGTGCCGCCCGCGGTGGTCACGCTGACGCCGACCGGTCCGGCCGCCGCACCGGCCGGCACGGTGACGGTGAGCTGGTTGTCGTTGACCACGGTCGGGGTGGCGGTCACCCCGCCGAAGGAGACGCTGGTGGCCGTGGACAGGCCGGTGCCGCTGAGGCTGATGGTGTTGCCTCCGGCCAGCGGCCCGGAGGTCGATCCCAGGGACGACTTGAACGGGGCGCCGACGTAGAAGAACGGCACCGGGTTGCTGGTACCGCCCGGGGTGGTGACCGTGACGCCGACCGTGCCGGTTCCCGACGGCGACACGGCGGTGACCTGGGTCGGCGACACCTGGGTGACGTTGGTGGCCGACTTGGTGCCGAACTTCACCGAGCTGGTGTTGGCCAGGTTCGTGCCCGTGATGGTCACGAGCGTCCCACCGCCGGTGGAACCCTGGTTGGGGGTGATAGGCATGACGCGCTCCTCGCTGCTTGATGGGGACATGCGAGGAACCGGCGAGGGACACCCGGTCACCGAGGTCGCGCCGCCTGGGATCGAGCCGCCGTCAATGGCATGCCTCGCCCTTGTCCCGATCCCCACGGGCGCTGTCGGTGGTGCCGGACCCAGGGCGACCGAAGGGACGTCTCCCGCTCACACGGCGGAAGTCACAGCAGCCCGCGTCGCCTCCCCCTGGGCACAGAGAAAACCGGCAAGCGCTGCCCGTCTCGACGTTCCCCCGGCACGGGGATGGGCAGCCCGCCGGTTCACACTCACAGTGACGCACAGCTCCATTCGAGCGACAAGGGGTCCACCATCGCATCACCCGAACGGAGTAGTTGGCAACCGTACGGCCACGCCCCTGCGAGGTTACGGAAGTCCGACTTCCTGGCTTTGTTCCTGCAAAGCCAGATGGACGCGAATACCGCACTTCCCTGCGGCTTTCGCCGCGTACATGGCCTGGTCGGCATGGTCCAGGAGTTCCTCGGGCGTCATCCCCGCGGTGGCCACCGCGATGCCGATGGAGGCCGAGACCGCCGCACTCGTGCCGCCGATGCGGTAGGGCACGGTGAGGGCGGACAGAATACGCTCGGCCACCTCCATGGCCGGCGGAGGGCATGTGCCCGCCTCCGCCTCCAGCAGAACGGCGAACTCGTCGCCGCCGAGACGCGCTACGGTGTCCGAGTCCCGCACCGAGGTCCGCAACCGCCGGGCGGCGTGGACGAGTAGGGCGTCGCCCGCGGCGTGTCCCAGGGAGTCGTTCACCGACTTGAAGCCGTCCAGGTCGAGGAACAGCACCGCCGGCGGACGCGTGCCGACGCTTCGCTTCCGCAAGGCGTGCGCGACCCGGTCGGCGAACAGCCCGCGGTTGGCCAGGCCGGTCAACGTGTCATGGTAGGCGAGACGTTCGAGCTGCTCCTGGTGTCTGGTCCGCTCGGTCACGTCACGGCTGCTGAAGATCATGCCCTCGGGGTGGTGGCCGATCGTCGACTCGACGTGACGCCACTGCCCGTCCGCGGCCAGCACCCGGCAGGAGACATAGCGGACCGGCCCGCGGATGCCGGAGCGGGCTTCCCGCAGCAGGTTCTCGATGGCCTGCCGCAGCGGGGGCAGGTCCTGGGGGTGGCAGTACAGGGGCAGCGGGGCCCCCACCAGGTCCCCGGGCCGGTAGCCGAAGACGGTGAGCGCGGCCGGACTGGCATAGCGGACACGGCAGTCCAGATCCGCGATGGTGATCACGTCGCGCGAGCCGTCGACCAGCGTCCGGTAACGCTCCCCCTGGGCCGCGGCGTCGGAGGTGACCCGCAGGTGGTCGGCGTGCACGACGGCCTGCCGGACACCGAGCGCGACGAGCACGGAACCGGCCAGCACCATCATGCCGGGGTCGACGCGGCCACCGCTCAGTGTGTGGGCCGCGAGGGCCAGCGCGCAGACGGCCACCGGGACGAAGGAGGCCACCACCCCGACGACGGGCATCATCCGCTGGTCGACGCTCATCACGTCGGCGCCACCCGGCAGCCAGGGCACGGCGGCGACGAGGAACAGACCGGTCATCGCGCAGCTGCCCACGAGCGGAACACCGCACCAGGTCGCCTCGGCGGGGGCCGGCAGGACGCGCGCGGCGTCGCTCAGGAAGAGGAGGACGAGGGCCAGGGCGGACAGGGTGCCGGCCGTCCGCTCCCGGGGGTGCTGGCAGTACCGCAGAGCCACCAGGAGACCCAGTACGACGATGTCCGTCACCACGCGCGCGAGCCACGGTACGGACCGGGGCACACCCCCGCCTTCGGCCGAGCGGTGCTGCAGGAGCACCCAGCCCAGCGTGATCAGCGAGCCCGCGATCATCCATCCGTCCAGAACGCGCCGGACCCATGTCGTGACCGTGCCGCTGTCCGCGGCGGCCACCAGCAGGCCGGCGACGCTCAGCCCCAGACAGCCGACGATCCCGGCGGCCGCGAGAAGCTGGACCACGGCCTGGAGCAACCCGGCGGACGGCAGACCGGACGCAGGGAGCCGGTGCGCGAGAAGGTGGTGAAGACCGCCGGCCGCCACCGCGGCGACGAACAGCAACAGGCGCAGCCGCACCCTGCCCGAAGTGGTGCGCGCCCGCACGAAGAGCGAGAGGGCGGCCAGCGCGTAGGCGGCGGGCACCCCCACGCCGACCGGCAGGGACACGCCTGCCACGACCCCGGCCGCCAGGGCGGCGGCGAGCACGGCGCCCGCACCCGGAACGGACCCGCCTCGCCGCACCCACCGCCGCATCAACGCCACCCCCCAGACAAGACCGTCGAGCGGCAGGCCGGAAAATGCCTGCGACAACTCGGAGGAAAAAAGGGTAGGCCGACATTCCGGTCAACTGGCCTGGACCAGGGAGTGGTTCACCTGAAATAACGACAACCGCCACACGCGGGCGAGTGGCGGGGCCGTCAGGCCCAGGCGGTCACCGGCAGGAAGGAGCTGTCCTGCCGGAACAGATCCGTGCCGTCGCACACGTCGACGCGCAGCTGGTAGCCGTAGTGGCGCAGGTAGTGGCCGGGATAGTTGTACGACTCGAGGCGGACCGAGCCGCCGACCGCGCCCGTGCGGGCGATGAAGGTGGCGTCCTTCGCGAACGTGGTCGTGCCGTCGTTCGCGTCGAAGCGGCCGCGGAAGCCGTAGTGCCGCAGGTACTTGCCCGAGGCATCGCGGAAGGAGAAGGCGTTCGCGTCGGCGAGACCCGCCACGACCGTGAAGCTCGAGGCCTGCTTCTCTGCGGAGGTGGCGGCGCCGGTGACCACCGGCAGGTCGAGCAGTGCCGTCGAGGGCTGCTCCTGCCAGTAGCGGGTGGGGTGGTTGGCGGACCGGAAGGAGCGGGTGACGCCCTTGGCGAGGGACGGGCCGCCGGACACGGTCTCCTTGACGACGGTGAAGTGGCGTGCCGTGCCCGAGACCGAGGGGAGGGCCTTGGGCGTGCTCCAGGTGGCGAAGCCGTCGTGGCTGTCGCTGTAGTAGTAGGTGCCGTCACCGTAGCCGTCGAAGAAGATCCGCCAGGCGCCGTTGTCGAGCTGGATCACGGACGGGCCCTCGCGGTAGCTGCCCCAGCCGGCCCAGTCGCCGGTCCGGGAGATCGTGTACGGTCCGGCGAGCCGGGCGGCGGTGGCGTACTCGATGTACTTCGTCGTCTCGTTCTTGGTGAAGGCGTGGTACGTCGAGCCGGTCCGCACGACGAACGTGTCGATGTGGTTGCCGCCGATGCCGGAGAGGGCGACGGGGGGACTCCACGCCGTGAGCGACGTGTTCGTGGCCTTCAGCAGGTACGGCATGAAGATCCACTCGTCGTCGGTGGTCGAGCAGGACACGATGACGTGGACGCTGCCGTCGGCGTCCACGAACCACTCCGGCGCCCACGCGCGGGACAGGTTCGCGACCGGGACCGTGTAGTCGTACAGGAACGTCCAGGCGAGCCGGTCGGAGCTGCGCGCGAAGCCGATCGTGGTGCTGACGTCCTGCCAGGTGTGGGTGGTGTAGGTGAGGTAGTAGTAGCCGTCCGTGTGCCTGAAGACGCTCGCGTCCCGGATGCGGTTCGCCGGCGGCGTGTAGGCGGCGGCCCGCACGAGCCGGAAGTCGGTGGCGTCGTCCGACTGGTACACGTCGACCGTGCCGTCGTCGCTGTCGAGGAACGGCACGATCGTGTAGCGCGTGGCGGATCCCCCCGCGGGTGCGGCGGCGGCGGCGCCGAGCAGGCCGGGCAGCTCGCCGAGCACGACCGCGGACGCCGGCAGGGCGGCCAGCGTGCGCAGGAGGGTGCGGCGGGACGGGGCGGGACGACTGGTGGTCACGGGCGGCTCTCCCTGGGAACTTGAGCAACGTTCGACTTGGCGAACAAAGTTCGAGAAGTCGATCAGAAGGTAGGGGTGCGACAGGTGCACGTCAATGATTCCGACGTGGCCGGGTGCCACCTGTGGAAAAGCTGTCTGTTGCGGCCCGCGGACGTTACCGTTCGGTAGACGACGTGTTCCCGGAGGTGTCCCGCAATGACGCTCGACCGTGCCGCAGGCCTGGCGGAGTCCGCTCGCGCGCTGGCCGACGGGGAGGTGACCTCCCGCGTCCTCGTCGAGGCGGCCTTGGCGCGGATCGAGGCCACCCAGGGATCGCTCAACGCCTTCCGGATCGTCCGGGCCGAGGCCGCGCTCGCCGAGGCGGACGCCGCGGACCGGGAACTGGCCACCGGGACCCGGCGTCCGCTGCTCGGGGTGCCCGTCGCGGTGAAGGACGACATGGACGTGGCCGGGGAACCCACCGCGTTCGGCTGCTGCGGCACGTTCCCGCCGGTGCCCGAGGACGGCGAGGCGGTACGGCGGCTGCGCGCGGCGGGGGCGGTGATCGTCGGCAAGACCAACACCTGCGAGTTCGGGCAGTGGCCGTTCACCGAGGGGCCGGCCTTCGGCGAGACCCGCAACCCGTGGAACACACGGCACACACCGGGCGGCTCCTCCGGAGGTTCGGCCGCCGCCGTCGCCGCCGGGCTGGTCCCGGCCGCGCTCGGCTCCGACGGCGCGGGGTCGGTCCGTATCCCGGCTTCCTGGACGCACCTGATCGGCGTCAAGCCGCAGCGCGGCCGCATCTCCACCTGGCCGCGCGGCGAGTCCTTCCAGGGCATCACGGTCAACGGCACGCTGGCCCGTACGGTCGCCGACGCGGCGCTGCTGCTGGACGCGGCGAGCGGCAACCACCCCCTCGACCCGCACCGCCCGCCCGCCGTCGAGGCCGCCCGGGCGGTCGGACGCGACCCCGGCCGGCTGCGCGTCGCCCTCGCCCTCAAGCCGCCCTTCACCGCCGTGCCCGCCCGCCTGCGGCCGGAGGTACGAGACCGGGTCGTGGAACTCGCCGGTAAACTGGCCGCGTTGGGGCACTCTGTCGAAGAGGCCGACCCGCCGTACGGGCGGATCGGGCTGACCTTCGTGCCGCGTGCCACGGCCGGCATCGCCGAGCGGGTCCGCGAGGCCCCCGAACCCGCACTGCTCGACCGGCGCACCCACGGCGCCGCCCGTCTGGGCCGGCTGCTCGGCGGGGCCCCGCTGCGGGCGGCCCGGCGCGCCGAGGCGGTCATGCACCGCAGGATCGGCGCGTTCTTCCGGTCCTACGACGTCGTCCTCGCGCCGACGACCGCCGCTCCCCCGCCCCTGATCGGCGCGTTCCTCGACCTCGGCGGTCTGGCCACCGACCGCGCAATGATCGCCGCCTGCCCCTACGCCTGGCCGTGGAACGTCCTTGGCTGGCCCGGCGTCAACGTCCCCGCCGGCTTCGTCGACGGCGGCCTGCCGGTGGGCGCCCAGCTCCTCGGCCCGGCGAACAGCGAGCCGCTGCTGCTCTCCCTCGCAGCCCAACTGGAGGCGGAACTGCGGTGGTACGACCTGTGGCCGCCGGAGCCGAGCACGGCCGCCGTCGAGGCGGCGTGAGGCAGCCGTCGAGGACCTACCCTGTGGCCATGGACGATGCGTCGATGGTCGGGCTGATGGGGCGGGTCACCGGGACGATCGGGCCCGGGCTGGTCGGCGAGGTGATCGTCCGGGTGCGGGGCGGCGCGGAGCACTTCCTCGCCTACGCGGCCGACGGCCGCAGCCGGATCGAGCCGGGCACGGTGGTGATGGTGGTCGAGCACCTGCCGCCGAGAACGGTGTACGTGGCTCCGGCGTACGACAGTTGAGCATGCTTCACCGCAGGTGAGGCGGTTCGCGTCAAGATTGCAACAAGGATGTGCCTGCGTCTTCTCCCGTGACCTGCCGAGGAGCACACTCCCTTCGTTCGGTGCCGAGAGGGCACCATGCAAAGGGGGCGTATGCCGATGGTTGTCGGCGTCGTTGCGGGGGCGGCGGTCGTCGCCGTTCTCGTGTTGATCGGTCTGTTCAAGATGATGTGGCGGGTCGCCGAGCCGAACGAGGCGCTCATCATCTCCGGTTCCAAACACCGTACCGAGGGCCTCGAGGAGGGCATGGGGTTCCGCATCGTCACCGGGCGCGGCACGCTGGTGCTGCCCGGTGTACAGGCGGTGCGCAAGCTCTCCCTCGATCTGAACGAGACCGAGCTGCAGGTGGACTGCGTGACCCACCAGGGCATCCCGCTGAAGGTGCGGGGCGTGGTCATCTTCAAGGTGGGCGACGACTTCGTGTCGATCGCCAATGCCGCCCGGCGTTTCCTGGACCAGCAGAAGCTGATGTCGGAGCGGGTGCACAACGTCTTCGCCGGTCATCTGCGCTCCATCGTGGGCGGGTTGACGGTGGAGGACATGATCCGTGACCGGGAGAAGCTGACCGGGCAGACCCGGGCGGCCTGCGGTACGGAGATGGAGAAGCTGGGCCTGATCGTCGACTCTCTGCAGATCCACGAGATCGAGGACCCGACCGGGTACATCCAGAACCTGGCGATGCCGCACGCGGCGGCCGTCCAGCGGGACGCGCGCATCGCCCAGGCGGAGGCGAACCGTCTCGCCACCGAGGCGGAGCAGCAGTCGTTCGCCCGGATGGCGGAGGCCACCCGGGACAGCGAGATCCTCCAGGCCGGCTACCAGGCCGAGCGGGACAAGGCGGCGGCCAGGTCCCGGCAGGCCGGTCCGCTCGAGGACGCGGCCGCCCGGCAGGAGGTCGTCGTCCAGGAGACGCGGGTCGCCGAACTCGAGGCGCACCGGCGCGAGCAGCAGCTCCAGGCCGATGTCCGCAAGCCCGCAGACGCCAAGGCCTACGAGAAGCGCACGCTGGCCGAGGCGGAGCGCGACGCCCGTATCTCGGCGGCGCAGGCCAAGGCGAAGGAGACGGAGCTGGCGGCGGCGGCCGAGGCGACCCGGGTCAAGACGGCCGCGGGCGCCGAGGCCGAGGCGACGAAGTCCCGGGGTGCGGCCACCGCGGCGGCGACCCGGGCCACCGGTGAGGCCGAGGCGGCCGCCGCTCAGGCCAGGGGTCTGGCCGAGGCCGAGGCGGCCAAGGCCAAGGGTCTGGCGGAGGCGGAGGCGATCAAGGCCCGCGCCGCCGCCCTCGCCGAGAACCAGGAGGCGGTCGTCGCCCAGCAACTCGCCGAGAACTGGCCGGAGATCGTCCAGGCCGGCGCGTCGGCCTTCGGCAACGTCGACAACATGGTGCTGCTCAACGGTGCCGACGGGATGGCCGAGTTGTTCGCGAAGGCGCTCACCATGGGCGGCACGGGCCTCGGTCTGGCCCGCCAGCTGCTCACCTCGATGAACCACAACGGGCAGGGTCCGGTCGGCACTTCGCCTCTGAACGGGGTGGTGACGCCGCCTCCGGCGCAGACGGTGCCGGTGGAGGACGACGGGAGGTAGTCCCGGGGGCGATGCGGGGCGGCGCACGCGGTCAGCGTGCGCCGCCCTCGTCGTTCAGGCGCCTGAGCAAGGTCAGCAAAGTGGCCCGGTCCGCCTCCGGCAGGGCGGAGAAGCACTCGGCGAGCACCTCGTCGGCGACGCGGTGGCCCGCCGCCAGGACCTGTTCGCCCGTGGGTGTGAGGTGGTGCTCGATGCGCCGGCCGTGGCCCGGCCGGCGCTCGACGAGACCCTGGGCGGCCAGCCGGGTCATGAGCGCTCCGAACGCCTGCTCGGTCTGGAAGGTGGCCGCCGCCAGCTCGCGCGCGGACGCGCCGGGCGAGCGGCCGATCGCGCGCAGCGCGTCCCACTGGGCGAGGGTGGTACCGACGGCGGAGAGGGCGCTGTCGAGGGCCCGGTGCTGCCGGTACTGGGCCTGTTTCACCGCCCGGCCGAGAACTTGCAGGTCATCACGCATGAACCGAGCCTAACGCATGACTAAGCTAGCTTATATAAAGATCTTTAGTTAGACTCACCGCATGATGACCGATCAGATCACTCATGTGTACGCCGACCTGCCCCTCACCCTCTTTGAAGCCGGCACGGGCCGGCCGGTGCTCGTCCTGCACGGCGGCGGCGGCCGGGCCACGGTCGCCGGGCTCGCCGACCGGCTGTCCGCGACCGCACACGTCCTCACGCCCGTACACCCCGGCTGGGACGGCACCCACCGCCCCGACTGGCTGACCGGCGTCGACGACCTGGCCCTCGCCTATCTGCACCTGCTGCACGACCGGGGCCTGGAGGACGTCCTGGTCGTCGGGTCCTCGCTCGGCGGCTGGATCGCCGCCGAGATGGCCGTGCGCGACACGGCGGGCCTGATCACCGGCCTGGTCCTCGTCAACGCGGTCGGTGTGCACGTCCCTTCGGAACCGGTCACGGACTTCTTCGCGCTCGACGCCCGCGCCGCCGCTGAGCACTCCTGGCACGACCCCGACCGCTTCCACGTCGACCCCGCCGACATCCCCGCCGAGGAACTCGCCCGCCGCCAGGGCAACATGGCCACCATGCGGGTCCTCGCCGGGGACCCGTACATGCACGACCCCAAGCTCCTGCGCCGCCTCGCTCGCGTGCACCAGCCCGCCCTGCTGCTGTGGGGCGAGAGCGACCGCATCGCCACCCCCGCGTACGGGGCGGCCTATGCCTCCGCCTTCGCGCGGGGGCGGTTCGAACTCGTTCCCGAGGCCGGCCATCTCCCCCAGCTCGAACGGCCGGACGCCACCTTCGCCCTGATCGAGGACCATCTGCGCCGGACCGGTGAACAGGCCTCGTACGACACCCCGTAAGGTGCCCCGCGTGACAGCCTTCGCCGAAGAGAACGTCCCCGGCCGCCACGGCCCCCGCGCCACCACCGAGGCCGACCCCCGCGAGGTGGGCCCGGTGCGCACCGAGTACTCCCCCGCGCACGACGGCGACCCGGACCCCGGGGAGATCGTGTGGATCTGGGTGCCCTTCGAGGAGAACGACGGGCGGGGCAAGGACCGCCCGGTGCTCGTGGTCGCCCGCGAGGCGGCGGGCACGTTCCTCGCCGTGCAGCTCTCCAGCAAGCGGCACGACGGAGACCGCGAGTGGGTGGCGATCGGCAGCGGCCCCTGGGACCGCTCGGGGCGCGACTCCTGGGTCGACGTGGACCGCGTCCTGCGGCTCCACGAGGAGGGCATGCGCCGGGAGGCGTGCGCGCTGGACCGCGGCCGGTTCAACCTGGTCAGGAACCGGCTGCACGAGCGCTACGGCTGGAGCTGACGCTCCGGGAAGGCCCGCTCGAAGGCCTCGCGCACCACGGTCCCCGGTGTGCGGTCCAGGATTCCGAACACGACGTGCTCGAAGGTCCCCGCGAACCGCCCGCCCGGGCCGAGCAGTGCGCGGAAGGCGGCCGCGACCTGCGCGGGGTCGCATCGGAAGACCCCGCAGCCCCAGGCGCCCAGCACCAGCCGCCGGTACCGGTGCGCCGCGGCGGTCTCCAGCACCCGCTCGGCGCGCGCCGACAGGGCGGACGGCAGCTCGGAGGCACGCTCCGGGGCCGTACGCCGGACGACTCCCGCGTTCGGGGCCGGCGAGGTCAGGAACCCCGCCGCGTACGGCTCGTCCAGCAGACGGCCGCGGTCGTCGCGGAAGACGGGCACGGCCGGTGAGTGGATGACACGGTCCGTGTAGAACGGGTCGCGGTGGGCGCGATGGTGGTCGTAGTACTCCGGGGCCCTCAGCAGGCACGTGTACAGGGCGGAGGCGCGGCACAGGGCCTCCTCCTGGGCCTGGGCGCCGTTCAGGTACCCGCCGCCCGGATTTCGGGCCGAGGCGAAGTTCAGGACGGCGGCCGGTCCCACGAGCCGGCGGGCGGCCTCCAGGCTGCTCTCGCCGGTGACCTCGAAGACCGTGTCGGCCCCGGGGGCCGCCGGCACCGGCACCGGGCCGGGGCCGTACATCCGCGTTCCGGCCCGCGCGGCCTCGATCGCCGCTGCCAGCGGCACCTCGTGCCCGCCGGGCGCGCGGTAGGCCCCCGCCGCCACGATCTCCTCGGTCTCCCGCGCGATGCCGCGCAGGCGCGCGCTCATGGCGCCACCCCCGTCGGCGCCATGACCACGGCCCGCGCGGCCTCCCCCGTCGTGCTCATGAACGCATCGTGAGCGATGCTGGTCCTGCGGTGCAACAGAGTTTCCCAGCCGTGGAAAGAGAGGTTGCGGTACACCGTTGCCCCGATTTGCACCCTTGTGCGAATCGGCGAGAAGGTCTTGGGTGGAACGGACGATGCCGACCCGGCCGACCCGGGCCAGGTCGGCGGCATGGTGGAATCTCAGGAGGATCCCGACATGTCCGATACATCTGGAACCGGTTCGGCCGGCGACTGCGGCGACTGTACGGAGCACCGCACCGCCGTCACCGAACCCGAGGTGGAGGCCCTGGTCAGGGGCATCTGCTTCAAGACCGGACCGCCCCGCACGCTCGGGGTCGAAGTGGAATGGCTCGTGCACGAGCTGCGGACGCCGCAGCGCCCGGTGACACCCGCACGACTCGAAGCGGCATACGCCGCACTGCGCACCGTCCCTCTGGGGTCGGCGCTCACCGTGGAGCCCGGCGGCCAGCTGGAACTGAGCTCGCCGCCCGCCGCCTCCCTCATGGAGTGCATAGGCACCGTGTCCGCCGACCTGGACGCCGTCCGCGCCGTCCTGGCCCAGGACGGCCTCGGCCTCGTCGGCGTCGGCCACGACCCCTGGCACGAGCCCCGCAGGTTCCTGCGCCAGCCCCGCTACGACGCCATGGAGGCCTGCCTGGACCGCACGGGTGCGGCGGGCCGGCACATGATGTGCGCCTCGGCCTCCGTCCAGGTGTGCGTCGACGCCGGGCACGAGGAGCCCGGCCCGCTGGGCCACGAGCGGCGCTGGTGGCTGGCGCACCAGCTGGGCGCGGTCCTGGTGGCCGCGTTCGCCAACTCCCCGCTGGCCGCCGGGCAGCCGACGGGCTGGCTGTCCACGCGCCAGCTGATGTGGATGGAGATCGGTGCGGGCCGCGCCGGCGCGCCCCCGCCCGACGGGGAGCCCCGTACCGCCTGGGCCCGGCACGTGCTGGACGCCCCGGTGATGTGCGTACGGCTCGACGGCGCCCCCTGGGAGGTGCCCGACGGGCTCACCTTCCGGGACTGGATCCGCAAGGGGGAGCCCCGGCCGCCGACCCGGGCGGACCTCGAGTACCACCTCACCACCCTGTTCCCGCCGGTCAGACCGCGCGGGCACCTGGAGCTGCGCATGATCGACGCGCAGCCCGGCGACGACGGGTGGATCGTGCCGCTCGCGGTGACGGCCGCGCTCTTCGACGACCCCGAGGCCGCGGAGAGCGCGTACCGGGCCGTGAAACCCCTGGCCGAGCGGGCCCTCGCGCTGCCCGCCCCGCACAACCCGCTGTGGACCGACGCGGCCCGGTACGGTCCGGCCGACCCTGAGCTTCGGGAGGCGGCCGTCGCCTGCTTCACGGCGGCGCTGGAGGCGCTCCCCCGGCTCGGCGCCACCACCGCGGTCACGGACGCCGTCGCGGCGTACCAAGACCGCTATGTCGCCCGGGGCCGCTGCCCCGCCGACGACCTGCTGGACAGCCTGCGCGGCACGGCCGCCCGCACCCACGGGAAGGACATCCGCCCATGACCGCCCCCGACCTCGACCTCGAGGCCGTCCGCGAACGCGCGCTGGCCTCCCTGACCACGGCACGCGACCGGACCGCCCTGCTGACCGGCTGCGTCGACGAGCCCGACCTCACCACCCAGCACTCGCCGCTGATGTCGCCGCTGGTGTGGGACCTCGCCCACATCGGCAACCAGGAGGAGCTGTGGCTGCTGCGGACGGTCGGCGGCCGGGAGCCGATGCGGCCCGAGATCGACGGCCTGTACGACGCCTTCGAGCACCCGCGCGCCGAACGGCCCTCGCTGCCGCTGCTGCCGCCCACCGAGGCCCGTAGCTACGTGGCGGAGGTGCGCGGACGCGCCCTCGACCTGCTGGAGAGCACCGCGCTGCACGGCACCCGCCTGACCGAGGCGGGCTTCGCCTTCGGCATGATCGCCCAGCACGAACAGCAGCACGACGAGACGATGCTGATCACCCATCAGCTCCGCAAGGGCCCGCAGGCCCTGACCGCACCCGACCCGGACCCGGCCCCCCTGTTCACCGGACCGGCCGAAGTCCTCGTGCCCGGTGGCCCGTTCACCATGGGCACCTCCACCGAGCCCTGGGCGCTGGACAACGAACGTCCCGCGCACCAGGCCGAGGTGGCTCCCTTCCGTATCGACACCACGCCGGTGACGAACGCCGCGTACCAGGCGTTCATCGAGGACGGCGGCTACGAAACCGAGCGCTGGTGGACACCGGAGGGCTGGGCGCACATACAGGCCAACCGCATCGGGGCACCGCAGTTCTGGCGCCGCGACGGCGGCCAGTGGCTCAGGCGCCGGTTCGGGGTCACCGAGGTGGTCCCGCCCGACGAGCCGGTGCTGCACGTGTGCTGGTACGAGGCCGACGCCTACGCCCGCTGGGCCGGGCGCCGGCTGCCCACCGAGGCCGAGTGGGAGAAGGCGGCCCGGTACGACCCCGCGACCGGGCGCTCCCGGCGCTACCCGTGGGGCGACGCCGACCCGGGGCCCGAGCACGCCAACCTGGGCCAGCGCCATCTGCGCCCCGCCCCGGCGGGCAGCTACCCGGCGGGCGAGTCGCCGCTCGGCGTACGGCAGTTGATCGGCGACGTGTGGGAGTGGACGGCGAGCGACTTCCTGCCGTACCCGGGCTTCACCGCGTTCCCGTACAAGGAGTACTCGCAGGTGTTCTTCGGACCGGAGTACAAGGTGCTGCGCGGCGGCTCGTTCGCCGTGGACCCGGTGGCCTGCCGGGGCACGTTCCGCAACTGGGACTACCCGATCCGGCGGCAGATCTTCTCCGGCTTCCGCACCGCCCGCTCGGAGGACGTCTGATGTGCCGCCATCTGGCGTACGTGGGTCCGCCCGAGTCGCTGGGCCGGCTGATCACGGAGCCTCCGCACGGGCTGTACCGCCAGTCGTGGGCGCCGCGGCGCCAGCGGTACGGCACGGTCAACGCCGACGGTTTCGGCGTCGGCTGGTACGCCCCGGACGACCCGGTGCCGGCCCGCTACCGGCGGGCCGGGCCGATCTGGGCGGACCAGTCCTTCGCCGATCTGGCCCGGGTGGTCCGGACGAACGCGCTGCTCGCGGCGGTGCGCGACGCCACCCTGGCGGGCGCGGACGCGGAGGCCGCGGCGGCACCGTTCGCGGCCGGCCGCTGGCTGTTCAGCCACAACGGCGCGCTGAAGGGCTGGCCGCACTCCGTGGCGCCCCTCGCCGCCGCGCTGCCCCCGGTCGATCTGCTGTCCCTGGAGGCGCGCACCGACTCGGCGTTCGTCTGGGCGCTGGTCCTGCACCGTTTGCACTCCGGCGAGGATCCGGGCCGAGCCATGGGTGAAACGGTTCTCCAGGTCGCGGAGGCGGACCCGGCCTCCCGGCTCAACCTGCTGCTCACCGACGGCGAGACCGTCACCGCCACCGCCTGGGGCGACACCCTCTGGTACCTCGCGGAGCCCGGCCGCGCCGTGGTGGCCTCCGAGCCCTACGACGACGACCCGCGCTGGCACGAGGTCCCCGACCGCACCCTGCTCTCGGCCGACCGCGCCGGCGTGGGGCTGACCCCACTGAAGGACCTGGTCCCCGTAGCACCTCCGAAGGAGCACTGCACGTGAGTCCCCTGCACGTCACCCGCACCCTCCCCGAGGACGCGACGGACGCCGCGCTGCGCGCCGACGTCCGGCACGGCCTCACCACCGACCCCAAGACGCTGCCGCCGAAGTGGTTCTACGACGCCCGGGGCAGCGAGCTGTTCGAGCGGATCACCGAACTGCCCGAGTACTACCCGACCCGTGCCGAACGGGAGATCCTGACCGGCCGCTCCGGCGAGATGGCCGCCGCGACCGGGGCACGCACCCTGGTGGAGCTGGGCTCCGGTTCCTCGGAGAAGACGCGGTACCTGATCGACGCGCTCACGGAGCTGCGTGTCTACGTCCCGGTCGACGTCAGCGAGAGCGCGCTGACCCAGGCCGGCCAGGCCCTCGCCGAGGAGCGGCCGGAGCTCGAAGTGCACGCCCTGATCGCGGACTTCACCGCCGCGCTCGCCCTCCCGGACACACCCGGTCCCCGGCTGGTGGCCTTCCTGGGGGGCACCCTGGGCAATCTGCTGCCCGCCGAACGCGCCGCGTTCCTCGCCTCGGTGCGGGCACTGCTCTCGCCGGGCGACGCCCTGCTGCTGGGCACCGACCTGGTCAAGGACGAGGGGGTGCTCGTCCGGGCGTACGACGACGCGGCCGGGGTGACGGCCGAGTTCAACAAGAACGTGCTGTCCGTCGTCAACCGTGAACTGGGCGCCGACTTCGATCCCGGTGCCTTCGAGCACGTGGCGCTGTGGGACGCGGGGAACGAGTGGATCGAGATGCGGCTGCGCTCCCGCGCGGCGCAGACCGTGAAGATTCCCGCGCTGGACCTCGCGGTCGACTTCGCGGCGGGCGAGGAGCTGCGCACCGAGGTGTCGGCGAAGTTCCGGCGGGACGGGATCACCGCCGAACTGGCTTCCGCCGGACTTGAGCTGACCCAGTGGTGGACGGACTCCCGGGAACGCTTCGCGCTGTCGCTGAGCACGGTCCGGTGAGCGGAGGGGGCCCGCGCGCGGGCCCCCTCGACGCCTCGCGTTCCGTCTCCGCATACGGCACGGTGGAGTGACGCGTGACACACCCGTCACGGTGGAGAGGAGCATCCCATGTCTGACCACGTCTACCGGGTCACCGAGATCGTCGGCAGCTCCCCCGAGGGCGTCGACCAGGCCATCCGCAACGGCATCGCGCGTGCCGGCCGGACCCTGCGCAACCTGGACTGGTTCGAGGTGACACAGGTCAGGGGCGCGATCGCGGACGGCGAGATCGAGCACTGGCAGGTCGGCCTGAAGGTCGGCTTCCGCCTCGAGGACGAGGACTGACCGGCCCGGTCCCCTCAGGTCCGGCCCTCCTCGGGCCCGGGTCTCCTCAGGTCCGGCTCTCCTCAGGTCCGGCCCTCCCGCTCCTGGGCGTCCGCCAGCGCCGCCGACCGCTCGGCCCAGCGGGCCCGTACGACGCGGAACCCGGCCCGCTCGGCGTCCGCGCACACCAACTCGTCGTCGTCCACGAGGACCCGCACCTCGCGGTCACGGGCCAGACGGCGCAGGATCTCCAGCTTGGTGTGCCGGGCGGGCCTGCGGTCGGCGTCGCGCCGCATGAAGACCCGCCCGTCCGGCAGGCCCTGCGCGGCGAGCCAGTCCAGCGTGTCGCGCCAGCAGCGCTCGGGCCGCCCGGTGAGATAGACGATCTCGCATTCCTCGGCGCTCGCCCGGGCCAGCGCCACGCCCTCGGACAGCGGCGGGTCCGCGGGCGCGGCGGCGAAGAAGGCGTCCCAGTCCCGCGGCTTCGCCTCCAGGAACCGCTGCCGGTGCGTGGTGTCGGCAAGGGTGTTGTCGAGGTCGAACACGGCGAGGGGACGCTTGCTGCTCTTCGTCACACACCCACCGTAGGCGCCCCGGCACCCGACGCCCCCCGGGGGCGGCCGGCGATCGGCACCGGACGGAGGATCATGCTTCTCCCATGCCGTCTTCTTCTCCCATGCCGTCTTCTTCTCCCGCGCCCCGGCCCGCCCCCGGCTCCGTCCCGGGCCTGCCCTGCACCGTCGTCGTCTGCCGCGGCTGCTGCTGCGGCAACCCGGGCAAACACCCCGGTACCGACCACGCCGGCCAGCTGCGGCGGCTGCGGGACGCGGCGGCCGAGGGGGGGTTCGCGGTGCGTACGACCGAATGTCTCGGGCCGTGCGACCAGGCCAACGTGCTGGTCGTGCGACCGTCGGCCGAGGGACGGCGGGCCGGTGGCCGCCCGGCGTGGGTCGGGTTCGCGATGGACGACGACTGCACCGCGGAGGTCGCGGATTGG
Source organism: Streptomyces sp. NPDC001843 (assembly GCF_042891955.1). Classification (NCBI taxonomy): domain Bacteria; kingdom Bacillati; phylum Actinomycetota; class Actinomycetes; order Kitasatosporales; family Streptomycetaceae; genus Streptomyces; species Streptomyces sp. NPDC001843. The sequence goes on along the minus strand of NZ_JBIATQ010000015.1, from coordinate 30,281 downwards.
GCTGCTGCCGGCGGCCCCGGAGTCGCCGAGCCGCCCCTCGCGCTGGAGTTGCAGTTCGTCCGGGCGCCACGCGGGGGCCGGGTGCGGCGGTGAGTCCAGGAAGGTGCGTACCGGGCGCCGGATACGCCCATCCCCGCCGAACGCGCGTCCGCGCGGCCTCGCTCGCCCGAGTGGCCCAATCCCGGTGGCTCACGGGAGGCCGAGCGGTGTGAGCGATGTGACGCTGGTGGAAGGGATGACCGGCGTGACAGGAGACAGGATGGTGGACGGTACCGCTCGCAGCGGATGCGCTGCGCTCGCATCACGTGACGAGGCGCTCCAGCGGCTGCGCACGGTCGCCGACGCCGTGCTCTACGAGGGCTACCTCCTCTATCCGTATCGCCGGTCGTCCCCCAAGAACCGGGTGCGCTGGCAGTTCGGCGTCCTCACCCCGCGGGAGTGGGCCGAGCGGGACGGGGCGGTCGCGCCGGGTGTCTCCGGCTCGGTGGACTCCTGGTACCAGCAGACCGAGTGCCTGCTGCGAGCGTCCGGCGACGCCCGGCTGCGGGTGACGGTGCGTTACCTGCAACTGCAGCGCAAGCAGGTGGAGCGGTCCACCGGTGACGGCGGTCACCGGCCGGTGGAGGAACTCCAGGTGGGCGCGGACGTCCATCTGACCTTCGACGAGGCGGTGCCCCGCGAGGCGGAGATCGACGTACCGCTGGCCCGGCTCCTGCAGGGCGCCCACCGTACGACGGTGGGGTCGCCCGGCGGTGCGGGAACGGAACGGCTCACCGGCGGGGCGGGCAGGGTGGTCCGCCGCCGTGACCCCGTGCACGCGGTGACGACGGTCCGGGCCGAACGGCTCGGGGACGACGGCGACGACGGCACCGCGCTCTACCGGCTGCGGGTGCGCACCGAGAACACGGGGTCCATGCCCGACGCCACGGTGCCGCGCGCCCAGGCCCTGCGGCACGCTCTCATGGCCACCCACACGCTGATCGGCGGCGACGGTGTGGAGTTCCGGTCCCTGATCGACCCGCCCGAGGCCGACGAACGGTACGCACGCGAGTGCCGGAACGTGCACACGTTCCCCGTCCTGGGCGGTGAACCGGGCCGTGGCGACGTGGTCCTGTCGGCGCCGATCATTCTGCCGGACCACCCCCAGGTGGCGCCGGAGAGCCCGGGCGACCTGCACGACGCCGCCGAGATCGACGAGATCCTCAGTCTGCGCACACTGCTGCTGACGGACGAGGAGAAGCGCGAGGCGCGGGCCACCGACCAGCGGGCCGCGGACATCCTGGACCGGGTCGAGTCCATGCCACCGGAGATGTTCGCCCGCCTGCACGGCGCGATCCGCTCCCTGGAGCCGGTGACCGGCGCCACGGCGAACTCGTCCACTCCGCACGGCTTCGCCGCACCTGCCACCGACCCGTCGGGCACGGCACCCACCGACCCGACCGCAACCGCGGTGGACCCGAACGCGCCCGGCCCGACCCCACCGGCCACCGCCCTCCGCGGACCGGCCCCCTGGTGGCAGGAGGGCGGTGACGAGGGCCTGTCGCCGACGACCGACAGTGCCCTGGTGGACGGGGTGCCCGTGGCGGCCGGCAGTGCCGTACGGCTGCGGCCGGCCGGGCGGGGGGCCGACGCGCAGGACATGTTCCTGGCCGGCCGGACGGCGCGTGTGGCGGCGGTCTTCCATGACGTGGACGGCAGTCTGCACCTGGCCGTCACCCTCGACGACGACCCGGCGGCGGAGCTCAACGCCTGGTACGGCCGGTACCTCTACTTCCGCCCCCACGAGCTGGAGCCGCTGACCACCGCCGCGCACGAGGGAGCGCCGCATGGACGCCCTTGAGCTGCTCGTCCACGACCACCGCAGGGTGGAGCAACTGTTCCGCGACTACCGCTCCGCCGCCTCCGACCGGCAGCGCCGGAGCGTCGTCGAACTGCTCGTGCGGGAACTGTCCCGGCACGCCGCCCTGGAGGAGATGTACGTCTACCCCCTGGCGAAGAAGGTCCTCCCCGACGGCGCACGCGAGATCGCCGAGCACCTCGGCGAGCACATGGCGGTCAAGGAGACGCTGCTCGCCCTTGACCGGCTCGACGAAGGGGACGAGCGCACCGACGAACTCGTCGCCGGGCTGCGGCGCGAGATCGAGGAGCACGTACGCGAGGAGGAGGACGTGCTCATGCCCCGGCTGCGCGCGGCCGTCTCCCAGCAGGAACTCGACGATCTCGGGCGGCTGTTGACGAAGGCCGCACAGGGCGTGCCGACCCGCCCCCACCCCCACGCGCCGGACCGACCACCCGCGCTCACCTTCGCCGGGCCCGTGGCCGCGGCGTACGACCGACTCAGGGACCGATTGCAGCGGAGGCCCAGGACATGACCACCCAAAGCGGCACCACCGAAGTCAGCCAGGACACCAGCCGGTCCGAAGCACGCGAGGGCTTCGACGAGATCACCATCCTGTGGATCTCCGAGGGCATGAGCTGCGACGGCGACACCGTCTCGATGACGGCCGCCGGCCAGCCCTCCATCGAGGACGTGGTACTGGGCCTGATCCCCGGCCTGCCGAAGGTGAACCTGGTCAACAAGGTGCTCTCCCCGAGCCTGGGCGGCGAGGACTTCCTCGCGCCCTACCGGGCGGCGGCGAGCGGCGAGCTGGGCACTCCGTTCATCCTCGTCATCGAGGGGTCGATCCCCAACCAGAACATCATCAAGGGCGACGGCTACTGGACGTCGTTCGGCAACGACCTGGAGACCGGCGAGCCGCTGACCCTGAACTGGTGGATCGACCAACTCGCCCAGAAGGCCTGGGCCGTGGTGGCCGTCGGCACCTGCGCCACCTACGGCGGCATCCACGCGATGGCGGGCAACCCCACCGGCAGCATGGGCCTCGCCGACTACCTCGGCTGGGACTTCAAGTCGCAGGGCGGCCTGCCGGTGGTCAACGTGCCGGGCTGCCCGATCCAGCCGGAGAACTTCATGGAGACCCTGGTCTGGGTGCTCTACCACGCGGCCGGCTCCGCTCCCCCGCCCCCGCTGGACCACATGCTGCGTCCGCAGTGGCTGTTCGGGAAGACCGTGCACGAGGGCTGCGACCGGGGCTCGTACTACGAGCAGGCCAGCTTCGCCCGCGACTACAACTCCCCCAAGTGCCTGGTGAAGACCGGCTGCTGGGGCCCGGTCGTCAACTGCAACGTGCCCAAGCGGGGCTGGATGGCCGGCATCGGCGGCTGCCCCAACGTCGGCGGCATCTGCATCGGCTGCACGATGCCCGGCTTCCCCGACGCGTTCATGCCGTTCATGGACGAGCCGCCCGGCGGAACCCTGTCGTCGCTGGTCATCAAGCCGTACGGGGCGGTCGTGCGCCGGCTGCGCGGTCTGACCAACGACATCGTGAACCAAGAGCCCAAGTGGCGTCACAACAAGCGCAAGCTGACCAGCGGTTACGACCCGCATTGGCGCGCCTGACGCGGCACCCCGGGGGGGGAGGGGGGACCACCACTCACCGGAAACCGAACAGCAAGGGGCAGCAAGTCAGATGACGACAACCGAGGCCCGGTCCACGGGGCGCAAGCCCGCCCAGCTCGTGGACATGTCCTGGGATCCGATCACCCGGATCATCGGCAACCTGGGCATCTACACGAAGATCGACTTCGCCAACCGGGAAGTCGTCGAATGCCACAGCACCTCGTCGCTGTTCCGCGGCTACTCGGTGTTCATGAAGGGCAAGGACCCGCGCGACGCCGGTTTCATCACCTCGCGCATCTGCGGGATCTGCGGCGACAACCACACCACCTGTTCGAACTACGCCCAGCAGATGGCGTACGGCGTGAAACCGCCGCGACTGGCCGACTACATCACCAACCTCGGTGAAGCAGCGGAATACATGTTCGACCACACGATCTTCCAGGACAACCTGGTGTTCGTGGACTTCTGCGAGGCCATGGTCAAGTCCACCAACCCCGGCCTGCTGGCCCGCGCCGAGCGCACCGACGCGCCCCGCGGCGAGATCCACGGCTACCGGACCATCGCCGACATCATGAAGGCCTTCAACCCCTTCGAGGGCGAGGTCTACAAGGAGGCGCTGAAGGTCAGCCGGGTGACCCGGGAGATGTTCTGCCTGATGGAGGGGCGGCACGTCCACCCGTCGACGCTGTACCCCGGTGGTGTCGGCACGATGCCGCAACCGACCACCTTCACCGACTACCTCAGCCGGCTGATGCACGTCATCGACTTCGTGAAGAAGGCCGTCGCCATGAACGACGACGTCTTCGACTTCTTCTACGAGGCGCTGCCCGGCTACGAGGAGGTCGGCAAGCGGCGCATCCTGCTGGGCTGCTGGGGCGCCTGGCAGGACCCGGACGTCGTCGACTACCGCTACGAGACGATGAACGAGTGGGGCAAGGCGATGTACGTCACCCCGGGCGTCATCGTCGACGGGAAGCTGGTCACCAACAACCTCATCGACATCAACCTCGGCATCCGCATCATGCTGGGCAGCTCCTACTACGAGGACTGGGTCAACGAGCAGCCGTTCGTCACCCGCGACCCGCTGGGCAACCCGGTCGACATGCGCCACCCGTGGAACCAGACCACGGTGCCGGTGCCGCAGAAGCGCGACTTCAACGACAAGTACAGCTGGGTGATGAGCCCGCGCTGGTTCGACAAGAGGACCGGCGACCACCTCGCCCTGGACACCGGCGGCGGTCCGCTCGCCCGGCTGTGGTCGACCGCGCTGAGCGGTCTGGTGGACACCCCGTACATCAAGGCCACCGGCCACAGTGTGCGGATCTCGCTTCCCAAGGGCGAGAGCCTGCCGGAGACGACGCTCGAGTGGCACATCCCCAAGTGGAGCAACACCATCGAACGGGACCGCGCCCGGCCGTACTTCATCGCCTACGCCGCCGCCATGGCCCTGCAGTTCGTGGAGGAGGCCATGGGGCTGATCCGGGCCGGCGACACCAAGGTCTTCGAGAACTTCGAGGTGCCGGACGAGGCGATCGGCTGCGGCTTCCACGAGGCGGTGCGCGGTGTCCTCTCCCACCACCTGGTGATCAAGGACAAGAAGATCGCCAACTACCACCCGTACCCCCCGACCCCGTGGAACGCCAGCCCGCGGGACATCTACGGCACGCCCGGCCCGTACGAGGACGCCGTGCAGGGCCAGCCGATCTTCGAGGAGAACGGCCCGGACGACTTCAAGGGCGTCGACATCATGCGCACCGTGCGCAGCTTCGACCCCTGCCTGCCGTGCGGTGTGCACATGTACGTGGGCAAGGGGAAGACCCTGACCACGCTGCACTCGCCGACGTACGGAGCCGCCGCCCATGGCTGACGGCACCCGCCTCGACGAGGCGTCCCTGACCGCTCGGCTGGCCCGCCTGGACGGTCTGCTGGAGCGTCTGGAGGGCACCCCGGGCCCGACCGCCCGGGAGGCCGTCGAGGCGGTACGGGCGCTCACCGAGGTCTACGGCGAGGCACTGGCCAGGATCCTGGACCGCGCGGACGCCGCCCTGGCCGGGGCGCTGGCCGAGGACGAGCTCCTGGGGCATCTGATGGTGCTGCACGGCGTTCACCCGGAGCCGGTGGAGACCCGGGTGACCCGGGCCGTGGAGCGGATCGCCGGGGAACTGCGCGAACGGGGCGGCGACCTGGAACTGGCCGGCATCGAGGAGGCGGTGGTCCGGGTCCGTCTGGCGGTCAAGGGCTGTGGCTCGTCGTCCGCCGGGGTCCTGGAGGCGGTCCGTGAGGCGGTGCTCGGGGTGGCGCCCGAACTGCAGGCGGTGGAGCAGGTGCAGGACGCCCCCGCCCCCGCGTTCGTACCGCTGGACACGCTCACCCACCGTGTCCGGCAGCCGCAGGGGGCACCGTGACCGGCGGTGCGCTGGCCCGGGTCATCCGCTCGGCCGCCGAGCGGCGGACGGCCGCCGAGGAGCTGTGCGACCTGTGCGCGGCTCCGGTGCCGGACGACCACCGCCACCTCCACGACGGCGCGCGGGAGGAGGTGCTGTGCGCCTGTCGGCCCTGCGCGCTGCTGTTCACCGAGGGCGACGAGAGCGACGGGCGCTACCGGCTGATCCCGCTGCGCCGTCTCCGGCTGCCCCCGGTGGACACCGGGTCGCTGGGCGTGCCCGTGGGACTGGCCTTCTTCGTCCCCCGGGCGGACGGCACGGTCCTCGCGCACTACCCGAGCCCGGCGGGCGCCACCCGCTGGGAGGTGGACGCGGAGGCCTGGCGGAAGGTCGTCGCCGGCTGTCCGGAGCTGGCGACCCTGGCGCCCGAGGTGGAGGCACTGCTGGTGAACACCGCCCGGGGCCTCGACCACCACTGGATCGTGCCGGTCGACGACTGCTTCCGCATCGTCGGGGTGGTACGCCAGGAATGGCGGGGTATGTCCGGTGGAGAGACGATTTGGGCGGCACTGGAGCGGTTCTTCGCAGAGCTGGCCGCCACGCAGCCGGGGACACCGGCCGCACGACCGTGAGGAGGACACCCCATGGGGAGCATCCGGGTCGGAAGACCACAGGCGAAGCCCGACACGCCCACCCACGTCACCGGCCTACACCAGGGCAACAAGGGGCCGTACCAGCACCAGACCGGGCATCACGAGGACGGCACCTCCGACGCGCGCCGGTCGACCGGCATCCACTGGAAGAAACACGACACGATCATGAAGATCATGCCGAACATCTCGCCGGGCTGAGCGGCGTAGGGAGCGAACATGGCAACTGTGACGGCCAAACGCGTACTGACGGCTGAGGCGGTGCTCCTCGGGAGCGCGGTGCTGGGCCTGCTGGTCTGGGAGCTGCCCGGCCTGGTCCGCGAGATGAAGATCTGGCGCATGGCTGGTTCCTCCTCCGGAATCCGGCACCGCCGCTGACCGCAGGATCACCCGGCCGCGAGCGCGGCGCCGGCGTCGGCCAGCAGTTGCCCCACCACCGTGTGGAGCAGCGGCACGGCCCGTTCGACGGCGTCGCGCACCGGCGCGCTCAGACCGACGGTGACATCCGGATCGTCCACGTCCGGCACCACCTGGGGCTCGCAGGCGAGGACGACGACGCGGGGCAGCGGGCCCTGGCCGAGGTGCGCGGCGAGGGCCAGTACCTTCACGGGGTCCATGCCGTGCGCCTCGGGGGCGTGCCGGGCGGGGTCCGGGAGCTCGGGCTCGATCAGCGACAGGGTGCCGGGCGCCAGACCGCGCGGCGCCGCGTCGACGAAGACGGCGGCGTCGCAGCCGTCGGTGAGGCGGTAGGCGAGGTCCATCCCCCGGATCCCGAAGTCCCGCACCCGGACTTCCGCGGGCAGGGGCCGCCCGGCCAGTGCCTTGATCACCTCCGGGCCGAAGGCGTCGTCGCCGAGGAAGATGTTGCCGATCCCGGCGACCAGCAGGCGCGGCGCTGTCATCGGGCCTCCGTCAGCGGGTCCGGGGCCGGCGCCAGCGGCCGGGGTGAGCCGCCCGGCACCTTACGGACGAACGCCGAGCGCAGCGCGTGGTACGGCGCCCCGGGGTCGAAGAAGACGCGGTGCATACGGGCGAGTTCCTCCTGCCGGTGGGCGGCGAGGGGGCGCCGTTCCTCGTCGCGGGAGCGTGCTTCCGCCTTGGCCGCGATCCGCTCCCGCACACCGGGTGATCCGGCGAGGCGGGCGGCGAGCCGGGCCACCTCGTCGGGGAACGCGCCCGGGGCGGCGGCCACCAGCCGGTCGGCCAGGCCCAGCCGGACGGCCGTGGCGGCGCTCACCGGCAGCGCCTCGCGGGTCAGCCGCTCGGCCGTCGCCTCGCCGACGCGCCGGGGCAGGCTGTACGTCCAGTACTCCGAGCCGTACAGGCCCATCCGCCGGTAGTGCGGGTTGAGGACGGCGCCGGAGCGGCACCAGACCTCGTCGGCCGCCAGCGCCAGCATCACGCCGCCCGCCGCGGCGTTGCCGCCGAGCGCGGCGACCACCAGCCGGTCCGTGGTCCGCAGCACCGCCTCGACCAGGTCGTTCATGGCGTTCAGGTTGACCCAGGACTCCTCCGCCGGGTCGGCGGCGGCCTCGATGACGCCCAGGTGGATGCCGTTGCAGAAGAAGTCGCGCACGCCGCCGAGGACGAGGACGGAGGTGGGCCGGGTCAGGGCGTGCCGGTAGGCGGTGAGCAGACGCCGGCACTGGGAGGTGCTCATCGCGCCGCCCGGGAACGAGAAGGCCAGGAGGCCGACGTCGCCCTGCCGGCGGTAGCGGATGGCGCTCCAGGTGCGCCGGCCCGGGGGCGGCTCCAGGGGTGCGGGCGCCTCCGGTACGTCGGGCAGCCGGTCGCCGAGGACGTCGGCCGCCGGGCGCCGGAAGGGCGCGGGATCGCCGGAGCCGCGGCGCGGGCGGAGTTCCGGGATCCAGACCGCGCCGTCCCGGGTGGCCCGGCACACCGCGCCGTCGCGCGTGGCGAGCAGCTCGCCGGGGCGGCCGCGCAACTCGTCCTCGGGGTGGCCGCCGTGCAGGAAGACCTCCTGGCCGAGGAGTTCGTCGAGGACACCCGGCTGGGAGTCGGCGCCGCGCAGCTTGCGCAGCACGGTGGCGGTGTCGTCGTACCGCCAGTCGACGTGCCGCCGCTCCTGCCGGAAGAAGTCCCGCCAGGTGACGGAGATCCCGGGGTCGCTCTGCGGGCGGGGCTTGTAGGAGCCGCCGGCGTAGCGTTCCACCGCCAGCAGGACGGCGGTCAGCGCGGCGTCGGAGACCTCCCCCCGGTACAGGTCGCTCTTGCCGACGGGCTCCACGGTGAACGGCACCGACGCCCAGATATCCCCGGCGTCCATGCCGGCCTCGGCCTGGAGCACGGTCACCGCCCACCGCTCGGCACCCTCGGCCACCGCCCAGTCCAGCGACGACGGGCCCCGGTCGCCGGGCGGTCCGGGGTGCACGATCAGGCAGGTGTGCTCGCGCCACACGTCCTCGGGCAGGGCCGTCCGGAGCATCGGCGCGATGATCAGCTCGGGTGCGGTGTCCCGGACGGCGGCGCGGACCGCGTCGTCGCCGTGCGAGGCGAGCACCACCTCCGCGCGGTGCCCGCGGTCGGTGAGCTCGGCGTGGACGCGCTGGCACAGGCTGTTGAAGGCGCTGGCGACGAGGAGGATGTCCATACGGCCCCAGCATCGTCCCCGGGCCCCGGCCCGGGAAGGACCGGGGCGGCACGGTCGGGCAAGTTCCTCCGGACGGATGCGGGTCGGGCTCCTCCGGGGGAAACGGGCGGGTTCGCGGTCCGGATCACCGTCCCATGAGCGGCACCCTCCCGCCGGACACGGCGGAACGGCCGCACCGGTCCCGGAGCCGGAGCGCGCGGCCGCCACCGGTTGCAGGTGTCCGGGTACCGGGCCGTCGCCGGCTTCGCGTCACCGTGGTTGCGGGTGCCGTGGTGTGTGCGGCCGTGGCTCGCCGTGCGGACCGCCGCGTGGAATAACGGCCCCGCCCATGGCGTCAGCACTACGTGTCCCTTCCACGTAGCGTGCGTTTCTCCGTCCTCGACCGCTCCCGTACCCGCGAGGGACACCGGCCCGCCGAGGCGCTGCGTGACACCGTCGCGCTGGCCCGGGAGGTGGAGGCGCTCGGCTACCACCGGTTCTGGGTCTCCGAGCACCACGGGGTGCCCGGCGTCGCCGGGTCCGCGCCGACGGTGCTGGCCGCCGCGGTGGCCGCCGCGACGCGCACGATCCGGGTCGGCACGGGCGGCGTGATGCTGCCCAACCACCGGCCCCTGGTCGTCGCCGAGCAGTTCGGGGTGCTGGAGGCGCTGTTCCCGGGGCGGATCGACATGGGGCTGGGCCGCTCGGTGGGCTTCACCGACGGGGTGCGCCGGGCGCTCGGCCGGGACAGGGGCGACGCCGAGGACTTCGCGGCGCAGCTCGACGAGCTGCTGGGCTGGTTCGCGGGGACCTCCCCGACCGGGGTGCACGCCCGCCCGGCGGAAGGGCTGCGGGTGCCGCCGTTCGTGCTCGCCATGGGCGAAGGCGCCGAGGTCGCAGCGCGTGCCGGGCTGCCCATGGTGATCGGCGACCTCAGGAACCGCGAGAAGATGCTGCGCGGCGTCGACCACTACCGGGCCCGCTTCCGGCCCTCCGGCTGGGCGGACGAACCGTACGTGGTGGTATCCGGCACGGTCGTGGTGGCCGCCACGCCCGAGGAGGCCCGGCGGCTGCTGGTCCCGGAGGCCTGGTCGATGGCGTACTCCCGCACGCACGGCACCTTCCCGCCCCTCGTCCCGGCCGAGGACGTCGAGGCCCGCGCGATGACCGCGAAGGAACGCGGCTTCTACGAGGCCGGGCTCGGCGGGCACATCGCGGGGACCGAGGAACGGGTCGCCGACGAGCTGGAGACCCTGGTGAAGGAGACCGGCGCGCAGGAGGTCCTGGTCACCACCAGCACCTATGACCGCGCGGCCCTGCTCGACTCCTTCCGGCGGCTCGCCCGGGTCGTAAGGTAGCCCGGATGCACAGCCCTCATGATCCGTACGTCCGTGTCCGTGGTGCCCGTGAGCACAACCTGAAGAGCGTGGACGTCGACGTTCCCCGGGACGTGGTGGCCGTGTTCACGGGTGTGTCGGGCTCGGGGAAGTCCTCGCTGGCCTTCGGCACTATCTACGCCGAGGCCCAGCGGCGCTACTTCGAGTCGGTGGCCCCCTACGCCCGCAGGCTGATCCACCAGGTCGGGGCGCCGAAGGTCGGGGAGGTCACCGGGCTGCCGCCCGCGGTCTCGCTCCAGCAGCGTCGCGCGGCGCCGACCTCCCGCTCCTCCGTCGGCACGGTGACGAACCTCTCCAACTCCCTGCGCATGCTGTTCTCCCGCGCCGGCAGCTATCCGCCGGACGCCGAGCGGCTCGACTCGGACGCCTTCTCCCCCAACACGGCGGCCGGCGCCTGCCCGGAGTGCCATGGGCTGGGCCGGGTGCACCGGACCCGCGAGGAACTGCTGGTCCCCGATCCGGGGCTGTCGATCCGGGAGGGCGCGATCGCCGCCTGGCCGGGCGCCTGGCAGGGCAAGAACCTGCGGGACATCCTCGACGCGCTCGGGTACGACGTGGACCGGCCCTGGCGTGAACTGCCCGCCGACCAGCGGGAGTGGATCCTGTTCACGGACGAGCAGCCGGTGGTGACCGTGCATCCGGTGCGGGACGCGGACCGCATCCAGCGGCCCTACCAGGGCACGTACATGAGCGCCCGCCGGTATGTGATGAAGACCTTCTCCGACTCGAAGAGCCCGGCCCTGCGGGCCAAGGCGGAACGTTTCCTGACCAGCGCGCCCTGCCCGGTCTGCGGCGGCAGCAGGCTGCGGCCCGAGGCGCTGGCGGTGACCTTCGCGGGCCGTACGATCGCCGAGCTCGCCGCGCTGCCGCTGACGGAGCTGGCCGGCCTGCTCACCGGTGCCTCCGAGACCGCGCGGGTCCTCACCGAGGACCTGAAATCGCGGATCGCCCCGGTCGTCGAGCTGGGCCTCGGCTATCTGAGCCTGGACCGGTCCACGCCCACCCTGTCGGCGGGTGAGCTGCAGCGGCTGCGGCTCGCCACCCAGCTGCGCTCCGGGCTGTTCGGGGTGGTGTACGTCCTGGACGAGCCGTCGGCGGGGCTGCACCCGGCGGACACCGAGGCCCTGCTGACGGTACTGGCCCGGCTGAAGCGGGCCGGCAACTCGGTGTTCGTCGTGGAGCACCATCTCGACGTGGTGCGCGGTGCCGACTGGCTGGTGGACGTCGGCCCGCGCGCGGGCGAGCACGGCGGACGGGTGCTGCACAGCGGCCCGGTCGCGGACCTGGCCGCGGTCGCGGAGTCGGCGACCGCCCGTTTCCTCTTCCGTCGGGCCCCCGCACCCGAGCGCCGGGCACGCACCGCGCGCGGGTGGTTGAAGGTCGGCCCGGTGACCCGGCACAACCTGCGCGGTGTGACCGCCGAGTTCCCGCTCGGCGCGTTCACCGCCGTCACCGGTGTGTCCGGCTCCGGGAAGTCCACCCTGATCGGCGCGATCACCGAGGAACTCCCCGGCGTCGGACGGCTCGTCTCCGTCGACCAGAAGCCGATCGGCCGCACCCCGCGCTCCAACCTGGCCACCTACACCGGTCTGTTCGACGTGGTGCGCAAGGTCTTCGCCGCCACCGACGAGGCCCGGAAGCGGCGCTACGGCGTCGGCCGGTTCTCCTTCAACGTGCCGGAAGGGCGCTGCGAGACCTGCCAGGGCGAGGGCTTCGTGAGCGTCGAACTGCTCTTCCTGCCGAGCACGTACGCGCCGTGCCCGGACTGCGGCGGGGCGCGCTACAACCCCGAGACGCTTCAGGTCACGTACCGGGGACGGAACATCGCCCAGGTGCTCGACCTGACGGTGGAGGGCGCGGCGGAGTTCTTCGCGGACGTCCCGGCGGCGGACCGCAGCCTGCGTACCCTGCTCGACGTGGGCCTCGGCTACCTGCGTCTGGGGCAGCCCGCGACGGAGCTGTCCGGCGGGGAGGCCCAGCGCATCAAGCTCGCCGGGGAACTGCAGCGCGGCCGCCGCGGCCACACCCTGTACCTGCTGGACGAGCCGACCACCGGGCTGCATCCGGCCGATGTCGAGGTGCTGATGCGCCAGTTGCACGGACTGGTCGACGCCGGGCACACCGTGGTGGTCGTCGAGCACGACATGAGCGTGGTCGCGGACGCCGACCGGGTGATCGACCTGGGTCCGGGCGGCGGCGAGGCGGGCGGGCGGATCGTGGCGGCGGGCACCCCGGCGGAGGTGGCACGGGCGGCGGGCAGCGCGACGGCACCGTATCTGGCCCGCGAGCTGACGCGTACCCGCTGACTCTCAGGCGGCTTCGGCAATCCCGCGTACCAGGGCCGCGTGGGTCCAGGCGGGCTCGGCGGCCAGTGGCTGGGCGGCACGGGCCAGTGAGCGGCGGTCGGGATGGCTGCCCGGTTCGATCACCGGGCGCACCTCCACCTCGGCGACCAGACCGCGTGCCGACACCACCCGCCACACCGAGGCGAGCAGAGTGTCCTCGCCGACGAAGGCCGGGGTGGTGGTGGCCGGTCCGCCGGCGAGACGGTAGCCGATGCGAACCGGCTGGACCGGTGCGCCCGCGTCGATGGCCGCCTGGAACACGGCCCGGTGGAAGCGGCCCTGGGCGCGCCCGCACCAGGTGCTGCCCTCGGGGAAGGCCACGACGGCCACCCCGGCCTGGAGTGCCCGGGCGATGCGGGCGACCGTGTCCGGCAGGGCGCGCAGCCGGTCCCGCTCGATGAACAGGGCGCCGGCCCGGGCCACCAGCGGGCCCGCCACCGGCCAGCGCCGTATCTCCGTCTTGGCGAGCATGCGCGCCGGGCGCACGGCGGCCAGCAGCGGGATGTCCAGCCAGGAGATGTGGTTGGCGACGAGCAGCACCCCGCCCGTGGGCGCCACGGCACCGGTGACCCGCAGCCGCACTCCGGCGGCCCGGACGACCGCCCGGCACCACCGCCTGACCCACTCGGCGGGGATCCTCCCGCCGAGTGGGACCAGCGCGATCCCGGCCAGCAGCAGGGCGGTGACCCCCGCCAGCCGCAGCACGGCACGCGGTACGGCCGCCGCGGACCCCGCCCGCTCCACGCACGCCCCCGGGGTGCAGGGCGCGCCGGGCAGCCAGACGCTCATCAGGCGGGGACGAGGGAGAGGAAGTGCCGCAGGTAGCGCGGGTTGACCCGGCGCATCGACAGCAGCACGTACAGATCGGCGACCCCGAAGCCCGGGTCGTGCGCGGGCTCCCCGCACACCCAGGCGCCGAGGCGGAGGTAGCCGCGCAGCAGGGCCGGGAGTTCGAGGCGGGAGGCCGGGGCCTGATCGCTCGGCACCCACGGCAGCAGCGGCCGTACCCGGAACTCCTCCGGAGCCATGTGCTTGGCACGCACCCGGTCCCAGGTGGCGGAGGCGAGGGTACCGCCGTCGGTCAGCGGGATCGAGCAGCAGCCGGCCAGCCACTCGTGGCCCCGGTCGACCATGTAGCGGGCGATGCCGGCCCAGATCAGGCCGATCACCGCGCCGTCGCGGTGGTCGGGGTGCACGCAGGACCGGCCGACCTCGACCAGGCCGGGCCGGATGGCGTCCAGCGGGGCGAGGTCGAACTCCCCGTCGGAGTACAGCCGGCCGGCGACGGCCGCCCGCTCCGGCGGCAGCAGCCGGTAGGTGCCGACGACCTGCCCGGTCAGGGTCTCGTGCACGAGCAGGTGGTCGCAGTAGGCGTCGAAGGCGTCGATGTCGTGACCGGGCTGAGGGCCGGCCAGCAGGGCGCCCATCTCCCCGGCGAAGACGTCATGCCGCAGCCGCTGCGCGGCACGCACGTCGGCCTCGTCACGGGCCAGGGTCACGGTGTAGCGGACGGGTGCGGCGGACTGCGGAGCGCGATCGAGCGTGATGGCGCCGGTCATGGCTGTCTCCTGGTGACGGGCCGGGTCGGCGAGGACGGCGGGCGGACCGCTGGGACGCGGCCCGCTCCTCAAGTTCTTCCGACACCGGTGGCGCCCGCGTGACCGCGGCCGGGAGAGCGGATGTGCGGCTGTTGAACGCCGCACGTCGTGAACCGGCGCTACCGCTTCGCCGCCTTCCGGGTGGCCCGCAGCCATTCCTTGTTCATGCCGGTGATGGACATCAGGGGAATGCCCTTGGGGCACGCGGTGGCGCACTCTCCCGCCAGGGTGCAGCCGCCGAAGCCCTCCTCGTCCATCTGCGCCACCATGTCGAGCACCCGCGTCTCCCGCTCGGGCGCGCCCTGCGGCAGGACGTTCAGGTGGTTGATCTTGGCGGAGGTGAACAGCATCGCCGCCCCGTTCGGGCACGCGGCCACACACGCCCCGCAGCCGATGCACTCCGCGTGTTCGAACGCGAAGTCGGCGTCCGGCTTGGGCACCGGCGTGGCGTGCGCCTCCGGCGCGGCACCGGTCGGTGCGGTGACGTAACCGCCGGCCTGGATGATCCGGTCGAACGCCGACCGGTCCACCACCAGATCCTTGATCACCGGGAAGGCCGCGGCCCGCCACGGTTCGATGTCGATCGTGTCGCCGTCCTGGAAGGACCGCATGTGCAGTTGGCAGGTGGTGGTGCGTTCGGGGCCGTGCGCCTCGCCGTTGATGACGAGGGAGCAGGCGCCGCAGATGCCCTCGCGGCAGTCGTGGTCGAAGGCGACGGGGTCCTCGCCCTTGAGGATGAGCTCCTCGTTGAGGGTGTCGAGCATCTCCAGGAAGGACATGTCGGAGGAGATGCCGTCCACCTCGTACGTGGACATGGCGCCTTCGGCGTCGGCGTCGCGCTGCCGCCAGACGCGCAGGGTGAGCTTCATGCGTAGCTCCGCTGGGTGGGGTGGACGTACTCGAAGACCAGGTCTTCTCGGTGCAGGATCGGGGCTTCGCCCGTGAACTCCCAGGCGGCCGCGTAGGAGAACTCGTCGTCCTTGCGGGCGGCCTCGCCGTCGGGGGTCTGGGACTCCTCGCGGAAGTGGCCGCCGCAGGACTCGGTGCGGTGCAGGGCGTCGAGACACATCAGCTCGGCGAGCTCCAGGTAGTCGACGATCCGGTTGGCCTTCTCCAGCGACTGGTTGAACTCCTCTCCGGTGCCGGGCACCTTGATCCGGCGCCAGAACTCCTCGCGGATCTGCGGGATCCGCTCCAGGGCCTTTCGCAGTCCGGCGTCGGTGCGGGCCATGCCGCAGAACTCCCACATCAGTTCGCCGAGTTCGCGGTGGAAGGAGTCGGGGGTGCGGTCGCCGTCCACGGCGAGGAGCAGGCGCAGGCGGTCCTCGGTCTCGGCCAGCGCCTCCTGCACGACGGGGTGTCCGGCGGTCACCGTCTCCTGGCGCGGGTTGCGGGCCAGGTAGTCGTTGATCGTCGCCGGGAGCACGAAGTAGCCGTCGGCGAGACCCTGCATCAGCGCGGACGCGCCGAGCCGGTTGGCGCCGTGGTCGGAGAAGTTGGCCTCGCCGATCGCGAACAGGCCGGGGATCGTGGTCTGCAGGTCGTAGTCGACCCACAGGCCGCCCATCGTGTAGTGCACGGCGGGGTAGATCCGCATCGGCACCTCGTACGGATCCTCGTCGGTGATCCGCTGGTACATGTCGAAGAGGTTGCCGTACTTGGCCTCGACCGCCTTTCGGCCCATGCGCTCGATGGCGTCGGCGAAGTCGAGGTAGACGCCCTGTCCGCCGGGGCCCACTCCCCTGCCCTCGTCGCAGACGTTCTTCGCGGCGCGGGAGGCGATGTCGCGCGGGACCAGGTTGCCGAAGGACGGGTAGAGGCGCTCCAGGTAGTAGTCGCGCTCGTCCTCGGGGATCTCGCCCGGCGGCCGGTTGTCGCCCTTGGCCCTGGGCACCCAGATCCGGCCGTCGTTGCGCAGCGACTCGCTCATCAGGGTGAGTTTGGACTGGTGGTCACCGGTGCGTGGGATGCAGGAGGGGTGGATCTGCGTGAAGCACGGGTTGGCGAAGTACGCGCCGCGCCGGTGGGCCCGCCAGATCGCGGTGGCGTTGGAGTTCATGGCGTTCGTCGACAGGTAGAAGACGTTGCCGTAGCCGCCGGTAGCGAGGACGACGGCGTCCGCGAAGTACGTGGAGATCTTTCCGATGACCAGGTCACGGGCCACGATGCCCCGGGCCCGCCCGTCGACGACGATCAGGTCCAGCATCTCGGTGCGCGGGTGCATCTCGACGTTGCCCGCGGCGATCTGCCTGGACAGCGCCTGGTAGGCGCCGAGCAGCAGCTGCTGGCCCGTCTGGCCGCGGGCGTAGAAGGTGCGTGAGACCTGGACGCCGCCGAAGGAGCGGGTGTCGAGCAGACCGCCGTACTCGCGGGCGAAGGGCACGCCCTGTGCCACGCACTGGTCGATGATCTCCACCGAGATCTGCGCGAGGCGGTGGACGTTGGACTCGCGCGCCCGGAAGTCGCCGCCCTTGACGGTGTCGTAGAACAGGCGGTGGATCGAGTCGCCGTCGTTGCGGTAGTTCTTCGCCGCGTTGATACCGCCTTGCGCGGCGATCGAGTGGGCACGGCGCGGGGAGTCCTGGTAGCAGAACTGGACGACGTGGTAGCCCTGTTCGGCGAGCGTGGCACCGGCGGAGCCGCCCGCGAGGCCGGTGCCGACGACGATCACCGTGTGCTTGCGGCGGTTCGCGGGGTTGACCAGCCTGGCCTCGAAACGGCGCTTGTCCCAGCGCTCGCCGACCGGTCCGGACGGCGCCTTGGTGTCGACGACGGGTTCGCCGGTGACGTAGTCGGTGTAGGTCATGTCAGCTCACCACTCCGGTCATGACGCCCACGGGTACGGCGATGAAGCCGGCCGTGAGCAGCAGCGCGAGGACGTCGGCGACGGTCTTCAGGGCCCGGTCGCGGGTGCGGCTGCCGACGCCGAGGGTCTGGGCGGCGCTCCAGAAGCCGTGCCGGATGTGCAGGCCGAGCGCGAGCATCGCGACGATGTAGATGACGTTGCCGTACCAGGTGGAGAAGGTGTCCACCACGTTCTGGTACGGGTGGCCGGCCTGGAAGCCGCCGGAGTGCACGGTGCCGGTGGTCAGGTCCAGGATGTGCCAGACGATGAACAGCCCGAGGATGATCCCGCCCCAGCGCATGGTGCGCGTCGCGTAGCTCGCCCGGGGCCTCGCGTGCACGTACTTGCTGGGGCGCGCCCTGATGTCGCGGCGGCTGAGCTGGTACGCGCAGACGGCGTGGGCGACGACGGCGGCGATCAGCACGACGCGGATCAGCCACAGCGTCCACTCGTAGTGCATGAAGGGCTCGCCGACGGTGCGCAGCCAGTGCGCGTAGTGGTTGAACTCCTCGGGTCCGAAGAAGATCTTCAGGTTGCCGATCACATGGGCCACCAGGTACAGCAGCATGATCACGCCGCTGACGGCCATCACCGTCTTCTTGCCGACGGTCGAGTCCCACACGGTGCGCGCCATGGACGGCCGTCGGTCCGTCCGCGTTGCCAGAGCCATGGCTCAAGACGCTAGGGCCGAAGGACCCCATCGGTCCAAGACATGGTCCGGCTCGTTTCGATAGGCAGAGCCTATGCTGGCTCGTATGCAGTTCCAGCAGCTCCAGTACTTCGTCGCGGTCGCCGAGACCCGGCACTTCACCCGTGCCGCCGATCGGGTCCACGTGGCACAGCCCTCGCTCTCGCAGCAGATCAAGGCGCTGGAGCGGGAACTCGGCGCGGACCTGTTCCAGCGGGCGCGGGGCAACATCACGCTGACGGACGCGGGCGAGGCGCTGCTGCCGCTGGCCCGGCGGATCCTGGCCGACGCGGACACCGCGCGGCACGAGGTGCAGGAGCTGGTGCAGTTGCGCGGCGGCCGGGTCCGGCTCGGCGCCACGCCGAGTCTGTGCACCGGCCTGCTCCCGGACGTGCTGCGCGCCTTCCACGACCGCTACCCCGGCATCCGGCTGCTGGTGGAGGAGGGCGGCTCCCACGACCTGGTACGGGAACTCGCGCGCGGCGCCCTGGACCTCGCCCTGGTCGTCCTCCCGCTGCCGACACCGTCGCCCGCCCTGACGACGGTGGAGCTGCTGCGCGAGGACCTGGTGGTCGTGTCGTCACCGGAGGCGCCGGCACCGGGCCGCGGCGGCCGGCAGGTGCGCATCGCCGACCTGGAGGGTGAGCGGTTGGTGATGTTCCGGCACGGCTACGACCTGCGGGAGCTGACCGTGGCCGCGTGCCGCTCCGCCGGGTTCGAGCCGGACTTCGCGGTGGAGGGCGGGGAGATGGACGCGGTCCTGGGGTTCGTGCGGGCGGGGCTGGGGGTCGCCGTGGTACCGCGCATGGTCGCGACGAGGTCCGGGCACGGGCTGCGGGTCACTCCGTTGGGTCGGCCGGGGCTGGCCCGGACGATCGCGCTGGCGCACCGTAGCGACGTGGCTCCGCCTCGGGCCGCGAGGGAGCTGCAGCGGATGCTGCTGGAGCGGTGAGGGCGTGTTGCCCGGTTGCGTCTGCCGGGTCGGCGCCGTTGGGGGGCGCGGGTCGTGGTCGCTTCCCGCGCCCACGCGGCGGAGCCGCATATCGGCACAGCCCGCGCCCCTTTGGGGCGCTCCCCCGGCCCGGCACCGGACAGTGCCCCTCGTCCATCAACCCGTCGCGTCGACCAGCGCCAGCTCGTGCAGCCGTTCCGGGGGGCCCGGGCGGGCGTAGTACCAGCCCTGGGCGGTGTCGCAGCCGAGGATGCGGAGTTGTTCGGCCTGGGCGCCGGTCTCCACGCCCTCCACCGTGACCGCGAGGTCGAGGCTGTGGGCGAGGGACACGATCCCCTCGACGATCTTCAGGTCGACCGGGTCGGCCGGGAACCGCTGCATGCCCTGGGTGAAGGAGCGGTCCAGTTTGAGGATGCTCACCGGCAGACGGCGGAGGTTGGCGAGGTTGGAGTAGCCCGTGCCGAAGTCGTCGAGGGCGATGTCGACGCCCATCTCGTGCAGCCGGCGCAGCGGTTTGAGCAGGTCGTCGTCGGCACCGATCAGGGCGGACTCGGTGACCTCCAGGCAGAGCGCGTCGGGGGCGATGCCGACCTGCTCGAGGATGTCCACCGTGTCCTGCACCAGGCCGGGGTGGGTCAGCTGGCACGGCGAGAGGTTGACGTTGATCCGCAGCGGCCCCGCGGTCGTCCCGTCACCGTGGCGTTCCCGCCAGTCGCGGGCCTGCCGGACGGACTCCTCCAGGACCCAGCGGCCGAGCGGAACGATCAGCCCGGTGTGCTCGGCGAGCGGAATGAAGCGGTCCGGCCCGAGCACGCCGTGCTGCGGGTGCAGCCAGCGCACCAGCGCCTCCGCGCCGCGCACGCTGCCGTCGCCGAGGTGCACCAGCGGCTGGT
Source organism: Streptomyces sp. NPDC001843 (assembly GCF_042891955.1). NCBI lineage: Bacteria > Bacillati > Actinomycetota > Actinomycetes > Kitasatosporales > Streptomycetaceae > Streptomyces > Streptomyces sp. NPDC001843. The sequence goes on along the minus strand of NZ_JBIATQ010000015.1, from coordinate 10,479 downwards.
ACTCGATGAAGAACTCGCCCCGGTCCAGGGCTGTCGGCAGGGCCGTGGTCAGGCCGTGCCGGGTGATGGCGCGGGCGTCGGCCTCCGGGTCGGCGAGCTCGGAGCGGTTGCCGCCGGCCGACTTGGCCCGGTACATGGTGATGTCGGCGCTGCGCAGCACCTCCGCCGGGGTCCGCTCCCCCGCCGGGCCCTCGACGATGCCGATGCTGCCGCGCACCAGCAGATCGCGGCCGTCGATGCTGACCGGGGTGACCAGCGCGTTCATGATCCGCTCGGCGAGCTCGTCGACGCCCCGCTCGGTGTCCGGCCCGGTGGTCAGCGCCACGAACTCGTCTCCGCCGAGCCGGGCGACCATCTCGCCGGGCGCGGTCGCGCAGGACTGCAGCCGGTCGGCGACCTCCACCAGCAGCCGGTCCCCGGCGGCGTGACCGAGGCTGTCGTTGATGGTCTTGAAGCCGTCCAGGTCGAGGTAGCACAGCCCGAACCGCTGTCCCTCACCTGCGTTCAGCGCCTTCTCCAGGCGTTCGAAGAACAGCGTGCGGTTGGGCAGGCCGGTCAGCGCGTCGTGCGTGGCCTCGTAGCGCAGGCGGAGGTTGAGCAGCCGCCGCTCGGTGGTGTCCTCCATGAGGGCGAGCTGGTACTGGGGGTTGCCGTCGGGGTCGCGCAGCAGGGAGACCGTCAGGTTGGTCCACAGGACGGTTCCGTCGGGGCGGTAGAACGGCTTCTCCACGTGGTAGTGCTCGCGCTCTCCGAGCACGAGCTCCTCGTAGAGCCTCCAGACGTGGGGCGCGTCCTCCGGGTGGGTCCACTCCAGGACGTTGCGGCCCCGCATCGCCTGCTCGGAGCCGCCGAACATGCGCAGCAGCGCGGCGTTGACCTGCAGGATGTTGCCCTCCAGGTCGGCGATGCCGATCCCTATGGCGGCGCCCTCGAAGACCGCGCGGAAGCGGGCCTCGCTGGCGTGCAGCGCCTGCGCCACCACGCCGTGCGCCCTGAGCGCCGCCTGGGCTATGGCCTCCTGCTCGGCCAGGGTCCGCTCCTTGAGGGCCCGCGCGAATCCGGCGGCCATCGCGTGCTGCAGCCGGGAGGAACGCATCCTGAGCTCGTCCTGCGGACCGTCGGCACCGCAGTACAGCACCAGGTAGGCGTCCACGCAGTCCAGCGTGCGGCTGAGCGCCTCGGGATCGGTGCAGTGTGCGCCGACCAGCGCGGCGCCGACCGCCCGGGCCTCGTCCGCGTCGAAGCTGCGGGCCCGCAGCAGCTCGCTCAGCCGGCGTGCGAGCGGCAGCAGTCGTTCCTCGAACTCCGGCCGGGTCAGCGACGTCGAGGTCACCGGGAAGAGCGCCCGGCTCCAGATCGTCGCGAACCGGCGGAGTCTGTCCTCCGGCCCGTCCGGTTCCGCGCTCACGCCGTACGCCCCACGCCGGCGAATCCGGAGAAGGCGTACGGGTCCTCCTCCTCCGGCGGTGTCTGAGGCCGCCAGAGCGGCATCGGCACCAGTCCGGGTTCCACCATCTCGTACCCCCCGAAGAACCGCGCGATCTCCTCGCGCGAGCGCATGATCAGCGGATTGCGGATGCCCTTGTACACGTCCACCGCGCCCTCGGCCCGCTCCGCGGGAACCGGGATTCCCTCGTACGAGGCATGGGTGAGGATGAGCAGGCTGCCGGGCGCGAGCGCCGCGCTCAGCCGGGCCACCGCATCGTAGGGGTCGTCCGAGTCTTCCACGAAGTGCAGTATGGCAACGAGGAGAAGGGCCACTGGCCGGTTCAGGTCGATCAGGGACTCGACCTGGGGGCTGGCCAGGATCTCCTGGGGCTTGCGGAGGTCGGCGGCGACCACGTCCGCGTGGTCGTTGCCGGCCAGCACGGCCTCGGTGTGGGCCACCGCCACCGGATCGTGGTCGACGTACACCACCCGCGCGTCCGGTACGGCCTCCTGCGCCACCTCGTGGACGTTGCCGAAGGTGGGTATGCCGGAGCCGATGTCGATGAACTGGGTGATGCCCTCGGCGGCGGCGAAGCGCACGGCCCGGCGCATGAACGCCCGGTTCGCCTGCATGATCTTGGGGAGTCCCGGCATGAACTCCAGGGCCCTGCGCGCGGCTTCCCGGTCGACCTCGAAGTTGTACGAACCGCCCAGGTAGTAGTCGTAGATGCGCGCGACGCTCGGCACCGAGATGTCGATGCTCCGTGGAGCCCAGGCGGGACGTTCCATCTATCTCTCCAAGGATGTGACGATCCGGTGTTCGAGCTGAGGCTACTGATCGCCCGCCAATGGAGCGAGCAGAAACGGAAATTGACCATCCGTTCCCGGTCACAGCCTGCGGAGAGTGCTGGTGCGGTGCCGCGCTGTGACGGTCCCGCCACACAGGTCCGCCCCCTCCGTGCGGTGCGGAGGGGGCGGACGGGTGGCCGTGCGTCTGTCGGACAACCCTGGGGAGGTGACCTCTACTTGGACGCGCCGACCAGCTTGCCGGTGGGCGACACGGCGTACCAGGTGCCGCCCACGCCCTGACCGTTGGTGTCCCCGGCCTTCTTGTCGCCGGAGAAGGTGTAGATCGGCCAGCAGTCGACCGTCATCTGCTTCTGGCCGTTGTCGGTGCGGGCGAAGCCCATCAGGCCCTTCTTCTCGACACCCTTGGTGTCGTTGACGTTGACCTCGGCAACGGCCGGCCACTTCTCCAGGCAGGCCCCGGTGCAGTTCGAGACGGGCTTCGGCCACGCCTTGTCCTTGATGAAGCGGTAGACCGTCATGCCGTTCTTGTCGACGATGATGTCGCCGAGCTTGGCGTCCTTGCGGACCGACAGTCCGGGCAGGCTCGAGAGGGTGGCCTTCTTGCCGTCGGGGGCCAGTGCGAACCACTTGCCGCCCACGCCCTGGCCGTTGACGTCACCGGCGTTGACGTCCTTGGCGTAACGGTAGGCCGGCCAGCCGCCGATGGTCAGCTGCTTGGTGCCGTCGGGGCGGGTGACCTCGCCCAGCAGCGCCTTGTCGATGCCGGAGCCGGCCTCGGCGTCGTCCGCGGGGACCGGCGGCCAGGTGGTGGCGCAGTCGCCCTCACAGTTGGACTTCGGCGGGTTGGCGGTGTCCTTGTCGAAGCGGTAGAGGGTGAGTCCCGCGCCGTCGGTCAGCACCTTGCCGAGGTCGGGGTTGCTGGCCACGGTCAGCTTGCCCGCGGGCTCCGCCGGGCTCGGAGAGGCGCTGCTCTGCTGGCCGTCGGCACCGTAGCCGTTGCCCGCCCCGGTACCCGCGCCCGCGCCCGTACCGGTGCCGGTTCCGGTTCCGCCGCTCGTCGCACCGACGCCACCCGACGTCGCAGGTGCCGTGGCGCCGACGTTCTGGGCCGCCGACGACGGGGTGGTGGAATTGCCCTGACCGCACGCCGTCGTCAGCGCCAGCATCGACACGGCTGTCGCCGCCAGTGAGGCGCTCCGCCAGGAGGTCTTCATCGCTAACTCCCCATAATCGCCTGGTTATTGCAGCGCCTGCTGCGCCGCCGCACGACATTGGGTACGGAGGGGAGGGGCTGAAGTGTTCAACGGGCGCACAAATTTCTTTCGGAAGACTGTGGCGTCCCCGGCCCGTCTCCTGTCCGCAACTCCCCCGTGGGGTCCCGTACACACGTGCGCATCGGCCGCACCGGCCCCCTGAAGCGGCCAAACCATCCGGCGGCGTTTCTCCTCCCTTCGGGGCAATCCGTCCCCTCTCCGGCGTAAGGGGCCGCGCGGCGCCTCATGATCTCCGTCGTGCATGGACCCGAACCGACCCGACTCACGCGTGCCGCGAAGGCGTTGGCTCTGGCGGCGGTGACTTGGGGCCTCGTGGGCTGTCCGGTCGGCACGGCGGCGGCGGACGCCTGTGCGTTCGCCTCGACGGGCCCGGACGGCGTTCAGGCCGCGGCGGTCGCCGGGGACTCCTGGCCGACGCCGCCTGTCTGCCCGGAGCCCACTCCCCCGCCCTGCCCGCCGCCCACTCCCACTCCCACACCGACGCCCACTCCCACACCGACGCCCGCTCCCACACCGACGCCCGCTCCCACACCGACGCCCGCTCCGACACCCACACCGACCAAGCCGCCCCCGCCCCCTCCCCCGCCGAAGACCACTCCGAAGCCGAAGCCGCCGCCTCCCGCCCCGGCGCCGCCCCCACCGAAGCCCGCGCCCAGTCCGGCGCACCTGCTCCCGCCGCCCCCGCCCCCACCCCCGGCCCCACCGCCGGCACCGAAGCCGGCCCCGCGGCCCAAACCCACGCCGCGCCCCTCGCCGGCTCCGGTGAGCTATCCGCGGTACCGGCCACAGCCACCCCACCACCCGTCGCACGGCGGCACGTCCCCCGTCACCTACGTACTGCTCATCACCGCGCCCGCGGTGGTCGCCGTCGCCGCGCTGCGCCCGCGCTGACGCGCCGAGACCCTGGAGGATCCGTTGTCGGAATGGCTTGTTCTCGTCCTCGCGATGCTGGCCGCCTGCACCGTGGTGATCGTCATCACCCTCGTACGGCATCGCAGGGCACCGCAGGACGAGGACCCCAGCGAGACCCCGGACGTCATCGAGTACATGACGATGTGGATCGGCGTCGTGTACGCCATCGTCCTGGGCCTGGCCATCGCGGGAGTGTGGGAGGCGCGCAGCACCGCCCAGGACCATGTGCAGGCGGAGGCCCAGGCGCTGCACGAGATCTCCGAGCGGGTCCGGGTCTACCCGCCCGATGTCCGTGACCGTGTTCGAGCGGATGTCAACGCCTATGTCGGACACGTCGTCAACACCGAGTGGAAGACCATGGCCGACCACGGCCGCGTCACCGAGCGCGGCACCGAGCTGCTGCAGCGTGTCCGCGAGGACGTCACGGACTACCAGCCGAAGACGGACTTCCAGGCACAGGCCTATCAGCCGCTCCTCGACCAGGTGGCCGCCGCCGACCAGGCGCGCAACGCCCGGGCCGACTCGACCGGGGCGACCATGCCGGGCGTGGTCTGGTTCGGGCTGCTGACCGGTGCCGTGGTCACCATCTGCATGGTCTTCGCGCTGCAGATCAGGCGTACGCCACGCGAGCTGGTCCTGGCCGGGCTGTTCTCCGCGCTGATCGCCTTTCTGCTCTTCCTGATCTGGGACTTCGACGCGCCCTACAGCCGGGGCATCGCGGCGTCCGCGGAGCCGTTCCTGAACCTCTTCCCGCACGTCGGGCGGTGACCGGGCGGGCCGGCTCCCCTGACTCCCGAGGAGCCGGGGTGCCGGCCAGCCCGGCCAGCCCGGCCGGCTCCCGGCCCGCGCGGACAGCGCCGGGGCGCCGGGTCAGATCCGCTTCTCGCGCCGCCGGCGCAGCCAGACCGCGCCGCCGCCGATCGCTGCCGCGGCCAGCAGTCCGCCGCCGATGGCGACGTCGGCCGGTGTCGCCCCGGAGGAGCTGCTGCCGCCGACACCGCCCAGCACCCCGCCGAGGACCGTGAAGGCCCCCGGGCGCGTCAGGGTGCGGCCGTTGCAGTTGACGGTGACGTCGAAGGTGCCGGGCCGGGTGTTTCGATTGCTCGTCACGATGCCTCTGGAGAGGCCGTTGCCGAGCGGGGTCAGCGGGGCGGTGGCGAAGGCCCGCGACGACACGGTGCCGCCGTTGCACCCTTCGACTGTGACGGTGAGCCGGCCGCCCGGGGCGACGACGCCGGGCGTGGCGACGATGTTGCGCATGCCCAGGTTGTTGTTGTCGTTCTCCTTGCCACCCCCGTTGCCGATGCCGTTGCCCGGGAAGTTGTTCCCGTTGCCGGCAAGGTTGCCGTTACCCGGGAAGTTGTTGCCGTTGCCGTTGCCGTTGCCGTTGCCGGGGAAGTTCCCGTTACCCGGAAAATTGTTGCCGTTGCCGGGGAAGTTTCCGTTACCCGGAAAAGCGTTGCCGTTACCTGGGAAGTTCCCGTTACCTGGGAAGTTCCCGTTGCCGGGGAAGTTCCCGTCGCCGGGGAAGTTCCCGTTGCCCGGAAAGTTGTTGTTGCCGTGGAAGTGATTGTTCCCCTGGTTGTTGTTGCCGTGAAAGTGATTGTTCCCCTGGTTGTTGTTGCCCTGGAAGTGATTGTTCCCCTGGTTGTTGTTGCCCTGGAAGTGGTTGTTGCCTGGGAAGTTGTTGTTCCCTGGGAAGTTGTTGTTGCCCAGGCCTGGGACGACGACCACGCCCCCCACGCCGCCCACCCCTCCCACACCACCTACTCCGCCTACTCCACCTACTCCACCGACACCACTCACTCCACCCAGGTCGGTGCTGCTCGGTCCGCCCCCGTTGCCCATGCCGTCCGCGACGGCCACGGGGGCGGCGAGCCCGATGACGGCGACCGCGGTGCACACGGCCGCCGTGGCACGAGAGTTGCGCATGTGATCCTCCGCGGGAGGCGCTCCGGGTTCCGTCCCCGGACGATCGGCGAGAAAGCACCTCCTGTGTAGACCCTCGGACGACCGGAACACGCCCGCATGTCGAGAATGGTCCGTCCGGGTGGGACAACACCCCCGGAGAAGAGCGCACAATCGGATGATTCTGCAGGTCATGGGCCATCAGAAAATTCCTGGGAACGGCAACTCGGATGGCGCACGGTGGATCCGTTCGGGCCACCCGTTCGCCCGTCGCCCCGTCGCCGCAGGTGCGCGGGGGACTTAGCGTTTTCCCATGCGCGAGGGACGTGGTGACGGCCGTGTCGAAAGGGGATGGCGAATGTCTGCGTCCGACCCGGCCGCACTGGCCGAAGAGGAGGAGCGGCGGAAGAGGCGCGCCCCCTGGGGCGTGATAGCGCTCGTCCTGCTGACCGGTCTGGCACTCATCCGCAACGGCTCGGGAGAGTTCGACACGGGGCCGCCGCAGCCCGCGTCGGCCGCGGCCGCGGACAGCGGAGTCGGCGCCGGCGCCTTCCCGGCCGCCCCCGCGCCGCTGCCCTTCTCCGTGGTCGACCGGGTCCGGATCCCCGCGATCCAGGTCGACGCCCCGGTCGTGCCGGTCGGCCTGGACTCGGACGGCTGGGTCGCCGCGCCGCCTCCGGAGAACCCCAACCTGGCCGGCTCGTTCACCGGTGCGGTCTCCCCCGGGGAAAAGGGCACCGCCGTCATCGTGGGCCACGTCGACAACAACCAGGGCCCCGCCGTGTTCTACGGACTCGGGGCCCTGAAGAAGGGCAACAGGGTCGAGGTCGTTCGCCACGACGGGAAGATCGCCGTGTTCGAGATCTACGGCGTGGAGGTCTTCGCGAAGAAGGACTTCCCCGGCGACCGCGTCTACGCCTCGAAGGGCACACCGGAACTGCGGGTCATCACCTGCGGCGGAGGCTTCTCCAAGCAGAACGGCTACGACGGCAACGTCGTCGTCTTCGCCCGCCTCGTCGAGGTCCACTGAGCGTTCTCCGTGGAGGTCAACCGGTGCGCCGGCGCGGGACGGTGAGGTGGTAGCCGGAGTCGAGGAGGTACGGCAGGTACCTGCGCAGCGCTTTGACGCTCTGTGAGCGGTCGCCCCCGGCGTCGTGCGAGAGGACGACGACTCCGGGGGCGGCGCCGGTCTCGATGCGGTCGACGATGGTGTCGGTGCCGGGAGTCGTCCAGTCGAGGCTGTCGACCGTCCAGGCGAGCGGCTCCATGCCCATCTCGGCTCCCAGCTGGAAGGCCGCGCGGTTCCAGGCCCCGTAGGGCGCGCGGAACCACTGGGGGCGTTCGCCGTAGCCGTCCTCGATGACGTCGCTGGTGCGTTCCATCTCGTCGCGGATCTCCGCCCGGCCGAGCTGGGTGAGCAACGGGTGGGTCCAGGTGTGGTTGCCGACCAGGTGCCCCTCGTCGGCCATCCTGGCCAGCAACTCCTTGTTGTCGACGGCCATCTCCCCGCACAGGAAGAACATCGCGCGGACGCCGTAGCGCGCCAGGGTGTCCAGGATGTCCGGGGTGTAGCGGGGGTCCGGTCCGTCGTCGAAGGTCAGTACCATGGTCCGGCCGCGTACTGGGAACTCGAGGATGGGCTCGCTGCGCACCGCGAGCGGTCTGGGGCGGGCGCGCGGGGGTCCGTATCCGGTCAGGGGCTGCAGACGGTAGGCGGACGGTCTGAGCGCGGCGCGCGCCTGCGGGCCGCCGGCGGGCGCGGCACCACCGCGTACGGGTTCCCCGCCACCCGTCCGGGCCATGAACAGTCCGGCCGTCCCGGCGGCCCCCACGGCGGCGGCACCGGCGAGCAGGGCCCGGCGGCGCGTGAGCAACTGGTCCTTCGTCATGACTCATCAGTCGCCCGGCGGGCGTTGGCACACCAGAACGACACCGGTGCGGCGGCACGATTGCACCCGCCCGGCGTAGCCGCGCACAGCCGTACGCGGAACCGGGCATCCGGTCGTCCGGTCCGGGCGGTCGGCGGAGTCGGGAGCTCCGATAGCCTGACGGCCGTGACGGAACAGCACGCCCACCAGTTCGAACGGGGCACCGACGGGCCGAAGGTCATAGTCGTCGGCGTGGACGGCTCCGAGCCCTCCCTCCGGGCCGCCGCCTACGCGGGTGGTCTCGCGCGGCGGCAGCACGCCCTGCTCGCCGTCGTGTACGTCCAGCCGGTGATGTCGGCGAGCGCGGCGCTCGGGGTCCCGGTGGCGGACACGACCGACGAGATCGCCGAGGGCCTGGTCGCCCAGATCCGGGACGCGGCGGAGCGTCTCAAGGGTCTGTACGACATCCGCTGGGAGTTCCACACCTTCCGCGGCGACCCCTTCAACGGCCTGGTGAAGGCGGCGGACGACCTCAAGGCGGACGCCGTGGTCGTCGGCGCCTCGGAACAGGCCGGCCACCGCATCGTCGGCTCGGTGGCGATCCGGCTGGTGAAGGCGGGACGGTGGCCGGTGACCGTGGTGCCGTAGATCCGGCGGCAGGGGGAAGCCGTCATGTCGAGACCGCCGATCCCCGCCGTCCGCCACGAGGGGCGGACCCGGACGCTGAGCAGCATGATCCGCGGTCAGCCGTTACGATCGGCGAAGAGGTGAGGCGCATGGCCAGGCTGCGCACGGGTGAGGGCATTCTCCGCCGCAAACCCATCGAACACATCGAGGAGACCGAGCACGTCGAGGGTCCCCGCCTCGAGAAATCGCTCGGACTGGGGCAGCTCACCGCGATCGGCGTGGGCGGCATCATCGGTGCGGGCATCTTCACCCTGGCCGGCACGGTCGCCAACGGCACGGCGGGGCCCGCGGTCCTGGTCTCCTTCCTCATCGCCGGGCTGGCCAGCGCGTGCGCCGCACTGTCGTACGCCGAGTTCGCGGGGCTGATCCCGAAGGCGGGGTCGGCCTACACCTACGGCTACGCGGTGCTCGGTGAGTTCCCGGGATGGTTCATCGGCTGGGACCTGCTGCTGGAGTACACCGCGATCGTGGCGGTGGTCGCGATCGGCATCTCCGGGTACTTCAGCTTCCTGGTCGAGCAGTTGGGCGCCAACCTGCCCGCCTGGATGCTGGGCGCGCCCGGCACCGGGAGCGGACACCGGGTCGACCTGTTCGCGGCGATCCTGTGCCTGCTGATCGCCTGGCTGCTCAACCTCGGCATCCGCAGCGCCGCCCGCTTCGAGACGTTCGTGGTCGCCCTGAAGGTCCTGGTGGTCCTGCTGGTGATCGCGGTCGGCGTGTTCCACATCAACACCGCGAACTACCACCCGTTCTTCCCGTTCGGGGTCAGCGGGGCGTTCACCGGTGCGGCGACCGTGTTCTTCGCCGTCTTCGGGTACGACGCGATGTCGACGGCGGCCGAGGAGTCCAAGGACGCCCAGAAGCACATGCCGAAGGCGATCATCTACTCGCTGGTGATCTCGATGATCCTGTACGTGGCGGCCTGTCTGGTGCTGACCGGCATGCAGAACTACAAGCACATCGACCCGGAGAGCGGCTTCTCCACGGCGTTCAAGTCGGTCGGGCTGGGCGGGCTCGCGAACGTGATCGCGGTGGGCGCGATCATCGGCATCCTGACCGTGATGTTCACGTTCATGCTGGGCGTCACCCGGGTCTGGTTCGCGATGTCCCGCGACGGACTCCTGCCCGAGTGGTTCGCCAAGACGCACCCGACACGGCACGTGCCGACCCGGGTGACCTGGATCGTCGGGGCCGCCTCGGCCGCCATCGCCGGGTTCATCCCGATCGCGGAGGCGGCCGAGCTGACCAACATCGGCATCCTGCTGGCGTTCGTCGTGGTGTGCACCGCGGTGATCGTGCTGCGCTACCGGCAGCCGGACCTGCCGCGGGGCTTCCGCACACCGTGGATGCCGGTCATTCCGGCGCTGGGAGTCGTCTTCTCCCTCTGGCTCATCACGTTCCTGCAGTGGCAGACATGGGTGCGGTTCGCCGTGTGGTTCCTGATCGGCTGCGTGATCTACTTCGGCTACTCGTACAAGCGGTCGGAGCTCGCGCGGCGCTAGGGAACGTCTTGCCGATCATGTGTCGAGCCAGATGAGTGTGCTGGCCAGGGTGATCGCTGCGCGGTAGCGGCCGGGTTGCTTGTCGTAGCG